>JAKIUC010000037.1 GCA_021647785.1 Melioribacteraceae bacterium
TCCTTGACTGTTAATGATGTTTTCTTAAAAATAATCATAAATTGACTAATTTCAATTTTGCAGCAAGGATATCTTTTTTACTTTTTAAACATACAATCTGCGAGGAGCTTTTCCCCGAAGCAATCTTTAGAATTCAACTCAAAATCAACAGATTACTTCGGCAAAGTACGCCTCGTAATGACAGATATAAGCTTTTTTAAGTTGACTCAAACATACAAAGAGCAGAGTGCACGTTATGAATATCTATATTCTGAAAGTGAATTAGCTTTGTTCAATAGAAAAATAAAAGAGATTTACGACATAGTAAAAGATATTTGTATTTTAACCGAATTCACAAATTATTTAAAGTAATTTAAAATACTCTTGACAAATTATGGGCATATTTATACTTTTATGGTAAGACAATAAAAATATAATATGACTATAGTGAAAAAAGTAATAATTATTCTATTTTTAACGGCAAATATTTCTATAATATTTGCTCAGATTCCAGGAAAAATTTCTGGAAAAATATTTGATACTCTAGGTGAACCCTTGCCTGGAGCTAACATAATGGTTGATGGAACATCCATTGGAGCCAGTTCGGATATTAAAGGTAACTATGTAATACTTAATATTAGTCCTGGAACTTACACATTAAGTATCTCTTTTATTGGTTTTCAGAAATATATTATTCATAATATAAGAGTCTCAGCTGGTTTTACAACTAATATAGATTTTACTCTAACTGAAGCTTCAATGGAGTTATCCGAAACAGTTGTAGTTACGGCAAAAGAGAAGTTAATTCAAAAAGATGTTCTCGGAAAAGTTGTGGTAATTACTCAAGAAGAATTGCAGACAATGCCTGTTGAGAATTTAAATCAAATCCTTGCTACTCAATCGAACGTATCGGTTTTATCCAATACACCAACAGCAAAGGCTGGCTATAATATTCGCGGAATTGATGATATTAGAATGCGTGGTGGAAGAAACAATGAACTTGCATTAATGATTGATGGCGTGCGTGTTACCAACCCTGTATTTGGTGGCTTTGGAACAAACATTAGTACTGGTGCAATTAAACAGATTGAAATTGAAAGTGGTGGTTTTAGTGCTCGTTATGGAAATGCTCTTTCTGGTGTTATTAATCTTACAACTCGTGGTGGAACCAGTAAAACAAAGGGGTATGCACAATATTATACATCTGATCCTTTTGGTGCCGAGTTTTTAACTAATGAAAAAGGAAGAACCCAAGCTAAGCAAAATCTACAGTTCAGCATTAGTGGAGGAGTTCCATTTATTAAAAAATTATCATATTTTGTTTCTACAGAAGTAAATAAGAGCGCTGGAACAACTCTACTTTTTGATGATATTCTTTGGGATGATTATCGTAATATAACCCTTTCAGATGGAAGTAATTTACTACTTCCTACTTCTAATGAAATTGTTAGAGGCATTGAAGCTGGTCTTCCACTTGATTCTATTCAAACTGGACTTGCTAATAATTGGAAAAAAACTTTAGGACCTGATGGAAGAAGATTGAATCCGTTAGATAATATGAGTGGGTGGCAGTCTTTAGGTTGGAACAATTCATACAACTTTTTTCTAAAATTAAATTATAATATTACTCCAACTTTTCAAATTCGGTTTTCAAGTTTAATAGATCAGAGATATACACAGTATAATGGTTTTAATGCTTATTACGATTATAATATGCAAGGGCAAAATATTCAAATTAGAAATAGTGATAAGCAAACTCTTACATTTAGTCATACACTTAATGCAAAATCGTTTTACAATTTAAGTTTCTCTCGATTTTTTGAAAGAAGAAATGTTAGAATTTTAAAAGACTACGATAATAAATATGCGAGCAATTGGAATATATTTTCACCTAATGAGAATAATTTGAAATTACCTGAAGAGTATATTCCGGCTAGTAGCTCAAATGCTATTCGAGATCCGTTTGAATCAGCATTTTATATGCTTGCAGATAACAGATGGTATTCAGGAAATATGAGTACAAATTGGGAAGGACGTTTCGATTTTACATCTAATTATATTCCTTCACAAACACTTGAAACAGGGGTTCAATTTAATTACATCAATTTGGATTATCATTCATATCAAAATATTTCTAGCATTGATCCGTTCCCAACAATTTATCAATACTTCCCAAAGGAAGGTGCAGTTTATTTGCAGAATAAATCGGAGTTTGATCAAATAATTATTACTGCAGGTTTACGTTTGGACTATTTCAATACTGGTGGTGAGTTTTGGGAAGATCCATTTGATCCGCTTGCAGAACAAACAGGAAGTTCGGATTCGTTGGAATACAATAAAATTAAAGATGTTGAACCAAAAATTACTTTAAGCCCTAGAATTGGAATTGCATATCCATTAACCGATAAATCAATTCTTTCATTTAACTTTGGTCACTTTTATCAAAGAGCAAATTACAGAGATATGTATAGAGCATCTGGTGACACAAGAGAAGTTAGTCTGGTACAGGGTAATCTTATTGGGAATCCAAATTTAGAACCTGAGCAGGCAATTCAATACGAATTAAGTGTACAGCAACAAGTTGGTGATGATTTTGCGATTAAGTTAAACCTCTGGGCTAAAGAGACTATTAACCAAGTTGGCTCTGTTGTTGTTCCTGCTTATTCTGATCCGGGTCAAAATAATCCGTTCACATATTCAGTATTTATAAATAATAATCTCGGTTCGGCAAAAGGATTAGAGATAAATATAAAAAAACGTGTTACAAACAATTGGGGATTTACATTCGATTATTCCTACTCGCAAGCAAAAGTACTTCTTGCAACTTCGTGGGATGGATTCTGGAATGGCAGTACAAATGAAGGTCTTCCAAAGCGTGAAACTATTGCTCCTTGGGATCAAACACATGTAATAAGATTGAATGCACAATACAATATCCCGAACAATGAAAGTTGGTTTCAAAATATGAATTTTAATGTAATTTATTATGGCGAAAGTGGAATTCCATATACACCAACAATGGCAAGCGGAGTTATTGTTGAACCATACTCTGCACGCTGGCAATTTGCACACAGAGTTGATTTGCGAATTGGAAAATTTTGGAGTTTTACAAAATGGTTAAGAATTAGAGCATTCTTAGAAGTGAAAAATCTATTTGATACTAAAACGGTTTTATCGGGATATACGAGAACGGGTTCACCAACAAACCCTGGTACCTCAAGTTATTACACGTTAAGCTCAACTTATTGGGATTCCAGAAATAATAATAATTTCGGATTAAGTCGCTCTATTTATCTTGGATTCCAATTTTACTTAGGTGGAGAATAAAGAATGAAAATATTATATAAAATAGTTTTAATCATTATAATTATTGTTAATGTAAGTTTATCACAAACAAATAGAATTGAAGAACAGAACAATAATAAAAAAGAAGGTCTATCAAAAACAAATTCAATTTTTGATAGAGCCGTTGGCTTTATGGATGCTGGAGCAATGAAGATAAATGGTGTGGAAAATTTTGGTTTGCTTAGTGGATGGGATCATCCAGGTTATCAGAATTGGTTTCCTGGAGCGTATCATGGTGATTGGGGCGAGGTACGTTGGATTGCACCGGTAATTACAATGCCACCTGGACCTTGGGGTGCACAAAATACAAATGGTCCTCCACTTCCAGATGATAGAAGCAATCAGTATAATGCTATTGAATCATTTTCTGCAATTCACGTAACGCAAGGTGATGGAGCAAACTTTACCGACTGGGAAGCAGTTGATGGGGCAAGTGAACATTATCATGGAAATTTTCTTCAAGATAATATGCAAATGGTTGCAACAAGTACTTACCAAAAAAGTTGGCCAGAGGGTTACTTTGATGTAAATGGGGATTGGGTTTCTACGCCTGGTGAACATCATTGGCCTGGTAATTGGGCTTTAGACCCAGACCCAAGTTCACCAACATATAAAGAACCAATGGTTGGAGAGTTTGTTTCTAATAAAGATATCTATTTTATGACTACCGATAAGTATAACGGAGTTCGCTCAGCTGCAACTACTGCAAAGTATGGTTATCCGGTTGGAATTGATATGGAAGTTAATGGATATAGCTATTCCACAACACTTTATCAAAATGTAGTGTTTTTTAATATTAATTTTATTTACAGAACGAAGGAAGAAATCACAAATCCAGATAGCAGATTCTATGATCCAGCGAGACATTTTTATGATGGTCAAATTGATTCTGTTTATTTTTCATTTTTTGTTGATCCAGATTTACCAGGACGGTACCTTGCCCCAAACTCGAACTTCAGGCAAGCCAATCCTTGGGCAGAAGATGATTATGGATTGATTTATGATTATGATGGTGATGGTTCAATAGATGTCTTTTTAGCATTTGATAAAAAAGATGAATTTACAGATGAAACTTATCCACAAAATAGTGGACCAGTTTCAGCTTATGGAATTAACTTTTTCAAGACTCCAAAAGAAAATCCATCTGATCCGATGAGCAATGATATTGGTATTACTGGGTTTCATTGGTTTGATCAGGATGAAGCCATGCGTCCATCGTTAATAAATGAGCAATGGGAAAAAACTCTTTATGCAATATCTTCTGGTCAGCCAGAACTAATTCCTGAAAGTGATAGAGATAAATGGTTCCACGGAAATAATCCTAAAATGGATGATATTGAAATGCTGAAAAAATATCAAGAGGATTTCCCAGTTGGAAGCCGACCAGATATTCAATTCTGGTTTAGCTCAGGACCTTTTTCAATTGCACCTGGGGATACAATTCCCATTCACATTGGTATTGTTGGCGGAAGACCAGAGCCTGGTCCTCTTGATGCTGATGGCTTTGCAACAAATTCACCAGATGTAAGATTTAAATCTGTATTCGATGCTCTAAGTCAAGCAGATACATTATACAAAAATAACTTTATTGGATTTCGTCCGCCAGCATCTCCAAAGCTTTCAGCCAGAGGAACATTGATAGAAGATAAGGATGGTATTCCTACAATTTATGGAGAAAGAGGGAAAGTTACTCTCTACTGGAATGATGAATCGGAAGAATCGTTTGAGATTGTAACAAAAGAGAAAGACTTTCAGGGATATAGAATTTATAGAACAGTAGCAGCTGTTAACGGACAAGGTGAGACGGAATGGGGAACTCCAATTACCAATTATGATGGTAAGGAGATAATGGGATATATACCTTTAGCACAATACGATTTGGTTGATGAGTGGGAGGGACAAGATCCGTTAAATCCTTTCTTCAACTTAGGTGATAATTCTGGACTGAAATATACTTTTGTTGATAACAATGTTACTGATGGTGTGAGATATCGCTATACAATTACAGCTTACGATCATCCAGTAATGGATGCTAACCAATCAGCACTTGAGTCTAGTAGAGGTAATGATCCAAGGTTGGTTCAAACAGTAGATGTAATCCCCGGCTTGCAGCCGCAAGGGTTTGTAGGTGGGGAGTCAGATTCTGTTGCAAATCATGTTGCTGGAGTTGCTACTGGTTTAATTGATATACAAATAATAAATGATATAGATATTACTGGGCATACATATGAACTAAATTTTAAAGATAGTAGTGATGCATTAACTCTTGATATTTTAGATGTTGATTTGAATGAATATGTGGTTCAAGATTTTAAAAATTTCTGGAATATAGAATCTGGCGATGCAATTGCTCCGCGTCCAATATTTGACGGAATTGGATTACTTATTAATAACCATACTACGCTTGAGCAAAACACTAAAGGTTGGAACTCAGTTGTAAGTGATACTTCGAATTACGAATTTTCAAAATTAACTTTTGCAACTGATACTTCAGGAGTTCCTTTTGATTATATGATTGTATTTGGAGATTCTTCTTATAAATACTCTGGTGTTTTAACATCTGTAAAAATACCATTCCAGGTATTTAATATTAGTATTGATCCACAGATGGAAACACCCATTGAGCTTTTTGTTAAAAACCCATCACTTCCTTGGGTAAGTGGTGAGTTTGTTTATTTACTTGAACCAGATATACAAAACAGAACTTGGCAATTTACTATAAACTGGGATAGCACTTCAACCCCACCAAATAGTGGTGATCAATACCTTTATACAACTAAGAAGCCGTTTAAGTATAATGATTTGTATGAAATTACAACTCAGTCTCTTTTTGTAAAAACAAATACAAATGACTTATCAAAAATCAAAGTTGTTCCAAATCCATATTTGGTTTATAATCTTGCTGAACAATCTCTGGCAAGAATAGGTCAGTATTCGCACGAAATACGTTTTACTCATTTGCCCGAAGAATGTACAATAAAAATATATACTTTACGTGGAGATTTAGTTCGTACTCTTTATCATCAAAGCTCCACAATTGGTGAAGAACGGTGGGATTTACTTACTGAAGAGAATATGGAAGTATCGTATGGTGTTTATATTTATACGGTAGAAACTCCGGATGGTAAACATCACGTTGGTAAATTGGCAATTATTTGGTAAAGATAATTAGGAATATTAATAGATGAACCGAGCATGTAAAAACAATTACACACATGAGCATGACAATATATGCGAGCACCATGTGACCGAAATAAACAATTATAGACACATGAAAATATTTATAAATATTGAAATAAGAATAACACTTTTGTTCTCAATGCTGATTTCCATTTGTCTGTTTGCTCAATCGGATCACACAAAGGTTGGAACAACTTCTGCAAACTTTTTGCAAATGGAAATTGGTGCTAGAGCCATTGGACTTGGTGGAGCCTATGTTGCTTTAGCAGATGATGCAACTTCATTATTCTGGAATTCAGCTGGAATTGGATTAGTTGAAAATGGGAATGCAGTTTATCAATTTGGTAGCCGATATGCTGACATTGCTCACCATTATGCTGGATTTGTTTATGGACTTGGTAATGATGATAAAATTGGAATAATGATTGACTATGTAGATGTTGGTGAGATGGAAATAACTACATTAAATGAACCTGATGGAACAGGGCAAAACTTTTCTGCTTCAAATGTTGCAATTGGTCTTTCATACGCACGCCAACTTACGGATAGAGTTTATGTTGGAGTTCTTGCAAAATATATTCAAGAAAATATTTGGATGGAGAGTGCTACAGGATTTGCTGTGGATATTGGTGCACTCTATATTATTGAAGAGAATGGAATTAGAATTGGTATGAACCTTGCAAACCTTGGACCAGATATGAAAATTAATGATGGTGCAAATATAGATTTTTATAAAGAAAAGGTTGATGGATATCCAGGAAGTCCAACACCAAAATCAACATTGGCAACAAAAACATTTCCACTACCAATGGTCTTTAGTATGGGTTTTGCAATTGATTTAGTCGGAAGAAATTCCATTGTTATGCCTAATGTAGCTCATAAATTTCTTTTAGCATTATCTGCAAACGATAGCTTTGATGCACCTTTCAGAGGCAATTTTGGAATTGAATATACTTGGCAAGATATTTTTTCATTACGTAGTGGATACCACATTGGATATGACACTAAGGACTTATCGTTAGGTGTTGGTCTTAACTTAAAACAATTTACTTCGCTCGATGTTGTGCTTGATTACGTTTGGAATAATTATGGTGACCTTGGTGCAATAAATGTTTTTACACTTGGAATTAATTTTTAAAAATAATAATAATTCAAATTCCTAAAGTATATCAAGTTCTTTTCACTTAAGTCACTTGTAACTTTAGGTACTTATAATAAAAATATGATAAGTAAAAATAACACTACATATCCTGAATCTTCACCACTGGCAATAGCGATAGGAGTATTTATTGGTGTTTTAATGACAGCAAGTTTTTCCTATGCAGCGTTAGTGCTTGGCTTCTCAACAAATGGTTCTCCTGTAGCAGCAGTACTTGGATGGGGAATTATGCGTGCAATATTTAAGCGAGGTACTATAGTTGAAAATAATATTATTCAAACTGTTGCGTCTGGAATAAATACTTCTACGGCTGGTGTAATATTTACAGTTCCAGTATTACTTATCCGTGGAGTTGAATTTGACTTTTGGTGGATTGCTGCTGCTGCAATTTCTGGTGCAATACTTGGTGTTGGATTTATAATACCGTTAAGAAAACAAATGATTGATGTTGACCGTTTACGTTTCCCATCCGGAACTGCTATTGCAAGTGTATTACGTTCACCTGCCGAAGGAATGAAAAAATCGAAACTACTTCTTTATGGTGCTTTGTTATCGGCAACGGTTTATGTAATTGTGCAATTCCCAAAATTAGGATTACCGAAAATAATTCCTGCATCAATTGATTTTACACAGATATTAGGTTTGCCAACATATATATCCAACGAATGGGCTATATCATTCTTAAGTCTCGGAATAGGCTTCATTGCTGGGCGAAATGGATTATTTGTTCTTGCTGGTGGTATCCTTTCATACTGGATAATTGTTCCAATAGTTATTTCGTTAGGTTGGATTCCTCCTGAAATAACAATTGAAAATAGTGCTTCATTTATCCACTCGGTAATGACAAGACCACTTGGAATTGGGATGTTAATTGGTGGCTCGCTTATGAGTATAGTATTAATACTTCCGGCAATTAAGGCAACAATAAAAAGTTTTAATGTTAAATCAATGAAAGATAGTGGTTCTGATGAACTTCCAATAAAAGTTCTTTATATAGTTATTGCTATTGGGTTTACCCTCTTTTTTTCTGCCGCTTATTCTACATCAAGTGTTGGATTATTTACTGCACTATTGATTTCAATTGTAAGCATTGTATGGCTTCTCTTTGCTGGTATTATTGTGTCGCAAGCAACTGGTATGACTGATTGGACTCCGATAAGCGGAATGTCCTTAATAGCTGTGGCACTTTTGATGATGTTCCTTTCTTCCGATGAGATTGTAACCGCTGTACTAATTGGTGCTGCAATATCTGTTGCAATTGCAGAGTGTGCAGATATGATGCAAGATCTTAAAACTGGCTACCTTGTTGGAAGTCGCCCGGTTAAGCAGCAGACTGTACAAATATTTGTTGCCGGAATTGGACCAATTGTTTCACTTGCCGTAATGTTACTAATTTGGAACTCTGGGGCTATTGATCCTACTACCGGTGTTAAACTTCCTGGGTTTGGACCAGGTACTGATATTGAAGCGCCGCAAGCAGTTGCCCTCGGTGCAACTATCGATTCTGTTATTGATGGAAATGTTCCAACATCAAAGTTTCTTGCTGGTGGCATTATTGGAGCATTGCTTTCATTTACTGCACTTCCAGGGCTTGGTGTAATTATAGGAATCTCGATGTACCTTTCTATAAAATATATTTTGCCTTATGGGTTAGGTAGTTTACTGAGTATTATTATTGCAAGGCGAAAGGGAAAGGAGTGGACAGAGAAATGGGGTGTCCCATTTTCTGCGGGATTAATTGTTGGTGAGGCACTTTTGATTATTATTTTTGCAATGCTAACAGTATTGGGAGTTCTATAATGAAAATAAATAAAAACAGAATTCTAATTATAAGTATTGCAATAATGGTTGTTGTTGCAACTCTTGCAGCTTCACATACACCAATTAATTGGAATTATTTTATTCTTTCAGTTGTGATTCTAACAATCGTAATTTGGTTACAAAAGCGTGACTTAAAGAAAATACTTACTGAGAGTGAGAATAATGGATTACCATTAAATAAGTTTGAAGAATTATTAAATACTATTTTATTAAAGTTAGATGAAGTATCTAAAAATGAGATAGATGAAAAGTATTCAAATAAATTATTTTCTATTATGGATGAAACAATGCCAGATATTGATGAATACAGAATAGCTATGATTAATCAATATGGCATTACCAATTATACCCAAATAAGTATCCCATTTGCAAAAGCTGAAAGGCTTATTAATAGAGGGGTTTCTACTGCTATTGACGGGTATTATGAAGAATCTCAAAAAAATATTTCAAACTCTCTTGAATTTCTTGAACTCTCTATTAAAGAAATAGAAAAAATAAAGGTTGGAAACAATGGCTAATAATGGAAATGACAAGGCTATTAGACTTGGTAAAAAAATACGACACGTAATGAACTCGTTTGGATTTACTGTTAAACAATTATCTATAAAAACTGATATTGAATTGCAAACATTGTATTCAATACTTAATGGACATCACTTGCCAAGTATTGATAAATTAGAAGGAATTTCAAAAGTACTTCATTTAAGTATTGATGCTTTATTGGATATTGAAGTAAACACTTTTCCAATTTTTTCAACTCCACATCAAGCTGGAATGTCCTATGCAGAATTTGAAGATATTTGGTTTGGTGAGCACGGTGGTGAACGAATTTCAGTTTCAAGAAACTTTAGTATAATGAACCAATCGGTTGAATTACGAAAAGATATTTTGAAAAATATTTACATGTTCAATAATAAACAAATTGATAAATCGATTGAAGCATTTGAACATCGAAAAGGGATTATAGCTGCTAAAGAGAAGCAAAGATTAGAGATTGTTGTAAACACAGAAGTTGAAGACTTTATAAGGCGAAGAGAAAGTTTTAATCTTATTTCAAAAAATCTTATTGGCGATATGATTGAAGGAATTGTTGATAAACTGAAAGAACATCCAATGGATTTTGAAGTGGTTATAATTGATAGGCACAATTTTTTAGTGAATTACGAAATGATTAACCGCGAAGTTATTTTATTTGACTTAGGAAGTGTTTTCTTTCGTCAAACACATCCAAAAATAATAGAACATTTTATGAAGGAAGTTGAAACACTTAAATTCAAGAATGCAAAGATTAATCAAAGAGAAAAAGTTATTAAATATTTAATGGGTTTGCTAAATGAAATATAATGGTAATAATGTACTAAGCGAAATAGTTGAAATTGTTGAACAATTGGTTTCATTCAAAACTACTCCTTCTAATTATTCTGAGTTTGAAGGAGCTATTAGTTACATCGAAAATTATTTTGCTGATACTGTAATAAAAATTGATAAACATTATTTCAATAAGTTCCCTGCACTATTCATATCAACAACTGGATTGAAACATGCTTCAGTACTGCTGCAGGGGCACGTTGATGTTGTGGATGGAAATGAATCGCAATTTACTCCTATAGTTAAAAATGGCAAGTTGTATGGGCGTGGAGCAGCAGATATGAAAGGCTTTGTTGCAATAGCCATGAAATTGTTACTCGATTTTGAAAAACATTCGAGTGAATGTAATGTTGCGTTAGTGCTAACATTCGACGAAGAGATAGGGAGTGAGAATGGTGCAAAAAAAATGGCTGAACTTGGATACACTGGTGATCTAATAATTAATGGTGATGCTGGGTATAATCATTCAGTTATACATGGTGAAAAAGGAATTCTGAAAATTAAACTTAAAGTTGAAGCAACACCAGGAAGGCATCCATATACCTGGCAAGGTAAAAATGCTTTTGAATTACTAAATGAAGATTATAATTCCATTATTTCTTTGTTTACAAATAAAGAGATTGCAACAGAAGAGGATAACTGGTACACCACGTATTCAATTTATGATATCAAATGTGAAAACAGGGAGCAATACCCTCCACATTACACCGAAGCAAAAATGAATTTCTATTTTACTGAAGATTTAACTGTTGCAGATATTCTTAATCTAATTAAATCGAAAGTTAAACATTGCGAAGTTGAACAATTTATTGGAAGTGAAAGAGTGTTTTTAGACCCAAAGAGTAAATACATTCAGCAGCTTCATAAAATTATGTCAGCACATTTTGATAGAGATATATCCATTAGAACTGAGAATGGTTCTTCTGATGCAAGGTTTTATACAAACAAAAATATACCAATTGTAATATTAAAGCCAGTTGGTGAAGATCACCACGGTGATAATGAGTATTTAGATGTGGACTCGTTACTACCATTATATAATACGTTAAAAGAATTTATATTAGAGTACAATGAAAACAAACTCGAAGTATCTATTAGTGAGGGAGTGAATGCAAAATAAATTATTATCACTTTTTGTTATTACAATATTTTTTATTAGTTGTACTGATGAATACAACTTTGAAGGTAAATTGGTTTATCCTCCCGTTGCTACAATGCAATTGGGACCCTCAATATTCCTCTCAGAAGCAGATTTCCAAAAATTGAATATTGAAGAGGGGACACCTGTTAATGTGGAAATTAATAACAAATCGATTGACCTTAGAGTGTACAATAGTTTTGATAAAAAGACCACAATTGGATTACATAAAAAATATTTATCATTATTTGGAATAAAGTATAATGATAACATACAACTTAAGATTACTAAAATAAGTTTAAATAATATGGAGCTAATACCGAAACCGATTGAGTTTTCTGTTGAGAGTTATCCAGGTAACTTGGATGAATGGAAGGGGTATGCTTTTGGTGCTCCACATGGCGATTGTGATAATGAAACTGGTACAGTTGTAAGAATACTTTCTGAACAATATGGAATTCCTTCCACAGCAGCTTATGGTTGCAGACTTTCCTACAGAGGTATCTGGTACGATTGCAATCGTCCACTAATGAAAGAGCCAAAGGAGAGCGGACTTGGTGTAATTCCTGAAAGAAAATGGAATAAGAAAGCAGAAGAAAAATATCAAACATTCCAAGATAGCATTTGGTCTAACAGCGAGCTAAAGTATGGAGAGAGATTCAAACTTTTTACTAGTTTTCACGGACATGATTTAACCGTAAAACTACCTAATGGCAAGAAGATACAAAGACCAGTTATTGAAGGAGTTGGAGTTGGATTTTCAAAGGATGAATTAAGGAGAATTAAAAAATTCTATTACAACAATAGAAGCAAATATTATGAGAATGCACCCGACCTATATTTTGGAAATTTACCAGAAGATTTAGTCTATGAATATGAAGGGATAAAATTAAATTTCTTCTATTCGGGTTTAGGTACACGAACATACGGCACAATGCGGAATGATATTACAGAGTATGCACTCCATCTTGAAACCCCAAATTCTATGCGTGTTAATCCAGAAGTTCAGCCTAAAACGGCACAGTTATTAAGTGATATCTATTTGTTTGTTCGTGATTCAATATTTGCACAAAAATATAAAAGCAATTTAGTTGTTAACAATTATAAAGTACCTACTAACATTGGAGAAAAAACAAACCTTAAAGGTGGTGAGTTTTTATTTGGAGCACCTACTGGTTTCGGATGGGGTTCAGAAGGTCCTCAACACAAAGTGATTTTATCACCATTTGCAATTGATATTTATGAAGTTACAAATGAACAATATTGCAATTTTCTTAATGCTGCATTGGAGGAAAATATAATTAATATAATTGATGGGGAAGTAGTGCTAAAAGAGGATAATAACAAACTCCTTTTTAAAACTACTAAAGCTGTTCCATTCAGTGAAATTGAATTTGCAAATAATCAATTTAAAGTTGTTGATGGACGTGAGTATTTCCCTGTTGTTTTTGTTACCTATACTGGTGCAAATAAATATGCACTTAGCAGAGGAGAACGATTACCCACAGAAGCAGAGTGGGAATATTCGGCTTCATGGAACGGGAAGAAAAAATATCTTTACGGAAATTATAGTAATAAATTTGATGAATCTGAAGCTAACTATGAAGATAGTAACGACCCTTTTGAAATGGTTACTTTTATAAAAACAACACCAGTAGGTTATTACAAGGCTCAATCTCCAAATGGATGCAAAGATATGAGTGGTAATGTGTGGGAGTGGACTTCTGATTATTATCTATCCAATATTCATTCAAATTTAAAGGGAGAAGTTGTAAAAAATCCTATTGGTGCAGAAACTGGTACAATGAAAGTAATTAAAGGTGGTGCGTGGAACACTGAAGGAATAGTAACCTCAACTACAAAACGTCTTGGTATTAACCCCAATACTGCATTGATAAACCTTGGTTTTAGATGTGTGAAAGTAAATAAACAATGAGAAATAAAAGCATATACATATTGCCGCAAGTTAGTAGTGAAACATTAAAAGAGAAATGGGAAAAGAAAAAAAGTATATCGCATTTTTATGGATTTCATTTTGTAATAATTTGGCTTTCTTTATTCCTTTCCATCAATATTAATGGAAGGGAAATGGATAGAAAAGAAGTAGTTAAATTTGCTCAAAATTGGTTGTTAGAAAATGAATATGTTTTTCATTATGGAGAGTATAAAAATAGTTCGGTTAAATTTGAACTTAAATCTGTAAAGTCCATAATGCTCAATGATGATAGGGCTGTGCTGTTTGTTGCAGAGTTAAACCCAGTTGGGTTTATTCTAATTGCTAATGATAATAGACTTAAACCAATTATTGGATATTCTGCAGAAAAGGATTTCAATTACAAAAATGCTCAAAAAGATCTATTCCTTAATGCTATTATTTCAGATTTGGATGAAAATCTTGAAAGGATGGAAAAGGAGAACCGTAGTTTTCCTTCTAAAGATTGGGTTGAATACTCTACACAAAAAAAGAGCTTAAATAAAACTAAAGAAGTAGATGAAATTATTGGACCTTTTCTTGAATCTGATTGGGGACAGGGATATGTTAGGTTAAATGGTAATTATAAACCAGTTTATAATTTTTATACACCCGATAGATGGCCAGCTGGTTGTGTCTCTACATCTGTAGTGCAGATACTGAATTATTATAAATGGCCAATTAGAGGTGAAGGGAAACATGGGTACTATGATAATGGTCAGTATCTATCAGCAGATTATGGAAATACCATATATGATTGGGATAACACTTTAGACAAATATGAGGATGTTAATTTTTCCATAGATAATCAGAAAGCAGCAGGACTCATTACTTATCATGCAGGGGTTGCTCTCGAAATGGATTACGAATATAACGGTTCAACCTCGGAAACAGCCGATGTACCAGGTATTCTACAAGATTATTTTAGAGCAAGCGGACACTATAAAAGTGTAACTGCTTCCGGATTTTGGGATGAAATTAAAAATAATATTTTGGATAAACGTCCTGCAATACTTTCTATTAAATCAACACAACATTCAGTTGGTCATACTGCGGTTGTAGATGGGTACTTTGAAACAAATAATTATTATCATTTAAATCCCGGTTGGTACGGAGATTATAATGGCTGGTACAATATTTCTGGTGATTGGCAAATGGAGTCTTATAATATTGTTGTTGGTGTAGCAAAAGGTATAGTCCCATCGCCAATGATAAATGAAATTGAGCTAAATTCATCTAATAGTTATTTACTATCGTGGAGTACTAGCAGATATCAAAATGCTGATTATTACGAATTGCAGCAATCAAATTCCTTAAATGGTAATTGGGTTACTTTATCTAATTCTATTTCAGATACATCATATCAAATTAATGATGTAGGTCTAACATCTTTTTATTATAGAGTCCGTGCAAATAGGGATAATATTTGGTGGGATTTTTCGGAAATAAAAGAAGTTAAGTTAGGTACTGAAAGAAGTGTTACGTTCCAGGTGGATATGACATATTACCCAATGGAGGAGGGTGATTCGCTTGTTATTCGTGGAAATACTCTTCCACTTGCAGGGAATATTAATAGTTCCTCTATGATTAAAACTGACTCGACAAATATTTATAGGTTAACTCTTAATTTTGACTACGATTATGTTGGGAAAGAAATTATCTATAGATACTTTATTCAGTCTCAGAACAATTTAATCCCAGAAAGTAAAAATAGAAAACACCTTATAACTACTGAGCAAACACAAATAATTGCACCAACTTATTTTGATGATATAGTTAGTGTGGATGAAGATAGCAAGGCTCCAAGTAGTTTTAAGTTAGAACAGAATTATCCAAACCCTTTTAACCCAAGTACTACTATACAATACACAATAAAAGAAAGAGGATATGTAACATTAAAGGTTTATAATATTTTAGGACAAAACGTAGAAACCCTTGTTAATAGGGAACAATCTGCTGGTAGTTACAATGTTCTCTTTAATGCTAACCATTTACCTAATGGTTTATATTTTTATCAAATTAAAACTAATGTATTTACAGAAACTAGAAAGATGTCTTTAATTAAATAATATTCATTTGCTTTGGAGGTATTATGAAGAAAACAAAACTTACTATTCTTTTATTTTTAATGAGCATTTCGTTATTTGCTCAACCAAGCAATTCTGTTGTTACAGAAATTGATTACTTCAATGCTCTACGCTATACTGGTGCAAGAAATATTGCTAGAACTCCGGAAGGCTATGTTGTAGTTGCTTATGAACCTAGTTTTAGCGGATATACTAGTGGTCAAATATGGTATGCATATTTTAATGCAAGTTTTGGCACATGGGATATCTCAGAACTAAGTAGTACTTCTACAAACCAAACAGGTGTGCCTGCATTGGTTGCTGATGATGCTGGATTTATTCACGCATCGTGGAAAGAGAGAATTACATTGGATTCTGGAGAGAGACAACTGATGTATTCCAAACTTACTTTTAATGATGAGTTTACTTACACTTGGTCAACTCCAGAACGAGCTGATACTTTTACATTTAACAATCCGGGAGTTAATACTATTTCTTTAGATGACTCAGATAACCCGTTTATGCTATACTCTATTTGGGATGATGGCTCAGTTTATGATGCTAATGTTTATTCTACAAATAGAAAAAATGATGGGACTTGGGAAACAAATAATTTAACTGTTGAATTCCCTACACCTAATGAACTTCCTTTTACATATATGGATGTAAACCTTGCTACAGGTAGTGATGGAGAGATGTTTGCAGCATGGGAAGATAAACCAACTGAAATTGTTAATCAATATGAAATTCTTTTCTCTCACTATACTACAAGTGCTGGTTGGTCAACACCAGAAATAGTATCGCCAATATTTGATGGGGTTGGTATTGATAAATATGTTGATGGTTATACTCCTGTAGATGGTGCGGTGGCTATCTATAACATGGGACCAGCGGATTATCAATTAGCTGGAAATACTACTGTGATTTACAATGAAACATCAACTTCAAAATCGATTGTATCTTCATTTAATCCATACCATGCTTTCCCAGAAGCAAATCAACAACAATACCTTACTGATGTAATTGCTTTCTTTGGTGTAACAAATGCTGATTCAATTCTTCTTGTTGATGACGATAACAGATACAATAACGAAGGTATTATTAAAACTGCTATTGAAACTCTTGGCATTCCATACAGAACATTTGATTGTGGTGATAACGGCGGTATGGCAACAAATATTCCTACCTATGCAGATGATTTATCAGGGAAAAAATTAGTTATTTGGTTTACTGGTGATGAATATAAAGAGCTCGCATTCTGGAATATTTCTGATTCTGATAATGAAGAGTTAAAAACTTATTTAAATGATTCTGGTTCACAACTATTTGTTGTTGGTAAAAGTTGGATGTACGATAGATATGGTAATGCTCCTGATACTCTAAATGCTGGTGACTTTGCTTATGATTATCTTGGTATTAGCATGTACAATGTTCAATCTTGGACTGATGATGGCAATACTGGTGTTCCTCAATTAGATAAGGTGGATAACGCACTTGGTGTTTCAACTCTTGAAACAATTGGATGGAAAAATAGTGGTACAAGACAAGGTGTTCCTTCAATTGCAACAGACCCATCATACAAACTACACATGGTGTTTAAGGATGATGTAGATGGAACTATAAAATACCAAGCATATAATGAAGGAACTTGGAGTGATGCAATTAGAATAGATGCTTCTGCCGATACTGCTTATGTTGATCGTCCTAATATTGCGGTAGATCCTAATTATGGAGTTTATGTTATTTGGAGAGAAGAAACTGCAATAGTAGATGGCAGAACTTTGTATAATGTCTTTTATAGAACATCCCCAGATGGTGGTGATACATGGAACGAGCCAGTTCAGTTAAGTGCTGCGGATTATATTGATGGTTCTGGATACTCGACATACAGAGCTACATTAGGTATAAAAGTAAGACCAGAAATTGCTGGTAAATTTATTGGTGGTGCCGATGTAGTTTGGGTTGAAGCAAGTGAAGCATCTTCAATGGGATATTACATTATGTATGGAAATATTCCTTACGTTGGAACACTTACTGATATTACAGATAAAGGTGGAATCCCAAATAAATTTGAGCTTGGTCAGAACTTTCCAAATCCTTTTAACCCAAGTACCACCTTCTCATTCTCAATTCCTAATAGAGAATTTGTAACTCTTTCAATCTATAATGCACTTGGTGAAAAAGTTGCTGATGTTGTAAGTAAAGATATGCAGGCTGGTAACTATGAATTTAATTGGAATGCAGAACACTTAACCTCAGGAGTATATTTTGCTCGCTTAACTGCTGGTGAAAAAATGCAAGTTAGAAAAGTAATGATGCTTAAGTAGTAGTCTTTCATATAGGGATGGTGAAATATCCATCTCTATTTTATCTTTTCAGCAAATGCTAAAATATGTCCATCATGATTAAGGCTATATGCTACTTTATCTCCCCAATCCATTTCTGCAAATTCTCTTATTTCTGTTGCCCCCAATTGCACAGCTCGTTTGTGAAATTCTGATGCGTTCTCCATAAGGAAATATAGCTCTACATTTGGGAGAGCTTTACGGTACTTTTGTTCAACAAATTTATCCCCAAATAGTTTAGCAAGACTTGAACTTGGCATTATACCAAGTGTAGTACCATCTGGTAACTCATACTCACACATGCCAGGTTCATCAACTACTGGTTTAATGTTGAAAAGTAATTCGTAAAACATTTTGGTTTTATCAAAGTCATCAACGTAAAATATAAAATAAGTTTTATTCATATTTTCACTATTTGTTTGCTGCTAAATTTCAGTATCATATTTTTAATCTTAATCTTAATCTTAATCTTAATCTTAATCTTAATCTTAATCTTAATTCTTACTCCATTAAAACGCTAATGAAAGTGAAACCAATGGAGTACTATTTAAAAATGGAGTTACTTCATTTTGTTTATGCAAATCTGTTACAAACTTTCCTGTAAAATACCCAATCATTGCACCGAGAAAAACATCTGATGTCCAATGGTGATTCTGGTAAACACGAGATGCTGCTGTTAATAGTGCTGGAATAAATGCTGCTACTTTTAGAGCATCATTATTAGTATTTGCTGCTAACACAGTTGATAGCGAAAAAGCTATGGTTGTATGCCCCGAAGGATGCGACCAATTTGAATCACTAAATGAGAAAGGAGAATAGGAAGTTGAAGGCAAACCAGTATTAGGTCGTGAACGTCCAAAAATAATTTTCAATCCACCAGTAATAGTAGCTGAGTAGAAGAACGATTGTCCAATTTCAAATCCAAGTTTTTTAGTTTTGGTATCATTCGATGTATAGCCGTGGATTAGCAGAAGTCCGCTTAAAGCAATAGATGGAATTGGTTCACCCCAATATCGCCCAGCTTCCATAAGCCAATTCTTCTGGTTTGAATTAATATTTGCAACCTCATCTTTTATAGAATCATCAAATTGCATTATGCCAAAAGTAGTAACGGCAATTAAACCAAATGTGATAAAATCATTTTTATCCCAACTAGCAGGAGCAGAATAGTAATCCCCAGTTTCAGACCAGAATTGTTTCCAATCATAATTATTTTGTGAATGGACTAATATTGGAAATAATAACATCACAATAAATAATCTGTATATATATAATTTTCTCATATGTTTACCTGTTCCGTCCTGCCCCGTCCTGTTCCGCTCTTTTTGCGGAATCTTTTTGCGGGGTCTTTTGCGGAATAATTTGCATGTCATTGCGAATTCCGCTTTTTGGGATGAAGCTCTGTAAGAATCCTCACAGGACAATCTGTAAAAATCCTCCGTGGGAGTCTCACAGACAATGGCATCCTTAAAGGAGAACTCGTCCAGATTATTTTGAAGATGTATAATGAATAATTTCAGCTTTCTCAATTGTGATTAAACCACCATTGTTTGCTCTCTCAAAAATATCTTTAATTGATGGAATAAAATCATCAATTTTTTTTTCATCATCAACAATTTCAATAACAAGAGGCATATCATCCGAGAGTGCAAATATTTTTGAAGTATGAATAACACTATTTTTCCCAAAACCCATTATTCCCTTGTAAACAGTGGCTCCTGCAAGATTAGCTTTGCGTGCAGTTGTAACAATTTTTTCATAAACATTTACACTTCCTATTTTATCAGACTCGCCGATAAAAATTCTAAGTAGTTTTGCATTTCTAAAATTTTCCATTTGCAACTCCGTAATTAAATTACTTAGTAATTAAGTAGCCTATATATATGCCTACTATGGTTAATATAACATTCGCAAATATATTTAGACCAGCTAATAAAAATTCTGTATTTTTAAAAAGATTAAATGTTTCCAAAGAGAAAGTTGAAAATGTAGTTAATCCACCACAAAAACCTACACCAATAAAGAGCTTAATAGAGATACTCAGATTTCCTCTTTCATCAAATCCAAAAATTAAAACACCAAGTATTATACTTCCAATAATGTTTACAGCCAATGTTCCGTAGGGGAAAAATATTGGAAGAACTTTTGCAATATAGTTTGATAGCCAATAACGTAGCCCTCCACCTAAGCCAGCACCTACTGCAACAATTAAAAAATTCATCAAAACCCGCAATTGATTAATTAAAAATCCAATTTACTAAATTCGATTGAATAATGGATAACTCATTATTTTAGAAAATACTAATGTTGTGTCAAGTATATAATGATGTATAAAAATCCCTCACCCCAACCCTCTCCCAAAGGGAGAGGGAGTAAAAGCCCCTCTCTTTTTAAGAGAGGGGTTGTCCGTAAGACTCCTTTGGAGGGGTGAGTTCAAAAGATATACGACACTACAAACTTGACACGACACTAGTATAAAAATACTATTACGAAAATACTTGTAACTAATTTAATTTTAATTAGTCTAAAACAGGGTGCAATAATTATAAATGGAGTAAACTATGAAAGCTTTACAAGAAACTACAAAATTCTTTTTAATCTCAATTTTTACAATTGCAGGATTACTATTAAATTCGATTGATGTAATTGCGGGCGGGAATGTTTTATACGAAAGGAACTATTCCGTAAAATTAAATGAGGCACTATCGGTAAAAGTTAGTGCTGCTGATGTTGAAATAGTTGGGTGGGATAAAAATGAAGTACTTATTATTGTTGAAGGGAAAGAGTCTATAAAAGAAAAATATGATTTTAGTTTTTCATATAAAGGGGGCTTTGTTGAAATAATTGCAGAGAGAAAATCGAGTTGGAGTCTTTGGAGTAGTTCAAACGGTTTTCGCGTTAAAGTTAAGGTGCCTACTGAGTTTAATCCGGAGGTGAAAACATCTGGTGGTGATATAGAAATAAAAGATATTATTGGAAAAATAGCACTTAAAACTTCGGGAGGAGATATTGAAATAGAAAATTCAAAAGGTAATTTAGTTGCTAAAACTTCTGGGGGTGATATAGAACTAAATGAGTTTGTAGGAAGTTCTACATTAAAAACATCCGGCGGAGATATTGATGTGAAACAAGCTGAGGGTAGTGTTGAAGCAAAAACTTCCGGAGGTGATGTTGATTTGATTGTTAATAGCGGCAAGGTTAATGCTGGAACAAGTGGTGGCGATATTTCTCTAAAATATAATGGCATAAACGAAGGTGTTGAGTTAAAGACTTCAGGTGGTAGTATTTCGGTTCTGTTACCGAGTGATTTTTCAGCCGATGTTTACTTGAAAACTTCTGGCGGCAGTATTAAAAATAATTTCTCCTCAAAAAAAATAAGAGAGGCTAGTAAATCAAAATTTGAAGGGAAGTACAATAATGGCGGGGTTCTATTTAGTGCGAAAACATCTGGTGGTTCAATTTATATAAATGAGAAATAAGTTTGGTTAAAAAGTGGAAGTCGAAAGTCGTGAATCGAAAGTTTTGAATTGTAAATGTGAAGAACCATTTTGATATATTTTTTTTTGATGCGGGTTTCAGAGTTACGAGTTGCATGTTGCGGGGTATTAAAAATATTATTTTGGTGTATATACAAACAACTCGAAACCCGTAACCCGCACCCATCAAATAAAAATGGAATGCTTATTAAAACATTCCCAATTTTTCTCTAATCATTTCGTTGTATAAATCTATTCTTATCGGTAATTTTAAAAATCTATTTGGAGCAAATATGAAAATTGATTGGGAAGAGTTTATGGATCGCCAGTTAAATGTAACAATGAATGAAAATTATGGCGTTGTTTATGGGACTAAAAAAGAGGATGAACCAGCATTTTTTGAAATTGTATTTAAAACTGGAAAACTAATTAAAGTTTTTGAAGAAGGGCTTTTGCTTGAAGCTGTGCGGGAAGGGCAACTCTATAAAACATTTATTCCACACGCATCAATTAAATCGGTTGATATATTTTAAAAATATGAAAACAATAATTTTATTAATTTTAATCTCCTTTGTTACAATTATTGCAGAGGATGATTACGAGATAAAGTCGCTTCGAGTTTATCAAGCAGAGGATGAAACATCATTTCCAATATCCACTTTTGGTTCAAAAATATCAATTTCGTTTGATATAAAATCTGACGATACTCCCACGTGGGAAATCCTTTTTCGATTATGTGATAAAAATTGGGAACCATACGAGAATAACATACTTATTGATGAAATGTATAATACCGAAAGAAATCTTTGGTTTGATGTACTCCCATTTAGAGGTGATAGAGCCAGATATCATTATAAAGGTTCATTCCCAAATGATAATGTGAAATTCCCATTCTCCGGTAAGTGGAGGTTCTTTATTCAAGATGCATTTGATTCTGATATTATTTATGGTGAGGGAAAATTTTATGTTGTAAATGAAGTGGCAATTAATCTAAAAATACGTTTAACAAAAGAGAGGCTTGAAGGAACTAACTCTGACCCCGCTGTTTTTGGTGAAGTATTTAATATAAAAGTATCGGCAGATTTGACTGATACTCTCTTTGCTGATAGAATTCAGGAAGTTGAAATTATTGAAAATAAAAAAATAGAGTTTCCAATTACAATAGATAAAAGTTATGATAATGAATATAGATATTACGAAATTGATGATGTTAATTCTTATTCATTTTTTGTAAAAGATATTCAACCAGGCGGAGCTTATCGTCAAGTAAATTTAATGAGTAGAACAAAGCACTCGCCCCCTAAAACTCAAGCTCACTTTGATGGTATTGAAACTTCAAATAAATTTAAGCCAAGTGGAAGAGATTTTTTTGGCGGGTCGAAGTTAAAGGATTACAAAGATGAATATTCTGAATATATGGATGTTGAGTTTTTCTTACGCCCGCCGCAAGGATATTATCAAAACATATTTATAGTTGGGGCATTTACCGATTGGGATTTTTATCCGGAATTTATGATGCAAGAAAAGGACGGAATATTTTCAGCAACAGTTGAGCTTAAACGAGGTATTTATGATTATCAATATGTGGTTGTTGATGTAATAAATAATTATATCGAAAATATTAATTGGCTTGAATTGGAAGGTAATAGTTGGTACACAAAGAGAGAATATTATATTTTTTTATTTTATGAAGATGATGAAATTGGCGGTTATGATAAAATAATTGCTTATAAAAAAATACGGAGTAATTAGGAATGGCGGAAGTAAAGATTGGCGTTGTGGGAACCGGATATTTGGGAAAATTGCACACAAAATTAATTAGAGGTGTTGAAGGTGCAAATTTAATAGGCATTTACGATAAGAATTTAGCCACAGCAGAACTAACCGCTGCAGAATTTAAAACTAATGCTTTTACTGAATTGGATGAACTGCTTAACTTAATTGATGCTGTTATTATTGTTGCTTCAACTAAGGCACATTACGAACTTGTAAAAATTGCTTTAGAAAAAAATGTTAATGTATTTGTCGAGAAGCCAATAACATCCGAAATTTGGGAAGCTGAAGAGATTGTAAAACTTGCAGACGAGAAAAATCTTAAACTGCAAGTTGGGCATATTGAACGTTTTAATAGTGCTTTGGTTTCGCTGGAAAAATATAATATGGACCCAATGTTTATTCAAACGGATAGACTTGCACAATTTAATCCGCGTGGTACTGATGTTGCAGTTGTGCTCGATTTAATGATTCATGATATAGATATAATTTTAAGCCTTGTAAAAAGTGAAGTAAAACATATTAGTGCAAGTGGCGTAAACGTGGTATCCGATAGTTTGGATATTGCAAATGCTCGTATCGAATTTGAAAATGGTGCAGTTGCAAATGTTACTGCAAGCAGAATATCGCAGAAGAAAATGAGAAAAATGAGAATATTCCAGCGTGATGCTTATATTGCAATAGATTTTAATTCGGGAGTTTCTGAAATATTCCGACTTGTTGCACCGGATGATAAAAGTCTTGAACATTTTATCTCTTTCGGCGAGATGGGAGTCGGTGAAAATAAGAAAGCAGTTATTTACGAGCAGCCCGAGCAGAAAGAAATTAATGCTCTCAAATATGAACAAGAGCTATTTATAGATGCAATTTTGAAAGATGAAACTCCAGTAGTCTCTGGGAAAGATGGATTACGTGCACTTAAAGTTGCTGAAATGATAATCCAAAAAATTGAAAAATCGAAAATGTTATGAAACAAATAAAAAAGATTAGCCACAAAGACACAAAGGCACGAAGAGAATTGAAGAACAAATAAAAGATTAGCTGCAAGGCACAAAGAGGATATAAAAATAAATGAAAAATTCTTCGTGTCTTCGTCTCTTTGTGGCAGGGAAAGAATATAAACAAATGAAAACAATTCTATTTATTACAATTACTACACTTCTAATTAGCTGTGCGGCACAAAGATCAATTGAATATTTAGCAAAGATGAAGTATAAAATTCACTCGGTTACTGATTTTGAGGTGGAGGGAGTTAGCATTGACGGCAAAAGTCAATTAGGTGATTTTTCCCCAAGTGATTTACTACGGCTTGTTCCAGCTTTTAGCAGAGGGGAGTTGAATGCTTCATTTACATTAAATCTATTAGTGCAGAACCCAAACCCAGCAAATGATGCAAATGAAATTTTAGATATAGAAATAACAGCACTACCTTGGGAATTATTTGTTAATGATAATAAAATACTAACTGGAAATATTTCTGAACCAATCCATTTAAAAGGGAATATCTCTGAAGAAAAAATACCTATCAAAATACATTTCAATGTTTCAGAAATACTTAACAAAGGTAGTGTTAATGATTTATTAAAAACTGTGTTAAAATTTGGGGGCAAAAATTCATCCACTTCAAATATAACTCTTTTTGCTCAACCAGAAATAGGGACAATAATTGGTAATATCAGTACACCCAATCCAATAAAAATTGTTGATTACGAGTTCAGGTGAATAGGATTTGTTGATTTAGCGATTGAATGATTTAATGATTTTACAAAACAACAAACTAATAGCACTTAAATCACCACATCTCCACATCATAAAATCTCCAAATATAAAATCATACAACATCCAATAAAACATTGTAGTATATTTGCCATTACTCTTTTTAAGACCAAAACAGCATTAATGAATAGATTATTTTTTGCAATATTATTCTTAACATCTCAGATACTTGTGCTGAACCCTGTTGAAGTATTTGCACAGAATATCGATTCACTTAATACAAGTTTCCCCCCAGATTCATTATTCACCTCAATTAAGGATTCACTTACTTTTTCTGATTCCATAGATATTCCTGATTCACTTAATATTCCAGATTCGTTAAGTAAAAAAGCTAGTACTGATATTGATGCAGTTGTTTTTGCAAATGCAAAAGACTCTTTAATATTTAATGTAAAATCTAAAGAGATGTACTTGTATGGGCAAGGCGACATTAAATACAAAGAGACAGAACTACAAAGTGGAAATATTAAAGTAAATTTTGAAACAAGCGATCTCGAAGCTATTGGAAGAGAGGATAAAGCAGATACTGCAAATGTAAAAATTATTGAAACTCCAGTTCTGAAAGAGGGGAGCGATACTTACGAAGGAACAAGTATTAAGTATAATTTCAAAACTCAAAAAGGATTTATTTCTCTTGCAAAAAATAGTGCCGAGAACAAAACCTATACTGGGCAAAGGGTTAAGAAGGTTGATAAGAGAACATTCTTTGTTGATGAAGGGCAGTTAACCACTTGCGATGCTGATACTCCTCACTACTATTTTGGTGCTGATAAAATGAAAATAATTCAAGGTGATAAAATAATTGCCAAATGGATTTTTATGTACATAGGTGGTGTACCTATTCCAATACCTTTGCCTTGGGGGGTTTTCCCAAATAAAACCGGGAGAGCCTCTGGGATTATAGCACCAACTTATGGAAATGATGGAACACTTGGCTGGTACTTAAGAAACATGGGTTATTTTTATGTAATAAATGATTATGCTGATATTACTCTGAATGGTGATTACTATTTTAAGGGTGGGTATGGAGTACGTAGTAGAATAAGATACAATAAAAGATATTCCTTTAACGGAAATATAAATGGCGGATTCTCGAATAGGATTTCTAATGAGCGAGGTGACCCAGATTATACCGAAAGATTTGAATGGAATATGAATGTAAATCATCATCAAAAATTTACCCCAACAATGCAGCTTGATGCTCGTCTTCAATTTATGTCTAGTGATTATCTGCAATACAATAGCCCAAATATTTCCGATAGAGTGCAGCAGGATATTCTATCGAATGCAACATTATCAAAGCGATGGGATGGAAGTGGTACAAATCTTACAATTAACTATAGCAGAAATCAGAATTTAGAAACTGGTGATATAACTGAGGATTTACCAAGTGTATCATTTTCAAAGACTCGTACTTATCCGTTCCGTGGTAATAGCAGCAGTAAAAAAAATATGGGCTGGTACGAGTATATTGGCTACGATTATTCAGGTAAGTTTAGAAACAATAGAAAAAAGAAAACAATCGATTCAACAACTACCGAACATACTATTCACGGTGGTTTTGACCATTCTGTCGGAATATCTGCCTCACCAAAATTAGGACATTTTAGTTTCTCTCCAAGTTTAAATTTAAGTTCCAAATGGTACAACAAAAGGCAAATATTAGAGGTCAATTCGTACGCCGATACTTCTGGAACTGATATTGAATATATTGACCAATATGATGTTAACCAAATAAATACAGTTAATACATTTAATTTTAATCTTTCGGCTTCAACAAAGCTTTATGGAATGGCACAGCCGCAAATGCTTGGTGTTGCTGCATTTCGTCATACATTTGAGCCTCGGATAACATACTCCTACAGACCAGATTTTTCGGATGAGAAGTGGGGCTATTACGATACTTATGTTGATACCGCCGGTAATATTATTGAATATGATAAATTTGGGAATCAAATTTTCGGCGGTGCTACTCGGGGGGAATCACAAAGACTCTCTATCTCTTTGGGGAATATTTTTGAAATTAAAACAATTAAAGACCCTACTGATACTACTTCAGAATCGTACAAAATAAAACTTATGGATGTGGGGATATCTACCGGATATAATTTTGCAGCGGATTCATTACAGTATGATGATATTAGTATAAACTTCAGAACACAAATTGGAAGAGTACTTACTTTTAATGGAAGCACAACTTTATCTCCATATATCTATTCCAACGGTAGTCAGATAAATAAACTTCTTATAGGTAATTCTGGTTTTCTTCATTTAACTAATGTTAATTTGAACCTATCTTCCTCCCTCTCGCAAGAATTATTTGCATCCGAAGAAGATAAAAAAAAGAATGAAGAAGATGATGACCAGTTAGTGAACAACGAAGAAGAAGGGGATTACATAGAATTGTATAAGGATGAAGAACCCGATTTTGCAATTCCTTGGAACCTGAATATGACTTACAATTATAACTTTACAGATAGAGGAACAAATTTAAAAACGGGTACATCATTAGTTACTAAACGCTCAAATTTTGGATTTGATTTAAGTTTTAATTTAACGCAAAAATGGAAAATCACTTTTCGCGGAAGCTACGATATAACTAACGATAAAATGAATGCACCGCAAGTTACAATTTATCGCGACTTACACGCATGGGAAGCAAACATGGTCTGGAACCCTGTTGGAACATACAGAGGATTCAAGTTTGAAATTAGACTTAAAGCCCCAGAATTTAGAGATTTGAAATTATCTAAAACAAAAGATATTTATTCGGGATATTAATGCAGCGAAAATATATTATAGATGGAAATAATTTAATAGGCAAAATTCCCAAACTCTGGAAGATGCAGCAGAAGGAGAAGCAATCCTCACGAGAGGGATTAGTCTATCAGTTGGAACGATATTTCTATTACAAAAAAATTAAAGTATCGCTCCATTTTGATGGGTATAAGAACGCCAACATTAGAGGAAAGGGAATTAAAATAATCTATTCTGAAAATACAAATGCTGATAATAAAATTAAGGATGAAATTTCGTTATCAAATAATCCAAAATTAATTACTGTAATATCATCCGATTTTAATGTGCTGGATTTCGCAAAAGTAAATAGCTGCTCAATTATGAAATCGGAAATATTTGCGAAAGAGATGAATAAAAAAGATGACATCGAAGATGAAGAGAGACTAATAAAAAGTATTGATAACAACGAGATGAAACGACTTTTTGGAATTGAGTAAGTAAAATTTTACGATTCCTAATATGAGATTAAGAAAAAAAACGTAGAGACATTCCGAGGAATATCCGCTTTTAATATGCAAGGTTTCAACATCGAAGGTTTGATTAAAAAAATATAAATAGATGAAACCGTCATTATGGATTTTTTAATACACTTCCGTAGGAATGCCTTTGGTAAAGGCGATGTCTGTGAGACTCCTACGGAGATTATAAAAAACAATTGTAGAACGAAAGTCCTTCCTGTCCCTTGTGGATTTCGTTTCTATCTAATAGCAAGAGCGAATCAGGAGATTCGCTCTACAAATTATTCCGCAAAAGACCCCGCAAAAAGATTCCGCAAAAAGAGCGGAACAGGACGGGGCAGGATGGAACAGGTAAACAGATGAAAAATAATAACAGAGAGAAGTAAAAAATGAACAACGTAAAATTAAAACTCGAAAAGTATGAAAAAGAATTTTCCAATAAAATGGATGAACTTAAAAACCAAAATATCATCTCACGAATTTGGGAAAAAGATTACACAGTATGGCGTAACGACCCAACAGAAATAAGCAACAGACTTGGATGGCTTGACTGCTCGGATGTGGCGAAAACTAAATTTGATGAAATAGCTGAGTTTGTTGATGAAATAAAATCAGAAGGCTTTACACACGCTCTACTACTGGGGATGGGAGGTTCATCACTTGCACCGGAAGTATTTAGAAAAATATTTGGTGTAGAGAGTGGATATTTGGATTTATCCATTTTGGATAGCACTCATCCAGACCAAGTACAAAGTATGATTGATAAATGTAATTCCCATAAAACTCTATTTATTGTTTCCACAAAATCTGGCGGTACTGTCGAGACAATTTCATTTATGAAACGTTTTTATAATACTACAATTGCTTCTGTTGGCAAAGATAATGTTGGCAATCACTTTGTTGCAATTACTGACCCTGGTAGTGGATTAGAAGAAATGGCAAAGAATTTAAATTTTAGAAAGACGTTTATCAATGACCCCAATATTGGCGGGAGGTATTCGGCACTCTCTCTCTTTGGTCTTGTACCAGCAGCATTAATTGGAGTTGACTTAAATAGATTTATCGGGTTAGTCGATATTGCAATTACAGAATCTAAGAATGAAGTAAATACAACTGCAAAAATTGGTGTAGCACTTGGCGTGCTTGCTGAAAGCGGAGTTGACAAGGTTACATATATTCTCTCTAATGAATTAAAGCCTTTCGGAGCTTGGGTTGAGCAGTTGATTGCAGAAAGTACAGGTAAAGATGGCAAAGGAATTCTACCAATTGAAGGAGAGGAACTGCTTACTCCATCTGAATATAGTAATGACCGTCTATTTGTTCATATCCATTTAAAGGATGATAGCTCTAACCAAAACAAAGTTAGAGAACTGGAAAAATCTGGATTCCCTGTAATTGAAATTGAATTTGAATCTCTTTATCAATTAGGTGCACAATTCTTTATTTGGGAAATGGCTACGGTTATTGCAAGTTGGGTAACAGAGATTCAGCCATACGACCAGCCAAATGTTGAAGAAGCAAAAATTATTGGCAGAAGAATGATGAAGCAATATTTAGAAGAAGGGAAACTAACAAAACTCACTCCAACACTGGATGAGAATGGAATAAAAGTTTTTGCTGATAGTACAGTTGCTAAATTATCAGAAGTAATTCCGCAATTTATGAAAAATATAAATGTTGGAGAGAACGAAATACTTGGCAGAAGCTACGTTGCAATTCAGGCATACGTAAATATGGATGAAGAGGCAGAAGCTGCACTTCAAAAATTAAGGACTAAGATTCAGAAGGAATACAAAGTAGCTACTACTATTGGCTTTGGTCCTCGTTTCTTACACTCTACAGGTCAGTTGCACAAAGGAGATGCTGGCAACGGTTTGTTTATCCAAATTGTTTCGCAAAATAAAACTGATGTTGAAATACCGAATGAAGCTGGTAAAGATAAATCTGATATGACTTTTAACGTGTTGCTAAATGCACAAGCACTTGGTGATAGAGCTGCATTGCTCGATAATAAACGGAGTGTAATCCGATTTGATATTTCTGAAAATATAGCTGAGGATATTGGGAAAATATTTTGAGGTAAAGAAATAGAAAGACACGAATTTCACGAATTCACACAAAATATATTTTAATAATTGCACCTCAGTTTATAGGAATAGAGTAATTTTATGCTAGATAATCCAAATATAACTTTAGAAAAAATGATTGAGGTAATGGCTTTTGGAAAAGATATTATTGTGATTCTATTTGTGATTGTTATAGCAGTACTTCTCTATATTTATCGTTATGAAATAAGTCTATTCATTAAGTATGGTTTTTCAGATTCGAAAGATACTGGTGGAATTACTGGCTTAATACAATTTATGAGAGGTGGGGCAAGTAGAAGGGTTTCTGAATTAGAAGGGAGAGATATAAGCGATAAAGTTGATAATCTGCTTAATAATTTTAAAAATCCAGTAGTAGATGATGAAGAAAGTAACCTTTTGAAAAGTGTTGATAACCTTATCCTCTCGAAAAGTAGTAAGCATATCCCTCCAATATTTCGTTCCTTAAAAACAATAAAAACTTCAAATGAAATTATATATCACTTTCAAAATGATGGTGGCAGAATGCATAGTTTCAAAATAAATTCTATTGATGAAATTAATATCTCTAGTGAACCAAAAAATAACTTAGAGCTGAATGAGAGTGGATATTTTAAGTTTGAATTTGAAAATATTAATGTTGGAAATGAAGTGAATTTTAATTTGCTATATTATGATGAAGCAAATAAATTTCACGAAGAAAAGTATAAGTACTCTCTTCTTAAAAATAAATTATCAATTGTTGAAATGGAATAGGATTTTATTATGAATAAATATTTTACTTCTGAGAACGAAATTGAAATTCCAGCAATTACAACTGAGCAAATGATTGAAATTGATAGAATTGCAATTGAAGAGACTGGACCTAACCTTTACCAAATGATGGAAAACGCTGGAAGAAATTTAGCTCTTACAATTATTGATTTGATTGAAGAAAAATCTCATCCATCAATTGTAATCCTTACTGGCTGATATTGGGATATCAAAAAATGTTTATGAAAAAATGGAATTAAAATATAAATCGCCATTTAATAGGGAATATATTATTCCAATTTATTAATAAAATATGAGGCAACTTAAAATGAAAAATTTACTTACTACTGTTCTAATTTTATTTGGTCTGTTTGTAAATATAGTAGGGCAAACAGAGGATATCAAAAAAGAAGCAAAAGAATTATTTAAAAATAGCGATTACAAAAGGGCAATTGAAATATTAAAACAAACAGAAGCAAAGGGAACAGACGACCCGGAAATTTATTATTTACTCGGATATTATTCGCACTACTTAGCCTACGATTCAAGACCTCTTCTTGGACATGGTTTAGACTATTCAAATAAAGTTTTAGAGTATTTAGAAAAAGCTATTGAGTTAAGTCCTAATTATTATGGAGATGTATATTCACTTCTTGGTGCTGAATATGGGGCACGAGCGTCAAATTCATTACGCAAAGGAGATGCTGAAGAATATATTAATATTTATAAAGAAGCATATGAAAAAGGTTTGTATCCACTATGGCTTATTGAAAGGGGAAGGAACATGCTGAAATCTTGTGATAAGAATGCAATTCTAATTACAGGAGGTGATTCAGAAAGTAACCCTATTAGGTATTTACAATTAATAGAAAATTATAGAACTGATATTACTGTTATTTCATACGGGTTTCTAAATAGACCATGGTATATAGAAAAATTAAAAAATGGGTTTCATGGGATTTATGATAACGTACCTATTGGTTTATCGGATGAACAGATTTTAGACATGCACCCATATAAATGGGATACTCTAACAATTAAAATTCCCATTAGCGAAAAATTAAAAACAGAATATGAACTATCGGCAGATGAGATGTTTGAATGGGAAATGGTACCAAATCTACTTGGGGAAAGGAAAAACTATCTGAGTGCAGATAAAGCAGTTTTAGCAAGTATTATTGAGACTAATAAATGGGAAAGACCAATCTATTTTTCAATTGGTTGCCATCCGACATTTGTTTCAGGTTTAACTGATAATTTTCAATTAAGTGGATTAATTAATAAGTTGCTGCCGATGGAGACAAAAGGGACAAAATTTTCTACTAATTCTCAAAAAATTGAAGATGTTTTATTAAATAAAAATAATATCCGATATTTCAAAGATGTAGAAAAGCATAATATACCACGAAATTCAGGTGGCTTATCAAATTATTATTTTGTGCTTTACAGACTCGCTATTTATTACAAAGAGCAAAATAAAGTAGAAAAAATTAGCGAAATAGCAGATTTTATTGAGAATAATTTATTAACTGATATTTTTCCACATGGGGTGGAAGTAGTTGATAGGATTAGAAAATTGGAGAAGTAATTGCAAATAGGTGTATCATATTTCGGGAACAGAATTCTAAAGCATATTAAATCTGATATGAAAGATTTGAAGCAGAAGGGTTTTACTTTTGTGCTTCATACTTATTCAGAATTTGATTTAATGTTTCGGAAAGGAACAATGAATGATATTATAAAAGCGACACAAGATATTGGCTTAAAGGTTGAGTGTAATCCTTGGGGAGTGGGAAATGTTTTTGGAGGCGAGCCATTTTCACAATTTGTGAATCTGAATTATTCCGATTCTTGCCAAGTTTTAGATGATGGTAATATAGTTCCAATAGCTTGTCCCAATTCTCCAAAGTTTAATGATTTTATGAATCGGTGGGTCGATTCTGTTTTGGAATCTGGAGCAGATAGAATATTTTGGGATGAACCGCACTTTCATGAGCAGGGATTTTTGGCAAGTGTTCCCAACAGATGGGGATGCAGATGCAAATATTGTAAATCCAAATTTGAAGAAGAATTTAATAAACCAATGCCATTGGATGAAACAGATGATGTGAAATTATTCAAGAAAAACAGCATGATACATTTTCTTGAGAAATTATCCAATAGAGTGGTGGGAGGGGATGTAAGAGTTACGCTATACTTAAACCCAAATTTACCGGCAGAAAAAATCAGCAGAGAGTGGAATAAGTATTGTGAAATAGAATCTGTAGATACAATTGCAACTGGTCCCTATTGGCAATGGGAAAAGAAATCTGTTGAATCTGTAGCAGACTATTCAAAAGCACTATTTGAATTAGCATTAAAACATAAAAAGAAATCTCAAATTTGGATTCAAGGATTCAAAATTACTGATGGAAAAGAGGGTGAAATTACAGAGGCAATTAATTATGCTATAAATGTTGGGATAGAAAATATTGCAGTGTGGGGTTACGAGGGAGCTGCTCAAGAGAGTTGGGTGGCTTGTGATAATCCTAAACTTGCTTGGGAAGTAATTGTTAAATCAATTTGCAACTCACATCCCCGCAACTAAAAATAGAATTTAGGGTTAATATCTCACATATAATAACCTAACTTATTGTAAAATAGTAAGTTAGATGTTGTAAAATATAAAAACATTGATAGTTATTATAAAAATAATCTTGTTTTTTACACTCTTTTTTCAAATCTTACTATGTTAAATAAATATTTATTCATAAAACTGTAAAAACATGTTCACAAGTGGCTCATCAAAATTAGTAAAAGGATTAAACCGACAACACATTATCAATCTTGTACGAATGAATTCCTCAATATCTGCAAGAGAAATAAGCAACATTACAGGATTACAAATTTCTACTGTACTTTACACCCTCAAAAAATTTGAAGAGAAAGGTTTTATCAGACGCATTGGAATGGGCAGCACAACACTGCAGGGTGGTAAACCTCCAGTATTGTGGGATATTGCATCGGACTATGGTTTTACTTTTGGTGTTGAATTATTATCAAAAGAGATAAGCCTTGTGTTGTTAGATTTTAAAAGTGAAATTATTTTTAAAAGAACTTATGAAATTGAATATACAAACGACCCAGAGAAAATAGCCGACCAAATTAAAACTATTGTTGATAGCGTAATTAAGGAGTTCAAGGTCCCGAAGAAGAAAATTCTTGGATTAGGTTTAGCAATGCCTGGGATAGTTGATTGTGTTAAGGGACGAATTCTATACTCTATGGGGTTCGATTTACACTCGGTAAATTTTAAAGAAATTCTTGAAACTCGATTTGACTTTGATATAGAAATTGAAAACGATGCCAATGCTGGTGCTTTGGGTGCAAAATGGCTTTCTAAGAGTGAGAATATGGTAAGGGATTTATTATATCTTGTGATACATCAAGATTTTACCGGAATGGGTGCAGGGTTTATTATTAACCACGAGCTTCATAGAGGTGCAAATAGTGCTGCTGGTGAGGTTAGAACTTTTCTTCCTGATGGATTTCTTAAAGAGAGTTTGAAGAAGGCTCTATCAATTTATAAAAATGAATGTCGTATTTGTGATAAACTTAAAAGTGGAGAGCATATTACTGTTTCTGATATTATTCAATCTGCAAAAGGTGGAGATTCTGGAGCTATATATGTTCTTAAAGAACTTGCAAAAGAGTTTGGACAAAAAATTGTTCAGCTTGTTGATTTATTAAATCCGGAATTAATAATTATTGGTGGTGATATTTGTGAAGCAGAAGAGTTTATAGAACCTGCTATCAGAAAAGCTATTCTTAATGATGTTATATCAGAATTCTCCCAAAACACACGACTTAAATTCTCACAATTTAAATCGTTCAGTGGTGCAATTGGTGGTGCTTCACTAATTTTTCAAAAGTTTTTCATAAGTTATTAGGTGGTAAAATGGGAATTGAATCTTCAATAATTGATAATGTATTAATCTTAAAAATCAATTCAGAGTTACTTAGTGAAACTGATAATAATCAGTTCGATAATTTTTTAAATGATAATCTCGATAAAGGAATATCAAAAATTGTTATTGATATAACAGGTGTCAGTTATTTTAATAGTTCACATATTGGTCTTATTGTAAGGCTCTATTCAACTGCAAAAAATAAAAATGCTACTTTAACTATTGGCGGTTCAGGCAAGAGGATTTCTGATTTGTTAGAAGGTGTAAAACTGAGTTCAATCATTACAGTTTTCCCATCTGTTGCTGAAGCAATTGATAGTTTCTGATAATTATGGAAACCCTAATTACAAATATTCATGAAATAGTAGCAAGTTTTGTTGGAATTTCAGAAAAAGTACAACTTCAGATTTTTAACTCGCTTCTGGTATTCCTTTTTATTTGGATTTTTAGAAAAATAGTTAACAAATTAATAATTGATAAATTAGAGGATTATAAAGAACGCTACTTTTGGGGCAAAACCTTAAAAACTGTTACTATGGTTTTAACTATTCTAATTCTTTCCAGAATTTGGTTTGGAATATTTGAATCTATTGGCACTTTTATTGGGCTTCTTTCTGCTGGTCTTGCAATTGCTTTCAAAGATCTATTGGTGAATATTGGTGGGTGGCTCTTTATTACAATCAGAAAGCCCTTTAAGATAGGTGATAGGGTTCAGATTGGTGAAGTGACTGGAGATGTAATTGATATCCGATTGTTTCAATCATCTGTTATTGAAGTAGGGAATTGGGTTGATGCAGACCAGAGTACCGGACGCATTATTCATATTCCAAATGGATTGGTATTTACACAATGGCAAGCAAACTACACCGAGGGGTTTGAGTATATCTGGGATGAAATACCTGTGTTATTAACTTTTGAAAGTGATTGGAAAAAAGCAAAAGAGATTTTAATTAAAATTATAAATGATAAAACATTATCACTTTCTACAGAAGCAGAGCAGCAAATTAAGGATGCCTCCAAAAAGTTTATGATATTTTACAAAACTCTTACCCCCATTGTTTATACAACCGTTAAAGATAGTGGAGTTTTACTAACTATGCGATACATCTGTGGTGTAAAGAAACGACGAGGAACTGAGGAAGCAATTTGGGAAGCTATATTGGAGGAATTTGCAAATCATAAAAATATCGATTTTGCCTACCCAACAACTCGGTTTTACAATAATAAGACTGAGGGAAAAGAAGCATCCGAATAATCTGTTATTAAATTTTTTTTCTAATTCTTAAAGCTATTATTTGGGGCTTCGGGCGGGCTATCCACTACATTAACCACAAAAAACAAAAGCGTGGTTAATCCCGTTTCTATCCCTAAGCCTTTGTCTCCAAAGTTTATTGTATCTATTGTCAAATTCGTTTTTTCTCCGATAAATTGCATCGGAGTAGGTCTGTTAAGAAATTTCAAATGATAAAAAGCAAATAACAAATAAACGATAAAAATCAAATTTCAAAATTTAATTTCTTGGTTCTCAATTTGTTATTTATAATTTGATTTTTGTCGTTTGCGGCTTTGCCGCCATATGTATCTCATTTTATCCTCAACAATTTTTCAACCCAAATAAGTTCGCACGCACCTCCGCCAGTATCATTACGGCTTAAGGAGCTCTTCCAGCTCCAGCCATCTTTTGGGGCAATTACAGAGACTAAATATCCTTTTAGATAAATAATTTCACCAACTAATAAATCATCAAGTTCATCCATAATTTCTTCGGTAGCTGGTATTAAGTGCATATTTGCTGATGATATTTCAATCTCTTTTTGGGGAATTGGAAATGAATCTACTTTCCAGAAATACCAGCGTGTCCGTTGAGTAATATCAATTTTATCAACAATTGCTTGGTCGGACATCCGTCCCCAGCCCAATGCTAAATCGTAAGGTGCAATGTCAGAGCCTCTATCAAATCTGTAACGTTCTTTGCCAAGTACTTTTGCTTTTAATTCGAACTGTGCAATTGCTGTAATGAAATAATCATCTCGTTCCCATACTTGTGCTTCTGTAACTGAAGATTGCTTAGGCGGCTCTTTTACTAAAACTCCAGGGGGATGTTTTATCTCGGAACACGAAAGGAGTAGTAAAAATATTATTGTCCGTAGGACCATTTTGGGAAAGATTTTTTTCATTCTGTAATATACAAAGATAAAGTAAAAATGGCTTAGTTCTAATGAATAGAGCATGCAATATTATTGTAGGGAAAGACGCAGATTGACCGTCCCGATTAGTCGGGATAAAATATGCTGTGTTAATTATACCACTTTCGTGGGGAATTTTGAACTTGATAATAATGCAACTATTTTGTCATTTATAGTCATTTATAGTCATTTATAGTCATTTGTTGTACAAAAAATAACAGCGTAGCAAATGGTTTTAATGAATAGAGAGGATTAAAATATATACACAACACAAACAATTTGTTGGTAAAAGTTTGCGTCTAAGTGCTTATTGGAGAATTGATATTTCTATGTTTCTAAAATAAATTATGTAATTTAACAATACCGATTATTGACGAAAGTATGAGATATTAATTAGAATATTAGTAGTAAAATATTTTAAGATAACATTACAGTGAAGTTCTGAGTATTGCGGGTTAAAAGATAGTTATACCAAACAAAATGGAAGGTAAAATGAGAAAAATTAGAACTAGATTTTTATACTCAATTATTTTAGTAGTGCTTACTATTTTGGGATGTACAGAAAATCCTATTGTAGAAACAGAGAGTTACTCAGTCCAAGGGATTGTCTTTTCTAATGGAATTCCAGTTGAAGGTGCAATTGTTAAAATTGAAGGAATAAATAATCTCAAAACACAAACAGATAGTGAAGGGAACTTCAAATTATTGAATGTTCCAAAAGGGAATCATGACTTAACAGTTACGAAAAGTAAAGAAAATGGTAGTTTTTCAGAGAGGACCAACACAATAACTGTTGAAAGCGACATGACAATAGATAATTTAATACTTCCAAAAGGTGTTCACTTATCTGTGCTACAAAATATTACTGATAAGTCAGCAAAGCTATTGTGGTCAACGGTTGATGAAACAGATTTTAGAGAATACAAAATTTATCAGCATTCCACTTCAGGCTTAGATGAATCAACTGGAACACTAATTCATATTGCAACAAATAGTAATGATACTACGTTTACAGCTGATAATTTAAATCCGCTTACACAATATTTCTTCAGAGTTTATGTGATGAATGATTATGGAAGATTAGGGGGGAGTAATATCGTTTCTAGCACAACCATGAATTATCAAATTATTAAAAATGGAAATTTCGAAATATTAAAACATACTGGCTACCCGGAAAACTGGAACTCTGATAATTTTGGTACACTTTGGTTAGTAGATAGTGCAGTAGTTCAGGATGGGACATATTCTCTTTCAGTGCATGGTCAAGCTGGTCTTATAATGCCATGGCAATCGATCAATCCGAGTGAATTAGTAGCAGGATCAAGATATAGAATGAACTATTGGGTTAAATATGAGGCCCTTCAATCGGGAAATGAGTTTGCTATTTATATGGATAACGCAGAATTTACATGGTCAATCCAGATAAATCCAGTTTCAGGTGCACAACCCGAATCAGATTGGAAAGAATACTCGTATGAATTTACAATGCCATCTGTAAGTGCATCGAATTTTAATATTCGACTATACTCACTACTTTCACCAGAAAAATATGCTTGGATAGATAATCTTAGATTAGAAAAAGTTCAATGACATAAATAATGATATTGGTATAACGAATAACTCAAGTCTGACTGCCTTTACGCTTAGCTTTTTTAAGGTTTTCACCAATTTAGGGTTGTTAGTTGTATTAAATATATTGTTAAATTACGGCAGCAACTTAGTTGTAACGCCGTTAGGGCTTTTGCTAAAATAGCAGAAAATGATTACCTTAACACGAGTAATTAGTACCATTATGGTAAACAAAATTCTAATAAAATTGTGTAAATTAATTAGTAATTATTTGTGAGTACATTTAATGTTAAATTCTATAAAAGTTAAGAATTTCAAATCTATAAATAATATCTCGATAGACAATTGCAGTCGAATAAATTTGTTGATTGGCAGACCTAATGTTGGGAAATCCAACTTATTAGAGGCTTTGAGCCTTTTTAGTATTCCATATTTTAAAAACAATTCAAATAAAAAAATATCAAATTTTCTTAGACTGGAAAATGAAGCAGAGTTATTCTTTGATGGTAATATTGAGAAGCCGATCCGAGTTGAAACAAATATTGCAAGTTGTCAAATAAATTATTCGAAATCACTTGGTCTAGATATAACGGAACATAACATTGGATGGGCAAATCAAAAAAAACTACTAATTAGTATTAAATATAAAGAGCTATATCAAGAACAAAAGTTTACGATTGATGAAAAGTTAAACATTAAGTCTCTATCAAAATTTGATGATATTATATTTCCTATTAAAAAATATTTATTCGTTCCAAATATTAAAAACAAGAACTTAAATATTCCTTTTTTACTTCCACCATTTGGGAGTAATTTGTTAAATATTATAGAATTAAACAAAGGTCTAAAAAATGATTTAATAGAAATTTTTTCAAAATATGGTCTAAAACTTGTTTTTGATAAAGCTAGTCAATCTCTAAAAATTTTAAAAAGCAGTAAAGAAAATGATTTATTTTTAATTCCTTATAATTCCATCGCTGATACCCTTCAACGTATTATTTTTTTCAAAACTGCAATTGCTTCAAATGAAAATTCAATCTTACTATTTGAAGAGCCTGAAACACATTCATTTCCACCATACATAATTCATATTACTCAAGAAATAATTCATTCAACTAGCAATCAGTTTTTTATATCAACTCATAGCCCTTATATCGTCAATGATTTTCTTGAGAATAGTAGAGAAGATCTTTCAATCTTTTCTACAGATTTTAAAAACGGAGAAACAGTTATCCGTAAATTGACTAATGATGAGATATATGAAATATATCAATACGGTGTGGATTTATTTACAAACAATGAAAGTTATTTATAATATGGTGGATTTATCTATAATAACAGAGTGCTATATTGATACTAATCTTATTGAAACAATAGTTCCACCAACAACAAAAGGATATAACCACCAAAAGGGAGCTGGAACAGTTACCAAACTTATGCAAGGAAGACTAACTAATAAATTTGCTGTTGGAATTGTAGATAAAGATAAAAAACAATTGAAATATGCAGAGGAATTTAATCTTAAAATAGATATTGGAGATTTGCTTTTATTTCAACACAAAACTAAACATCACTATTTAATTTTCATTAATCCAGCAATAGAAAAATGGATAATAAATAATGCAAAAATGGTTGGAATTTCATTATCTGATTACGGACTCCCTACTGACCTGAAAGAACTTACAAAAGTGACAAAAAAAATAACAAGTAAAAACAATTCAGATTTTAAAAAATTATTTCAAGAATTGAAAAAACGTAGTGCTCAAAATATTATCATATTATCAAAGTGGTTAGACTATTTGAAAAGTAACCCTTATAATAGAGATTTGACAGAAATAAAAAAAATAGCATAAATCGTAGCTAACGAATAGGTTAGATTGTGAGAGCGTTTCCCAGCGAACCACAATACCTCGACAAGCTCGGCAACCATCTGAACCCGTTGCTCTACACCGACTGCCTTTATTCTGCGGTGGTTTTGTTTTTAATGTGTGTTTGAAGTTGTAAGTTTATAAAAAATGAGAATCGAATTAATAAATTACCTTTAACAAAAGACGTTGAGGTTTCGTTTGTAAAATCGTTTCAATGGTGGACAAGTAAGCAACCTTGCCGTTATAACACAAAATAGTTGGGAAGTAGTATGAAAGTATATTTGAGGGTTTTTGTAGTTGCATTATTTCTAAGTTCATTTGTATTATCACAAAATACTAAAATAACACACTATGATCTAAATTTTGAACTTTTACCAAATCAACATAAATTAATTGCAGAATCTATTGTTACAGTAAAATCACTTGACTCCAATTTGGTTAATGAAATTACATTTGAACTCACATATGACAAAATAGAGTCAATTACAGATTCGCTGAATAACAAAATTGAATTTAATAAATCTGGTAGAAAACTTCATCTGAAGTTTAATGAACCATTAAAAACAAATGAGTTTCTAAAAATTAAATTCAATTATTCCGGTAAATTTCTTGGGAGAGTCTCAAACAGAATTGACGAGAAAAATTCATGGCTTTTAATGGAGTCTAATTATTATCCAAGAGTTGGAGAAATGGATCTTAGCAATACTGCAACCTTTAATGCAAAAATAACAGTCCCTGATACTATTACTGTAGTTGCTGTTGGTGATTTAGTATCGGTCGAGTCTTTAAACTCAAAAAAGACTTACCATTACAGCTCAACTATTCCAATAAACAATTTTAGTATTTGTGCTGCAAATTATGTAATTCAAGAGGAAACAAAGTACAACATAAAAATTAAAACCTTTTTGTTTCCAGAACATAAAACAAGAAATGATACTCTTGTTAAACTATTTGGAGAGGTGTTAAATTATTATCAAAATAATTTTGGTAAATATCCTTTTTCGGAATTCAGGATAGTTGAAACTAATAGAAGAGGAGGATATGCTCCGGAAAAACAGATGTTACTAAACACAAACATAGTTAGCAAAACTGATGATATGAGTCATTTTACAATTGCACATGAGGTAGCACATCAATGGTTTCCACACAAAATCCAATTTTTCCCAGAGTATTATCTCAACGAATCTTTTGCACAATATGCAGCTATTTCATATATGGAATCAAAGGGGATAATGAAGAAAAGTTATGACAAACTAAAAAAGAAGTTTTTCTTTACAACACTTAAATTTGATGGAAATAACTATGAGTTATTCAGAGTTGAAAACCATTATGTTTATGAAGAAAAACCTCTTTCAGAACTATCGTTTTATGATGGAAGGCTTTACAAATGGGGAGCATATTACAAAGGTTATTTTCTATTAGGAAGTCTTGTTTCAACCATAGGAGTTGACACTTTTAATTCATCAGTTAAATTGCTATTAAATCAAGAAAACCTACAAACAATTACACTTGATGGTTTTGTTCAACATCTTGAAGAAACCTCCCATAAGGAATTAAAACCTTTCATTAAAAAGTGGACTTCCACAAATAAAATTCTTGATTACGGAATTTCAGACATAACAAACACAAAACTCTCCTCTGGTAAATACAACTCTAAAATAGAAGTAAGCAATGTTGGTAAAATAACAGTTCCTTTTGAAATATCAGCAACAACAAAAAACGGAAAAGTACTTACATGCAAAGTTGATAGTTTTAAAAACAATAAAGCAACATATACAATACCAACAAATAGTGAAATTATAAACGCAGAAATCGATTCAAAA
>JAKIUC010000038.1 GCA_021647785.1 Melioribacteraceae bacterium
TCATTAAAAGACACCCCAAATACACAGAAAGAGATAGAATGGGAATAATAAATCATTTCTGTTTTATCTTTTTCTGATAATTTATTGATGGGATTGTTGAGTTCCATCGCTCATTTTTTAGGTGTAACTTTTCCAGCACATCAAAATAAAATGTAGCCCTATTTTGTTTTGTTTCTTTTGGCAATCAAAATAAGAACATTTTTTTTACCAATTACTTAAATATTTTACACCCCATCTCGAAGGTTTTTGATGGAGCATTGCTAACTTAACGCAACATTAGTTTTCTTCCTATTTTTTTGCAGCACAGAACAGTAATCTGTGCTGCAAAACCAATCTTATTAATTGGAAGGCAGAAATACTCACTTATCTAAAGGCTTAATCAATATTGGTAACTTCACAATTTCTTTCTCATTGTTAGCGGAGTTAAAATACAACTTACCAAAGTAATTGGTTCCTTCTGGAATTTCATACTCGGGTAATTCATATTTTAATAATAAAGTCTTCTGCAACGAAGGATACATTTTAACTTTTGCTGAACCTTCAGAAGTAAGTTCAATTTCCTTTTTCTCTTTTATTAATGTAGTCTCTACAATTTCAACATCTATTTGTCCAGCTTCACCGGAAAATGCTGGTATAAATTTAAATATCAGATTTACTTCATCTTCTTCAAACGAATTGAATATTGAAATTGACCCAGTGTTGTAGGAAAGCCCGCTTGAGCTTATACTTTTTCCATCTTCATCATAAATTATAATTGCAAAATCAGTAAGTTTATTGAAATCTGTTTTTGAGATTTTAACATCAAACTCTTTTGCCTTCTCTCCCTTCTTCATTGTGAATGCATAATCGTAAGTTTCAACACTATCTAAGAAAAGTGAAAACTCCTTTTGATATCCAAGAATTGCACCACTCATTTCATAGGTTTCAACTTTATTTAAATAATTTACAACTTCAATTGAATTATCTTTCTGGCAAATTGCACCATCACCAACTCTCGTCATACCCTTAAACTCAACAGTTAAATCGTAATTTGATTTATCCATTGCTGCAAATTGACCCAACACCACTAACTCATATACACCAGGTACAAGATTGTAATAATATTTTTCACTTATTTCATCTGTTAAACCAGAGGCAATGGAATTAAACATCACCTTTTCCCCTTCAGGATTATGGAGATACATTCTAAGACTTGTGTATGAATCATTTTCAGAATTTAACTTTATCCGTAATGAATTTGCACCCGCTGGCACTTCAAGAAAATATCGTTTGTGCATTCCCTGATTTATATTTTCCGATTTCCAAGTTTCTGAATATCTATTTGCAGCATTAAATTCATACGGAATAATCACCGTTGCCATCATTTCAAATTCAGGAATGTCCGTTTTATTTCTACTTCCTTTTATTGCACCATTATAGATTCCTGGTTCAATCATTTTTGATTTATCAAGGCGGTACGAAACTGTTGTTGAATTATCATTTCGTATTCTTGTCTGCTTCGTTATTGGTACTAACCAATCGCTATCACTACTAATATTATATAACCGATAGAATTTTTTCTTATCAATTAAATTATCTCTTGTAACTTTGAATGAGTATTTTTCATCACCAGTTAAGTATGCACCATTTCTTAAATACATATTTGGAGCTTTTCCGTTAGGCATATTTGGAGCAAATGCTTTAATAGTATATGTTTCAAAGTTTTTAAGTTCTCCATTCTTTATATATTTTTTCAGTAAGTCAAATGCTTTCATAGCATTTATCATACCTGCACCTTGGTCAATTCTACTATACCCATCTAATGGAACAGCACTTTCGCGTAAAACTTTATAAAGAAATCTTGAAGGAATTTTCACATCCGGAAATTCTACTTTTGCAGCACTAAGTAATAGCGACATCACACCAGCAGCGTATGGAGATGCCATGCTTGTTCCCCAAAATCTATCTACCGTCATAAAGTTAGGCACAGTTGAAGTAGCAGCACCGGGAGCAACAACATCTGGTTTTGCAACCTCGCCACCACGCGATGAAAAATGAAGAATAATATCTTTATCTATAACTGTACCGTACAAATCATTTCCAATATCCTGAGCTAACACTGCACCGGTAGAAAATATTGCATCCGTTGCAGCAGGCAGTCCTGTAGTAGAGATTCCGGGTCCGTTGTTACCATTGGATGTAGCAATATATAAGTATGGATTATCCTTTACTAATCTCTCAAGGAATTTTTCCATATCAGAGTGTCCCTCAATTTCAGAACCAACACCAAAACTCATATTAATAATGCATGGCTCCTCTCTCTCTTTCGATATTTTATCTGCATACAAATAAGCTCTCTTCATACTCTCTGTAACAGTAGCACCACCAGCATAATTATTGTTGCCAAGTTTAAAGCCCATCAAATATGCACCAGGAGCAACACCATTTAGTGCTGTTTCTCCAATGCTATATCCGCAAGCTATACCAGCACAATGTGTACCGTGGCTTCCATCATCGAAGAAGAAATTAACTTTGCTCATTACAGGAAAAATATTTAACGCAATTGCAAAGTACGGAAGCTCATCATCAGCTTCTAGATCTACAGTTTGATGTTTCTCTTTATAATTGCGTATCGGAGTTTCATCAGTCAAATCACCATCTGCGTCAGTATCAATATATGTTACCCAAAATGATTCACCATCATCTTCAGTATTGAAAACAACAAAATAGAATTTATCATCTTGAGTTCCATTACTATTTATATCTTTAATTTTGGAGGTAGAATTCATCCATATTTTTTCCTCTAACACTCCAATAAAGTAATTTTCATCACTTGCTTTTAAAGACAGACTATCCGCTCCAAATACTTTATAACCCTTATCCTCATTGATGAAATAGTAAATATCATCATCTTCATCAATCTCAGCTTCATAATATTTAACATCGCCTTGTCCGGTAAAATCTTGAACATCTAATATTTTATCTTCACCGGTACTTGTTTTAGTAAGTCCGTCAAGTCCAATATCAATCCCAGTATCAAGTATCATTATAATTGTGCCACGTCCATCATACTTCGGGTACTTTTCTAAAAACTCTTGAACACCAGTATTCTTAAGGGAAATAAAGGATTGTACGGTCTCTTGTGCAAATACCATTGCAGTAAGCAAAAGGGAGAATAGAACAAATTTGATTTTCATTTTAAACCTATTATAATTTATTAATAACTACAAAAGTTACTATTCAAAGTAATTGAATTGCAAATTTTATTTTATCAATATATCTTGTTCACTTGTTTAATAAATAAGAAGTAGAAACTTATGCGAAGTAATTTATTATTAGTAGCTCTGGCATTTTTCACATATACCATATTTAATTGTAACATATACTCACAAGAACAACTGATTATTCTTGATGAAGAATACTCTGATTGGTATCAAATAACTGGCGTTAGCGATACAAGCGAAACTGTTTCCGGAATTGATTTGAAACAATTAAAAGTTGCAAACTTTGAGGAGTATATCTTCCTTTATATTGAGATGAGTGAAATGATAAATTTGCAGGATAACAATTCAATCACACTCTTTATTGATAGTGACAATAACCCTGCTACTGGTTTTTCAATAAATGGAATTGGTGCAGAACTTAAATACGAATTTGGAAAACGTGGTGGAAGATATTATTACAACAATACTTCAACTTCAATTGGGCATGAAAACATTGAGTTAATAACAATGCCAACTGTAACTTCCAATATTTTTGAAATTCAAATTAATATTAACTCCATTATTGCCGGCAGACCACTTTTTGCTGATTCTACTATTTCTGTAATTGTAAAAAACAATGTTACGGATGGAGATATTATACCCAATGATAATGGGGGTTATAAGTACTCATTCATAAATTCTGAACCACAAAGTAGTGTTTCTTATTCAATTAAAAAACTGGATGAAAATGATTTAAGAGTTGTTTCGTACAATATTGAAAGAGACCAGTTGTTTGATGCAGCAAATAAAGAAGCACATCGCAGAATATTCCAAGCACTTAAGCCCGATATCATTGGCTTTCAGGAGATTTATAATCACTCGGCACAACAAACAGCCGATTTAATTGAGGAATTTCTCCCCTCTTCCGAAGGAGAAGAATGGTACAATGCAAAAAAAGGTTCGGATGTAATTACTGTAAGTAGATTTCCCATTACACAAAGTTTTGCTATCGATAATAATGCTGCATTTCTTATTGATATGCAAAGTAAATATCAAAGGGATTTGTTATTTATTAATGCCCACACTCCTTGCTGTGCCAACAACGAAAGCCGCCAAAAAGAGATTGATAATTTTATGTCCTTTGTTAGAGAGGCAAAAGAGGATGGTGGAGTTTTAACTATAACCGAAGGTACCCCCATTGTTGTTGTTGGTGATATGAATCTTGTTGGATATAAGCAGCAGCAGACTACGTTAATCACTGGTGATATTGTTAATCAATCAATTTATGGTGAAGCATTTTTACCCGATTGGGACAGCACTCACTTCGCTGATACAAAACCCGTTGTTACAAATATGCCATCAACATTTACGTGGTATAACGAGGGGAGTTCCTTTAGCCCAGGCAGGCTGGATTACATTGTCTTTTCAAATTCTGTTATGAGTAAAACAAATGGCTTTAATCTTTTTACAAATACGCTACCAGAGGATAGTTTAAGAATGTACAATTTGAATAGTTCCGATGTTACTTCTGTTGCTGATCACATTCCTGTTGTTGTTGATTTTAGGTTTTCACCTTTTGTTTCTGTGAACAACCATTTTTTAAAGTTGAATTATGAATTTGAATTGAATCAGAACTATCCAAATCCTTTCAACCCAAGTACAACAATAAAATATAGTATTCCTGTAGAAACACGCCGTGGCGTTTCGCCACATGTTACATTAAAAGTTTATGACATCCTTGGACGTGAAGTAGCAATACTCGTTAACCAAAATCAAAATGGAGGAAATTACGAAGTACAATTTTCCACAAATGGTGTAGCAAGCAGGTTGCCTTCCGGAGTATATTTTTATAAATTAACTGCAACTACTCCAAACAGCTCAGCAACCTTTACGGCAACAAAAAAATTATTACTTCTTAAATAGAAGGGGAGATAAATATTTATCATCACCCGGATTCTGGTGGTTTTTCCGGCATCGGAAGGCTGAAAACTCACTCTTTCTTCTACGCAATAAATTTTGAAGTGCTCCACAAAGCATTATTAAATTAATTAAGTTAGGAATGTCGTTAGAAAAATGTTTGTGCAACTCTAATTGGCGGTTTTTCTTTTTATTTAGGGAAGGCGGAAATGGATAAAGATTTACCCTTAGAAATATTAGATTCTCTCTCCGAAGGAATAATCACGCTCGATAAAGAGTTTAAAATAACTTTCATTAATCTTGCCGCTGAAAGAATTACCGGATTACGAAAAAACGAGGTTTTCGGACGGCTGTGCAAATCAGTTTTCCAATCCGATTGGTGTAAAACCGCTTGCCCCATAAGACAAATTCTTGAAACGGGCAACAGTGTCTTCAATTTTAACAACCGGATAATCACAAAAGACGGGATGAAAATCGACGTAAAGATAAACGCAACGGTTCTGAGGGATGAAAATTCAAAACCGGTCGGCGGCGTAATTTCGTTCGTTGATATTTCCCACATGGAAAACGTAGAAAAAATACTCAAAGAACATTCCGACTTTTACGGTATTGTAGGAAACTCGCCGAAGATGAAAGAGATTTACGAACTGATAAACGAGATCTCCGATTCGGACGCACCGGTATTAATTCAAGGCGAAACGGGCACAGGAAAGGAACTGGTTGCAAACGCAATTCAAGAGACAAGCAAAAGAAAAAGGAATCCTTTTCTTAAAATAAATTGCGTCGTCTTTCCTACGGAATTGCTCGCAAGCGAATTGTTCGGACACGTAAAAGGTTCGTTTACCGGAGCCGAACGCAACAGAAGCGGGCGCTTTGAGCTGGCAAACACGGGAACGATTTTTTTGGATGAAATTTCGGAAATGTCGCTGCAAATGCAGACACACTTGCTGAGAATTCTGCAGGATGGAACTTTCGAACGCGTGGGCGATTCGATTACAAGAAGCACCGACGTAAGAATAATAGCCGCCGCTAATATCGACGTGGAAGAAGCGATAAAAAATAAAGATTTCCGCGAAGATTTGTATTTCAGAATAAATGTCATCCCAATTAATTTGCCTCTGCTGCGAGAAAGGAAAGAAGATATTCCGCTGCTCGTAAATCATTTCATAAAAAAGTTTTCGCTGGTTTATAAAAAGCCGATTGAAGGAATAGAAAAAGAAGCTCTGAATCTTTTAATCAATTTTGATTGGCCAGGAAATATCCGTCAATTGAAAAACGCAATTGAGTACGCATTTGTCCGCTCGCATCAAGATAAAAATATTTGCCTTTGCTGTCTCCCTTCCTATCTGGGAATAGAAGAAAAATGTCACAACAAAAATTTTCCCGTTAAGCACCAGGAATATATCTCGATGGGAAAACTGCTGCATCTGTTGGAAGATAACGGATGGAATCAAACCAAAGTCGCCGAAATTCTCGGTGTAAACAGAACTACTGTCTGGCGAAAAATCAAGGAATTCGGTTTGGTTCACGAATAATTTTTTCATTGCAACGCTTTTGCAACATTCTGCAATGTTCCTTCCATTCTATTAAAAAACAAAGACTTACGGATACCAAGACCTCTGCAACATATTTGCAACACCAAAACGCTTCAAATTCGGACTAAAACAAACCAATTAAAAACGGCAAGATAATTGCACTATATTTAATATTATGAGCGAAATGCTGGCAAATCAATATTTTATATCGGAAAGATATTTCGAGGCGTTGGAAGAATATTCGAAACTTACTCCCGAAAGAATTAACGACCCGATAATAAAAATGAAAATTATCATTTGTGCGGCACTGAATAAAAATTTCGAAAAAGCTCTTTCATTACTCAAAGAAATACCGGTGGATGAAAATTCATCGTACTACGGATTAAAACTGTTAAAGGAAATTTATCTTTGCGAAAAAATGCTGGAACAACTTGAAAAGCGAAAAAATCCTAATTCAGAAAACGATGAGGCAAAAAGAATGCTGATGGCAATTTTAAGCCGCTTCACGGATAGAAAGAAATCGCTAGAATATTTTAACGGACTGAAAAGTTCTGGTTATTCAGACATTGTAAATGACTTTTTATGTTCTATTAAAGAAATAAAACAGACAACAATTTAAGGAGTATTCTCATGAAAACAGTAACTCTATTATTTTTTACGATTTTATTCACCATTTCTATTTCTGCTCAATCCACATTGGACTGTAGCGAATGCCACGTCGCAATTGTCAATATGTGGAACGGCGGCAATCACGGTACAACGCAGATAGACGTTGCCGATGAATTGGCGGGTGAAAGAGCGGGAGAAACACCTGACGAAGTAATTAACGGAAGCGACCCCGAAGATTGCATCTCCTGTCATGGTGCACTGGCGGTAACGGCAAACGAGGGAATGACCGAACCTGAAGCGCTGGCGTATTTCTTTTCGACCGAAGGCGGAATTTTTACTGCGAACACGCAAGCGTTAAATACGGAACAGTGGCCAAACGTGGCGTGCGTTACTTGCCACAACGTTCCCGATAATCATCCGGTTGCAATGCCCACATTTGCACTATATGATTCCCGGAACGCGGCTTATACTGAAATGAACACAACTTCGGAATTGTGCGGACAATGCCACGGCAGTTTGCATTTTGCCGGAACCGACCACTTGCGCCAGGACGCTTGGGCAAGTAGCAAACACGGACACGGTGGTCTAGCCGACGTGGGCAAAGAATTAACCGAGAACGTCGGATTGACTCCGGACGAAGTAATTGCGGACGAAAACTGCATCGCCTGCCACGCTTCGACCGCGGTTTTGGTAAACGGCGGAATGAGCGAAGGCGAAGCACTGGGCTACTTTTTTACAACAACCAACGGGGTAATTACTGAAGAAACCGCACCGCAAAATATGGATATGTGGCCCGAAGTAGCCTGCATCACTTGTCATAATCCGCATCAAGCCGGCGGCATTGCATATTTCAATTCCTCAACGGCAAGTTTCGACGAAATGGCGTCGTCCGATCAATTGTGCGGACAGTGTCACGGAAACCTCAGATTCCCGAATACCGACCATTTAAGCTACAATATTGTGCAGGGAACCGGCGGCGTTGACGTTCCCGACCAAAAAACTATGCCCGGAATTAAATGCATTGATTGCCACATGGTGGAAGGTACTGAGGATTCTCAATCGGCTATGTTTGCGGGGCATTTATGGAAAGTTTTCGTAGAAGAAGATGGAAGCGTTACAACTTCGTGCAACAGGGCGGACTGCCACCCCGATATGAGCGTAGCCGACGCGGTAACGGCGGTTGAATTATTCCAAAACGAATTCGCCGATTTATTCGCAACAGCCGAAGTAAAACTTACCGAAGCCGAAGAATTTATGGTTGGAGAGAACAATCCGGTAAAACTTCAAAAACTTGCCGACGCACAGACTAACTTTGCCCTTGCCGAAGGTGACGAAAGCGGCGGCGTTCATAATCATAACTACGGTATGGCTCTCTTGAACGACGTAATTGATAAAGTAGAATTCATTGTTACCGGAATTGACGACAGTCCGGCGATAATTAAAGAATTCGCTTTGTTCCAAAACTACCCGAATCCGTTCAATCCTTCTACGATAATAAAATATCAAATTTTCAAAAGCTCAAAAGTAACAATTGAAGTCTTTGACATTTTAGGAAAAAAAATAACAACGCCGGTTGATAAATATCAAACAACTGGTTCTTATCAAATTAAATTTGAAGCTTCAAATATGCCTGCGGGAGTTTACTTCTACAGAATGAAAGCCGGTGCTTTTGAATCGGCAAAGAAATTAATTTTGCTGAAGTAAAATTTTCGTTTTGTCAGAGTTCCTTTAATGAGGAACTCTGACATAAATATTTTTAGCAATATCAAACTAACTTATGATGTAACCGCTGACTTTATGTCTGCGTTGGAATCAAGAGAAGTATAGTAAAACAAAACCGTCTTCATAAAAGTTTATTACTCAATTATAGTTGTCGGAACTGAAGGCGTAAAATATGTTACTAATGATATTTTCTCAAAACTTGCAACAGAATCGATATTCCACAATTAAAGATTTCTCTTTTAGCAAAAGCAGTAATACGTTTTTTGATAAAATTTTGTTTTGGAAATAAATATGTACTTGTCTAATTCACTAAATGGTAGTATTTTTAGTGAACCAATTCACAGATAGTTAGGCTATTCTATGATTAAGCGAAAATTAACTGAATTTATCAAAAAAGATTTTTTCAAAAATAAAGCAATAATTATTTATGGGGCAAGGCAAGTTGGCAAAACAACACTTCTCAATCAATTGGCAGAGAGTATCTCAGATGATATTTTGTGGCTAAATGGAGACGAACCTGATATACGCAGTTTTTTTGAAGACGCTACTTCATCAAAATTGAAATTGCTTATAGCAAAACATAAATTTGTATTTATAGATGAAGCACAAAGAATTGAAAATATTGGGATAATAATAAAATTAATAGTTGATAATATTTCAAACATTCAATTAATTGCTACTGGTTCTTCCGCATTTGAACTTTCGGATAAAATAAAAGAACCTTTAACTGGACGTAAATTTGAGTTTACACTCTATCCTATTTCTTACGAAGAATTAGTTAACCATTTTGGAATAATTGAAGCACGCCGATTATTGGAATTTACTTTACAATTTGGTTCGTACCCAGAAGTTGTAAATAATTTTTCTGATGCACGCAGAACTATAAATCTTATTGCCGATAGTTATCTTTACAAAGACCTTTTTACTTACGAAGGATTAAAACGACCTAATTTACTTCTAAAAATCTCCCAAGCTCTTGCACTTCAAGTAGGTAATGAGGTTTCATATTCCGAAATTGCACAATTAGTAAATGCCGATAAAAATACTGTTGATAAATATGTACACCTACTTGAACTCGCTTTTATAATTTTTCGCCTTCCATCTTTAAGCAGAAATATGAGGAATGAAATTAAGCGTGGTAAGAAAATATATTTTTGGGATGTGGGTATAAGAAATGCTTTAATTTCTAATTTTTCAGGAACAAATCTGAGAACAGATATAGGGGCAGTATGGGAAAATTATTTTATTAGTGAAAGATTAAAATTTGTAGATTATAATAATATTTACTCTCAATCATATTTTTGGCGTACTAAAACTAAAAGTGAAATAGATTACATTGAAGAACGCGAAAATACTTTTTACGCTTTCGAACTTAAATGGAATCCTAAAGCTCGTGCAAAAATTCCAAATTCATTTTTAGATAATTACACAAATAATAAAACGTATATTGTAACTAATAATAATTTCGACGAGCATCTTCTTTAGACTCGACAACTATTGTGCCTAGCACATCAAAATAAAATATAGCCCAATTACCCACTACACTCATCAACCAAATAAATAATTGAACGATACTCAATATCACTATTGTACGACGAGCCTATCTCGCAAGTTTTACTGTTCGAATATCCTTCGTGACACAATTCTGTTAACTGTGGTTTCAATTCTTTCAATTTTAATCTGTGATTTTTACCCAAATTATTGTAAATTATTAACCGTAGCACGAACTAAGATTATTTTAAGGATAAGATATTATGCATACTGTAACAGTTAAAATAAAAGAAAGAGCATTTGATAAAGTAATGTATTTGCTTGAACAACTAAAAGATGATGTGCAAATAATTGAAAAACATGAGTTTGATTTAGAAATAATCAATAAAGACGATTCTGATTTCAAATATATTTTAGATGCAAGAAAAAGGAGAGAAGAAGGAGAGAAGACATATTCGCTAGATGAAGTAATTAAAAACTTAAGATGAAAATTCTAATTCAGAAAAGTGCAATAAAAGACTTGAAAAAAATTGATAATAAGTCTGTTCAAACAATATTACAAAACCTATCAAATCTTGAAATTTATCCTAAAACTACAAACATTAAAAAACTAAAAAGTCACTATCCACCATTCCGATACAGAGTAGGGAATTATAGAATTCTATTCGATGTGGATAATGACGAAATTATTGTTGTAAACATTAAACATCGCAAAGACTCTTATTAGACTATAATACTATCTACCACACTCATCCACCAAATAAATAATTGAACGATACTCAATTCCACTATTGTAAGATAAACCAATCTCACATGTTTTACTGTTGGAATATCCTTCGTGGCTACTTTCTGTTAATTGTATTCGCTTAATTTAGGTAAAATATTTGTATATTTGACTATGAATGAAAAGCCAATAGAAAAAGAAAAGATTATCACTCATTGGGTTGAAAACTCTACAGAAGACTATAAAACCATGCTAACTTTATTTGGTGCAAGAAGGTATAGTTGGTCATTGTTTGTTGGACATTTAGTAATTGAAAAATTGTTAAAGGCATATTATGTAAAAACAAATAATGGTTATCCACCCTTTATTCATAATTTATTGAGACTTGCAGTAGCTTCAAAAATTTTAGTTTCAGATGAACTAAAACTAAAATTAACTACTATTTCAGCATTTAATATAAATGCAAGATATGACGATTATAAAAACAGTTTTCACAAAAGGTGTACTCCTGAATTTACATCGGAATGGATAAACAAAATTAAAGAGCTAAGATTATGGATAATAGAACAAATAAAAGCATAAGTGCGTATATATCTTCAGTAGCCGAAAGGAACTCTAATTTACTAAAAGCCTATCTGTTTGGTTCATATGTAAAAAAAAAGGATGTTGCTGATAGTGATATAGATTTAGCATTAATAATTAATAATTTAGATGATGACGAGCGTTTTGATTTACAAGTAGAATTAATGCTATTGGCATCCGATTTTGATTTGCGAATTGAACCACATCCAATATCGAATAACGATTTTAATTACAACAATTCCTTTGTAGCAGAAATTATAAAAACTGGAATTGAGATAGAACCCAGTTCGCCAAATAAATGGTATAGTTAGCTATGAAATTATGAGTATAAAGAAACATAAGAAAATTGGTGAAATATGGGAATTGCTTTCAGAAAAAGAAAAACTTCTCTCTAAAAATAGATGCTTGGATAAATTAAATGTTGCATAATTTTTAATGGGTATGGCAGACATTACAGGATAAATAATCAGAAACATCTAAAGTGTAAAGCACTATTCAAATAATTGATTTTAAGTATGCCAAGATTCAATTAGGAATTGTTCACAATTATGCTCTACTATTTTTATAATAGAATTACAGACACTAGAAAATCAAGCAAATTGCTTTTTCTTTCTTTCAATATTAAGTTTTTCAATTCATTAGTGATAATCCTTATAATTTACAATAAATACATCACCTTAGATATATCATCTTTTTTGTATCGGTAAAATTTTGAGTAGTTATTCTGTAAAAGTATATACCTGATGAAGTAAGTAAACCTTCGCTGTTTCTTCCATTCCATGTAACTGAATGAAAACCACCATTTAGTTCTCGATTTAGAAGCGTATTTAATTTTTCACCAAGTAGATTAAAGACTTCTATTTTTACATTTGCTATTTCTGGAATTTGGAAACTAATTATTGTTTCTGGATTAAATGGATTTGGATAGTTTTGGTTGAGTTTGTAATTCATCTTTGTTGAAATGTTTTCGTTTTCTTCAATGTTTGTAAGCTCTTCAAGCAAAGTTAGTTTTATTGCATCCGCTCGTAAAACCACTCCAGCACTACTTTCGCCAGTATCTATAACCCTTATAACTATACTCGCATTCTTCGGTAAATAGTAAGAGCCAATTAATTTCCACTTTCCACTTTCATTATTTTGGTCAATAAAAACAGAATCGATAACTAAATTATCAATGCTAATTTGATAAAGTGCTTTATCACTTGAATTTACTGTTTGAGGCACAATCTCATATATCGCATATAAACCCGATTTTTCTAACTCTGTTCTAAACTCTGCTTTAGCAAGTGGCGTTGAATTTAACCATGCATATCTGCTTGTTGCTCCATTAGATACTGCAACACTTGTATGCCATTCGCCAAACTCTGTGTAGTTCAACGAATCTTCGTTATCAATAGTTTTAAAATAGTTTTGCACCATTGCAAAAACTGGAATTACAACTCTACCATTAACAGGGTCATTGCTCAATATTTCCAACGAATCTGTGAAACTCCCTATTTTATTAACTGCAAACTTTAAATCTAAAATAATAGAACTCATTTTTGGAATAACAACAGGAAAAGAAATTTTTGAAATTAAAGAATTACCAAGAGATTTTATTCCAAACAGTTTCAAATCACTAATACCATAATTAGATATTAGAATTGGAAAATCAACTGTATCCGAGATTGATATCTCTCCCAAATCTATTATTGATTTACTGATACTAATTTCTTTCTCTCTTACTAATGCAGATATCTTTACAACATCAGCTACTGCATACTTACCAATTTGATTTTTCCCAGTTGCACTATACTTAACAGTAATTATATCCGATTCGTCACACGAAAGAGTAGTTAAATAATTCCACTTATATGGCTCGGCAGATTTATTGAACTTGACTGTATCTGTGGGAACTGAATTTATAGATACAACATATTGAAAGTTACTAACCGGATTTTGAGTTGATGGAACTTGCACAAAAATATTATAGTTGGTTGATTGAGTAATTGTTTTCTGCCACTCTACAGCTACAGAATCATTCTCCTTAAGTATTGTTACCCTCGCATCAGTTCCCCACGAGCTGGTATTAAATGTACTCCAATCTCCAAGTAGCTCTGAATACTCAATATCAATGTTATCAATAAAAATATCCGATGGCAAATATTCAATAAAATCCATTGCCTGGTTACCCATTGAATCACAAGCAGTAGCCCCAACTTTCACTAAATCCGATTTTAAATATTCATTTTCAGTTTTCCATTCGTTCTCTCCAGTACTAATGCACTCAGCTGTAATGTATTCACCATAAATATTTTTAATAGCTACAAATGGTTGAGATTGAAATAATTGCTCATCAGATTTGATAGTAAAAGAGACTTTTTCACCAACTTTATTTTCAATAACAGAAATATTCGGAGCATTATTATCTTGGCTCTCTCTCCATAGCTTCATCGCCTCAACTGCTGTACAGTACTTAAATTTAACTCCAGGATATTTTAGTTCCATTTGATGTGCTATCTCGTCGATGTTCGAAATGTTATCTAAAAAGTTTTCTTGCGGCAAATGACTCCATAAACAAGCAACTTGATCTTCCCCCTGCGAAGCGGCTACAAATATCGAATCGAGATAATCCAGTACTAATGTTTTATAAAAACTCGCCGACCGCACATTCCAGCCTTTTCCATTTCCTGGCTTTTGATAATTTGAATATGACGGACGATAAGGAATCCAACTACTTGGAGCTTCCGACCAATCAAAAATATTATCAATTGGTTCATCATCATAAGTTCGCTTTGCCGGATAATCGTTATGCAAGCTATATGGTAATATTCTATCATCTAAATAGTGCTGCCAATCGTTATCCATATAGTGCCAACCTGTACGGAAAGAGATTGGGAATACTTCCTCTTCTAAAAGGAACTGAGCCAAAGTAACATTAAAATCATTCTTCGATTCCAAAAATGTTTTTGCCTGATTCCAATAATATTTCCCATCTCCATCATAATCACTCCAAAAGAATGTATGATAATGTAGCGTTAATTCATCTCCATTAATTGCAATATTTTCGCCATGATATTTCTTCATCAAGTATAACGTCATAATATTTGGCACGGGAACATTGGTATTTGTAGCATATCTAAAAATATTACCAGCCATCATCCACCAAGTCATTTTTAATGAATTACCAAATGAATCTTTGAACCTATCTCTAAACGAAGGAGCCATTACTTTGTAAGCATTTCTTTCGGGATTAGTATAAAGATCAACATCGTAGTAGTTATCGTGCGTAGCTGTGTTCATCCCAGCCCATATTGCTGTATCAGAGCCAAGTACTATATAAACGACACCATTGGCAAGTAACTGTGAGGCTAATAATAAATATATAGCTATAAAATAAATGTGATTTTTTCTAAACAGTTTTCTCTCAACAAAACATTATCTAATTATATGCAAGCTACATATTTATACTATCCAATGTTACCCCAAAAAGGAATATCTACTTACTACATTCATCAACCAAAGAAATAATTGAACGATACTCAATACCACTATGATATGACAAAACAATCTCGCATGTCTTACTGTTAGAATATCCTTCGTGGCTCGATTCTGATAATTGTGGTTTCAATTCTTTCAATTTTAATCTATGATTTTCATCCAAATTATTGTAAATTATAAATAGTAGCTAAAACTAAGACAATTTAAATGGACAGATATTATGCATACAGTAACGGTTAAAATAAAAGAAAAAGCATTTGATAAAGTAATGTATCTACTAGACCAACTAAAGGATGATGTACAAATAATTGAAAAACATGAGTTTGATTTGGAGATAATTAATAAAGATGATTCTGATTTCAAATATATTTTAGATGCGAGAAAAAGGAGAGAAAATGGAGAGAAGACCTATTCGCTAGATGAAGTAATTAATACCTTAAAATGAAAATTCTTATTCAGAAAAGTGCAATAAAAGACTTGAAAAAACTTGACAACAAATTTGCACAAAAGATACTACATAAATTATCAAACCTCGAAATTTATCCCAAAACTCCCAATATTAAAAAACTAAAAAGTCACTACCCACCATTCCGCTACAGAATTGGTAGTTATAGAATTTTATTTGATGTGGATAATGACGAAATTATTGTTGTAAATATTAAACATCGCAAAGATTCTTACTAAACTATATCCCTACTTGCTACATTCATCAACCAAATAAATAATTGAACGATACTCAATACCACTGTGATATGACAAACCAATCTCGCAAGTTTTACTGTTTGAATACCCTTCGTGGCAATTTTTGGTTAATTGTGGTTTTAAATCTTTTAATGCCGATTCATTTAACTCAGGAAAGTTGAAACCCCTATCCCCGGCAAACCCACAGCAGGTAACGTTCTCCGGAATTATCACATCTGTAGCACAAGCTTCTGCTACTTTTATAAACTTATTAGTAAATCCCATTTTTGTTGAACTACAAGTAACGTGAACTGTAATTGTTTTATCCTGTTTTGTAAGTTCTAAGTTGTCGAGCAGATAATCGCTAATAAATTCAACAGGTTCGTATAACTTAAGTCTGTTTCCCCCTTTTAATTCAAGGCTATTCTTTGTTGTCTGCAAGCAGGGAGAGGTATCAAACAATATTGGATATTTGCCATTCTCTGAAATTTCAATTAATTCTGCAATTAGTTCATCCGATTTTTTATGCCCCACTTCGTTATGCCCTTTACTAAGCCATGGCATTCCGCAGCAAAGGTTGTTAATATTTTTAGGATAAACAATATCATACCCAGCTTTTAGTAATAGCCTATGTGTAACAGTAGTAAGGGATTCATCCGTTTTGCTATCTTTAGGATTTCCCATTGTTCTGCTAATACAACTTGGGAAATAGACAACTCTCTTTTCATTAGCCACAGAAATAACTTCTGGCAATAATTTATCAGCAGCCTTTGGCATCCATCTATTCCAAAGCGGAAAGTTTTTTCCAAAGATTTTTTTCTTAATTTTTGCCGCTGCTTCAACAATCGAAGTTCCAAAAATAACATGCCAAAAGTGAACTAAATCTAATCCAACTTTTATTAGCGACAAAATAATTGATAAATTATCACCAATTACTTTCCCAACATATTTTCCCATTTTAGAAATATTTTCTGCTCGTAATTCTTTAATCAGCTTGCCAGTATCAATATCAACCGGACAAGCTATAGCACACAATCCATCAGTAGCACAAGTCTCCTCGCCATAATATTGAAACGATTCTATAAGTTCATTTTTCTTCTGAACATCATTTCCATTTCGTGTAAGTTTTGCAATTTCACGGTATATAACAATACGCTGTCGTGGTGTAAGTGTTAAATCTCTTGATGGACAATGAGGCTCGCAAAAACCACACTCAATACATTTATCAATTATATCACTAGCTTGGGGCATTGTTTTTAGATTATGAACATGCGATAATTTATCATCATTAAGTATTACTCCTGGATTAAGAATATTTTTTGGGTCAAATATTTTCTTAATTTTCTGCATTATAGAAAATGCTTTTTCTCCCCATTCATATTTTACAAATGGAGCCATATTTCTTCCAGTACCATGTTCCGCTTTGAGCGAGCCTTTATATTTCCCAGCAGTCATTTCAATAACTTCATCCATAAAAGCTTTGTAGCGTTGTACTTCAGCATCACTGCTAAAATCTTGGTTAAATACAAAGTGCAAATTTCCTTCGAGTGCGTGTCCAAAAATAATTGCTTCATTGTACTTGTATTTTTCAAAAAGTGATTGCAGTTCCAAAGCAGCATCGGCAAGTTTATCCAGGGGGAATGCAACATCTTCAATAATGCAGGAAGTCCCACTCTCTCTCATTGCACCAACTGATGGGAACAAACCTTTTCGGATATTCCATAACTTTAAATACTCAGATGGAACATCAGTAAAATCAACTGGAAGTACCAATTCGTATTCATCCAAACCCTCTGCTATTTGAGTTATATTGTTTTTTAGTTCTGCTTTATCAATTGCAGAAGTTTCAACAAGAAGTGATGTTACACTTTCGCCCAATGTTTTCAAGTACTCTGGCATTCCAGCTTTATCTTCAACTGAACGCATTGATGCCCTATCCATAATTTCGACAGCATCCACTACTTGTTTTTTTAATGTGGCAACTGCTTTGCAAGCGTCTCTCATATTATGGAACAAGATTAATGCACTTGCTTTATTTGGTGCTTCCAAAACTGTTCTGTAAGTAATCTCTGAAATAAATCCGAGAGTTCCCTCGGAGCCAATCATTAGGTGTTGAAGAATTTGGATTGGATCAGAAAAATCAACAAGCGAATTTATACTATAACCAGTTGTATTTTTTATCTTATATTTTTGTTTGATTAAACTTACAAGCTCTTCATCTGAGTTTATCTCTTTGTGCAACTCAATAATTTTATCTATTAATTCATTGTGAGATTTTTTAAATGCGTTCACAGAATCCAGATTACCAGTATCAAGTAATGTTCCATCATGCATAATTACTTTCATTCTATGGAGTGTGTTGTAACTATTCTTTGCAGTGCCGCAACACATTCCACTTGCGTTGTTAGCTGCAATGCCGCCAATCATTGCAGCATTAATTGATGCTGGGTCAGGTCCAATTTTTTTATTGTATGGTTTTAAATAAGCATTTGCAAAACTTCCAATTACCGATGGTTCGAGTGAAATAAATTTTTTATCGTTAGAAATTTTGTAACCTCTCCAATCCCTTTCGGCAACCATTAAAACAGAATTGGAAATTGCCTGCCCTGAAAGGCTTGTGCCCGCTGCACGAAACGTAACTGGAACTTTCATTTCGTTACATTTAGTTAGAACAAATTTAACTTCCTCCGAGTTTTTAACTTTAACTACAATCTCCGGAACTAATCTATAAAAGCTCGCATCCGTTCCGTAGGCAAGACGGTTTAGTTCATCTGTGTAAATTTTTTCTTTTGGGATTTTTTTAGTAAACTCGTTATATAGTACGTTGTATTTTTCTTTATTCATCTTTTTACAATTTTATATAATTCAAAAACAATAATTTAATTCCATAATAACACACCCCTTAATCCCCTCTCAAGAGGGGAAACCACTACAATCCACATTGTGGATTGAAAAAAAAGTCCCCTCTTGAGAGGGGGTTGTCCGAAGGACTCCTTTGGAGGGGGTGTGTTCATTTTTCCAAATTAATTATATTCTCATGTATAAAGCAAGAAACGTTTCGCGAATCGCCCCTACAATTATAACTTAATTATTTACCACAAGCTCTTTCAACTTCTTCAACCGTTTTTGGAATTGGGGATTTACCGAGAACTTTATTCCCTGTCTCTGTAACGAGAATATCATCTTCAATTCTGATGCCGCCAAAGTCTAAGTATTCTGCAACTTTATCGTAGTTAATAAATTCTGCAAGTTTATTTTCTGATTTCCAATTTTTATAGAGTTGTGGAATAAAATATATTCCAGGTTCAACAGTAATTACAAATCCGGGATGCAGCTTTTTAGCGAGACGCAGATATGCCAATCCGAACTGTTCACTTCGCTGTGTCTCTTCATCATATCCGACAAAGCCTTCGCCAAGTCCTTCCATATCGTGTACATCAAGCCCAAGCATGTGTCCAAGTCCGTGTGGATAAAAGAGTGCGTGTGCACCTTCCTTTACCGCATCATCAATATTCCCTTTCATAAGACCAAGTTCCTTCAATCCGCTTGCAATTACTTTTGCAGTTTCAAGATGAATCTCTTTATAATTTACATCAGGTTTAATTAACTCAATTGCTTTCAGTTGAGAGTTCAGAACAATGTTGTAAATATCTTTTTGTCGCTGTGTGAATTTACTGCTAACAGGAAATGTGCGTGTAATATCGCTTGCATAATGGAGTAAAGATTCTGCACCAGAATCGAGCAAAACTAAATCGCCATCTTGCATAATGTTTTCGTGATTATGATTGTGAAGTGTCTCTCCATTAATAGAGAAAATAACTGGGAACGATACTCCATTTCCCATTCCAAGTGCCAAGCCTTCTACAGCACCGTAAATCTCACGTTCTAAAGTTCCGGCATTTGTTGCACGCATCGCAAGTGTGTTCATTAAGTAACTAATATCTAATGCTTTTTCAATTTCTGTAACTTCTTCATCAGATTTGATTGACCGTTGTTTTACAACTGCACGAATAAAATCTTTCGATGATTTATTATTAACCTCTGCCGGATTTATGTTAAGCCATTTGCTAAACTCAATAACAATCTGTGCTTGATGTTGTGGAAGGTGATGGATAATCTCCCCATCCTTTAGATGACTCACTAATGCTACATCTAATTCGGACATCGGTTTTGTTTCAGAAACTCCAACCTCTGAAGCCCTTTCTGCTATTGACTTTTCTGGTCCCATCCAAACTATATCACTAATCTCTCTATCATCACCAAATATTATTTCTCTATTATTATCAACATCAATAACCGCAGCTAAGCTAGGTGCATCAATTCCAAAATAGTAGAGGAATGTGCTATCTTGCCTAAATTTATAAGTGTTGGCTTTGTAATTCATTGGTGTATCTGTAGCACCTGGGAAGAAAAGAACACCACTCTTCATTATTTTTTTTAATTCATTTCTTCTTGCAATATATGTTTCGGATGAGAACATTCTGCCTCCATATTTTAATAATTTTTCAATGCTTAATATATGGAAAATGGAATTGTAATGAGATAGGAATAGGGTTAAGGCTACATTTTATTTTGATGTGCTGGAAAAGTTACACCTAAAAAATGAGCGATGGAACTCAACAATCCCATAAATAAATTATCAGAAAAAGATAAAACAGAAATGATTTATTATTCCCATTCTATCTCTTTCTGTGTATTTGGGGTGTTTCTAAATGATTTATTATTTATTTGTTCTTTTACTAAGTTATAAACTTACCACTAAATTGACATAGATTAAATAGAGAAGTTGCTGTTTATTTTCCAGCACATCAAAATAAAATCTTGCCAGGGTTAATTATAACTTATCAAATATTAATTTTTATTTTTTTTATTGTTTTAAGTTATAGAACGTTTTATTCCTGGAGACAATGTTTCTATGTAATGGCTTTGTGTCAAAAATTCTATTTCAACCAATAGCTCTGGATATTTTTCAATTATGATTATAATAGCTGAAAATGCGGTTGCACGGAGGGAAGCACTTTTACTAATATCTTCCCAAATGGATATAGACTTGTCAAACAAAACTCCTTCCTGTTTTTCAGTTAACACCATTTTTAATAAAATTTTTATGAACTCCCTCTGATGCCCATCTTCCTTCTCTTTTATAACTTTTAGAATTGAATTTATGTGTGATTTAACTCTGATATCATTTTTTTTGATGCAATGCCCAATTAACCAAGCAGCACGCCAGGCTTGGGGTTTGGAGTTTCCTAATGAAATTGAAATTGTTTCATCGAACAAACTCGGGTTCTCTATTAGAAAATCAACCATCTTCACTTTAGAAATGCTATCTGTTAAAGTATGTTGTAATTCTTTATTCATAGATGTTTTTTATAACGGTTTGAATATGGTGCGTGCCGCATTGTGAAACGATTACTTTTCAAGTTACGACAAACTTTATTATGTGTATTAACTATCATATTTACAGCTAATTGCGGCATGCACTATATTTTTTGTTACCACACGTTATTCTTCATCTAATTCAAAATGTTCTATCAATTTTTCTAATGTAAATTTATTTCTCAGTTTAAACGCACTATTCTGATTTGCACGCAAACCTTTTTCCCAATACGCTTTTTCTTCTGGTTTTGTTTTAATCCATTCAACCCTTACAAGGTATTCACACTTTTCCAAGTCATTGCTATTGTCCTTAATTGCACTACATTTTAAATCAACATCTAAAATGCTTTTCTCCTCATCATTTTCTTTAATAGTAAAATCTTTTATTGGTACACTTTTGTCTTTGACTATTCCAACTCCAACATATCCTTTTTTAGGAATCATTGCAAAAATTCTTGCTCCTACAAACAATTGTTTTAATGAGTTACTATACCATTTACCACCCCCAGCAGAAATAAAACCATATTTTTGTGAATCTTCCCATGTTGTTACCCCTCTCTCATCCATATCAATATTAACGACAAAATCTTTACCATTCCATGCTTCACTTTTGTTTTGTGATTTTGATTTACTGGTTTTCTCTACGACTTCAGTAGGGTCAATTAGCCAACTTCTACTCAAATATTCATTTTTGTTGTCTTTAAAAAATCTAAAGAAAACAGCATTGATTGGTACATTATACGAATCGGATAAATAATTTATTATTCGCTCTGTCTCATTATCAAGTTTTACAGAAACTATCAACATATCATGTTCTTGATTTAACTTATCAGGAGGTGTAATTCCAAATTTTTCTTCAAAAATGGTCTCAAAACTTCCTTCAGAATAATATTCTTCACATATGTTTTTAATTTCTGAATAAGATAAATCCTTAATCCAAGAAGCATAATCAAGAGTTTGTGCAACAATTTCTCTTGGAGTTTTATCTTTCTTAAGTTCTATAATTGTTAGGTTTCCATCTTGATTAATGGAAAGTAAATCAATATATTTCCCGTAAGAAGTCATTATCTGTCTTCCAATTATAAGAAAGTCTTCTCCAAGTATTGTTGAATCTTTTGTCAGAATATCCTCAAGTCGTTTTTCAGAGTCAATTGAACTAAAATTAACTTTCTTAACCTCATTATCTGTAATATTCCAAAATCCAATTTCTATAGGCATTTTATTTCTCTTTTAATGTGTGGTAACATCCCAATACACCCATTGTATATAGCGGGATTATATGTTGTAAAATATTAAATGTATCACGAAATATTTCGTCTATCATAAATTTAATTTCAAATCAAAATTTCATCGGCATGAAGTAAATCAGTAAAAAGCTCACTCTTAATTGACTCTGCATTTTTCTTTGCGTTTGCGAGGGAGGTGACGATGTAACGATTTGCAATAAATTTTTTGCGGGATAATTCTTCAGCTTCTTCGAGAACGAGATAACCAGTATAGATGTAGCTATAAAGTTCGACCAAATCTTTGGCAGCTACATCTTGGAATGTGTTATCATTTTTATCTATTACATATTTTAGTGATTCATAGAATATTTCACGAATCTCTTTCAGGAAATCATTTAGTCTTTCTAATCCGCCAGAATATGTTTTAGCAGCTTTTCTATCAAAATCATCTTTTAGGATATCGTTTATAACTCCGCCAATTGATGCAACAATTTGAAGCTGCGAAGTCCCTTCGTAAATATTTGTAATACGCGCATCGCGAGCAAGGCGTTCAACCGGAAATTCCTTCATATATCCAGTACCACCGTGGATTTGAATGGAATCGTAAGTAATTTTATTGGAATCCTCCGTAACAATATATTTCAGTATTGGGGTTAAAAGATTTGCCCTTTTTGTTAACTCTTTTAATCTATTATTAATCTCTTTGAATGGTTCACCAGCAGCTTTAAGCTTTTCAAGTTTCCCTTCTAACTTCTCTTTGATGTCAACCAATTTAGCCACATCATAAAGAATAGAACGCCCAGTCTCTAATTGCACACGCATCTCGAGTAATATATTTTTCACTGCTGGTATTTCGTAAATAGTTTTACCAAACTGCTCTCGTTCTTTTGCATATTTTAACGCCTCTTCGTAAGCAGCTTGCGATATCCCCAAAGCCTGTGCAGCTACACCAAGCCTTGCACGGAACATTAAATCGATTGTATATTTTATTAATCCAAAACGGCGTTTCCCTATTAGCTCTGCTGGAGTATCGTTGAACTGTAATTCGCAAGTTGGTGAGCCATGAATTCCAAGTTTGTTTTCAATTCTGCGAACAACCACGGTATCATCATTATAACAAGCAAGCATACTTAAACCGCGTCCATCCTTAGAGCCAGCTTCGGTTCGCGAAAGCACCAAGTGAACATCCCCGTTACCATTGGTGATAAAGCGTTTCATCCCTTTTAATCTCCACTGACCATCTTCATCTTGGTAGGCTTTAAGTTTACATGCCTGCAAATCGGAACCAGCATCTGGCTCGGTTAAAGCCATTGCTCCAGTGTGTTCTCCAGTAGAAAACTTTGGAATATACTTAGCCTTCTGTTCATCCGTTCCAAACTTTTTTATTATATCGGCAATGTCCTGCAATCCAAAAATATTAACGAAAGAACCATCTGCACGAGCCATAATTTCGGCAGTAGCCATATAAATAGTAATGGGAACATTTAACCCACCATATTCGCGAGGCAGTACCATGCCCGCTAAATCTGCCTTTGCAACATCTTTTAAATTTTCTTGTGTCCCTTTAGCGTAAGTAACTTTTCCATTATCGAAGTGTGCTCCTTCTTCATCAACACCTGCAGCACGTCCCGCAATTTTATTTCCGGAAATATCTCCAACTAACTCAAGAGTTTTTTCTAAGTTAATCATTGCATCTTCATAATTTTCAGGAGCATAGTTAAATCTCTTTTTTTGCTCGTAATTGTCCTCTTGAATTTCAAGAATTTCACGTAAATCGAATCTATTAAAATGAAATTTTAAATCTTCATTATCTGTAAAAAAATTAGGCATCTGTTCCTCTACTTCAATTTGTGTTTGTATAAATCAATAAAATTTGGAATAACTTCTTCAGCTTTACCAACAATACCGTAGTGAGCAATATCAAATATTGGTGCATCCGGATCAGTATTGATAGCAATAATTTTATTCGCTTCCTGCATTCCTGCTCTATGCTGAATTGCCCCCGAAATTCCGATAGAGAAAATAAGTTTTGGACGAACTGTAATACCAGTCTGCCCAACCTGTCTATCGTGGTCAACAAAGCCAGCATCAACAGCAGCACGGCTACCAGCAACCTCGCCACCTACAGCATCAGCAAGGTTATGAATTAGTTTGAAGTTCTCTTTCGTTCCCAATCCATATCCACCAGCTACAATAATAGGAGCACCTTTAAGATTTACTTTACTCTCCTCACGATATTGTTCAATAATTTTCACTAGGTCGTCAGTAGTATCTTCAATGTAATCAACAGTTTCTATGTTTATAGAATTTGGAGTTTCAACTTCGTGCATCTCCATTACACCTTCGCGAACAGTTGCCATTTGCACTGGATTATCGGGGGTGATAATTGTAGCAATAATATTACCACCAAACGCTGGACGAATTTGAAGCAGCAAATCTTTATAATCTTTTTTCAAATAAGTAACATCTTCAATTTGTAGTTCTGTACAATCGGCTGTTAAACCACTAACAGTATTGGATGCAACACGTGGTGCAAGCCCTCTGCCAACAACAGTAGCACCAAATAAAACAATACGAGGTTTACTTTCATTAACTAATTTATTTAACATTCTACTGTAAGGGAGCGGTCTATATTTTTCTAATGCAGGATGGTCAATTAGAATTGCAGAATCAGCACCATACTTAAATGTCTCTTCAGCAATATTTCTCACATTGCACCCAAGCACTACAGCTTTAAGAACTCCACTTAATCTATCAGCAAGTTTTCTTCCTTTACTCAGTAACTCAAGTGAAACATCTGCTGCTTTACCATCGTGCTGCTCAACAAATACCCAAACTTCTTTTGTAACATTATCCATATTCATTATCCTAAAATGTGATCGTTCAACAATTCATCAATTAAAGAACCAATTCCTTCTCTTGTTGGTTCAATTTTAACAGCATCTCCGCCAGATAAAACAACCGATTCTACTTTGTGAACTTTTGTAGGCGAGCCATGAAGTCCAATTTTTGATACATCAATATCAGATAAATCGGTAGTGGAAAGTGTTTCAATGTATAAGTTTTTATCTTTATGTTCATGAATTAACTCATCCAAATTTAGCAATGAATTTCCATTTGCAATTTTTTCTAAATCTAAAAGAGTCTTTGCACTTTTATAAATCATGATTTTTTTAGCAGAAAATGGACGTGGTTCTTGTGCACCTTTAATAACAGTAAGTAGAATAGGCAACTGCGCTTCAACCACTTCCTGTCCGCCATCAATTTTACGTTTAATGCGTGCAATGTTGTTCTCAACTTTTTTAATCTCTTCAACATAAGTTACTTGCGATAGTTTTAATTTTTCTGCTGTCTGCGGTCCAACTTGTGCTGTATCCCCATCTATTGCTTGTCTTCCAGCAAAAACAAAATCAAATTTCCCTATGTGTGTAATTGCTTCACTTAACACATACGATGTAGCAAGTGTATCGGAACCAGCAAATTTTCTATCACTAATTAAATATGCTTTATCAGCCCCCATATAGAAACACTCTTTCAGCATATCGGATGCACGCGGCGGTCCCATTGTTATAACGCTTACGGTTCCTCCATATTGCTCTTTTACTTGGAGTGCAAGTTCTAATGCTTCTTTATCTTCGTGATTAAAAATGGCGGGCAGTTTCGCTCGGTTAACAGTTCCATCGTCTTTCATAACTTTGCCTGATATATTTGCTGTATCCGGAACTTGCTTAACCATTACGATTGAATTGTACATAGGCATACTCAAAATATTTTTAAATGAATTAACTAAATTACTAAAATATTGAGTTTTTTTGAAATTGTTTTTGTGGGACTTTCTAATTGGATTTTGAATTAAAATATTCTTTTCTATACTCCGAAGGAGTAACATTTTCGTATTTTTTAAAGAGGGTATTAAATGAAGACTTGGAATTAAAACCAGCATCCATGGCTATTGCCAAAAGTGTAAAATTACTATTCTCTAGTTTTAACATTCCTTTTTTAACCTCTTCAATTCTGTATCTATTAATAAAATCAAAAAAGTTCATTTCAGTCTTTGTGTTAATTACCTCTGAAAGATTGTGAGATGAAATAGGAATCATCTCAGCCAGTTCACTTAATGTTAATTTAGTTTGCTTAAATATTTTTTCATCTTCCATTAATTGAATTAGTTTTTGATAATATTCATCTGCCTTCTCTTTGCTTAATCCAGACTTCTCATATTTATCATTGGTCGTTTTTCCTCTTTCAATCTCCTTAGATTCTATTGAAACCAACTCAGTAAAAACTTCCGAACGTGAAAATCCTAAATATCCAATTGCATAAATATAAATTCCAGCAGCAACAGATGAGATACCAAATGTTTCAGAGAGACTATTATTAATGAACAGCAAAACATTCTCCGTCAAAAAGACAAGTGTAGTTAAAATTCCTAAATAGCTTGCATTCTTTAACCAATCCAACTTTATTTTGTAGTTAGAAGAAAAATGATTCTCTATAAATTCATCTCGCTTTTTTACTCTAATAATTACAAGAATCAAATAGATAAATCCTTGAAATATTATTATCCAATTAAATAGAATATATTGCAAAGGGTGGTTTGAGATTAGCGATGAGTTTAAGAAATCAAAAATCTCCTTCTGATTTAGAAAATAGAATGGAATTAGAAATATTTTATAACTGATAAATGGGAGAAAATGTATCCAATCTTTTTTGTCAAAATCTTCTCTTTTCCCAGTTAAGTATTTTGAATAAAGGAAGTAGAGCGGAAAGATTGCTAATTGAATTCCTTCAAATGTGAACATCATTTTTGGATTTGTTAAATAATAACCCAAATCAGATAACCACAAAGAAACAAGAGTAACACTAAAAACAAGCATTAGAGAATAAAGAAATCTATTGGCGAAAAGAGAACGTCCTTTTTGAAAAATCAAAAATGCAAGTGCAAACCCTTGAATTGCTCCAATTATTAATACTATTCCAACAAAATCTATTTTCAATTTATTATCTTCATCTCTTTCTTAATTTAAGAAAAGAAATTTATGGAAAGAGAATTGAATCTACAAATTGGAGTTTTTGAAAGATGATTTTATAAGTTGTTTATGTTTATGTAAATTGCAAGTTGAATCTGCAATTTACATAAACAATTTTTAAGGATATTTGGAAGATTTAGGGCTACATTTTATTTTGATGTGCTAGGCATAATAGTTATCGAGTCTAAAGAAGAAAAAGTCTTTATCTCTGGTTCCATTATTGGAAGTAATAAATCTTTGTATCTTACTATTCAACCCTTCAGCTAAAGCATTGGTCTCGCCATTAATAAAATAATTCATTATGTACTCTTCATTAGTTTCTACCATATTTTGGAAATTCGACATTTCACTTATGTCAGCTTTTTCAACATTCTCATACCATTGATTTAGTCTTAAACTCATATGTAAGTAACTTTCCCCAATGTTTTTTCTACTCATAAAATCTCTAAATTCACACGAAAGTTTGTACGCAGTTTCTATTTCGGGAAATAATCCAAAGAGTATTTCTGCTCTTTTCTTTTCCTTTTTACTCCATTTGTTTTCGTACTTATAGAGTAAATATCTACCTCTTGCTAAGAGTTCTAATTTAGTCTCTCCGTTAGAGTAGCGTTTCTCTTTGTAGCTAAATTTCCTTTTCTTGAATATTATTCCACTTTGTTCACACTCTTTTCTTCTTTCTTTTTCCTCCGACTTAAAAGCAATATATGATTCTCTTTTATCTGTTAATTCTTTCTGTCTGTAACGGATTCTTATTGATTGATGAGCATCCATTAAGTTTTTTATTACGTGGAACTTATCTCCTATTTGTATGCTTTTACTAAATATCTGATCGCCTACTTTTTTATACAAGTTTGAAAAATCTCTTGTCAAGGTTTCTACTTTTGAAGCTACATTCGGGTGTGAATCAAATATTAAGTTTAACTCGAAATACTTCATTGTCTTGGCTAACATTGCTAGTTTACCACTCTCTCTATTACTTATTATTGTATAGAAATCGTTCCCTATCTGTTTCTCATCTATTGCCATATGGGAACCAAAATTCTCCTCTCGGAATATCGGAACTTCTATTGTTTCTTCTTTGTCGCCTTGGGAGAAGGTAATATTATTCTCACGTACCGACTCCCCACCATCCTTGGCGTAATCACTTAAAACATCTCTATACCATCTATAGAGTTTTCCTCCTTCCAATCGTAGGGCTTTTCCAAAACTTGATATATTAAGTGGACTTTCGTCCATAGACCGCTTTTAAAAAAGCTCCAAAATCTGGAGTAGCTTTTATTCCGGTTTCTGTTAAATTATAGCTGTTATGATAACTCTTTTTGTTTTCCCCTCGTATCTTCCATCGACGTCGCTTTACTAATAAATATACTGCCTTGTCTTTTAAGGGAAACGTCTGCATCTCTATGGGGTTCATATAACCGTTTAATACAACATCCTTTCCTTCTAACTCTTTCGGTATAAGTTCTGAGTCTTCTTCAAACTCTATTATTATATGCTCTTTTTTCTCTCTGATTTTTGTTAAACTAAAACTTTTACTTAGTTCTCCTGGGGCGACTAACGATAATAATTCTTCTAATACTTTTTTTGACATTACGCTAAATGACTCCTTTTTTTATTTTGTTACTAATTTATATCTTTAGCCTAGCACATCAAAATAAAATGTAGCCAGATTTAGCTCGGATGAAATTCACGTGAACAAAAATTTTCGTTCACTACAAATAAATTAATTAAAACTCATACTCAACGCCAAAGATTGGCAACATTCCCCATTGGTAAACAACATCTGGTTTGTTTTCTGTTTGATCCCAATAAATTGTTGCTACATTTTTTCTGTTGTAAACATTCCAGACGCTTAGATAAAGCACCAAATTTGAGCCACTAAATGCAAAGCGTTTATCAACTCGTAAATTTAATGAATGATACGCATCGTATCTTTCACCATTAATTCTGTTTTCATCCAACACACCACGATTTAATTTTTGTGATTCTCCAATATTAAAAGGCGTGTATGGGCGTCCACCAGCATAAATCCATCTCATACTAAACTCCCAAAAGTAGTTTGGCTTGTAACCACCTTCAGCACTGAAGATAAATCTGTTATCGTAAATTCTATCTCTCCAAGTATTATCCAATCCTTTATATTTTGCTTGGAAATATGAAGCACCAATAAGTCCGTAAAAATCTTCTGCTAATTTTTTCTGAATAGTTAATTCTACGCCACGTGTTTGTGCTACACCATTATCTACAAGTTCATTTGTGTTAAAGTAAAATCCTTGTGTGTTATATGCTTCATCAATTAGAAATATTCCCGGTTGATTTCTGTCCATTGGGAAATTGGAATAATCTTTTTGATAAACTTCCAATGTTAGCTGTGTACTTTCAGTAAGTAATTGTTCAACCCCAAGAATAAAGTGAGTAGCAACTGGAATATTTAAGTTTCTAACATTCTCATTTGAGACCAATAATTTTGATGGAAGTGATTGGTAGAATATTCCAGTAGAACCATTTAACTTTGTTTTATCTCCAATGGAATATGAGAATGAAAAGCGTGGCGATAATTTAATCTCATTTGCGTAAGAGAAATAATCAGCCCTGCCACCAAATGTTAAGGCTAATCTATGACTTGGTTTAAAAATATAACTTCCAAAAGCACTGGCAATATTGCCGCTAACAGTTTCATTAATTGTAAACGATTCAATAGGATTTCCTACAGCATCTGTGTATTCGGAATACCAGTTGTCATAATCTGCAATGATGTGTTTAGCTTCAACTCCAAACTTAACAGAGTGCCGGTTATTGAATTGATAGAAATTGATATTTCTAAATTGATAAAACATATCGTTGGAGCGATTAGTAATCAACAAATCTGCCGAGCCAGTTTCATAAAAATCCTCAATAAACTTCATTGAGTTAAATGAAATTGATGTGTTGGAATATCCCTTATTGCTCCAAAGCGAACGCCAGTTTAAGCCAATTGTAGATTGATAAATATCTTGGTCGCCGTAGAAAACCATTTTGTTTTCAATTGCAGTATTCTTATCTGTGCTAAGATGGTCGTCTCCAAAAACCCCAACTAACATAAGTTTATTGTTTTTATCAATGTCATAAACAATTTTTCCAGATATATCGCCATAAGTTGGTGCAACCGATGTGCCAACATCAATCATTTTAATTAAATAGTCTATATAACTTCTTCGTGCCGAAAACATAAATGTTGCTTTATCGGAAAAAAGTGGTCCTTCAATAATTCCGCCAAAACCCGAAAAGTCCAAATTTAATTGCCCCTCAACTTTCTCACTATTTCCTTCACGAAGCGAAAGGTTCATTATTGATGATAATTTATTCCCATATATTGCCGAGAATCCACCAGTAAAAAAATCAACATCCTCAATAAAATCGACATTCAACATTCCAATTGCACCTCCAGAAGCACCTTGAGATGGGAAATGATTTATATTTGGAATTTCAATATTATCGATATAAAAAGTGTTCTCAATTGGAGAACCACCACGAACAGCAAGTGTATTTGATTGGTCGTTTATTTTTGCAACACTCGGTAAGCTCATTAAAATTCTGCTAACATCTCCGGCTGAACCAGGAGCACGTCTAATTTCTTCACCCGAAAAATTAATGCTGCTTAATGCTTGTTCGTCATTTTTCTGAAAGTATTCACCGTGAACAACAACTTCATCTGCCTGTAGTGTGGATGGATTTAATTCACCATTAACAGTAGTAATTCGGTTTGATCTAACAATTATATCAGTTTTTATTATTGGGGTGTATCCTAAAAAAGATAATTTTAACGAATAATTTCCGATTGGAATATTTGGAATCACAAATTTTCCGTTGATATCAGTTGCAGCTCCAATTGTAGAATTCATTATTAATATATTTGCTCCAATTAATTCTGTTTTCGTTTCAGTATCTATAATTACTCCTTCAATTTTTCCTACGAGTTTACTCTCTTGAGAATATGAATAATTTGGAATTAAGTGAAAGAAAAATAGAATTGCTAAAAATATTTTATAAATCATTTTACATCCTTGTTCAAGTTTTGAATAAAATTAAATGTAAAATTAGGGGTAATTAGTTGTACAATCGCCCTTCCCAATTGGTTTGAACTACAAAATAGTTAAAATTCAGCAAAGCAAGTCGCGAATTCGCGAATGGAGAATATATCTAAGTGAGATTTATTGTGTATAATTTAACGGGTTTCACAAAATAATAGTTAACGAAAATCCTCGCCCTCGTTTGTTTATGTAAATTACAAGTTGTATCTGCAAATTACATAAACTGCTATTCGAAAATTTTACAAAATTTTTCGTTCACTTTGCAATTAACCTATAAAACCAATTTGGCAGCAACCCAATAATCTTTGCACCTAAAACTGTTGGTAATGGGAATTGAATTATTGCCTTCTCTTTTTCAATTCCAGAAATTATAAAATCGGCAGATTTTTCTGCTGAAATCATAAATGGCATTTTAAATTTGTTTTTATCTGTCATTGGGGTTTTTACAAATCCGGGTTTAATTGTAATTACTTTAATTCCAAACTTTTTTAGATAAACAGATAATCCCTCTGCAAAAATTGAGAGTGCTGCTTTGCTTGCACAGTAGAAGCCACTTCCGGAGTATCCTCTGTTATCAGCAAGAGATGAAACTGGAGCAATTATTCCACTTTGCCTCTCTATCATTGCCGGAAGTAGTTGTTCAATCCAATAAACCACACCAAGAAAATTGGTGTTCATAATTTTTTCGGCAGCCTCCGAATTAAAATTTTGCGGGGTAATACTTTCACCAACTCCAGAATTTAGAATTGCAATATCAACATTCCCAAATTTTTCAATTGCTTTCAGATACGATTCTGCAACACTAACTTTATTGGTTACATCATTTTTTTGAATTAGTATTTCAGCTTTCCGATTTTGAAAATTGTTCACCCACTCTTCAATTTTTTCATCACGGCGAGCAGTTAAAATTAAATTGCAATTTATATCTAATAACTTTTCTCCAATTGCTTTACCAATGCCTGTTGATGCACCTGTTATTAATATTGTTTTGTTTTTAAATGTCATAATTAATACCACATAATTTATACACACCATCCCGCATAGCGGGATTGTTATATACCGACAACTTTCAACTTTAATAATCCGAAAACCATTTCATTGTCGGTATAGATTTCAAATTGTTAAACCATAAGATTTGAGATACAAGACTTTTAATCTATACAAAACACAAAAATCGTATTCAGCTTATTTACTCATCAGCAAGATAATCAATTTGTACTTCAATAAAATTCTGTAACTCTGGGGTTATTTCCCAAACTTTTTTCACTTCATTTAATGCGTCCGCTTCATTCCATCCAAGTTTGATAACTCTATAAATTGCAAGAAGTCCGGATACTCTTCTGTTTACTCTGCAATGAAGAAATACTTTTTTCTCTCTAAATTTTGTCATCAGTTCCAAAAAATTAATTAGCTCGTCCATATTTGGATCATTCAGTTCTGTTTCTATTTGAAAATATTTCATTCCTAAATTTCCAACAATCTCCCTTTCGTTAAAAAGTTCGTCCATTTCTGATTGAGGGCGAGCATTAATTACTATCTCAAAACCTTCCTCTGCAATTAGTTTTACCTCACTCTCTGTAGGCTGCCCTGATGTTGATAGTTTATCATTGATTTTATAAAAATATTCTATGCTTTCTATTGTTTTCATAAGTTTGTGTTTTTTTAATTGATGTCCGAACTTTAACTTCAAAAAGAGTTCCATCTTTTCGTTTTCTTAAACTAACAGTTACTCTAAGATAATTACCAACTGCACAATTGTGTTGCAAAATACAGCAAATATATACTTTGTTCAAGCAGTTTATAACAAAGTTAGTTTAATGAAAATCAAAACTAATTTACTTTAATAATTGGCACGAAATTAGTATCTTAGCAAAAATTATTCCAAAAAAATATGTTAAATAATTTAATAAATATAGATAATGTTTTAGTTAACAAAGAGATACTTGAAACAAAGTTCACTTGCAATTTAGATAGATGCAAAGGTGCATGCTGCACAATGGAAAGTGATTTTGGAGCACCACTTTTAGCTGATGAGATTATTAAAATTAACGAAATTCTTCCAAAAGTAAAAAAATATTTACCAGAACGCCAAGTTGAAGAGATAGAGACTAACGGTTTCTATTTTGAGATTGAAGGCGATTTGATGATAAGTGCCATTGATAAACAAGATTGTGTATTTGTATATTATCACGATGATATTGCAAAATGTGCAATTGAAAAAGTTTATTACGAAGAAGATACAGATTTTATAAAACCAATTTCTTGTCATCTATTTCCAATTAGAATAAACCAATTTGGTGGTGATATTTTAAAATATGAAGTTTATAACGAATGCTCATCTGCTGTTGCACTAGGAAAGATAACAGAAATTCCATTATCAGAATTTTGCGAAGATGCACTAAAAAGAAAATATGGAATTGATTGGTATGAAAAATTAAAAAGGTATAAATAGATGTTAGGATTTCAACAAAAATTATCTCTATCGCAGAAACTCTCTCCGCAGCAAATTCAATATCAGAAGTTGTTGCAGTTAAATATTATGTCGTTAGAACAACGCATTAAAGAGGAAATGGAGATAAATCCGCTACTTGAAGATGAACTTATTGAATCGGGAGAAGTGGAGCAGGAACAGATAGAGAGCGACCCGCTTGATACTACAGATGAATTTGATTCAGTTTCGGATGCAAGCGAATATGACGCAGAAGATTATATGAACGAGGGAGATTTGGACTCGGATAGACTAAATTTTAGCCGAGATGATGAAGATAGAACAAGACCAATTGCACCTCACAAAGTTTCACTTTCAGATAGTTTATTAGACCAACTTCATTTATTGGATGAGCCACGTGAACTTAGAATTTTAGGCGAAATGATAATCCAAAGTTTAGATAAAGATGGATATTTAATAGTTGGTCTAGAACCTTTAGTTGAAGATCTTGAAATGTTTGAGCATATAAGTGTTTCAATTGAAGATGCTGAAAAATTACTTAAAAAAATCCAGATATTTGACCCGATAGGTATTGCAAGTAGAACATTACAAGAGTGCCTTATTGTTCAGTTAGAAAATCTTGAATACGACCCATACTATACTTATTTAGCCAAAGAAATTCTATCAGAACATTATAATGACTTTGTAAATAAGCGTTATAAAAATATTGAATCTAAACTTAATTTAACAGATGATACACTTAAACTAACTCTTAATTTAATTCACAAATTAAATCCTAGGCCTGGCGAAGGAAATATTTCTTCCGAGCAAGCAAACCAAATAACTCCGGATTTTACAATTGAAAAAATGGATGATAATTTTATTGTATCACTTAATGATAAAAGTGCTCCATCGTTAACACTTAGCAAAACTTACCTCTCGATGCTTGAATCGAACAAGCGAAAGAGAAAAATTTCTCCAAGACAAAAAGAGACTCATAAATTTTTACGCGAAAAGTTTGAATCAGCAAAGTGGTTTATTGCGTCAATTCAACAACGGCGTCATACTCTTATGCAAATAATGACTACAATTTTAGAGAAACAATTTGAATTTTTTGAAATGGGACCAAAGTCGTTGAAGCCTATGATTTACAAAGATATTGCAGATGAAATACAAATGGATATTTCTACAATAAGCCGTGTTGTAAATGGTAAGTATGTTCAAAGCCCTGTTGGAATTCATGAATTGAAATATTTTTTCAGCGAAGGTTTGGCAACAAGTTCTGGCGAAGATATATCCAACAAACACATTAAAGAGATATTAAAAGAACTGATAGAGGCTGAATCTAAAAAGACTCCGCTTAGTGATGATAAATTGAAAGATATGTTAAATGAAAAAGGGATTAAAATTGCTCGAAGAACTGTTGCAAAATATAGAGAAGCAATGATGATACCTGTAGCACGTTTACGTAAGGAAGTTTAATTTGTTTTTTGATGCTTTAATTATTACGTCACTTTTTTCTATTTTTGCAATCTCACATTCGATACTTGCATCGCAGAAATTAAAAGAAAAACTAACAGAGAAATTTGGTGATAGAATTGCATTCTACCGAATGTTTTATAATTTATTATCAATTTTTATTCTACTATTTATCTATAAAATTTCACCAAAACCAGATTATATTATTTACGATTTAAGTTTCCCGTTTGATGTAATAATTGTACTGCTTCAAATTTGCTCCGTAATTGCATTGTTTTGGGTTTTCAAATCTATAAATTCAAATGAGTTTTTAGGGTTTTCTCAGATTAAAAGATTCAGAAATAAAACCTATAATTGTAATGAACTTGATGAAAAAATGGAGTTACGCTTTGATGGGTTCTTCAAATACTCACGCCATCCAATATATCTTTTCACTTCACTTTTTCTGATACTACGTCCAACTATGGATTTTTTCTATCTAATATTTTTAATTAACATTCTCCTATATTTCTATATTGGTTCATATTACGAAGAGAAGAGATTGTTGTTAATTTTTGGTGACGCTTATAAAAATTATCAAGCAAATGTTCCAAGAATTTTTCCAAATATAAAGTTGTTTATTAAAAAATGAAACTTGGTTGTAATACACTTGTATATACAACACAAATTGGACTTCGGGAGGAAAACCTCTGTAAGAGTCTCACAGACAATTTTGTTGTTATATACCGTCAATATTCGCTTTTGGAATTCCGAAAACCAATTCATTGTCGGTATAAATAAAAATTATTTCAAAAACAAAAAATAGCAGCAAAGTCTTAAAGAGCGGAAGAATGCAGAAAAAATTCCTTCGTGTCTTAGTGGCTTTGTGGCAAGGCAAAATATAACATATGAAACTTATACTAAAATTACTTTTACCCCTTCTCATCATCTCTTCCTCCTTGTATGCACAATACGAAGATGATAAAATAATTGCTGAAGTTGGCTCAATTAAAATAACCGCTGGCGAATTTAAGAAACGGTATGAGATGGTACCGCATATTGGAAGGCACATTAAGGGTCGTGAAGAACGGTTAAAAGCTGAGACTCTATATTCAATAATTGCAGAAAAACTTTGGGCAATTGAGTCGGAAGCGCTCGGTTTCGATTCAACAGATATTATGAAATATACATTTAAAAATATTACAGATATGAATTTACGTGATGCACTTTATAGAAAAGAGATATTAGATAAAGTAACAATTTCACCCGAAGTTTTTAACACAGCAAAGAGAAGATCACTCTTTTATTTAAATACAAAATTTATTCATTCAATGGATGAAGTAGAGATAACAAATTTGTCAAATAAAATAAGGAATGGTGCATCTTTCGATTCACTGCTTGTTATTCGTCCGGAATATGAATTACAAAAAAATAATTTTTATCAAGTCCACTTTGGACAAATGTCTGAATCTGCTGAAGATCTGCTTTATAATCTTACGCTTTACGAGATTTCAGACCCAATAAAATCGCCAGAGGGATGGTATATATTCAAACTTTACTCTATTGATAATGAGATAATTGAAAATGCTAAACAAGCAAGAAATATGGAGAAAAATATTAAACGAATTACTGAAGTAAGAGCTGATGAAAACGTTTATCAAAAATTTTACAAATCATTTTTCCCTGGACACAAAATTACAACAGATGGTGAGTTATTTTGGAGCTTTTCTAATAAAGTGATAAACTCACTTAACATCAGAAAAAAATTGGATGAAAAGAAAGCTGGTGAAAGTGTTCACTTAACTCCGGAAGATTTTATGCAGATAAAACGGGAGTTTGGCAGTGACTCACTTGCAATGCCTTTTATTCACTTTGAGGAGAGTACAATCTCTATGCAGCAATTTATCTATTCATTTGCTTTTGAAGGCTTCTATTCTGCTGCAGCAAACCCCAATCAAATTCGTGGACAGTTAGATAGCCGAGTTAAAAGATTTATTGAACATGAACTATTAGCAAAGGAAGCAAAGAGGCAAGGATTAGAAAACCTTCCGGAAGTAAAATCCAATATTAAAATGTGGCGTGATAATTACCTATCAACACTATACAAACAAACACTTTTCGATTCCTCAAATGTAACTGATTCTGAAGTTGAAGAATATTTTGCAAAATCTAAATCACTTAACGGAAGCAAATTACTTATTAACATAATAGAGATTTTTTCCGATAATCTTGAAGTGATTGAATCTGTTTTTAATGAATTAGGAGAAGGCACTGACTTCCGAAAAATAGCATCGGAGTATGCGCAAAATGAAAACAGTAATTTAGAAAGCGGACTTGTTTCGGCAAACTCAAAAGGCGAAATTGGCAGAATAGCAAAGGACTTAAACATTGGAGAAATTTACGGACCTATCAAAACTGAAAATGGTTATGTTATTTTTAAGCTAATTGATAAAAAGAGAGAGAAAGCAAAACTACCGAGAGAGTTTGATGAAATTAAGCATCAACTAAAAATAGAATTAAAGAGTAAAAACATAAGTAATAAAATGATTGACAACACTGTAAAACTTGCAAACAAATATGGTGTTAAAGTAAATGAAAAATTATTGTACAATTTACCAGTAACAAATTATAACATGATGGTTTATAGATATATGGGTTTTGGCGGAAGAATGATTGCGGTACCTTTAACCCCAACATTTATTGAATGGGTAGAAAAGTGGCAAAAAAGCAAACAAGATTTACCATAAATTGAAATGATATTTGCGTAGCTTTATAAGCTAAAATTTGGAGATATAAATGAAACGAAAAATTAGATCAACAACTATACTTGGGTTAATTCACAATGGTGAAGCCGTTATTGGCGGCGATGGACAAGTAACCTTAGGGAATACAGTAGTAAAACATAATTCAACAAAAATAAGAAAACTCTACAACGGGAAAGTACTGTGCGGGTTTGCTGGCTCTGCGGCTGATGCTTTTACACTGCTTGGCAGATTTGAAGAGAAGCTGGAACAATACAGAGGTAACGTAAACCGCTCTGTTGTTGAGCTTGCTAAAGATTGGAGAACAGATAAATATCTTAGGAAACTTGAAGCAATGTTAGCGGTAGTATCAGCAGAGAATTCTTTTATTGTTTCTGGAACCGGTGATGTAATAGAACCTGATGATAGTATTGTGGCTATTGGGTCTGGTGGAATGTATGCACTTGCAGCAGCGAAAATGCTCCTTAAACATAGTAACCTTTCTGCAAAAGAGATTGCAGCAGAAGCATTGAAAACAGCAGCGGATATCTGCATTTACACTAACGAAAATATAAATGTTGAAGAAATAGAAAATTAAATTTTAGGATTAAAAAAATGAAATACTTAAATGGAAGTTTAACACCTTCCCAAACAGTTGCAGAACTTGATAAATATATTATTGGACAAACTGAAGCAAAACGTGCAGTAGCAATTGCATTAAGAAATAGATGGAGACGACAGCAAGTTGATGACGACCTTCGTGACGAAATAATGCCAAATAACATTATCCTTATTGGACCTACTGGAGTTGGTAAAACAGAGATAGCTCGCAGACTTGCAAAACTTTCTAATGCCCCTTTTATAAAAGTGGAAGCATCTAAATTTACAGAGGTTGGTTATGTGGGGCGCGATGTTGAATCGATGATTAGAGATTTAACTGATATTGCTGTTAATATGATTAGTACTGAAAAGAAGAAAGAGGTACAAGAAAAAGCTGATGAATTAGCTGAAGAACGAATTCTCGATCTTTTAATTCCTCCAGTTAAAAAACCTATTGCTACTCCACAAAAAACTGAATCAGAAGAAACCAAAGAAGTTGATACCGACAACGAAGCACTTCAAAATGAGAAAACTCGTGAGTGGATGAGAGAGAAACTCAAGAAAGGTGAGATGGATAAAAAGATGATTGAGTTTGATGCCAATGCTCCTCAAATTGGTGTTCAGGTAATGGGACCAATGGGAATGGATGATATGGGAATGAACATCCAAGAAATTGTTAGCAGCATGATGCCAAAGAAAAAGAAGAAGCGAAAAACTACAATTGAAAAAGCCCGCAAACTTTTATCGCAAGAAGAAGCACAAAAACTTATTGATATGGATGCAGTTCAGGGCGAAGCTATTAAACGAGTTCAAGAAACCGGTATGGTTTTTATTGATGAAATAGATAAAGTTGCCGGTGGTTCCGATTCACGTGGCGGACCAGATGTATCGCGTGAAGGTGTGCAGCGTGATTTGCTTCCAATTGTTGAAGGCTCTGCTGTAAACACAAAATATGGAACTGTTAAAACAGATCATATTTTATTCATAGCCTCTGGTGCTTTCCATGTAGCAAAACCATCCGATTTAATTCCGGAACTGCAGGGAAGATTCCCAATAAGAGTTGAACTAAAAAGTTTAACTGAAGAAGACTTTATTAAAATACTTACAATTCCGGAAAATGCATTATTAAAACAATATGCTGCATTGTTAAAAACAGAAGGCGTTGATGTAAAATTCTCGGATGAAGCAATATCTGAAGTTGCAAGAACCGCAGCTTATGTTAACGAAGAGGTTGAAAACATTGGTGCTCGTCGCTTACATACAATTTTAACAACACTACTTGAAGATATTCTATTTGATTTACCAGATAAAATGGATGTAAAAAATATTGAAATTGATGGAACACTTGTGAATGCAAAACTTGATGCCATAGTTAAAGATCGCGATTTAAGTAAATATATTTTGTAAAAATACTCTACAACAAACAATTATTTTGATTGAATGCAACCTTCTCATTGGCTGGATACAACCGAATTCACGGCACTCAAACTGGCTTAACTATTGGAATTGTAAATTATGCAAAGAATCTAAATGGTGTACAAATAGGCTTGGTTAATATTGCTGATAATAATTCTGGTTGGAGCAGAGTACTTCCATTTGTTAATGCTCATTTTTAATAAATTATAGCGAAATAGCTATTTTTTTGTTGCAAATAATTTGGATAGTCCCTATCTTTTGAATCTAAATTTTTTGCTGGTGTAGCTCAGTTGGTAGAGCAGCTGATTTGTAATCAGCCGGTCGGCGGTTCAAGTCCGTTCACCAGCTCAAGAAAAACCTTAAAACAGCCCGTTTTGAGGTTTTTTCATTTTAAAGACTTTTCAAAATCCCGATGACTATTCAATATTTTGTATGCACTTTGTATGCAGTTTTTTTTCTGAATACAAGACTACATTTGTTATAAAATTAGTGTGCTTGCAAATTAGTAATTTTTAACAAGCAACACAATTAAAGATTTAGTTTTTGTTTTTTTTCATCGTTCATTTTTTGACCTTATTTTTAAGATAGATTTCCAAAATGATTAAGTTGTGGTTTGATACTTCATTTAAGAAATTATAATTGTGGTTTCCGTTGTTGTAGAACTTAGCCCAAAGATGGGAGCCGAGAGACTCGCCAAATATTTGTAGAAATTCTTCTAGTGTTGCAAAACCTAAAAAGTTTACAAGTGCGATAATTCTGCTTTGCTTTTGAGTCATTTTGTAACCTCGTATTATTTGAAAAGTGAAAGTTGATTGTTGATTGCTAAATTTATTTGTTTTTGTGGGACACCAAGAAAATGAGCAAACTGAAAGGCTTCGGATTTAGAAGAAAACCGCCAAGAAAGAGTTTTACCATTTTGAAAGGATTTGTTTACTGAATAAGAAGTTTTACCAATTGATAATTGATGAATACGGACTGAATAAGCAGAGCGAACACAATTTAAGATTACCATCTTTTGACCTTGTTTTTTGTTTTGGCTTTTGCTCTTGAACTGGCTTGTGCTGTGCCGAGCATAAAAAAAAGAAAAAACCTAAAAACCAGCTTTTGCTTTGAAGCTGGCAAAAATTAAAAAAAGAACAAAAGCGTAAAGAAAAAAGTTGACGAATTACGCAAGGGCGGTGCGTTCTTTGCACCGTTTATTATACCCTTGAGGAATTTGGCAATCTTTTTTTAGCTTTGTTTTGGTCTTTTTTGAATTTGCTTTTGCCCGCTTTCAAAGTATGGTTTTGGTTTTCTTTTTTTGTATTTCTACCAATAGTTTTTTCGTTTTAACATACTGAACTGGTTTGTTGCTTGCTAATGTGGGTTTTAATAGAAAAGAAAACACTTAATTTTGTTCCTCAAAAATTGTGTGTTTTGCCTTATTGTTTTTTATAAAGGTTTATTTGTGAAGCGTGTTTTTTGCTGAACAATTGAACCGACAATTGCACGGTGGAACAGTGCAACTTGATAGAGTTGATAACATAATTATATTGTTGTTTTATGGACAAACTTTGGATATAAGGGATTAGAATTGGACGAAAGTGATTCAAAAGTGGACTAAAGTAGTGTGGTTTTATGTGCTTTATCATAGTTAAAAATATATAAGTGTTGATTATAGGCTGTTATAGCAATTATTATTAATAATAGCTTTAAATAGAAATAAGTTTGTCCATTCGTCCAAATAAGTGATTTAACAAATCATTGATCTATAGATCAAGAGTCAAGATGCTTTAATACTACAGTAGTTTTTCCTTATACTATTGAAAAGGTGCAGAGTAAAGTCCGACTAGAAGTAAGCTGATAATTTAAATTGTAGTATCATGGAACTCCTCCATGTAATAGATGAATATCCATAATGCAATATATAGAGCTAAGGGAATCATTTTATCCTGCACTAACAGTAACAACACCTACATTATTCCACAATGCACCAGAGACTAAGGGGTCTGTTGTTGGAAGAGTGAAGATTGCACCACCATTATATTTAAAATTACCATTATCATCAATGATGTTAGGGGAAAGGAAGATTTTGGTACTTAATAGAGAATCTGCAACATCATATTCTTTAATTGTATGTTGGTTTGTAGCTGTATCTGTTAGATTAAAGATAGAATTATTAAATTCTAATTTAGAACCAGCAATTGTAGAATCAGTTAGGGAAAGTCCAGGCTTAACATCACCAATCGCAGAATTATCAACGTGAACCTTAGTGGTGCTTATGTGATCCATGATTATTCTACCACCGCTACCACTTGGGTAAACAGACATAAAATTAGAAGCAAAGTTTGTAAAGTCGAAACCTTTACCGTCAGACTGTCTAAAAACCTGATAAAAGGTTTATTAATACTTATCTTAGAGTTGTCAATTCGAGGAATAAAATGCAGTATATAAAAGGCAAAAACAGAGAACAGCTTGTTCTATTTCCAACCAGT
>JAKIUC010000039.1 GCA_021647785.1 Melioribacteraceae bacterium
ATCCTAGATCCCAAGAATTTGCAGCACCATGTAATACAGCAATATTTCTATTCGGATTTGCAAGAGCATTTGAACGAAGCATACTTATGTATGGTGCAACTCCAGTACCAGTTGCAATTAAAACTAAGTTTGCATCTTTCGGTGCTTTATCCATTGTAAACATCCCAGTAAATTTGGTGGTCATTCCAACTTTATCACCTTGTTTTAGATTAAAAAGTCTTGGAGTTAATTCGCCATTATGAACTAAAGTAATATAAAACTCAATGAACTCCATGTTTCTTGATGATGAAGCTATTGAATAAGCTCTACGAATCATTTTAGTTTGTTCAACTTCTTTCTCTTCGGGCTGCGCATTTGTGCATCTTGCAGCAGAGCCTGGTAAATACAATACTGCAAACTGCCCAGCTTCAAAATTTGGTATTTCCCATCCATCCGGAGCTACTCTAATAATTATATTTAAGGGGGATAATTGCATTACTTGCGTTACTACACTATTTAGTTCTAACTTCTTTGCCATTTCTTTTCCTAATACTTATTATTTTACTTTCAAGTTAATGATTAAATATTCAATTCAATTTATTTTTTTATTAAAAAAGGATGAAGATATTTGATAATTTTCAAATACTCCATCCTTTAAATAACACAATTTTTTAACTTAATATTAAGCTACTAATTTTGCGTTTAATGTAATATCAGTTCCAGCGAACAATTGTGAAATTGGACATTTTTCTTTTGCATCTTTAGCAAATTTTTGGAAATCTTCATCACTAATCCCCGGTATATTTGCTTCACAATTTAATTCAATTCCAGTTATTTTTGGTCCACCATCAACTGTGCCTAATGTAACAGTTGCTGTTGTTTCAATGCTTGTAGGTACTATTTTAGCACCACCTAAAAGTGCTGATAAGAACATTGAAAAACACCCTGCATTTGCTGCCCCAACTAATTCTTCCGGATTAGTTTCACTACCATCTTCAAAACGTGATGCAAATGTAAATGGTCCTTCATAACCTGTAAAACTCATTGTACCATTTCCACTCTTTAATTCTCCATTCCATACTGCTTTTGCACTGCTTGCTCCCATTATATTATCTCCTTTTTTTAATAATTAATTTGTTTTATTTATTACTTATTTCATTGAACCATTTTTGAGGCACTCATTACAAATACCCCTTAAATGAATGTTAACTTTTTCTACTTTATGATTTTCAATTTTTTTTATTCCATATAAACTACTACTTAAATCGATATCAATAACATTATTACAAACATTACATTGAAAATGAGCATGTGGTTTTTGCGATTGCTCATATAGTATTTCAGTATTATCAATTGTAATAGAATTAATAATTTTTTTCTCTACAAAGAGAGCTAATGTATTATAGACTGTAGTTTTTGAAAGAGTAGGAATTTCTGAAACTAAATCTTGATAGATTTTATCGACAGAACTGTGTTTCTCATTTACTGAAATAAATTGAAGTATTTTAATCCTCTGTATTGACGGACTCACTCCCGCTTCCTGTAAAAGTTTTGTAATTTCAGCAACTGACATTTCTTTTAATACTGGCACACTAACACTCTTATTTTGCTTCGTAAAAACAGCGTTTCGGTGAATCTATCAATCCATCTCTTTTTAATATTTTAATTGCCTTTGCAACTACATCTTTCGACAAGCCAGATATTTCAACTATCTCACCACTCTTAAGTGGTTTTTTAGCTTTCTTCATTTTATCTAAAACTGTTTTTATATTTTGTTCCATTTTAAAATCTCTATTAAATAATTTATGTGTTAAAACATTATAGCACAGCCAGTTTAAGTTGAAACTAACCGTGCTATAATTAAACTAATTTATATTTTTCCTACTAAATCTAAGCCTGGGGTTAAAGTATCAGCACCCGGCTTCCAGTTTGCTGGGCATACTTCGCCATCAGCTTCAGCAACAAATTTAGCAGCCTGCAGTTTTCTTAGCAACTCATCTGCACTTCTGCCAATACTGTTGTCATGTATTTCATAAGCTTTCAAAATTCCATCAGGGTCTATTATGAAACTTCCTCTTAGAGCCATACCTTCCTTTTTAATATAGGTACCAAATTTCTTTGAAATTTTTCCATTAGGATCTGCACCCATAGGGTAAGTTATTTTTTTAATTGATTCTGATGTATCGTGCCATGCTTTGTGAGAAAATACTGTATCTGTGCTTATACTTAATATTTCACCATTGTTAGCTTTAAATTCGTCATACTTCTCAGCTAAGTCCTCTAATTCAGTAGGGCAAATAAATGTAAAATCTGCAGGATAAAATACAACTACTAACCATTTTCCCTTATAATCTCGTAAGCTAATATCCTTAATTTCTTCATTTTGAAATACTTGCAAACTTAAATCTGGTACTCTTTTTCCAATTTTTAACATGATTACTCCTTTTAGTTTATAAATATGATTTTCATATATATTTGTAATGATTACAAAACTAAAGTACAAACATTTTTATTGGATGTCAAGTCTTTTTATTGATATAAAATATTAATTTACAATTTTTTGTTTTGGCTATATTTAATTTTGGGGAAAAAGAAGAAATTTTGTATTTTACATAAAGTATAAAAGCAAATAATTAATTTAAAGTAGTGATAAATGTGGATTGAGAATAAAACAACGACCGCACCAATTAATTATGAAGTTACACACAAAAATAATTTATACAGCCATAACAATGGTTCTTACAATTTTATTTGTTTGCTGCAATACAAATGTATCAGAAGAAGAGCTAAATGAATGTAATTCTTCTGGTCTGCTGGAATCATTTACTACGCCTGATGGATATGAAGTGTTCATATATGAAGATGGGAACGCATATATTAATGACAACGGTTCTTGTACTTTTGCACTACAATATTTTAATCCTGATTTTTTAGAAAATAATTATGTAACTAATAATTCAGGAACATTTTTAATTACTGAAAATGGAGACCTCTTCCCAACAAACAATAATTTCACAGAAGATTTTGAGACTTACTCAATATTCACTGACCTATTTGTAAAGTCTCTTTCAGACACTCATTTGTATTGGACAGGTTTTACTTTGCAAAGCCCATCAGCTCCGGAAATATCTGATTATGTTGAGCTGAGGCAATGTATTCTAAACGGGACTTGTACTTTTATTGATAATAGAATAGAATTAGTAAAAGATCCAATAAATCTATCAAATCAAGTTGTAAAATTTACAAGTGTTCCTCCAAGTGCCGAAATGGTTACAGCAAAATCTTCAATATCATCATCTTTGAATTTTTATACAAAAGGATCGGAAGTTTGGTATCAAGCAGATTACCTTATTGAAAGTGGAATGCCTTTCAGTCTGGTAGATTTTGAAAATGGATATTTTGATCAAAGTCCAGGTACAAGGGTTGTTATCCGCAGCAATAAGTTAGCTATTGAAAATAAGTTTGGGGCAAAACAAAATTTTACTCACAATTCAGGAATATCTATCCCTCAAGGAGAATGGTTTACTATTAAAGTACATCTCAAGTACAGCAACGAAAATGATGGTATTATTGAATTATGGCAAGACGGCGTTTTATTAATTTCAACAACAGGAATTAATTTACCGACATCAAATTCAATTCAAAATGAGCTTGAAGTGGGTGTTACCGCTACGTCAATAGGATGTATATTACTTTTTGATAATATGAAAATTTCTGAAACACCATTTTAATTAAATTTCCAAACGTACTATAATAATTTCCAATAAAATATATACAACACAAATTATTTTTCATATAAGTCTGTGAGACTCTTACAGAGGATGCCGTTGGTATGAGACTCTTAAAGAGGTTTTCGTTATCATTATTATGCATGCTTTAAAAAGCAAGATTGTTTCAATCAATTCTACAAAAATTCAATCACCATTACTAAATTTTTCATAGGCATTAATAATATCCTTCACTAACTTATGACGAACAACATCCCCCTTATTAAAGTAAGTAAAGCCAACACCATCAACATTTTGGAGAATATCTTTAACCTGAACTAATCCGCTATCACTTCTTCTCGGTAGATCAATCTGAGTAATATCTCCGGTAATAATTGCTTTGGAGTTTGGTCCAAGTCGTGTTAAAAACATTTTCATCTGCATTGGGGTTGAGTTTTGTGCTTCATCAAGAATTACATACGCATTGTTTAATGTTCTACCACGCATAAACGCAAGGGGTACTATTTCAACAATACCTCGCTCAAGATAGTTTTTTATTTGTTCTTTAGAAAGCATATCCTGAAGAGCATCGTATAGAGGTCTCAAGTATGGGTCAATCTTATCTCGGAAATCGCCTGGTAAAAAACCTAAACTTTCACCGGCTTCAACTGCAGGGCGTGCAAGAACAATTCTTTCAACAATTCCCTTTTTTAGAGCAGCTACTGCAAAAGCAACTGCGAGATATGTTTTACCTGTACCAGCAGGTCCAATTGCAAAACAAATATCGTTTCTCGTTACACTCTCAAAGTACTCAATTTGGTTAGGTGTTTTTGCCCTTATTACATCTTTCTTAGAATATAGAACTATACTATTATATTCATCATCTGAGATTATCTCTTTTCCAGAAACTGTTAAATCAATTATTGTTATTACATCATTAGAGTCTAATACGCCTGTTGTATTCAGTACATAAATCATCTCTTTAATAATTTTTTCAATATTATTAACTTCATCAGCAGGTCCTTTGATAGTTGCTTTGTCACCTCTAATTGTAAACGTAGAAGTGAATCTATCTTCAATTGGTTTTATATTTTTATCGTTAGGACCTAATAATAGTTGAATATCAACATTCTCAATCTCAATGTGCTTCTCTATTTGCGTAATAACCTCCATAATATAAAAAAAGGATGCTCAAATAAATGAACATCCTTAAAATACATTTCTTATTTGATAAAACTCAAGTTAATTTTGAGATGGTGGTGCTGGTTTATAATTAGCTTTAGCTTTATCATATTTAGCTTTTTCTTCTTCATTCAAATTAGGAATTTTGAATTCTTGTTTTGGATAAATTAGATCAGGATCTTTAATTTGATCTCTGTTTGCATTATAAATAACTGGCCATGCAAAACCATTTCCATAAAATTCATCTTTCTTAGCAATTTTCCAAAGATAGTCACCTTTAATAACTGTATAAATAACTTCTTTACTAGCTTCTTCTTCTTCCCAAGCAGCTAACATACGCTGCATTTGCCCATGAACTTGATCATTAAATTCTGGAAGTGCACTAATTTTATTTTTTTGAAGATTCTCTAATGCTAAATTAGCATCTTCTAAACTACCTTCTCTTCTTTTTAGTTGTGCCTCTAAATCAGCAACATCTTTTCTGTAACGGGCTACCGAAGCATCTGTTCCGTCAACTAATGCATATAATTCTGTTTGACTATCATCAATTGATTCTAATGCTGCTTGTTTCGCTTTTAAGCCTTCTATAGAACTTTTTAACTCATTTACTTCTTTAGTTAACTCAACTCTTTCTTGAGTAAGTCTATTCATTTCATTTTGAAATTCTTCTTGAGTCATTTCTTTTTCTTCTTGAGCCATAATACTAACCGATAAAAGAAGTAATAAACTCAAGATACCTGCAATTAACTTATAACTTTTCATTTAATATCTCCTTAAGATTAATGTTTCATTTTGGCTAAATTTGCTTCAGTTTCTGCTTTTTGTTTAGCAATGTTTTCTAACTTTGCATTATGCTCAGCTATTTCTCTTTCAATTTTAGTTTTTTCACTTTTCAATGAATTCACTTCTTTTTCAAGAGTTTTTACTTCAGCTCTTAAAGCATTTAAATTTGCCATTTCTTCTTCACTAACTCCACTACAGCCAACAAAACCCACCATTCCAGCAAGCATTATTACAGCAAGAGTAGAAGTGAAAACCTTTTTTGCTTTTAGCATTTGATTCCTCCGTGTTTATAATAAGATTATTGTTTCAACATAACGTGCAATATACAAAAAAAATTTAATAAACTAAATAATTCCCCTCTCTACAAAGCTAGTATATTTATTCCCTCCAATAATAATATGATCAAATACATTAATATCGAATACTTTACCGGCTTCAACAAGTTTTTTTGTAATTTGGATATCTTTAATACTTGGTTCAGGATTTCCACTGGGATGATTGTGCATCAAAATAATACTTGCTGAATTATTTTCGATTGCTATTTTATAAACCTCGCGTGGATGAACCACACTACCTGTTAAATTTCCAACAGAAATTATATTATATCTTATAATTTTATTTGCAGAGTTTAATGAAATAACTATGAACTTTTCTTTTACTTCATCTCGCATCAATGGAATAAAAATATCAGCAACATCAGAAGGTGCTACAATAGTTTTGTTTGATAGCCATTTGCTTTGCGATTCAACTCTGCGGCTAATTTCAAATGCAGCCAGTAATGTTGCTGCTTTATCTTTGCCAATGCTTAAATTTTTCTGTAGTGATTTAGCTGATTGAGTTGCTAACTGTGCAAGATTGATATATTTTTTAACAAGCTGCTGTGCAATTTCAACAACAGAAATACCCTTCATTCCAGTTCTAAGAAGAATTGCAATTAGCTCCGCATCTGTTAAACTTTGGGGTCCTCTCAATAAAAGTTTCTCTCTCGGTCTATCATCTAATGGAATTTCTTTAACTTTCATATACCCTCTAAGTTATTTGATTTTACTAATATTAGGATTTATACCTTTTGCTTTTTCAAAATATCTATTTGCAATAGGAACATCCTTATTTCTTAAATGCCAATTCCCAATTAAATGTAATATTTCTGCTGATGAATCTGAATTGTCCATTGCATTTGAAAGTTTCTCTTCGGCTTTATGAATCTCATCTAACAGAACAAATATTTTAATCTGAAAATGTCGCCAAGCAATAACCGAAGGATTTAATTTTAATGCTCTCCTAATCGATTCGTTTGCATGATAATACATCTCTTTCCTGAAATAAATCTCGGCTTCAATTTTATAAGTTTCTGCATTATTCGGTGAGAGTTCAATCGAATTTTTTATAGCTTTTAAAGCATTTTCAATTTGGTTATTTCGTAAATATATTTTTGAAACATAGAATAAAACACTCGGTAATAATTCTGAGGAATTATAATCTTTCAAAAATTCATTGAAAATCTTTATGGAATTTTCAAGATTATTAATATGAAAATTAACAACTCCTTTAAGAAAATCCATGTTTTCATCTTTTACATTTTCATATTTACTAATAAATTTTGAGGCTTCATCAAAAAGAGAATTTCGAACAAGATAGTAGCTAACAAGTTTAATTACTTCTTCGTCGCTGCTATTTTTTTTCAGATAACTATCAAAAAGTTCTATTGCCGATTTCGTATTTCCACTTTGGTCGTATAAATCAGCCAATTTTATTGTAGCATTTCTCTCAGCCTCTTTCTGTGTAAGCAATTTTTTGTATATCTGTATTGCCGCTAACTGATTCCCTTCTGTAAGCAAAACAGAAGCTCTCTTAAAATTTGCTTCAATATTTAAAGTATCTGTTATTCCCATTCTATTGTTGATGGTGGTTTTGAACTAATATCATATACAACACGGTTTATTCCCGGAACATTTCTAATTATTTTATTTGATGCAGATTCAAGCACCTCCGGAGAAAATGGGAACCAATCTGCAGTCATTCCATCAACAGAAGTTACAGCACGTAATGCTAAAACATTTTCGTATGTACGTGCATCGCCCATTACACCAACGGTTTGAATTGGTAAGAGCACTGCAAATGCTTGCCAGATATCATCATATATTTTATAATTGTATAACTCATCAATAAATATTTGGTCGGCTTCTTGCAGCATCACTAATTTTTCTTTTGTGATATCACTAATAATTCTAACAGCTAAACCAGGTCCTGGGAATGGGTGCCTCTTAATAAAATCTTGAGGCAAGCCTAGCTCATATCCAATTGCTCTTACTTCATCTTTAAATAATTCTCTGAAAGGTTCAATTAAATTTAAGTTCATTTTATCTGGAAGCCCGCCAACGTTATGATGAGTTTTAATAGTTGCCGATTGACCTTTAACCGGAACAGACTCAATAACATCGGGGTATAAAGTACCTTGCACCAAATATTTAACATCGCCCAGTTTTTTACTCTCCTCTTCAAAAACATCAATAAAAGTATTTCCAATAATTTTTCTTTTCTTCTCAGGGTCAGTAACCCCTTCAAGTCTGGAAATAAATTTTTCGGAAGCATCAACAAATATTAAATTTAAACTATAATTGTCTTCAAACATTTTAATGATATTTGCACTCTCATTTTTTCTCATCATTCCAGAATCGATATGGATGCAAACAAGTTTATCACCAATAGCCTCGTGCAATAAAATTGCTGCAACCGAAGAATCAACTCCGCCGCTTAATGCACAAATTACTTTTTCGCTACCAACCTCCTCTTGTATTTTTGCAATGGAACTTTTTACAAAATTTGAAGGAGTCCAATCAGCAGTAACATTACAAATATCAAAAAGGAAATTGTTAATTATTACTTTCCCATCTTTAGTATGTGCTACTTCTGGATGGAACTGTAATCCGTATATTTTCTTTTCCTCATTGGATAAAACACAGATTGGAGTATTCTCAGTGGTGGCGTTAACTTCAAAACTATTTGGAACTTTTGTAATCAAATCTCCATGGCTCATCCAAACAACAGAGTTGTTATTAATACCCGAAAGAATTTTTGTATCACTTGTAATTTTGATATTTGCTTTGCCATACTCCCTATCGCTTGCTGGTTCAACTTTACTATTAAAATTGTTAGCAATTAATTGTAACCCATAACAAAGACCAAGAATGGGAATACCAAGATTAAATATTTCACTATTAATCTGCGGTGCATCTTCATCATATACACTCATAGGACCACCGGAAAGAATTATTCCAGCAGGATTAAATTCGGCAATACTTTCAAGAGTATATTCGTGCGAGTGTATCTCGGAATAGACATTGGCTTCTCGAATACGGCGTGCAATAAGCTGAGTATATTGCGAACCGAAATCAAGAATTAAAATCGAATTATTTTTTGGCATTTAATTTTATCTTCCTTCTTAAATCAAAAAAAAAGCTGATGGTTATGAACCAATCAGCTTTTTGTAAACTTCACTTGATAGTAGAGAGTCTAATTGAGATGAATCTGAAAACTCAACTTTAATTAACCAACCTTCACCGTATGGGTCAGTATTAACAAGCTCAGGCTCATCTTCCAATGCTGGATTAATTTCCACAACTTTACCAGAAATTGGAGCATATAAATCGCTTACTGTTTTCACAGCCTCTATAGACCCAAAAGTTTCACCAGCACTAATCTCCTCTAAATCAGAATCGATATCGATAAAAACAATATCGCCTAATTCACTTTGTGCATAATCACTAACACCAATAGTTGCAATAGTATCGTCAACTTTTATCCATTCATGATCTGTCGAATATTTAATTCCTTCAGGAAAATCCATTTTAACCTCAATAATTTTATTTCTTATTTAATCAATTTAATTTTAATCATCTATTAATTTATCAATAGAATTTGTATCATAATCACCATTAAGGAAATACTTATTATTAAGAACCTTCTGATGAAATGGTATTGTAGTTTTAATCCCTTCAATAGTGAACTCATCAAAGGCTCGTTTTGCTCTTTTAATTGCATGGTCTCTATCCACACCCCAAACAATTAATTTTGCAATTAAAGAATCGTAGTAAGGTGGAATTACATAATCGTTATAAATATGAGAATCAATTCTTACACCAAATCCACCTGGGAAATGTAAATATTCAATTCTGCCAGGTGAGGGTCTAAAGTTAAAATTTGGGTCTTCAGCATTTATTCTAAATTCAAAACTGTGACCTTTTATTTTACCTGGCAAATCTTGAACTTTTTCACCAGCAGCAACAAGGATTTGTTGTTTTATTAAATCAACATTATTTACCATTTCTGTTACCGGATGTTCCACTTGAATTCTGGTATTCATTTCAATAAAATAAAAGTTCTGATCTTTATCTACCAAAAATTCAATTGTTCCTGCACCTTCATAGTTAACCGACTTTGCACCAAGTATAGCTGCTTCAGACATTTTAACTCTAACTTCCTCCGATATTACTGGAGATGGTGCTTCCTCAATTAATTTTTGATGCCTTCGCTGAATTGAACAATCTCTTTCACCATAGGAATATACATTTCCAAATTGATCACCCATAAGTTGTATTTCAATATGTCTTGGTGCTTCAATAAATTTCTCCAAATAGAGTTCCGGATTATCGAACCCAACACTCGCTTCATTACTTGCAGTTAGAAACGCATTTTCAACTTCTTCCTCTTTCCAAACTATACGCATCCCTTTGCCACCACCACCTGCAGAGGCTTTTAGTATTACCGGATAACCAATTTCGTTTGCAATTTTAGTTGCTTCTTCAATTGTTTCAACTGCGCCATCACTACCTGGTACTACAGGAACACCACAGTTTTTCATTGTGGTTTTTGCAATTGCTTTATCACCCATATTTTTAATCATATCAGGAGAAGGACCTATGAATTTAATACTCATATCCTCACAGACTTGAGAAAAATCAGGGTTCTCTGCAAGAAAACCATAACCTGGGTGGATTGCATCAGTTCCTGTTACTTCTGCTGCTGCCATAATGCTTGGGATGTTTAGGTAGCTCTCTTTTCCACTTGCAGGACCAATACAAACAGCTTCATCAGCAAACACAACGTGTGCTGCTTCTTTATCTGCAGTAGAATAAACAGCTACTGTAGCGATACCCATCTCTTTACAAGTGCGAATAACACGGAGAGCTATTTCGCCTCTGTTTGCAATTAATATTTTATTAAACAAATCTTTAACCTTCCTTTATCAGAATTATCAGTTTTTTTCAATTAAAAATAGCGGTTGATTATATTCAACAGCGGTTGCATTATCAACTAAAATCTCTACTATTTTCCCACTTGCATCAGCTACAATTTCATTCATTAGTTTCATTGCTTCCACTATACATAAAACTGAACCTTCCGCAACAGTATCTCCAACTTGCACATAAGCATCAGCATCTGGAGATGGTGAAAGGTAAAAAGTTCCCACTATGGGTGAGTGTACTTCATGCAATTTTGTATTTTTAGCACCAGTTTCACTTTCAGTACTCTCTACTTGTACTGCAACTGGCTGAACTGCTTGAACCTGCCCTAGAGCTGGTTGAGGTATTGCTGTGTTTATAATCTGCTGTTTTCCATTCTTAGATATCTTTATTTTAAGATCACCTTCTTGAATAGAAAAATCTGCTATGTCACTTTGTTCAACTACTTTAATTAGTTTTTTAATTAAGTTATAATCCATATCTCTCTACTATTTATTTTTTAACTCGTTCTACGTATCTACCTTCTCTTGTATCAATTTTCAATATATCTCCAGCATTTATAAAGATTGGAACATTTATTACTGCACCAGTCTCTAAAGTTGCTGGTTTCATTACATTGGTTGCAGTGTCGCCTTTAAAGCCCGGCTCTGTTTCTGTTACTTCAAGTTGAACAAAAATTGGAGTTTCTGCTAAAATAATTACATCTTTATCATCCAATAAAAGTTCAACCTCTTCGCTCTCTTTCAGGAATTTATCATTCGTGCCAAAGTATGATCTATCAACATTTATTTGTTCATAAGTTTCGTTATCCATTAACACCAGTGAATCACCATCTCTATAAAGGAACTGATATTTTTTTCTTTCAACACGAACAACTTCAATTGGTTCACCAGAGCGGAATGTGTTATCGAGTACTCTTCCAGTTTTTAAGTTCTTTAATTTTGATCGAACAAACGCCCCACCTTTCCCAGGTTTCACGTGTTGAAAATCTATGATTGTATAAAGTCCATTTTTGAACTTCATTATTAAACCATTTCTAAAATCTGATGTATCTGCCATATTTCCTTCTATCTATTGCGTAAAATTTAAATAAAGTTAGCTATTAATTAAAGCTAAATATTTGTCAACTTCTCTTGCTGATAGTGATGTACCATACTCTTTTTTTACTTTGTTAAGAACATTCTTAGCTTCATTACTATTTTTAATCTTCAAATAATTAATACCAGCATTTAATAGATAGTTAGGATTGGAGGGAACATACTCACTAACATTTGCTGCTTTAGAAAAATATTTTGCAGCCGATTCGTAATCTTTTTTAGTTTCGTAACAACCAGCTTTACCTGCTAATGCAGAAGCCACCAATAAATTATGGTTGCCAGAAAAATTGGCATATTCTTCCATTGCTTTATCATATTGTTCTGTATAGTAATAAGCATTGGCAAGGTATATTCTTGCAAGTTCACCTTGCTCCGAGCCACCATATTCATCAACAATTCTAGCTAAACCAATCTCTTGAGTTCCAGCTTTTCCTTCAATAGCCTGTAAATAAAGACCTGCATCATAAGTACTTAGAACTCTACTCAATTCAACAGATGCAGATAAATTGCTTTCATCAACCTTACTTGTGTAAAGCACAACACCTATAACAATAGCAACTACTATTCCAATAACTGAAAATATGGTTGTTTGTTTCTCTTCGTAAAATTCTTTTGCTTCATAAAACGTTGTAACCAACTTATCTTCTTTTATCTCTTTTTTAGATAATTTTCTCTTTTTAGCTAACACAATTTCTCCTTAAGTAAATATTATAATATAACCATTAAATTTAATAAAAATTAAAGTCCAATTCTAATATGATTTGAATATATCCACGCTTTTCCATCTAAAAATATCTCTACTCTATATGCACCGGATTTCCTAATTCTAAACTCGGCATCTATATTTTCAACTTCATCAATTACTTCACCATTAACAATTAGTTTAATAACTCCACTAATATTTGGCAGAATTACACGGAGTCTAATATTATCGTTATACTCAAGGCTTTCCCCCATCTGATAAATCATATTGGAATCTTGTGCAAAATATCTAAATCCTTTTGCATCTCCGTGGTAATAATTTGAAACGAACAATCGTCCACATTTAAGAGTTTTAAGAATTTCATTTTTATCCTCTGTAAACTCAACTCCACGATTAGAAACATGAAGCGGTCTGTTGCAAAGTAGGTGCGTTCTTATTGATTTAAATAAAACCTTGTATGGAAAAACCTCCATTTCAAAAAAGCCAAGTAAATTTAATTTATGTGCGTGAGCATCAACCCCGCCTATGCCAACAACACTTCGCTTCTTATTCAATTTATCCCACAATTCTAATGTCTTTTTTGGTGGTGCAACTATCGATTTTCGGGGATGCACAAAATGATTATATTTATTACTATCGTTCAAACCTTCCATCCATTCAGACATATGGTTCCAAATTTCAATACCAGTAAAGTCTTCTGTATTCCATTCCTTCCAAGGGTAAGGAGGATGCTCACTCATTGAAGAACGTTCCTCGTGAGGATGTGCAATAAATCCTATACCGCCCTTCTCTTTTACTTTTGAAACATATTCTTTAGCAGAGATGCGTGTAGAAAAAGTTTTATCAATACCTAAAGCGAGGTAGTGATTAACATTTTGCTTATCGTTAATTTCTGCCCCAACGAGAAGAAAGGTTTTATCGTGCCATCCCTCTTTACCATCATTTTTTGCCCGCAAAGTATTATGGTCAGTTAAAATAATATAATCCAAGCCAACCTCTTGTGCAGCTTTAATTATTTCCTCTACTGTGCCAGAGCCATCAGAATAAGTAGAGTGTATATGTATTGAACCTACATACTCGACCATGATAAATTATATTTCAATTAGGGTTAAATATTCTGTGGTGCCTGGTTTTACTAAATCAGAAAGTTTGTTCATTAGTATGTCGGTTCTTTCATCTGCAACATCATCATAATTATCGTAAGTCTCTTGGTTTTCAAATTGATATATTTCTTTATACATATTCTTCTTCCCTTTTACTGCATATACTGAATAGATCTCTAATCCATCAGCTTTTACAATATTTTTTAACTCTCTAATAACGTCTAAAAAAACATCATTTTTATCCTCTATAATTTCGTACTTAATTGTAAAAATAACTTTACTCATTAATTTTCCTCATTATCTATTTTATATATTCCTTGAAATACTATTTTTGCTGGACCAGTAAGTGTAACATTTTCAATTCTATTTCTATTTTTCTGAAAATCAACTTCCAAAATATTTCCTCTTTTAGTTTTAAGTTTTACAGGGGTTGATATTTTACCCTCCATAAATGAAATAATTGCAGAGGCAACTGAACCAGTACCGCAAGCAAATGTTTCTTCTTCAATCCCTTTCTCATAAGTTCTAATATTTATAATATTATTTTTAATTGAAATAAAATTAACATTTGTACCAAGTGGTTCAAAGTGCTTACTATATCTTATAGCTTTGGCATATTCTTCCATAGGAAATAATTCGATATCCCCAAGTGAATTAGCAGAGTCATCAATGTTAACCACAGCATGAGAAGCACCAATATCAACAAAAGAGAGGTTCAACTTTTTATTTAAAGCCTCTATTTTAATATTCTGCTCTATTGTTGTTGGTGAATTTAGATTAAATCGAATACTGTTATCATCAATTAAAGCTCCCGAGAAATCTTCCCCATTAAATGTGAACTTTGTATCTACACCACTAATTCTTTTACTATAATCTGCGTATTTAATAACACACCTTGCACCATTTCCGCAAAGCATTCCGCCACTGCCATCAGAATTAAAATACTCCATTTTGAAATCAATATTGTCGCCATCATCAATGGTTAGTAGTCCATCAGCACCAACGCCATACCTTCTATCACAAATTCTTTTTATCAATTCAGAAGTAATAGAAGTTTTTGGATTTAGCTTTTTGTCTATTAAAACAAAATCGTTTCCGGCACCAGTTAGTTTTGTAAAATTTATTTCATTCATAGCAAGTCGAAATTTAAGTTAATAGAGCTTTTTAAGCAATAAAATAAAGTAGGATAAGTTATTATAAAGGAAATACTATCTTTTTAAAACCACTTCAAAATAAATTGTTATTTTTGCACATAGAAAAATAAAAGGAAGTTAGATGCAAATTGACTATTCAGATATTCCAGGAAATCAAAATCTATTTTTAGACTACATTTATGAATTTGAAAATGTTTCAACATTCTATCCAAAAGATTTTAGAAACAATGATGATTTCTTAAAAACTTTTGATGAACTAACGCACTACAACCGTCCGCACAGAAAAGTGATATCAGAAATAATTAAAAAACAGTATTCTAATTTTAAAATTTCAAAACAAACTGAATCAAACATATCGTCGTTAGCTTCAGAAAAAACATTTGCAATTGTTACCGGGCAGCAAGTTTCCCTTTTTGGAGGTCCGTTATATACAATCTACAAAACAATTACTACAATTAAACTTTCACGTTTATTGAAAGAGAAATATAGTGACTTCAATTTTGTCCCGATTTTTTGGATGGAAGCTGATGACCATGATTTTGAAGAGATATCTTCAATAAATATTTTTGATAAAGAGAATAAATATAGAACAATTAATTATGATGATGGACTTGAGGAAGAAACAAATAGAGGCTCTGTAGGCGACATCAAATTTAATTCTACAATAGAATTTACTTTAGAAGATTTGGATGATGCTCTACGTAATAGTGAATTTAAAGATGAAATATTACATCTCTTAAAGGAGTGTTATAGCGAAGGAAAAACTTTTAAAGATGCATTTAAAAAATTATTTATCAAACTTTTTGATGAATACGGACTTATAGTTTTTGACCCGCAAGATGTTGCCGTGAAGAATATTTTACTTCCAATTTTTGAAAAAGAGATTAATGATTTTGAAACACATACAACTACAAATGTTTTAAAGAGTGCAGAATTGGAAGAGGTATATCATGCACAAGTAAAAGTAAAACCAGTTAATCTTTTCTATTCTGATGAAACAGGAAGGCACTTGGTTGAACCAGTAGAGGGCGAATTTAGATTTAAAGGGAGAAGGAAGAGGCTTAATAAAGAGGAACTACTTAATTTACTCTATTTCGATCCGTCATCTTTTAGCCCAAATGTTTTGCTCCGTCCTATTTGTCAGGATTACTTATTGCCCACTGCTGCCTACGTTGGAGGCTCAAGTGAGATAAGTTACTTTGCACAAGTAATGCCAAACTATAAATTCTTTGATGTAATCTCTCCAATTATATTTCCACGTTCGTCTTGTACAATAATTGAATCGCATCTATTTTCTGTTTTTGAAAAATATAATTTATCATTACCAGATTTCTATATTGATGAAAAGATACTTATTGAAAAAGTAGTGAAAATAGTATCAGAGTTTAATTTTGATGAACTATTCTTTAATTCAGAAAAAGAGATAGTAACAACTTTAAACAAATTAAAAGAGAAACTGCTCTCTGTAGATAACTCACTTGCGCAGCCAATAGAAAAATCGATTACACGAATAGAGCAGACGCTACAAATGCTAAAGGGAAAATCGAAAGGTGCTGAAGAGAGAAAATATAAAACTTTAATTACACAACTTCAAAAAGTTAGAGATGCAGTTTACCCAAATGAGAATTTACAAGAACGTGAAATCAATTTTTTCTACTTTGCAAATAAATATGGATTAGATATTATTAAGTGGATAATGAATGAGCTAAACACTAATAAAATTGAACATCAGGTGGTTGAGTTGTGAGTTACTTATTTTAAATAATATCTTGGGCTGTTAATAAATATTTGGCTTTATAGAGATAGGGATTTTTCTTTTTTAGAACTGTCTTTAACTTTAGTTTCTTTAAACTATCAATTTAATTACATTAGTACTACGCTCAGTATTAACTACTTACACGGGAATCACAGTTCTATCTTTTGGTACTGAAGTCCATCTAAATGCATCAGTTGGGCACAAATCGAAACAAGTAGAACACCCTGTACATTTATATGCATCAACTAAAGCAACAATACCTTTTTTGTTTTTACCTTCCCATCCTTTACCTTCTTTCATCTCAATTGCATAACAATGACCAATAGGCATACATAGTTCGCAACCAATACATTTGGGTTCATTAACAATAGCCACAGCCTCAGTGAGGTGTAACGATTTTGCAGTTCTAACTTCAGGAACAATTGTATCTCTCATTGCTTTGAACGTAGCGTAATTATTCCGTTCCATATATTTTTTTAGTTGAGTAATTTCTTTGTGCAGAAAATCAAATCCACGAAGCATAGTTTCAGTACACATACCAATTAGGTCTGCTCCCATCATAGTCATTTCAATATAATCTTTCCACTTCGCCATTCCACCATAACCACAGACGGAAACCAAAGATCCGTTATATTTCCGTATTTCATAAACATCTCTTAGTGCCAATGGTTTTAACCATGGTCCTGATAAACACGTAATCGATGGTTCATCTTGCAGCATTTGAGAACTTAGTTTAGGATTATTAATATCAGGTATCGGTGGAACTCCTAAACGATTACCAACACTTGAAACAACATCGGCACCAGCATCAAACGCAGCTTTTGAGACTTGTGCAATATTGCCCCCTTCTGGTGTAATCTTTGCAAACAATGGAATATTAGTCTCTGCCTTTACCGCTCTTACAACTTCAGCAACAAGGTGAGGGCTGCGCCCCATTGAAGCTCCGGTACATTTTTTGATTTCATCTCCTGTAACTTCAACATTAAACGACATATTTGGACAGCACATATTTAACTCATTTCCATCAGCACCTGCATCCTCAAATGCTTTAGCCATTCGTACCCAGCCTTCAACCCCATCTGGTCCATCATAGGTTATGTTGCTCATTATTTTTGTGACTTTGGCTAATTTCTTACCTTCTTCACAAATTTTTAATGCTTCATCAAGTTTAATTCTTTTCTCGGCAGTAAATGTATGTAGTTTATCTTTTGCCCACCATCTATAACGGGGTTCTCTATTGATGTATGGTTCAGGGTCAATTGTTAATTTAATAAACGCTGCTCCCCATCCCGCTTCATCTATTTGTCGAATCATTTCTGTAGTTTTAACTGTAGGTCCTGAACCAACACAAAATGGATTGTGCAATTCAAGTCCCGCTATTTTTGTAGGTAAATATGCTTTTTCCTGCATCTCATTCATATCTATCCATCTTCCTTTCTAATATATTTATTTTAGTAATTATAGTTTAACAAGTTTTCCGCTTTTAGCTGATTCATAAATTGCAAGAACAACTTCCAATGCTTTTAATCCATCCTCACCTCTTGTTCCAACATTAGGTTCTTTATCGTTTATCACGCAATCAATAAAGTGCTCAATCTCTTTTACATATCCTAATGAAAGAAATTCATCTACCGCTGGTTTTGTCCAACCATGCGTGAAGTCAGCTTTCTCAATCGCATATCCATAACCTGGTCGGCTGTACACATCAATTGGTGAACCTTTGGTTAAATCTATATGTATATTTCCTTCGGTTCCGTATATCTCAATTTTATCATCCATACCACCTGAAGTAATATAGTTTGCTTCTACAAAACCTTTAACTCCATTTTCCATTGTTACTAAAGCTGCTGCCCAGTCTTCGCCAGTATAATTTGTATGTAGTAAGTTTGTATCGCCACCGGCTGTTGCCATTCCTACAACTTCTTTGATATCACTTCCGGCAAGGAAGGAAACAAATGCAACCGGATGAATTCCGAGATGTATCATTGCTCCGCCGCCGCAGTATTCTTTTTTCTGTGCATAAATTGAATGAGAACCTGAGTGAGATTCTTTTGCCTTTATGTATAACAGTTTCCCAATGCCGCCTTCTTCAACAATTTCTTTTGCACGTATTACAGCAGGTGCAAACAACCAATCTTCAGCATACATTAAGCGTACATTATTTTTCTTACAAACATCAATCATAGCTTGGGCATCTGGTATTGTTGTGGCTAACGGTTTTTCACAAATTATATTTTTGATTCCGGCTTCAGCAATATCAACAACTATTTTTTTATGTAAAAAATTTGGAACGCAAACACTAATCAAATCCAAATCTTCATTTTTTATCATTTCCATATAATCTTCATAAGTTGACGGCACTCCATACTCACTCGAAAATTTTTCTAAATTATCTAATGAAGCAACCGCCTGTAGTTTCACTTCAGAAAAACGTTTATACGATTCTGCATGCAACCCTGCAGCAAATTGCGAACCTATTATTCCAACTTTTATTTGAGTCATTATTTCTCCTAATAATTTTTTAATATTTTCTTTTCAAAATTTAAATTGTCATTGCTGTAAAGCCGCCATCTACCCGCACAATAGAGCCAGTAACAAAAGATGCAGCTTTAGATGAAGCTAACCAAATTGTAGCTGCAACAAGTTCATCCGGGTTTCCAAAACGACCCATTGGTGTATGTGCCAATATACTTGCGACGCGTTCTTTCGTAAGCATTTTTTTATTTTGCTCTGCCGGAAAAAACCCAGGAGCAATAGCATTAACACGAACATTAGCAGTAGCCCATTCTATTGCAAGAGATTGTGTTAAACTATTTACTGCAGCCTTTGTAGCACTATAAGCAAAGACCTTTGATAGCGGAGGACCCGATGCTACTGAAGAAATATTTATAATACTTCCATCTTTATTATTAAACATCTCTTCACCAAATACTTGGCATCCGAAAAGAATACTTTTTAGATTAATGTCCATTATTTCATCCCACTCTTTCTCAGTAATTTCAAGAAATGGGGTTTTGCTTGTCATGCCCGGAGCATTAATTAGGATATCAACTTTTCCAAGTTTTTCGTTTATTTCTGCTTTTGCATTAACCAATGTTTCCTTATTGGCTGCATCAACTTTTACTGCAATTGTTTTTACACCAATTTTATCAGTAATCTCACCTGCTTTCTTTTCTGCTTTTTCAAAATTTCTGGCAAGTATGGCAATGTTTGCTCCAGCATTAGCAAGCCCTTCAGCCATTGCACCTGCAAGTACTCCACTTCCCCCAATAACAACGGCGTTTTTATCTTTCAATCCAAATAAGTTTTCTAAATAATTCACATGCTTCTCAATCAATAATTGTTATTTATATTTTTCTGCAAATACTTTTAATGATTCTCTAATTATTTCAACATCGCCCGGCTTCCCCTCTTTTTCAACTAATGCAAGTGGAGATGACATACCAAGAATTGGTGTATAACCAGCACCGGAAATAGCTTTTTTATATCCAGGAGCAGTTTCAAAATTAACACCACCTGTTGGCATAATAATTTTTCCGTTGTGCCTTTCGCGAACAAAGGGTGCTAATAAACCACCAATTCCTGAAGCACCTAACACTCCGGCTGGAAATACTTTAATTGCATCTGGTTCTAATCCATCTGGGCGTTCCATAAAATAATTAAATTCTGTAGGAGTCATAATTGCAGGAGCAGAAAATATTTCAACCTCTTGTGTTATTTTAATAAATTCTTTTCCTTCTGCATAACCACCCATCACATTGCCTGGTGCAACAATCATCTCAAATCCCATTTCAATTGCCTGCTCCAACTCTGATGGATTGATGATACTTCCGCATCCCAAAACAAAAGGATTATCCGCTGGTGATTCTTCACGCAATTTTACAAGTTCAACCATTCCTTCTTTTAGAATAGCCGGGTCAATACGAAAAGTAGTTTCGGCAACATATCCTGCTTTATATACTTCAACCATTGTTGTAACAAGGTCTTCCGGTTTTTGAACATGTTTTTTATTTATTACAACAACTACTTCACTTTTAATTAGCGCTGCTCTAACTTTTTTTCTATCGTATTGATAACTCATTTAATTTCTCCTGTTAATTTTTTGTTACACAAGATTTGAGATTCTTACTCTTAATTCTTACTCTTAATTCTTAATCTTGTATCTTAATTCTCTCTCTTATCACCATCAGCATGATATTCAACACTTGGTTCATACACTCTATAATTAGAGTTACTCTTAATTAATCCAACCAACATTGATACAACTTCTTTCAACAAAGATTTCCCTTTATAAAGTTCTTCTTCAGAAATTTTATTCTTTATGTATTGAATATCTAATCCACTGGCACATTCTAATGATGAACCTCGTGCTATATCAAAATATTTACATCTATCTTTACTCGTAAACTTACCATTTCCCTCTGCAATATTGAGCGGAATTGAAGATGATGCTCGTTCCAACTGACTTTTGTACGATGCACCTATTTTCTTTTGAAATATTATCTCGAAAAATGAAATTACTTCTAACGCTCTTTGATAAACAATAAGTTTCTCGTGATCAAAAAATATTTTCTCTTTCATTATTTTTCTCCACTATAGATTTACAAATGCAGATTAAGATTAAGAGTAAGAATTAAGATTATGATATTTTTCAAACAAATTATATTTTTTTTATTTTTCAACCGTTTTAATTCTTAATCCTAATCTTAATCTTTTTCATATTGCTTTATTTAATATTCTACCTAATTGCCTTTACACCACCGCCAGATTTTGCACGCTTCACTTCGCGTTCAATATCTTTAACAGTAACCATTGTAAAATCGCCTGGAGTTTCTTGAACCAAAATACCATGAGCAGCTCCCCACTCAACAGCAGTCTGCAAACCCTTACCATACATAAGTGCTGATAGCACTCCAGAAGTAAATGAATCGCCACCGCCGGTTCTATCAGCAATGGGAATATTTTCACGCAATGGTGCAACATAAAATTTATCATTTATTGCATCATACAATACAGCACCCCAATGAATTAAATCGGCATTAACAGCACCACGCCATTGTGTACCAATAAGAGAAAGATTTGGAAAATCGTTTGAAAGTTTTTTAACTGTTACTTTATATGCTTCAAGCCATTCTTCAAAAGTGGCACCTTTTTTAGTTTCAGTTTCGTAACCGAGTGCATCGCTTAAATCGGAATCGTTACCAACAAGGAAGCCGAGATAAGAGACAATATTTTTATTGATTGCACGAGCAACTGATTTATCGGGTTGAACTTTGGAACGGTAATTTAAATCAGCAGCAACTAACACACCATTTTCATTGGCTTTTAGTACTGCTTCCATTGCAACTTCTGCGGAACTATCTGAAAGCAATGTAAATATACCGCCAGTGTTAAATGTGCGAACTCCTTCTTCACCAAAAAGTTTATTCCAGTTAAAATCATTTTTTTTAAGTTCGCGTATTGCAGAGTGGGCACGGTAATAAACAGTATCGGAAGGAATTACCCCCTTGCCGTTATAAGTAAAATTAATTCCATTTGTTAAACCGCCTTTTTGGTCTGTGCTATGTGCAGAGCCATCGTTGTTTGTGTTAAACCAAATAATGTTTGAAGTATCAACGCCAACTTCCCTCATCTGATTGCGAATATTCAATCCAATGTTATCATCAACTAAAGCTGTTAATACTGTGCTGCGTAACCCAAATGTGTATGATAACCCACAGGCTACATTTGTTTCGCCACCACCTTGTGATACTCGCAACTGCCTTGCTCTTGCTGTGGGAACATCGTATGGGTCAATGCGTAACATAACTTCGCCGAGAGACATTCCATCATATTTGCAGCTTTCTGCCGATTTAATTTCATTATACTTTACTACTTTTCCCAATTTCATTTCTCCATTTATTATTAGAGTTAATATTAATTATATTAAAACTTCTTTATTTACAACGTGGGTTGGGGTTTTGTCATTAACAAAGTCTATTACTGCTTCTGTTGACATTATCTGCATTCCAATTTTACCTGAATCTGTATCGGAACCAACGTGAGAACTTACAATAATATTCAGACTTTCATCCAATGGTAAATCTTTTTCTAACCAGATTTCATCAAGTCCGTAACCCCATATTTTGCCGGCTTTAACAGCATTATATATTGCCCGATTATCGGTAAGAATTCCACGAGCACAATTTACAAGCACAGTTGTCTCTTTCATTAAATCAAGTTCTTTTTCTCCAATAAGCTGTTCACTTCCAGAAGCATGAATTGTAATAATATCACTCTGCTTGTAAAGTTCTTCGAGAGTAACATAGATAGCATTGTTCTCTACAGCCCAGTAAACATTGGGGTAAAGGTCGTATGCAAGAATTTCTACATCATAACCTCTCATTAGTTTTGCGACATTTTTACCTATTGTACCGGTTCCAATAATGCCAAGTTTTTTATTTGTAACATCCAAACGTGATGGACCTTCTTTTACCTTTCCGTTACTCGCCGTTGCGTAGTGTGCCATTCTGCGACCGGCAACATCCATTATTGTTGATTGCGTCCACTCGGCTGTTGGCATTGCATTACAGCCAGGTGCGTTTGTTACTATCACTCCAAACTCTGTGGCTGCTTCAATATCAACAGAGATATATCCAATGCCGTATCTGGAAATTAGTTCTAAACTACCACCCATTTTTATTCCAACTTGAGAAAGCAAAGTTCGGTCATAAACTTCCAAATCGGCAATGACAGCTATAACATTTTCAAGTTCCTCAATAGCCAAAGGTTCTTCCGGATTTCTATCGCATCTATATATCACTTTAATAGTATCACTAAATTTTGCTTCTAAGTCAGCAAGCATTTGTTTTGCTTTCCCTTCATCTTTGGGATTGCTTAATAAATCATCCAGAAAACTTGTTGCTAAAACTAAAATTATTTTATTCATAATTTCCTTATTCCTTAATATCATTAACTTATTTCAGATGAAATTTTCATCAATAAATTTATCAATTTTAATTACTTCATTTAATTTGGCTGATTCGTATATAGCCTTTACTATAGCAAGTGAAGCAATACTTTCCTTACCTGAAATTGGTGGTGTTTTTTTATTTTTAATAGCATCGGCAATTGCTTCAAACTGTTTCAAATGAGGTGTAAAAGATAATCCATCAAGTGGAGATGAAGCCCCGCTGTTTGATGCTTCGTTTTCGATTTCAGAATTAGTGAGTGGTTTATCAAACGTTACAATTTCAAATGCGTCACCTACTAATGTGGCAGTTCCTTTTTCACCATGTATTTCAATTTTGCGTGGTACTGCTGGATGAATTGAGGTAGAGGCTTCAATTACACCTATGGCACCATTATTAAATCGTAAAACGGCTGCTGCAGAATCTTCACCTTCAATTCGCTTATGTGTAAAAGTTCCTACTTCTCCGTAAACAGTTTTAACTCCATTCATTAACCATTGAAGTATATCTATAGTGTGAATTGCCTGATTGATTAAAACGCCGCCGCCATCAAGTTCAAACGTCCCTCTCCACTCTGCACTATCGTAATATGCTTGATCTCTATACCACTTAACATAAGCAGCCCCTTGAAATATTTTTCCCAAGTCTCCATCATCAATAGATTTTTTCATTTTTATTACACTATCCATAAAGCGACTTTGATAAATGACAGCAAGGCTAACCTTATTCTTTTCACATTCCGAGATTAGCATTTTAGCTTTTTTAAGTGAAACTTCAATTGGTTTTTCAACAATAACATGCTTCCCTTTTTCAGCAGCCAATTTCCCATAATTATAATGCGTACCACTTGCAGTACAAATCACAACTGCATTCAATCTTTTATCTTCAATAAATTCATCCCAATCATTAGAGAATTTTGCATCATACTTTTCCCCTAAAATTTTTGCTCTATTGATATCCCTACTAAATAGTGATATCAAATTACAATTACTACTATTCTTAATAGCTTCTGCATGTATAGCTGAAATAACACCGCAGCCAATTATACCTATACCTAATTTTTTTGAATCACTCATATAATTTTTTCTCAATTGAAATTTCTATCAATTATAAGACTTCGTTGCAGACCTCTTTTAAAACAGAGAGTCCTTCAACTAATGCTTCTCTCGTTATCATTAGTGGTGGTGCAATTTTAACACACCTTCCACCAATGCCAACTGGCGAAAACAATAAGAGACCTTTTTGAAAACAACCTTCATTAATTTTATATGCTGTTTTTTGATCTGCTTCATTTGTATTTGGTTTTACTATTTGCATTCCTGCAACAAGACCTTCGCATGTAACCAATCCTATTCTATCAGAATGTTTCTGCTGAATTTCTATTAGTCCTTCTTTTAACACTTTGCCTAACTCAGCAGAATTTTCAGTCATCTTCTCATCTTTAAGAGCTTTCAAATTTGCAATTGCTGCAACAACCGGTAATGGACTTGCAGAGTGTGTTGAAGTCATACTTCCCGGAGGATAGATATCCATCACATCATTACGTCCTATAACCGCTGAAATTGCTAAGGAAGAAGAAATCCCTTTGCCGCATGCTATTAAATCTGGTTTGATATCATAATGTTCGTAAGCAAACCACTTGCCTGTGCGACCAAAGCCTGATTGCACTTCATCCATAATTAGTAGTGCATCGTTTTCACTACAGAAAGCTTCAAGTTTTTGAGCATACTCTTTTGGCATAAAAAATGGTCCCGCCCCTTGATAACTTTCAGTAATAACGCCAGCTATATTTTTTGGTTCTACACCTAAATCTTTAAGTGATTTCAGAAAAAGGTCAAAGCTTGTATCCTCTTGAAAATACCCGTCAGGGAAAGGAACATTTACAAAACCAGGGTCAAGATTTATAATCCACTCTTTTAATGCTGGAATACCACCCGCCAGCTGTGCGGCAAGAGTTCTACCATGGAATGAATTGCCAAAGCTTACAATAATGTGTTTATCCTTTCCCCCTTTTTTTACACCATAAGTTCTCGCTAACTTAATTGCATTTTCAGTTGCTTCGGAGCCAGTTGATAAAAGAAAAACTTTATCCAATCCGTCAGGTGTATCTTGCTGAAGAAGTTCAACTAACTCAGCACGTTTTTCGTGATAAAAAACATAAGTTGAAATTAATTCATTATCTATCTCTTCTATTAACGCCTCAATTACTTTGGGGTGTGCATGCCCTGCATTTGCAATAAGAACACCAGATGACCAGTCCAGCCACATGTTTCCCCATTTATCATATATTTGAAATCCTTCAGCTTTATCCCAAAATATTGGAGGTTGACCCGACATCGAGATTGGTTCATATTTTTCCAATCTCTCTATAATTTCCATCGATTCCGGAACAGGTAATGCAGTAACAATTTTTCTAAATTTAGTATCAACTTTCGGTACATCAACAGGAGTACGACTGTAAAATGACATTAATTTCTCCGCTATTATTTTAATTATTTTTATTCTAAATTTATTTTAAATTATTTATACTCTTTAAATTTTACTGTTGGGGTATCGCCATACTCAATAGTTACGGCACGTCCATCATTTAGTATCGACATTCTGCCAGCTTCAATAACAAGTTCGTTAAATGAACTATTTGCTGGTGTAGCTATAATTCCTTCATCGTCAATTATCTTAATCATTTCTTTACGTGCAGATAATTCATCACTTTTTTCTTGCGAATTATTTTCCACTCGGTGAACTGAATTTATTAATCCTTCAATGCTGCGATAACCATATCCCACAGGGGTTAATCCATCTCCACCACGTTCTATTAATTTTAAATAATCAGGACTTGGTTCGTTGTAATACGAATCCCCTTCAAAATCACTTTTGTTAAGATATGAATGTTTAAGCCCGCGGTATTGGTCATCGTGGAACATCAAACCACCATCTTTTTTGCCTTGGGTAAAAAGCCAAATACCTTGTGAGTTACCACCAGGTGCTACGTTTGGGTATCCCATTCCATTTATCAATGCAAGGCTTGCTCCGTTTTCCCAAATCACATTTGCGTTAGTCCACAAGTAGCCCTCGTTACCATTTGGGTATTTATCCCTAACACCATATACAGAGACCTCTGTTGGAAGCAGCCCGGTAATCATATTTACTTGATCAACATAGTGGCAGCCGATGTAAGTGAACATATCCGAGTTCTCTGTAGTACACCAATTTTGAAAATTAGAATCACGATAATACCACGGCTCTATTAGGGTTGCATAGCCAACGCGGAACTCACCAAAATCACCTGCACGATATTTTAAACGAGCTATTCCCACTCTATCATCAAAACGTTTGTGATATTCTGTTGCAACAAATAATCCTTTTGAGTAAGCAAGCTTTTTAATTTCCAACGCTTCATTATAGTTTAACGTTAAAGGCTTTACACTGATTACATGCTGGTTATGCTCTAACGCATAGATAATTGCAGAGTAATGTAATTGATCCGGAAGAGCAATAAATACTATGTTTCTCTCTTCCATTTTACCGATAACATCTTTATACAATTCAGGAAACATTTTATCTGCAGCTTCTGTTTTATAATCTGGGTATGAATTAAATGTGTGACCAGGGAAGGCTTGTTTAAGCGTTTCATTCTCTGCTAATTGCTTTAAGGGCGGTGTGTTAAGTGCACACACATTAATATCTTTAACTGTACTACTACGTTGCAAATAATAAATTGAAGGTATAATCTGCATCTCCGTTATCATACCACCACCAACAATGGTAACATCTAATGGTTTTGAAATTTTCATAAATAATTTACTCCACAATTTTATACTAAATTAATTTTCAGTTTTAGCTTATTAAGTTTATCCTTATACTTTTTACTAATTCCCTTATCTGTAATAATTCTATCTACCTCGTTAATCTTTCCAATATATCCCATCGTCTTCTTTCCAAACTTTGATGAATCAGCAATCAGAATTGTTTCGGAGGCTGCTTTAATCATTAATTGATTAAGTTTTGCTTCTTCATAATTAGATGCTGTAAGTCCTTTTTCAAAATCTACACCATCAACGCCCAAAAATAATTTATCGGCAACTGTGCTATTAATTACGTTTTCTGCAAAACCGCCTGATAGACCAAAAGTAGTTTTATTAAAAACACCACCTGTTAAAATCAGCTCGTTATCACTTCCAACAATTTCGTTTGCAACATTTAACCCACCTGTAATAATTTTAATACCGCTTCTAAATTTTAATCTGCGAGCTATGTGAACAGCCGTAAAACCTGAATCCAGAATTACGACATCCCCTTCGTTAATAAGACTTTCAGCAAAACGGGCAATACGTTCTTTTTCTTTTAAATTAATTTTCTCTTTTTCGCTAATGGATAAATCTGGCACAACTGATTGGTTAAGTATTCCCCCGCCATGCACTCTGGTTAGAAGACCTTCTTCCTCAAGGGAATCTAAATCCTTACGTATTGTTACAGGAGAAGTACTATACTCATTACATAAATCATTGATAAGTACTCGTTGTTCAACAGTAACTTTTTTTCTTATCGCTTCTTTTCTTTCTGCGTTTAACATGTTTTGATACAACTATTGCTTTGTTTTTATTTGTTTTTCTTTTTTATACTTAGTAATGTATATATATAGAGAGATAAATACAAACTTTTAGAAAGGTTTAATGATGTTTAAATTGATTAAGAATGTGTCGCTGCGATGCAGCTATTTTATAATGGGATGTTTTTTCGTTTCATGGTTTGGGCTCGCCAGGCGTTGTTTGAGCAAGAGTATCAATTATTTTAAAGTTTGCACCGCTTCGCTTTCAGCTACGCCGTGCAGTCTTCGTTTTTTCGCTTCGCTCTATTTAAAATGTTTACTTGCAAATGCTCGTCCAGAGTGGTTCTTTAGATATTTTTTTTGTTCTACAATATTTGTTTTTACATTTTAGAAATAATTCTATTTAGCTTCTTTAAATAATTTCATCTTGAGTTCCTCCTTCTGTAATCATCAGCGTCGTTTCCTTTAAGGCAGACTGTTCGATTTCCATCCCGCACATAAAAGTTTTCATCATTGAGATAATACCATTTATCTACTGTTTGACTTACTGAAATTTTACAAATGGTGAAGTTTTCAAATTTTGGGAAAGTAATCTCCAATAAACCCACAACATTTTTCGAAATATGTTCGGCGATTAGATCTCTTAGGGTAAGTTCATATTTATCTAAATTTTCAATTTCAATTTCAATACCCACTATATAATAATTTTTAATTTCGATATAAGATATTTTCTCAATCTCCACTATTGTGTATTTGTCGTTTTCTAAAACACCAATCAATATAGTTCCGCTTGATGAATTTAATAAAGCAACGATGGTTTTTAGAACTCCATCTTTGGCGATTTGCTTATTTGTTTTGTTGTTCTCGTCTCCCTTAAGAAGACGATTGAGATCGAGTTGAACTGAACCTTTAACTTCAAAAGTAGCTGATTCGTTATTATTTAATATATCTTCTATCGAATTTTGCTCAATCTCTGGAAAGCTCTGTTGTATAATGGGTTTGGTGCTAAAATTATGTTCGATACCTAATGGTGTTAAATGACCAGCAAAAATATTAAATATTGGTTTTTCTCGAAGTGGACCAGTAGTAGGATTCTCCATTACAATATAACCAAGTTTCCATATTTCATCTAAGATTTGAATTACCTGCTCTTCGTTCTTGCACCCCACATAAGCAATTAGATGGTTAACCGTTCCATCGACGGTGTCTAAAGAATTTTCAGATTCTTTAACAAACCATTTTAGGAGATTTTTTATTTGGTCAGAAAGTGAAGGTAACTCAACATTATTAATCAATGTTTGAACATTATCCTTTGTGAGTGTCAAGGGATTTTCCGAATCAGAATTGTAACGAATATGATAGCTAATCTTTTGTTTAGCAACTTGATCATTAATGATTGGAGTAAGTCTATATGCCATATATGTAATTGTAAAGTAACCACAATTATGACAATGATACTCGCCATTTCCACCATAGCCAAATAATTTAGAATGTCCTATTTCTATTCCACAAATAGGACACACTTTTTCTGGCAGTTTAGAATTCAAATAACCATTTTTCATTAGTTCAATAATCCTTCATATACATTGCTTTTTGTTGCTGTGCCATCGTTTCGGCAAATGCTAAATATTGTTATACCAACAAACCCAAAAGTTTAATTTCATCTTCGTTTAGATGATTTTTTGCTTACTAATTTTTTAAATCAATCTAATTTTCTTGGCTTGGTTCTGCCAGGCATTGTTTGAGCGAGGGTATCAATTATTTTAAAGTTTGCACCGCTTCGCTTTCACCTCCACCAGTCTTCGTTTTTTCGCTTCGCTTAAAACGAAGACTGGTGGAGGTGCCGGGAGTCGAACCCGGGTCCGAGATTACTGTTCAGAGAACATCTACACACATAGTTACTCTTTTAGTCTTGTTCAATAATCTTTGAATAACAAAATACTATTGAACCAGTTTGATTAAAGTTTCGCCTCTTCTACTCAAACTCTCAATTTGGCTATCGTATCTAAACGGCGTTCGTTCAAGCTCTGATACGAAAGAACTTGAGGAACGAGTAGCTATCCTTTTGGGATTAAGCTGCTAATGCGTAATCGTAGTTATCGATTATTTAAGGTACCGTCGTTTAGCGTGTCTACGGAGAACACGATGCGCAGTTCAAAGACTAAATAATCCCGTCGAAACCAGTTTCACCCCCAAAATAATAAATTGCTGCATTGTTTTATCGCTCCATTGTTAAAACCAACAAACAATAATTTAACAATAGAACAATTAAGAAATAATAAGAAACAACAGACTTATCTCTCTATTTCTTCCAAGGGATATCATCAACTTCGTTTACATTATTTTCATAACGTGCAAGAACAAATAATAGATCTGATAACCTATTAAAATAAATCAAAATCAATTTTGATGTTTTCACATTTTTGGATAACGAAATTACTAAACGTTCTGCTCTTCTGCAAACAGAACGTGCATTATGTAGTAAAGACGCACCCTTAGTACCACCGGGCAATATAAATTGTTTCAATGGTTCAAGTTTTTTTTCATATTTATCAATACTATTTTCGAGTAACAGAATATCATTATTAACTAATTTTACTCTATTCACATTTTTTTTGTTTTCAGGTGTTGCAAGCTCACCGCCAATTGTAAATAATTTATTTTGAATTTCATTTAATAAATTACAAACATCTTTAGTTTTAATTTCAGAAATAGTTATACCAAGTATAGAATTTACTTCATCCACTGTGCCGTAGCATTCAACACGTAGGGAATCTTTATTTACCCTTTCACCACCAACAAGGGATGTTGTACCATTATCACCAGTTTTCGTATATATTTTCATTTATTTTATTTGTAGTGTTATATTAAATATGTAATGTCGTATAAAAACCTTCGAGGTTAGTCAAGCACAGAACAAACTAAAGATTAAAGTTGGTTCAATATTATTAAAACTCAATTTTTCTAATAAACCTCTTCCAAAGGAATCCCTTTGGGAGAAGGTTGGGTCTATTCGTAAATTTTTGTTGTTTTATAATTAACACAACAGTAGTAATTATTCTGCAAACGTATTTAAAACTTTATTAAAACTATAAATCAGAGATATGAATTTTAGACTTTATATTTTCATCAACTGCAAAATATAATTCGCCATTTGGACTTATGCTCGACTCTATAAAACCCAAGCCAATAGGCTTCTTTAAATGAGTGGAATTTACAAAACTCGTAATAATTCCAATTTCTTCACCTAAGTTATTTTCAATTGAAATGTTTTTGTTTGATGAATTAAAATGATTTTCAAAAGTAATGCCCACAAGTTTTCCTAACTCACTATTCCCTTCCTCAACTATCTTGTAGCCAATATAATTTTGCTTCTTAGAGCAGACCTCATTAAGCAAATTCACTTCCACTGGAAATATGGTGTCGTTCAATTCATTCGGAGCTATTGGAATTCCATTTTCAATACGGAAAATATTATACGCTTCTTCACCAACCATTCCAAAATCGAAAATACTTTTCCGCTCATTCAGAACTTCCAATATGCTGGCAGCATTTTTAGAATCAACAAGAACAATATATTTATAAATATTTCCAACACTCTTTAGCTTAATACCGTGAACAAAAAAATCATCAACTTTAACTCTAAGAATATTTTTTTCACTGAACTCATCAAATTTATCACCAAGAATCATCGACATATAAGAAGTTGCTTGCGAACCCAACACTTCAAAAAGAGAATAATCTTCAAAGGAGTTTTCAATAATAATATCTTCATTAATAACAAATCTTTTAATCCATTTGTACAGTTTTTCCTCATCAGTATTTGACCCAATTAAAAGGAAATAGTCTTCAAATTTTAATAATAGAGTTCTATCAATAATGTTGCCATTGTTATTTACGAAGAGAGTTTTTACCCATTCCAAAACTTTTAAGTCATAAATTTTATTTGTTGTTAATCTTTTTAATAACGATTCACAATCTTTACCATGAATAAAAATTTTACTGTAATTTGATAAATCTCTAACAGCAACTCCGGTTTTTATTAAGTTATATTCTTCCTCTACAGAAGTATATTTTCTTACAAAGTTATTATCATCAATCTCTATTTCACTAAATCTTGATTTGTAGTTGTTATATGTTTCTTCTCTATTTGTCATACTTTAATTAATATTTTCTGAACCAACGTCTGTTGAATTTTGTTACATATAAACTTCTCGTAGTATCCCAATAAAATGGGATTGAATCCCTAATCCGAATTGAAATTGAATCATCCCAAAATCGATATTCAAAATAATCAGGGAAACGATCGTCATTTACTTTTGTAAGAGTTCTTTTGTGTACCAATCCTACATAAGTTTCCATCAAGTGCGGTTCTTTTTCAATTCCGTTAACTAAAAAGAAATTATAATTTCTATGACCAGAAATAATTCCAGCTTCAAAATTTAGCTCAACATACATAATACCCTTTGGTTTCCATCTTTTGAGTTTCATTGTATTAAAACCACCATGAATTGGTACTTCAGATTCCCATATCTGTTTGAACGTACCACCCACCTCTTTATCACACTCAAATAGGGTTAAAAAGAAAAATGCTGTACCTAATTTTGTACTATCAAGATTTATGAAACTCGATTCATACCCAATAACATTTTTAGGTTCAACAAATCTTTCACCTTGTTTCGATTTTGCAATTACTGCAAAAATATATTGTTTCTTCTTCTTTTTATCGGTGTAATAAATTACTGCCGATTTTGGAACATTGTAAGTAAAAGTTCTATCGAACTCTACTAAATACGTACCTGCAGTATCCTGGTCAATAATAAATTCCCTTAGAGCCAGTGTATCACAAGGATTATCGGTAGTTTTCTTTTGCTTCTTTGCCATTTCAACATTATATCTTCTAATTGATTCATCTTTAGAAGCTGAATCTTCCGCTTGCTCTTTTGAAGAATCACCACAACTAAAGAGCAGAAAACTCAGCAGCACTATAAGTAATTTTATTATTTTCATTTATTCCTCAGCTAAAAATAATTTAGACTTCTGTTTTAGAATACTCATCAAGAAAATATATTGAACTCAAAATTCCTAGTTCAAAATTCTTGATTGGGAAATGTTCATTTGGTGAATGGATGTTGTCTGTCTCAAGTCCTAACCCCATTAAAACTACTGGAGCTTTTAATTGTTTTGAAAACTCAACAACAATAGGTATTGAACCACCTTCCCTAGTATATACAGTCTCTTTACCAAAAGCCTTTGATACAGCATTTGCTGCTGCTTCAATAGCTTCATCATCAAGAGGCATAACAATTGGTAGCCCACCATGGTGTGCTGTAACTTTTATTTTAACACTTCGCGGAGTAATTGATTTAACATATTTCTCAAATAATTTTGCAATCTTATTTGGGTCTTGGTTAGGTACTAATCGCATACTAATTTTTGTACTAGCTTTTGAAGGTAGTACTGTTTTAGCTCCATCCCCAATAAAACCGCCAACAATACCGTTACAATCTAATGATGGTCTGCCAGAGAATCTTTCCTGAGTAGAATACCCTTTCTCCCCTTTCAATTCCTTAACACCATATTCTTTCATCAATTCTGCATCGGAGAAATTTAATTTTTTATAATTCTCTCTCTCTTTTTTTGTAAGTGCTTTCACATCTTTGTAAAAATCCGGAATTGTTATCTTTCCATTTTTATCTTGCAGCTTACTAATAAGTTTTGCTAACTCATTAATTGGGTTTGCAATTCCTCCGCCAAAACTACCAGAATGTAGATCACGGTTTGGTCCAGTAAGCTCAACCTCCATATAACAAAGACCTCGTAAACCGTAGTTTATTGTTGGAATTCCTGGGGCATACATACTAGTATCAGAGATAAGTACTGTATCACACTTCAATAATTTTTTATTTTTCTTTATGAACTTTTCAAGGTTTGAACTGCCAATCTCTTCTTCACCTTCAATTAAAAATTTTACATTAACTGGAAGTTCACCTTTTATTTTTAGAATGGCTTCAACACTTTTTATATGAACAAAGTTTTGTCCTTTATTATCATCAGCACCCCTTGCCCAAATTTTTCCACCTTTAATTACCGGTTCAAAAGGGTCACTCTTCCATAGGTTTAATGGGTCAACAGGTTGAACATCATAGTGTCCGTAAATTAAAACAGTAGGTTTACCAGGAGCTTTCATCCACTCAGCATATACCAACGGATGACCATCAGTAGGGTATATTTTAACACTCTCCATTCCAGCATCTTTTAATTTGGATGCTACAAATTTACTGCATTTATTAATTGCACTTTGATGGCTCTTCAACGTAGAGATACTTGGAATACGCAGATAGTCTTTTAATTCTTCTAAATATTCTTTTTTATTAGCTTTAACATATTTAATTACTTCTTTCAACACTTCTCCAATAAATTTAATATTGTGATTTAATTTAAATTCTAATTTACGTTTATTATTCCCATCTTTCAAGAATGTTTATCATATCAGTAGTTCTAAATTGTTTCATAAATTTTTTGATAATTTATTATTATAATTAGATACAGATTTTAAGAATTCATTTAATTACAGCGAGAATTTTATAGGTTGTGCGAAAACTCCTTTTTAACATATCTGTTTTTTTTCTATCATCATTTGTATTTGGGCAAATACCTGGAGATTCACTTAGTTTCGTTAAAACACGATATTCAAAACCCTTTCTTTTTTCCAGTTTTGAAAAACAGTTGCAAACCTATAATATGCGTCAGCAATTCAGTTATGGGCAGCAATTAGAAAATATTTTTCTTGGTGTTAATCAAACTTTTTTTTCAACAATAATTAAGTCTAATGGATTAAGCATTAGAGATAACGCTTTTTTTACTCTACTTGGTGAATACGATTTTGCAGAAAATTTTGCAATAGGCACTCATTTAAATTATAATATTTATGCGGATGATAAAAAATTGGCAATTAATAATTCTTCAATATTTAATTCTTCAGCGTATGCTAAATACTATCCCGCAAGAAAAATGAGCTTTACACCTTTTATTGGATTTTCCCGAAACGAGCAAATTGGAATTGTTGATAAAGGTCCAATATATGGGGCTGAGGCACTTTTAAATAATTATAGCTTTAACGAATTTAATTTATATTCAGAATTAAAATTCCAAATTGAAGATATTGCACCAAGAAAAAATACAATTTCTAATATAAAATTTAACATAGATAAAACATTTGAGAACTCATTTCGGAATCAATTATTAGGATTATATTCTGAACAAAGAAAAGATTTTTATTTTGATACTGACTCATTAACAATGAGCGAGTTTAATATTTCAAAAAATATACAAAGCCGAACAGAAGAGAAATACTCACTGATTGATAGATTGCGTATTACTTCACTTTTCTCAAATGTATCACTTAATATTGAAGGTAGTCTTGATTGGCGTACAATTGATAGAGAGACAAGATATATCTCGTTAGAGAATATTACCTCTTCTTCATTCGATACTAAAATTGAAGAGTTTAGAATAAACCTAAATTCTTACTTACAATATTCAACACAAAATATAAACGGTATATTTCGATTGAACTTCTCTGAACGAGAGGAAAAGCACAGAGCAAAAAATCTTGAAGGGAGTAGTGATATTATCTTTGAGGATAGAGATAAACAAGAGAAAAGGAAAAATAATACGAGTAATCAAATTACGTTATCTGCCAAAGGGGAATTCAATATATCATCAAAGGATAAAATTAGACTAAGTTTATTTCATCGAAAATTAGTCTATGATACACCAAGCGATTTAAATAATGACGATAGAGATGAATTACTCTCAATGTTTGGATTGAGATACACAAGAAAACTAACTCCCTTTTTCGATTTATATACTATTTTACAAGGGAGTATAAATAGAACGGTATATATATATAAGGAGAGAAGTGCCAACAATAATATTTTACGAGTATTAAAGTTAATTGCTGGTGGAGATATTCGTTTAAAATATCTTTCATCCAAAAATAGTGCCGAAGTAGTAGTAAATTATACTGTTTACGATTTTGAAGATTTAAATCCGAATTTAAGGAGCTTTTCATTTAGGCAATTGGCTTTACGTGATTCTACAACAATAAAACTTTTTAGAAGTACCTACTTCAAATTTTTAGGATATTTAAAATTCTCTGAGCAAGGTGATTTTCAATGGAGTGGATTTGCAAATAATCCAGTAAGATATTTAGACGAACGCTATGCTGAGCCTACGTTTGAGTATCGTTTTAGAAATCTCTCCTTTTCATTTGGACTAAGATATTTTGCTCTGTTCACCTATCTGTTTGAAAATGATGGCACAAAATATATCCAGTCTATTTACAGTAGCACAGCACCACTTTCAATTATTAAATACTCGTTATCTAACTCAATTGATCTTAGTATAAAAGGGTGGTACGAATTTATCAATACTGAGTCGAATAAAAATCAAGAGCTTGTTAATTTATTTATTCGTGTAAATTGGAATATATAATAATTCTATTTATTACTTGAAAAGAATAACTTATTATTCCTATTTTTGAACTTCTATATTGAATTATAATAATTATAATTAATATTTAAATAAAATGAATATAGCATTTAAAAAAATTGTACCAAGCGATCCCAACTTAATACCAGAAGTTGATGAGTTTATTTTTGATAAAATAACATCACTTAATTTGAAAGAGAATACTTTAAGTAATCTTAGTCTCGCTCTATCAGAAGCACTTTCAAATGCAATGGTTCATGGCAACAAACTCGATCCTAACAAAGATGTTATAGTTTCAATAAAAATTTCTAATGATGAACTAATATTGTGCATCAAGGATGAAGGAAACGGTTTTGACCCAGACTCGGTGCCTGACCCTACAAAGCCCGAAAACATTATGAGGGATAGTGGTCGCGGAATACATATTATGCGTTCTTTTATCGATCAAGTTTCATATAATTTCTCTTCTGTAGGAACTGAATTGAAATTTGTTATTAATCTTAAAAAATAAACACCTCTATCTAATAATACTATCAATTCCACTTTTTTAACAAGTATATTTATTCCATTATATCTATTTTTAATATGTTCAATTATAAAAATATTTTTTAAATAATTTATGGAGATAAAAATGGCTAGGAAAAAAATTGCACTAATTGGCGGCGGACAAATTGGTGGTGTGCTTGCACAACTTATTGCTTTAAGAGAATTAGCAGATGTTGTTCTTTTTGACATTGTTGAAGATTTACCACAAGGGAAAACACTTGATATTGCTGAAGCATCTCGTGTTGATGGATTTGATGTAGCTATTAGTGGTACAAACGAATACAAAGATATTGCTAATTCTGATTTAGTTATTGTTACAGCAGGGCTACCACGCAAGCCTGGAATGAGCAGAGACGATTTACTTACAACCAATGCTAAAATTATGAAATCAGTTGCAGAGGGTGTAAAAGAATTTGCTCCTAATTCAATAGTTATTATTATTTCAAATCCATTAGATGCTATGGTAACACTATTCCAAAAAGTTTCAGGGTTTCCGCACAACAGAGTAATTGGTCAAGCTGGTGTTCTCGATTCATCACGCTTTTCATCGTTCATAGCTTGGGAACTTGGTGTTGCAGTAAAAGATATTAATGCAATGGTTCTTGGTGGGCATGGCGATACAATGGTTCCATTAGTACGCTACGCAAATGTAAATGGTCTTCCTGTAATGGAATTACTTGAGAGAAAATATGGCGATGCAGGCAAAGCAAAAGAAGTTATGGATGCAATGGTTGCAAGAACAAAAGCTGCTGGTGGCGAAGTTGTAAAATTATTAAAAACCGGCTCAGCTTTCTATTCTCCAGCATCGTCAGCAATACAAATGGCTGAGGCTATTCTTGGAGATCAAAAAAGAGTGTTAGCTTCCTGCGTGTACTTAGATGGCGAATATAAAGTTAAGGGTTACTACGTAGGCGTTCCAGCAGTACTTGGAGCAAATGGCTGCGAAAGAATTCTTGAAGTTTCTCTTAACGAAGAAGAGCAGGCTGCATTTGATCATTCAGTTAATGCTGTTACAACTCTGATTTCAGATATGGAAGGTTTAGGTTTCTGATCAAGATTTTGAGAGTTTCTGTAAAATAATCGACATATTTTTTTATTTTACAGAAACTCCATTATCTTACCAAACCACCAAGCATAAAAAGTAAAAAAGCGAATAAAAGCCAGAAAACATAATTTTTAGTTTCATCCCAATTAAGAATTACAAAAGCCAATTCTACTAATGGAATAAACAACGACCCAAAGCCCCACAAAAGTGATTTCTTAAATGCTTGAATTAAAATCATGATGTTACTAACTACAAAAAGAGCAGAAGCAATAACCATCAAAGCAATTCCTATTATTTCCATTTTCTCTCCAAGTTCATAAGTAAATACACTTTGTTTTCTTCAAGATAGCAATATTTCTACGAATATACTTTTTGTTGCATTTATTAATATATTTTATTTTAGAGCTAAATTAGTTAGAGTTATTTCAGCAAGAGATATGAATAGAAAGGAAAGAAAGAATAGATAGCGAGCTAAGAAATTCTGCATAAACTAATAGACTTATTTATTGGTCGTTAAAAATTATTCCATAGATATGGTATTGACATTCTGCTTTAAAACAAAAAACCCTTCCAAATAGAAGGGTTTTTTAATAAACATTATCAGAAAGAAAAACTAAGCTACTTCGTACACACTTATAAATCTCCTATCATTTCTCTTTTTTTCAAATTTTACAGCACCATCAATTAGTGAAAAAAGAGTATCATCGCCACCACGTTTAACATTGTTACCAGGGTGGAATTGAGTCCCTTTTTGTCTAACTAAAATTGAACCAGCAGTAACTTTTTGACCACCAAATCTTTTAACACCTAAATATTGTGCGTTACTATCACGTCCGTTTCTCGACGACCCCTGACCTTTCTTATGAGCCATTATTACCTCCGGTTAAGCTATTTTTGTTACTTCAATTCTTGTTAACTGTTGTCTGTGACCATTTTTCTTTTTGTAAGACTTTCTTCTTTTCTTTTTGAAAACAATCACTTTTTCATCTTTTAAATGCTCAAGAACTTTTGCAGTTACTTTCATTCCATCAATAGTTGGTAAACCAACTTTTGTCTCTTTTCCATCATTAAAAAGAAGAACCAAATCAAATGTTATTTCGGTATCAACATCGTTATCTAATCTTGGCACATAATACTTCGTATTTTCTTCAACGTTAAATTGCTGTCCAGCTATATCCACAACTGCAAACATCTATTCCTCCAACTCTTAAAATATTCGAATTATAAATTTAGTTAAAACAACAATTTAAGTCAATTTTTATTTTAATTCAAAATATTTTCATCTAACATTATTTCTTTTACTAACTTTGTCATCAATTAATAAAACCACATATTTTTGATAAAAATGATAATACCCTCAATAATTGCAGCAATTCTGCCAATGCTAATCTATCTCTTTTTTCTTTGGAAATTTGATAAAAATGAACCTGAACCTATAAAATTTGTTCTTTATCATTTTATCTATGGTGCAACCGCAGCAGTTATTCTGGGCTTAATAGGAAGTTTAGTTTTATCAATCCCTTTAAACTCACTTTTTAGTGAAGAAATAACTACCCGATTAAAAGTAATAATGATTGCACCAATTGTTGAGGAGTTAGCCAAAGCATCTTTACTCTTTAAAACAATATCAAATAAAAACATCGATAATTTAACAGATGGTCTCATTTACGGTGGTGCAATTGGTCTAGGTTTTGGAATGACGGAAAATTTTCTCTATTTCATAGCTTTTGGAGATACACTACAAACCTTAATACCATTAGTTTTAATGAGAACTCTATTTTCGGCAGTGATGCATACAATTTCTACTGCAACTGTTGGTGGAGTTATGAGTCTTTCAAAATATTCATCTAAAAATAAATATATAATTGCAGCTACTACTGGAATCTTAATTGCAATATTCATCCATTTTGTGTGGAATTTTAGTGTAAGCTATTCCAATACATTTTTTATGGGAATTGTTTTTATGATTTTGATAATTGCAATATTTATTATCACTTTCTACTTTTCGCTGAAATATGAAAATAAAATTATCAAAAAAGAATTGGTGAATGAAATTCCTTCGCTCTTACTTTTGCACTTAACATCTGCAAAAAGATTTCAAAAAGGATGGTTCTTAAATCCTTTCCAAAATAGATTTATTGAACTAACTACAAAATTGGCTTTTCGTAAACATGAGGTTGAAATTAGTGAAGGGAATAATGAACTTTACATAAAAGAAATTGAGTTTTTAAGAGATGAAATTTCTGAACTTATTGAAAAACACAATTATAGTAGAGCTGAATAATTACATCCGAGATACATTTATGAAAAAAAAAGTTGGAATTTATGGCGGAACATTCGACCCAATTCATTTAGGACATTTGATAACTGCCCGTTCAGTAAAGGAGATTAGAAATCTTTCTGAAATTATATTTGTTCCTGCAAATAAATCTCCACTAAAATTAAATATAGAATCAGCTTCCACAAATGATAGATTTAAAATGACAAAACTGGCAGTTGAAAAATATGATGGATTTAGTGTAAGTGATTATGAAGTTAATAAAACTGAAATTTCATACACCATAAATACAATCAAATATTTTAAGGAAAAATATGAAAATATTGAGTTAATAATTGGATACGATAATTTTTTAATTTTCGACAAATGGTATAAATCTGAAAAAATATTAAATTTGGTTGATATAATTGTATTAAAAAGATTTTATGAAGATTCAATTAAACCGAAAAAAAACTCTAATAAATTTATTTTTGTTGATAGCCCAACAATCCAAATCAGTTCAACAATGATTAGAGAAAGAGTATCAAAAAATTTACCAATAGATTTTTTAGTTTCTACAGAAGTATCAAAGTATATCACTGAAAATAATCTCTATAAAAAATAGTATGAATAGTATGAATAGTATTAACAACAACTACTTAACACTAATTAATAAACTCTCCATTTCTAATAAGAGAAGTATTGCTCGTTTAATTTCCATTGTTGAATCTGATGATAAGAAAGCAACAATAATATTAAAGGAGATTTTTCATAAAACGGGAAATGCTTATAGAATTGGAATTACAGGTCCACCTGGGTCTGGAAAATCTACAATAACTAATCAACTTACAAAACATTTATTGTCCCTTTCAAAATCGGTTGCAATTATTGCTGTTGATCCTACAAGTCCATTCTCTGGCGGTGCTCTGCTTGGTGATAGAGTTAGAATGAATGATATTGGATTACTTGATAATGTATTTATTAGAAGTATGGCAACACGCGGAAGCCTTGGCGGATTAAGTAAAAAAACAATTGATACTGCTGATATACTTGATGCATCGGGATTTGATTACATTATTTTTGAAACAGTAGGTGTTGGGCAATCTGAACTTGACATTGCAAAGGTAGCCGATTCTACAATTGTTACACTTGTTCCAGAATCAGGCGATTCAATTCAAGCAATGAAGGCTGGCTTAATGGAAATTGCAGATATATTTGTTCTTAATAAATGTGACAGACCTGGTGCTGATAAGGCTTTTATCTCGCTGCAAACAACGCTCCATTTACGAAACTTCAACATAGATAGTTGGCAGCAACCAATTATTAAAACTATCGCAACTAACAATAAAGGAATTTCCGAAATTGTTGAAAAATTTGAAGAACACAACGCATTTTGTCAAAGTAATTCTATATGCAAAGAAAAAAGACTTAAAAATTATAAACTGAGGGTTATAGATATTGTTGAAACCTTATTAAGGGAGAAAACTTGGAATGAGTTAAATGTTAAAACATTAGAGAACTCAATGGAGAAAGTACTTTCCGGTAACCTTTCACCCTATGAATTGGCAGATAAAATATTACGAAACATATAGCGATAAATTGCAAGTGAAAAGGCAAACGTGAAAAGTGAAAAATTTTCTGCAACAATTCAGTTTTCTGTTTTTTTGATTTAGGACCAGCAATTCAGAGTCAATTTTAAATTCATAAAAAACAATGATTTATGCAGAAAGCAAAAGATATTTTTCTTGTTAAATGGAAAAAGTAAAAAAGAAAGGAAATAGAGTTTTATATTAATTTATCACT
>JAKIUC010000040.1 GCA_021647785.1 Melioribacteraceae bacterium
TTAAGAACATTTATGATGCGGCTAAATGCAATAACACACAAAGAGCAGTTAAAAAATATGTAGTGTACCACTAATTTTTTAACATGTTGTTTTTGCTTGTCTTAACATCCCAAAGTGGCAAGTTGGGGTAAGGATGCCCTCGGCATAAGAGTCTCACAGACAATTCATTGTCGGTATACTTCAGCCCACAGCAGCAGATTTCTACAGCATAACTTTCTCTACCAAAAAAATTACCGAATAAAATTTTTAATTTTTCTAATATGTTTTTTTTGAACCTTAAAGCATTAGTTACTTTTAACCATATTAGTTAAATTATATAATTAGAATTAATTATAATAAGTGGAACTAAATTGTTAGCTACAATAACTTGGAGTATATCTCCTGAAATATTTGCACTTGGACCAATATCTATACGGTGGTACGGACTTCTTTTTGCATCCTCCTTCATTCTTGGTTTTAAAATAATGGAATGGGTTTATAAAAAAGAGAATAGACCGATGGATGATTTAAACGATTTAATTTGGTTTATGATTCTCGGAACAGTGATTGGTGCACGGCTTGGGCATTGCCTTTTCTACAATCCCGACTTTTATTTATCTAATCCTATCGAGATTCTCAAAGTGTGGAAAGGTGGTTTAGCAAGTCATGGTGCGGCAGTCGGAATTTTTACAGCAATCTATTTCTATAGCAAAAAGAAAAAAAAACAATCATTTCTTTGGGTTGCAGATAGAGTTGCAATAGGGGTTGCTCTTGCAGGCTTTTTAATTAGAATGGGTAATTTGTTTAACTCTGAAATTATTGGGCATCCAACAGATTTACCTTGGGGATTTATTTTTACTTCTGTTGATAACATACCACGCCATCCGGCACAACTTTATGAAGCCTTATTTTATTTATTATCATTTGTTATAATTTTTCATCAATATAAAAAGTATGATGGAAAATTTAAGGATGGATATCTTTTCGGAATTTTCTTGCTCCTTATTTTTGGATTTAGATTTTTTGTTGAATTTTTTAAAGAGAACCAAACTTATTTTGAAGAGGGAATGATTTTGAATATGGGGCAACTACTAAGTATTCCCCTTGTTATTGCTGGAATTTATTTTATTTATAATGCAAAGAAGAAAGAAGCTAACAGTTAATGGAAGACTATCAAAAAACCTGGAATGATAGATATGGCGGTAGTGATTTCTTATTCGGGAAAATTCCTAACGAGTATTTCAAAAGCAAATTAGATACTTTAACTCAAGGAAAACTTTTTTTGCCTGGTGATGGTGAAGGTAGAAATGGTGTTTATGCATCTCAGAATGGCTGGTCTGTAACCTCGGCAGACTTTAGTGAAATTGCAATTAAACGTGCTAAAGAATTTGCATCTTCATGCAATGTTGAAATAAACTTTATCTTTTCTAATTTAATTACAGAGGAACTTCAAGAAAATAAATTTGATGTTCTCGGTATTTCCTTTCTCCATTTTAACGGTAAGAATAAAGGGATTGTTCACAGAAAATTAGGCAGAACACTGAAAATTGGGGGTTATGTAATATTGGAGTGTTTTAGCGAAAGTCAGATTAAACTCAATTCTGGCGGACCAAGAAAAAAAGATTCACTTTACAACATACAAGAGTTGAAAGAATATTACTCCAATTTTGAATTTATAGAATTGGAAGATAATAAAGTTACATTGAAGGAGGGTGATGCCCACATTGGGGATGCTTATGTTGTTAGAATGTTTGCCCGCAAGGAAACAGCATAGTGCTTTTAGTACAAAATAAACCTTCGAGGTTTTTTAGAATAATGAATTTTTTGTTACATGCTGAGTCGATTTTAATTCTTAGTTTATTTAATAGTTTGAAAAACCTCAAAGGTTTTTCAAACTATTTGTTTTACTCCACCTCTAAACTGGAAGAAGTTAAATGAGTGAAAAAGATTTTATAAATAAGTGGATTGAAAAAATTGAATCAAATTTCAGAATATTTCCGAATGATTTCACTAATAGTATTGAAACAGAAAACTATGAAATGCCTGGAAAGCCCATTGCACTTGGCTCTGAGCTATTTGGTCAATTCGAAATAGTTGATTTGGATGGCAACCAAGTTTTGCAAACAGATAATTATAATTTCATAAAGTACATTCTATATTCCAACAGATTAAAACCACTATCCATTCCAAAGCCAAAAGATGAAACAGAAATTAAAGGTGTAGTAAAGGAATATGAGGCTCAGCTTGATTCAATTATGAAAGAGATAAGGAGTGAACTAACGAAACTAATTCCAACAAGTGATTTTCTGAGGATATCAAATCAAATATTTAGTGCGTTAAATTTGCAGCGGTATTAGTGATGATTGAGTTAAGTGAAAACATTTCAAATTATATTCAATCTGTTTTTGGAGATGAATTTCTCTCGAAATATAAAGAATATGTTGAGAGCGATTATATTCAGTATGTGAGAATTCACGGCAGCAGTGATGAACAAAGGGAATTAGTAAAAAGACTTCTCTATTACGGTATTGAGTTATCGGGTGTTGCGAATGTTCCAAACGCATATTCTGTTATAAAGGGAAATGACAAAATTGGAAAAACATTAGAGCATGCACTTGGTAAGTATTATATTCAATCTCTCTCATCAATGATTCCGCCGTTAGTGTTAAACCCTACAGCAGAGGATAGAGCAATTGATATGTGTGCTGCTCCCGGTTCTAAAGCTACACAGCTTGCAGAGATGATGGGCAACAGCGGTACACTTTACGTAAACGAGCCAAGCATTGGACGAACAAAAGCTCTTGCTCATAATATGGATAAGTTAAATGTACTTAATGCAGGAATGCTAACAAGCAAGGGGGAGTTGATTAGCAAGTACTTTGATAATTATTTTGATAAAATATTAATAGATGCTCCATGCACAGGTCTTGGAATTGTTCAGAAAAAACAAGAGGTGAGCAATTGGTGGAGTGAAAACCACGCTGCTGCACTGAGTGATACACAATTTAAACTATTGGTTAGCGGAATTAAATCGGCAAAAGTTGGTGCTGAAATATTATATTCAACTTGCACACTTACACTTGAAGAAAACGAATTAGTTGTTGAAAGGATATTAGATAAATATCCGGTTGAGCTTATGGATATTGAGCTTCCTGTAAAATCGCATCCTGGTTTAACTAAGTATGGTGAGAGAAAGTTAAATACAGAACTTACAAAAACAAGACGAATAATTCCTTGGGAAATAAACTCGGAAGGATTTTTTATAGCCAAGTTTAGAAAAATTGATGAGACTGTTCCATCAAAAAAAATGGATGTAAAAAAAGCAAAATTATATTTTATGAATTGGGCAAACAAGAATGTAAAAGAGTACGTTGAAAATATTTCTGATTGGTACGGAATTGATATTGAAATATTAAAAGGTTACAACTATTTATTCAAAAAGAATGAAATGCAATTCATAAAATCTGAGTGGCATACTGATAATCTTTCCATCTTTGCACGTGCTGGATTAAAACTTGGTAAACTTGATAAGCATGGCAATATTGTTCTTCACACACTTGCGGCACAAGCATTACAAAAGCATATCACGAAAAACATTGTTGAGTTGACCACTAAAGAACATCTAAAAAATTACCTTAGTGGAGGTACAATCCGCTCTATGACTGAGGTTGAACCAAAAGGTCGTAAAGTTGTTAGTTATAGTGGCAATATGATTGGGGGTGCAATTGCCACAAAAGATGGATTGAAAAGCCAGTTCCCAAGAGCCTTAAGAACTGCTGAAATATTGTTTTAAAATTAGAACTTAATATTATTCATGTGAAGTGAAATGCCTTGCATCTCTGTATCCAATCGATTATATCCCTCAAATAATGTTACATCGTAATATTCTACCACAAAGTGTTTGGCAAAGTACGTAAAGAATGAATTGTTCATAGTAGCGCTAATTATTTTTAATACCCCCTCTGACGATAAACCATAACCAGAAGTACCAATAGTTGAACGGTATCCTCTCCCAACAAAACTACCGGTAGTTAGTGTAAGAGTTTCAAACAAACTTAAAGTATGTCCTTTACGTAAAATAACTTTATCACTTGGATTAAGCAATACTAGGTTGTCCCAAACATCAATATCACCCAGAAAGGATTGGTAGCCATCAAATATTCCACCAAACACTCCAGGTTCAGGTTCTATGGTTTTAATCAATATATCCTCCACCTCTGCTGTGAAAGAATAAGTAAAAAGATTTATTTCAGTATTATTTATATGGGCATCAAATCCAAAATCAAAAGTGTAACCCAAACGTCCAGTTCGTGAAAGAGGGTCTGCTTGAGCTTCATCAAAATATACTACTTCATCTCCAACATTGGAAATTGCATAACCTAAAGTGAAATTTACATTAGGTTTTATATATGCAGTTTCACAAAATTCATACTTCGCATCATTAAAAAGAAGTTTTGATATTGGAGTGATTATCATTGTTCCATAATCAAAGGCAGTCCCTTCGGCTTTTGCTTCAACTTTTTCATTTTCAGTTACTGAAGGGCCAAGATTTGAGTCATATGGTTTTATTGACATTCCCAAATTGAATTGCAGATAGTAATCAATTCCAATACCAAAACTGTATGCATCAAATATATCGTATGAATCAAATTGCCCAATTATATCAGGACCGTCTGAACCTGTTCGATAAAATGTTCCGTAATCAAACTTGTCATGTATATATCCAAATCCAATTGAAATTGGGATATCGAGTTCAGAAAAATTATAGCCTAAATTAAAACCATAAGTATTCTTAGTCACATCAATACTTATGGACGGGAACCAATCAACTTTATTTGGCATAAAGAAAAGCGAAGCATGATTGTTTTGAGAAGTATAACCTAAAATAGCAGGGTTAAGATAATAACCAATTGGATCGTTGTTTGCTTTTGCAACACCAATTCCACCAGCACCAATTAAAGGTAGAGAGGTTTGCAAAGTCATAACAGGAATTGCCCCTTCTCCCTGAGCAAAACTTGACACATTAAATAAACTAAGTACTACCAAAGCTAAAATTAATCGTTTCATTTCTTATCCCATTTTTATGTTAAACAATTATTACCCTTAGATTAAACAGATAAATTAATATGATTAAATTTAGTAATATTAAAAGTAAGTGGTTAGTCAAAATTTCATCACAGAAAAAAGTGCAACTGTTACCTATCCCTCTACCTCAATAAAACAAAGATAAATCTCCAGCACCTTCGCGTAATATTTCGGGAGTATCGCCACTAAAATCAATAATGGACGAATGTTGATTATTCTGTTCGCCGAATGAAAGCATTAGGTCAACACTAAAATCGAAGATAGCTCTAATCTCTTCAGGATTACTAAGCTGCTGCCCAAGCCGGGTTGTAGCACTTGTACTAATTATCGGATTTCCAAGACCCTCTGCAAGCATTGTGGGTATTGGGTTATCTGGTATTCTGATTCCAACTGTTTTTCTTTTTGTCCAAAGTTTTTTAGGAATATCTTTAGATGCGGGAAGCACAAAAGTGTAAGGACCAGGGGCAAGACGTTTAATTATTTTATATGCAGAGTCCGAAACTTTAGCATACTTTGAAATATTTTTCAAATTAGGAGTAATAAAACTAAAAAGCTTAGTCTCGGTTTCATTCTTAATATCATAAATTCTTTTTACAGCTTTGTGGTTAAATATATCGCAACCTAAACCATAAACAGTATCTGTAGGGTATATTATCACTCCGCCATTTTTTAAAACTTCAATGGCTTTATTTATATATCTCTCTTGAGGATTGTCGGGGTGTAATTCAAAATATTCCATAGTTATAAAGTCTCGAATTTTGTTTTTAAAAAGTTATATTTTTTGAATCCAACAAATATTTCAATCACTTTGTTGCCTTGCATAATTGCTGTTGTAGGAGTTCCTAATATACCAAACTCTTTTTGTGTATTGCTGTTCGCGGATAAATCAATCTTTCCCACAAAAATTAAATCCTCTTTTAACTTATCAATTATTGGAGACTGAGTTTTGCAAACACCGCATGTTGGAGTATAGAAATATAAAATTGACTTGCTTCCAGTAAGTAGGGCTTTAACCTCCTCGCTAACAATAGAAACATCAATAAGTTTTCCTTGCGATTTTTGTGCTCTCCTCTCCATAATAAATTTTAGAATTAGCATTAAAATAATAATTGTAAATGCTGTAATGGCTATATCCATTAGTTACCTTCTCTACTATTCAAATATTTAGTACTCTACAAAGTAATTATTGGAAGATTAACTTTTCAATTTCAGCAATTTATTGTAGAAGCAACTATATAAGAATATGACAGAAATTAATTGAATTACAATATAATTTCTAATATTGAGATCTCCCACAAAAATCATAAAAAATTATTAGCTGATATTTAGAAGGGATTCAAGATTTAATCTTTGCAATTATCTTGTTATCTTTATGAAGATTAGATTCCAGTTTAAAATAAAAAAATATTAAATATGAACCGAGCATGTAAAATTTTTTACACACAAGCTAATGATTATAAATGCGAGTACCATCTGACCAAAATGTTCAATAATAAACATATGAAACTACAATATATATTCATAGCTATCCTCCTTTTTACCTATTCAATATTTTCGCAAGAATTAAAATTCTATGGTAGTTTTGAACAAGGCAATTTAATTATTGCAGAAGGGAATGAGATTAAATGGGCTTGGATTGATGATGTTGAATTAAAAGTTGATAACGAAAAAGTATTCACCTTTGGGTTTGATGCTAAAGAGAGTGGAAACAGAATACTGAAAGTAAAACATGAATATGGTAAAGTATCACTAAAGAAAATTGAATTACCTACTCGCAAATATAAAGTTCAAAGAATTAATAATAAGAAGCAGCAGTTTAGTGCAACGCCAGATTCTCTAAAAGTGCGGATAAAAAAAGAACGTGAAATATCTAACAAAGCAAAAAGTGAGATAGGCAAAATTGATACAGCATTTTATAAGTCAGGGTTTATACGACCAATTAAGGGTGGAAGAATAAGTAGTGTTTTCGGCAGTCAGCGTATATTAAATGGAGTTCCCAAAAATATGCATAACGGACTTGACATAGCAGTACCAAGGGGAACACCAGTTTATGCAACAGCTGATGGAATTGTAAGACTTGCAGCAGATGATTTTTATTATGCAGGGAACTATATACTTTTAGACCATGGACAGGGTTTAAGTAGTTTCTATCTACATTTAAGTGAAAGTCTTGTTCACAAAGGAGAGCGTATAAAAAAAGGTGAAATAATTGGAAGGGTTGGTACCACTGGGCGTTCAACAGGTCCTCACCTACATTGGGGTATGCAATGGTACACTAAAAGAGTTGACCCTGCAAGAATATTAAAAATGAAGTTTAATTAATGGTGAATTTATGAGAAGTAAAATATTACTGTTTAGCTTTTTATTCTCTCTCTTCGGTGTGGTTCATTCACAAGAAAATTTAGATTCTTTGATAGTTGAGCAAGAGTCTCTTTCTGATTCGACAGCATTATTGCTTGTTGCCGCAGAAGATTCCCTGAAAAAAATTAATGCTGAAACAATAAAACATATCAAAACTATTTTTGCAAATTCTCCAAACAAGAGACCTACTATTGGGTTAGCCCTTGCAGGTGGCGGTGCTAAAGGTTTTGCACATTCAGGAGTTTTACAGTTAATTGATTCGCTTAATATTCCAGTCGATTTTATTGCCGGCAATAGTATGGGCGGTCTTGTTGCTGCACTCTACTCTATTGGTTATAGCGGTAAAGATCTGGAAAAATACACGAAAAGTTTAGACTGGAATTCGGTGCTTAATGATAGTCCATCTCGTGAAGAACTCCCTTTCATTGAAAAGAGAAAAACAGGGATGTATCAATTAAGTGTAGGGTTAAAAGGATACCAGCCAACAGTTCCAAGCGGAATGATATATGGACAAAACATTCAGATGGAATTTTTAGCTATGACAGCCCCTTACGAAGATGTTACAAATTTTGATGACTTACCAATTCCCTTTAGATGTGTAGCTGTTGACTTAGTAACTGGTAAAGAAGAAGTATTGAAAAGTGGTTCTCTCTCTAAAGCAATGAGATCAACAATGTCAATCCCTTCTGCTTTTTCACCTGTCGATTGGAATCAATACTTGTTGGTTGATGGAATGGTTCTTAATAATTTCCCTGTTGATGTAGTTAAAGAGATGGGAGCAGATATTGTAATTGGTCTTAATTTAACAACTGGTAGAATGGAAAAGGAAGATTTGCGAGATATCTTTTCTATTTTGAATAGAACAGTTGATATCCCAATGGGTGGTAGATTAGCAGAGAATATTGAACTTTCTGATATTTACATATCGCAGAATCTTAACGGATTTTCAACATCAGATTTTTCTTCAGATAGAGTTACCCAAATAATTGAAAGGGGTAAAGAAGCAGGTGTTAGAAATATGGATGTACTACTTGCCCTAAAAAAGGAACTTGAAAAGTATGATGATTATCATAAATGGAAAAATGTAGAGCGAGAAAAAAAGCAAACTGAAATTCTTGAGAGAAGAGAAAATTTTCTGTTAGAACCACCTATAATTAACAATATAAGTGTTTTGGGAAATAAAAAATTTGATAATGATTTTATATTAAATTATTTGAGAATAAGTAGTGGCGATACATTTAATACTGAAGTTATTCAAAAGAAGGTAGAGGCTCTTTATGCGTTAAATTATTTTGAAACTGTTACTTACGAAATAATAAAAATAGATGACACTAAAATTAATTTGCAGATAATTGTTAAAGAGAAGCCTGTTAACAGAGTGGTTTCTGGGTTTAGATATGATGACTATTTCAAGATAATTGGATTGTTAGGACTTGAAACCAATTCAGCCTTAATACCAGGTGCCCAAATGGAGGCATATATTAGGTTTGGTGGTTTAACACAATTTGATGTTACTGTGCTTTATCCTTCTCGCTCTATGGATATACCAGTCTATCCTTTTCTAAGAATAAGCTATAAAGAAGTTCCTTTAAACTTCTATTTTGATGGGAGAAAAGTATTTAGTTTTAGAGATAGATCTTGGGATTTTTCAGGTGGGCTAAACTTTAGTCTTAGTAAATTCTGGAATCTCGAAGCTTCTATGAATTATGAACTTATGAATGTTGTTACAGATATAGCTTCAAATGAAATTGATGATATTGTTAAAAGCACACAACCTGATGCTAAAATTATTGATGGCAAACTACAATTATTGTTCGATTCTCTTGATGATATAATTGTCTCAAATTCAGGATTATACTTTAAATCTTATTTTGAAATTTCAATGAAGGATTTAGGATCTGAAATCCAGTTTCACAGATTTTATAGTTTTGCTGAATATTATATCCCGATAGGGGAAAAACATAATTTTAAATTAGCTGCCTTATATACATTTGCAGGAAAAAAAACTCCTTTCTATAAATGGTTTTATATTGGAGGACCACGCACGTTTGTAGGAATTGATTATTTTCAAGCTAATGGAACAGAGTTTGCCATTGGACAAATGGACTACAGGTTTGAGTTCCTTAAAGACCTATATTTAAAAGGAGTTTTTAATGTTATGTTTGCATATAATATGTCAAATTTTGAAGACCCAATACGTGGAAAGCCAATTTTTGGCGGGGGTATTTCACTTACTATGAGAACAATGTTTGGTAAAGCCGAATTGATGTGGTCGCAAGGAGATACTAATATGTATAACCCTGGTGAAAAAACTAACAGAGTTTATTTCACATTTGGATATAATTTAAAATAGGATTATAATAAATGTTAAAGAGAATAATTATACTTTTAGTTTCACTTTTATTGCTTCAAATATTTTTTAGTTGCAGCAGTGTGGGTACTACCGAAACCAACATTGCTGATATAAATAAATTTTGGAGTGAAAGTGATTCGGAAGTAATAGCAGATTCAATAGTAAATAAATTACTACTTTCAGAATGGAAAACAAAATTTACAAATAAAAGAAAACCCAAACTTGTTATTGGCTCAATAGAAAATTTAACAAATGAAAAAATTGATACAGATTTATTATCAAAAAATATTGAAAGAAGTTTTATAAATAGTGGTGATGTAACATTTATATCTTCAAAAGATAAACGAGAAATAGTTAGAAGTAATAGAAGAAATAAAAATGATTTTAATGGTGATAAAGAATTGAAGAAGTATTTAAAACCATTAAACTCCGATTTTTTTATTAGTGGAAATTTAAAGTTAATGGTTGATTCGGTTTCAGTTCAAAAATTGAAAGAATATAAATTGACCTTAGAAATAATTAAAAGCAAAAATCTTGAATCAGTTATAACTATGTCTGAAATTATAATTAAGGATTAAGTTCTCTTCCTTAGGTCTGCCTGAGATATAAGACTCTTGCAGAGGATGTAACAATTAAAAGTCTCTAAAAACCCAACTTTTATTTTTTTAGAGTAAATATTTTTAACTTAATATTTTTGTAATTAAAAAACATTAGTGACTCCAAAAAGTTGGTTTTTTTCACAACAATATTGTAGTATTAGATGGATATTACTATTATATGTAAAAATTACTTGTTGAGAAGAAATTAAATCACTATTATCACTAATATACATTATTTTTTATGGCTCAATTTTTGTTTAAGAAGTAGAATTAAAAAAATATAAATATTTACTATTAGATAGGTAAAAAGAAAAATGATTGAATTAAAGTTTACCGCACAAAAAGCAAATGGACAAATAGTTAGCGGAAATTTAGCAGCCCCCACTTTTTCTGAAGGGAAGCAGCAAGTTAAAGCATTGATGGAGAAACATCGGCTTAAGTTAAAATCAATTCAGAAAAAAGTAACATTTATTTATAAGATAAAAAAAGGAAACGAGGCTGTTGTAAAAGGAGAGCAAAGAGCTTTTTCAAAAGAAGAAGTTGTTCAAGCCCTTACAAAGATGGGCTATCAGGTAGTTTCGGTAAACAAATTTCTTTTTGAATGGAACCCGAGACCGCCGCAACAGGAAATATTATCGTTTGTTAAAATTAGTGCAGAACTTTTAGAGCAGAAATTACCATACAGCGAAATAATGACATTACTGATTAATGATTTGGAGAATAAAACACTTCGTGAATCTTTAAAACAAATTAATAACGATCTAAAACGTGGGGCAGATAGTCAAACAACATTTCTTCGTCACGAAAGAGTTTTTGGAAAATTTACAGCTTATATGCTTGGGCTTGCTGCAAAAAGTGGTAATATGACTGAGATTTACAAAGCTACAGCAAAGTTTCTGGAACGCAAAATGCAGTTTAGTAAAGATTTACGGAGTGCTTTAATTACACCGGCAATTACAATGTTTGTCCTTTTACTTGCCGTTCTTTTTTATGTAGGCTACATTTTTCCGGAAACAGCAAAACTGTTTACCAAATTTGATATTAAACTTCCACCATTAACAGCAGCTACTTTAACTATAAGTGACTTCTTAATGAACCAATGGTTTTTAGTTCTGGTCGCAATATTTGTACCACCTATTATTTTAGTGTGGTGGGGCAGAACTAAAAAAGGAACCCTCTTCTTCGCAAAATATTTGATGAAAGTTCCAATAATGGGTAGTTTAATACATAAAACAAATATCGAAGTTTTTTGTCGTGTATTCTATACTCTTTATAGTGGTTCTGCAGAATCAATTGAACCAATTAGAATTGCTTCTGAAGCAACAGATAACGCATACTTTGAACAACAGATAAAAAAAGTTGCAATTCCTATGATGATTAGTAAAGGTGCTGGTGTTTCGGAATCGTTTGCAGCTGCAAAAGTATTTACAGATACTGCAATTTCGCGTTTCCATTCTGGAGAAGAGAGTGGAACAATTAAGAATACTGCTCTTCAATTAGCAAATTATTATGAAAGTGAAACTGTATTTAGGCTAAAGAATGTAATAGAAATGATTCAAGTTTTTATTGCAATGGTTATTATGGTTGTAATGATTGGATTAACATTGGTTTCTGCAGAAACTGCAACAATTAATCCATCGAACCCTGGAACTAGATAACTGATAATAATGGAAAATTTGAGAATGGTTTTTCCTCTAATTTAGTAAAAAAACTGAATTTCATATTCAAAATCCTTACTTTAAAAGGTAAAATTCTACAAGGATAATAAATGTTAGACTCACAACTTGAGATGACTGATAAAATTGGTTATTTACTTTTAAAAAAAGGTATAATTGATGATGAGATATTAGAGAAAGCCTTATCTGCTAAAAAAGCTGATGAGTTAAAAGGGCGGAGAAACCTTGCCCAAATTTTAGTTGGCGAATTAAATTTTGACCACGATACCATTTTTAGAGAAGTTTCTGTTCTCTACGCATTTAAAGAGTTAAATATTTCGGTAGCTGATTTATCTGAAGTAAGAATTGAAGAGATTAAACGACTCCTAAACTCCAAAGGGGATGAGGTTCGGGACCAGTTTTTGCTTCATAAAGTTCTACCTTATAGTTACGATAAACTTAGAGATAGATTAGTACTTGCTGCTGTTGACCCAACTGATAAAGCATTAACCAAAATAGCTTATTCAATAAATATGAAAAAGTTTGAGGTTAACTTTCTTCGTAAAAATGATTACGATAAGTTAGTTGAAATAATTGCTCCAGTCGAGAACGAATTCTTAAAAGCAATTCAAAGTTCTAGCGAAGAGCTAAGCGTTGAAATTGAAGAATCAAGTCTTGACGAAGAAGAATTAGATGCTGAAATTAATAAGAGTGCACTTGTTAATTTAATTGAAGCATCCTTAGTAGAAGGTGTTCGTAAAGGGGCAAGTGATATTCATGTAGTTCCTAAAAGTGGAAACATAACCGAAATTCATTTTAGAATAGATGGTAAGTTACAACTATGGCATGCTCAAGATAATACACAGCCCGAAGCATTAATGGCTGTTGTTAAAGATAGAGCAAAAGGTTTAGATAGGTTTGAAAGGGAGAGGGCACAAGATGGATTTATTCAGCGTGCAATTGATAACCATATTATTAGGTATCGAGTTTCGGTTCTACCTATGGTTGGTACAGAACTTAAAAATAAATTTGAATCGGTTGTTATAAGAATTTTAGATGATAGAAAGGTTATTAAAGATCTAAGTAAGTTGGGCTTAGTTGGCTATTCTAATAGAGCATTTACAAAAGCAATTAAACAACCGCAGGGGATGATTATTTTAACAGGTCCTACAGGAAGTGGTAAAAGTACAACTCTTGTTGCCGCCCTTTATCAAGTTATAGACCCTACAAAAAATATTTTAACAGTTGAGGATCCTGTTGAATATGTTATTGAGGGTGCACGCCAGCTAAAAATTGGTTTCAGAATGAATTTTGAGCAAGCAATTAGATCTATATTACGACACGACCCTGATATAGTAATGGTAGGTGAAATGCGAGATAAGGAGACTGCGGAAACAGCAATAAAGCTTGCAAACACTGGTCACTTAACATTCTCTACACTTCACACAAACGATGCACCAAGTGCTGTTGCACGTCTTTATAAAATGGGAGTAGAACCATTTTTAATTGCTTATGCAATTAATATAATTGTTGCTCAGCGTTTAATAAGAAAGCTATGCAATAATTGTAAAAGAACAGTTGAAAAAATTGATGAAGCTGTTGCAGAAAGAGCAAAAATAAATCTTGATGATTGGAACAAGATAGAAATATTTGAAGCTGTTGGATGTGAAAAATGTAGTGGTTCTGGCTATAAAGGAAGAATGGCAATACACGAAGCTCTATATTTTACAAAAGAAATAAGAGAATTAGTTGTACGAGCAGGTGAAGAGATTGATGAAGATGCTGTAAGAAAGCAATCGAGAAAAGATGGAACATTAACTTTAAGAGAGTCTGGTTTGGAGAAAGTTAAGTTAGGACAAACGTCACTTGAGGAAGTTTTATCAGGAACAATGGACGATTAAACTTTATTTTGGTAAATTTTAAACGGTTTTTTTCGATAATCTATTTATGAGTTTTAAATTAATATTTGAGGACTAACCAAGTGATTGAAGCAAAAGGAATTTTAGCTAAATATGTTCAAAAAATACCGCAGAGTATATTAGGTGCTGAAAAGGTAAATTTCATTATTGAAATGGCACAGCAGATGCCAGGTGATGAAAAAGTTGAGCTTCATAAGATGATAAATTATGTTCTTACTCTAATGATTGAGAGAGAAGCCTCTGATGTGGAAGTTGGCGGGCACGGAACTGATGATTTTTTCTGGTTCCGTATTCATGGAGAAAAAGTTAGAGTTGAAGAATTACCTCGTTTTAATCATCTTGAAACATCAATATTAATTGTTTCTCTACTTACAAATAATCAATGCAAGCATTTGCTGGTAGGAAGAAATTTGGATTTCAGTTATTCCTTTCATTATGATGTTGTAAATAAAAACGTTAGGTTTAGAGCCGATGCGTATTTTGATTTAGATACTCTTGCACTTAATATGCGTGCTATTTCTTCAATTGTACGCCCTTTAGAATCCCTTGGGTTTCATCAAAATGCTATTAGAATGATGAGCCATAATTACATTAAGTTTGGGTTATCATTAGTAACAGGAATTACAGGCTCGGGTAAATCTACCACACTCGATGCAATTATCGATTTTCATAATAAGTTTGACCCTGCACATATTGTTATTATTTCTGCACCTATTGAGTATGTGCATATATCTAACAAAGCTATTATTCGGCATAGAGAAGTTGGTAAGGATGTTCTCTCCTTTCAAGAGGGGGTTGTACAAGCATTACGTCAAGATCCTGATATTATTGTAATTGGAGAGATGAGAGACCCCGAAACCATACTGGCAGCATTAGAAATAACAGATACTGGTCATAAAGTATTTTCAACTCTTCACACATCATCGGCTACAGAATCTATTGATAGAATTATTGCCGAAGTTAACCCAGTTGAACAGGAAAGGGTTAGAAATAGATTGGCAGATGTTCTTACATCTGTTGTTTCTCAAAAACTTGTTCCATCTGTAGATAAGAAACGAGTAATGGCAAAAGAGGTACTAATAGTAACTCCGAGTGTAAGAGCTGCAATAAAAAACGACAATACAAGTGAAATTTATATGATGGTTGTACAAGGAGGTCCCCAAGGTATGATAACTATGGAACAAGATTTGCTACGTCTTGTGAAGCAAAGATTAATTACAAAGGAAATTGCTCTTGGTTATGCAAATAATAAAAATAGAATGTTACAGTTACTTAAGGCTACATAAAGCATGAAGAAGCCTCTAATATGTATATATAGTGAGGGAATGGAACTTAAAGTCTCTGTTCTTTCGAGAGAAAAGGATAAAATTTCTATTCATCAAAACTTTACGGTTGAAAAGAAGGATACTCGAAAGGTAGATCCTACCGAACAACTTGGAGATTTTACTGATGATTCACTCTCTTCGGATGATATTTCTTTCGATTCTTTAGATAGTATGGATGAAACTTCCCCCTCGGCTTCTCAAAGTAATTCTAATGAAATATCTGAAATAGCTGCTGGTTTGGTGAATTACAATCTATCTAAAGCTCAATTCATACCTATAATTACTGACCCTAATGTTACTTTTCATATCTATGAAGGATTATTAGAGAAGGATAAAAAGAAAACAATTGATAAAATAATAGCAGAAATTCAAAATACTAAAGGATTAATTTTATTAAGGGATCAGATAGATTTTATCTCCTTAGATGATAAAACACACTTGTGTGTTTTTACTGACCCCAATGTTGAGATGGCAAATTTTATCAATTCTGTTGCTAATTATAATGGTAAAAGATATTATAAAATTCATTCAATAAAGAGTGCTGAAATTGCTCTTGCCAGTTTTGTTTCAAAAACCACTAAGTTTTTTCCGGAAGATTATTCTCTAATAATCTATATTGGAAAAGAGTTTAGTAAACTAATTTTCTTAGAAGGGCAAAACCTTAAACACATTGGTGCCACTTTAGATATTGGAACCCAAAATTTACACACTTACGATGTTTATTTCTCTAAGATTTTATTAGAGATGGAAAATGGTGGAATTCCAAGATTAGATAATGTTGTAATTTGCGGGGATGACCGTACTGAAAATTTAGTTCTCTCATTCTATGGAACATTTCCGGAAGCCAATGTTGCTGAATTAAAATTTGATATGTTTGATATTCTGAACATTCCTGAAGAAGAACAAAAGGATATTTCGTCATACTCAATTCCTATTGCCGCCGCTTACGAGTATTATGCCGAACTTGATAAAGAATTGGTAGGTATCAATATTCTGCCTCGCTATATTCAGGAAAATCAAAAATTCTTGCAGTTTGGATGGCATAGTTTTGCAATGCTTCCTATTATATTTGGAGTAACATTTTATTTTACATTTACAATTTTATCTAATGTTCAAGAAATTAAAGAATTAGATAATAAGATATATAACCTTGAGCAATTGGCTATAGAAAACCAAAGCCTTCTTGATCAAATGGATCCTTTATCCGATAGAATTGCAAATTTTGATAATACACAGGCAATTCTCGATTCTGCAATGAGCGGAACAGAAGTATGGGGTTACACATTAGAGAGAATCTCTAACTTTGTGGAACGAAGAAGAAACTTTTGGGTTTCTAACTTGGAAACAGGAAACAACTTTAATGTTTCAATGAAAGGTTTTTCATTATCTCGAAATGTTTTAACCGAGTTCTCAGAATATAGTAATTCCTCGATACTGCAAAATGTTTTGTATGAACCATTACGTGAAAAAAACGCATTTGCATATGTGATAAGTTTCAAAACCGAAAAGAACAAAAAATAAATGAATCGTAAATTAAAAAACACGTTAATTCTAATTGCACTTCTACTTATTATTGTAGTTGCGGGAAGTCTATACACATTTCTTAATCAGAAAATGAGTATTGATGATAGAAAAAAGAAGTTGAATGATTTGAATCTTAATGCTTATAATACTGAAGAATTAATAGAGCAGTTAAATACTTTAAAGTATAGAGCTATTGAGTTGGATTCAATTCTGGCTTTAAGAAAATTTAATATTCCTGTTAAGTTACATCAATCGGAGTTTTACAATTTTATTAATAAAGTGAGTTTTAATTTTGCTCCAGAATCATTTGTTAATATCGAGTATCAAGATATTACACTTGAAAAACACTACAAGTATTATACATATAAACTATCTGGCACTGCTTATTTTAATGATGTTTATAAAATGATTTTTGCCATTGAACAAAGTAAGGAATTAAAAAAAATTACATCTATTGCATTTAATAATTTCGTTGAGGTTAATGAGGATGGAGTTCCTGGCTACTTTGTTACCTATACTATTAATTGTTCAATATATTTTTCCGATAATGACCAATTTGCATCATCTGTTTCTAAAGAGAATAGATTAACCCCAAACCCGCTTTACGATATATTTTATCCATTAATAAGAAATGAAATTCCACCAAATGTTGATGGCTTACTTGATGTACAATCGGCAGAGCTTTTGGCTTTAATTCCTGAAGGTGCGTTTCTTGCTGATTCCCGAGGCACCACATATTTATTATGGGAAGGGGATAAAGTTTATCTTGGTTATTTAACTGAAATAGATTATGATGAAAATGTTGTTCACTTTGTACTCAACAAAGGTGGAATAATAGAGAAGATTACTTTGAGTCTTGAGAAAAAAAACGAAAAATTGAGTGAATAAAATGAAAAAGATAATAATTTTACTGATGCTACTAATTACTGCACCATTACTGGGGCAAAGAGAATTAGAAAAAAGATTAAGTCAATTTGTTAATCCAAATGAAATAGTTTCACTTGCCGAACATATTCCGTTTGATAAAGCAATTGATGTTTTAAGTAAAGTAAGTAGAAAAAATACTGGAAAAACGATTGTTTTAATTCCAAGCTATAGTGAACCAATTGGTATTGAAATTACTAGAATGCCTTTTATGCGTGCATTAAATATTATTGTTAACTATCACGATATGATTTATGTTGAAGATGCTGATGTTATAATTGTGAAGCACGAATCTAAATCGACTGAAAATTTGAGTGAAGATGTTTATGCACCTGTAGATTCTCGTGAAATAAAAATATCTGCTCTCTTTTTCGAAGCAAATATTTCAGACATGAAAGAACGAGGAATAGATTGGGAATTTCTTATTCAAAAAACTGGTTTAAGTTTTGGTACTAAATTAATAACATTTACACAAGAAAAGAAACAAGCCGAAGGGGGCAACAATCAGCAGCAAGCAGTTGCTCATGAATTTATTCTTGGAAATAATACATCTTTTGAGATGGGTGATTTTACTGGTGATGTAATTGGGGCATTTAAATTTTTTGAAACTAACGGACTTGGAGAGTTAATAGCAAGACCCAATATTACAGTTCGCGATAAATCAACTGGTAGAATTCAGATTGGTTCAGATATATCAATTAAAGAGAGAGATTTTTCTGGTAATATAATTGATCGTTTCTATTCAACAGGAACAATAGTTGAAGTTACTCCATATTATTATAATGAGGATGGAATTGATTATGTTCTACTTCAATTGCAGGCAGAACGAAGCTCAGCAAACCCCGGAGAGATATCAACAGAAATTAGAAAAACCGTTGCTACAACTGAAGTATTAATGCTTAATGGTGAGTCAACTATTATTGGAGGTCTTTTTACAAACGAAGAGGTTATTACAAGAAGTGGTATTCCTTTCTTAAAAGATTTGCCTTGGTGGGTTTTTGGAATTAGATATTTAACTGGTTCTGACAATACTCAAATAATTAAACGTGAAATAATAATTTTAATTGAAATTGAAATTCTTCCTCCGCTGAAAGAGAGAATTGCAAAGAAGAAAGATGACTTAATAAGAAAAGCGATATTAGAGAATGAAAAGTATATGAAAGACCTTAAGAATCAGAAACAAAAAGCTGAATATGAAATAGAAGAAAGTAAATTAGATGAAGAAGAGGAATAGTTGTGGATTCGATATTAATAGTTGATGATGATATTAAGCTTTGTGCTACTCTTTCTGAGGACTTAAATGAAATAGGTTACTATACACATTTTGTTACTAATGTAGATGATGCACTTGAATATATTACTACTTCCAATGTAAATTTAATTTTACTCGATTTAAAAATGCCGGAGAAGGATGGGTTTTATCTTCTTACTCATCTTAAAAAAATGAATTCAGATATTAAAATAATTGTGCTAACTGCCAACGCAGATGTTGAAAGTGCCCTAAAGGCTGCCCAGCTTGGAGTTCATGATTATATATTAAAACCTTTTAAGTTCGATAAACTTCTTTTAACAACCAGAAAAGTTTTACAGAAAGAGTTTGTTTAATTACTATGGCTATGTACTAGTTATTCGTTCACATTGATAATTATTTAAAGATGAAATCACAAAAAGAAGGAGATAAATCTTAAACCTATTAAAAGTTACAACTATATTTCACAATTCTAAGAGGTCATTATGAAACAATTACAAATTATTTTCTAAATATTAAATAGGGAAAAAATGAATAAACTACAATATGGTATCGTATTTTGTTTTTTACTTAATGTATTAATATACTCACAACAAGATACTACGCGGGGGAACTATTGGATAAACTTCACAATTCCTGTTTCGCAAGGTAACTTCTCATATCATCAGAGTTTTAATTTTGCAATAGAAGATATATCTTTTAGTGGCTTAGGACTTTATTCGCGTGGTTCACATGAAAAAAATGTTTTTTTTAAAAAAGGGTTTGCTTCATTTTTGGTTGGTTATAGAGTAACAAATAAATACTTTATGATTGCTTCTTTCTTGGGACCAGGTATTACTGAGATTTATATTTCTAATTTTTTACCATCCAAATCTACTGTTATTAGTTTAGTGTCAAATATTCAGATTTATATTTATCCTTTAACCGAATTAGGGATTAGGGGTTTAGGGATAGGAGCAGAACTTATTTCAAATTACAACAAAAAACAAAATTTTAGCTTTATCCATTTATCAATTAATTATATGTTTTAACTAGGAGATTGTTATTATGAAACGTTTTACAACTTTATTATTTTTAATTATTTTATCAATTTTTACAAATGGTCAAACTATTGTAAATATACAACAAGCGACTACTTTGTGGTACTATACAAACACTTCCCCTAATACTCCATCTGCTTATACATGGTATGAGGAAACAAATATAAAACAAGGAGTTCATATTAGTGTTGTACCACCTGAAAAAACAGATATTTATTTACAACAAAATAATTCATGGATTAATTTTCATACTTTGGATTATGGTTTTATGTTTGAACTAAAAGTAAGCTACGATGGTGGTAGTTTTATTACATATTTTTCAGATGAAACAAAAGAAACTTCAGGTTGGAAAAAAACACCTTTTGCAACTTTAGGTAAACATACAATAACTCTTGAGTGGAAATCTCTTGCACTAACAACTTATTATCGTTCATATGATGTTTATGTTGTTCCACAAAGTCAGAAGTTTTATAAGGATAACTATGGTAATACTATTACTTGTTGGGAGGGGAACGGTGAGAAAAAACCAATTATAGTTTCTGAAGGATTTGATGCGTATGATGTTTCTCCCGCAGAATTTTTACGTCATTCAGGGGGTGAGCTATTTAATACATTGTCGTCTAACGGGCATAGTATTTATATAGTAAATTATATTTTTAATTCACAAGATATTGAAAACAATGCCTCAGTCTATCATTCTGCTTCTGAGTATATTGGAAATATTACTAGCTTTAATGATATGATTGCAGTAGGTGTAAGCATGGGAGGGTTAATTGTAAGATATGCATTAGCAAAAGCAGAAGGTAATTCAGATAATTTACCATTTGCAAAATTTATCTCGATTGATTCACCGCAGCAGGGTGCAGTTATGTCAGAACCATTACAAGATTACATTAAGGAAAACGCAAATAGTTCATTTAAAAAACATGGGCTTAATAATACTGCTGCCAAACAGATGCTGAATTATAACACTTTTGGAAGTCTAAAAACTCAATTTTTTAATGAGTTGAATTCGTTAAATAATGGCAATGGTTATCCAAATGGCACTTATAATATAGGTGTTTCCTTTTCTAATGGCACACCTAACTTATCTAATGGGAAATGGCTTGAAGTAATTGTTAGAGGAAATTTTGCTCCTATTCCTTTCGATATAACTTTAGAAAGAGAACCATTTTACCTTACAACAGAAGAAAAAGTGCCTGGCTCCTATTTACCAAGTTATCTGATAGCTTCGTCTCCAAGTCCAACAGGAATGTTTTTTGGTTGGTGGACCGCCTTAGGTATTTTCCCTTCAGGATTAGCCTGGATTAAGAGATTTGAAAACATTAATCCCACGTTTATACCTTATAGTAGCTCATTAGATATTGTAAATAATAATTCGAAATTTGATTTTATAATTCAAGCAAATGCGAATTATTTTCATAATCAATTTCCACAAGAAGTAGTTGACAAAATTCTTTGGGAATTAGGGATAGTTGCACGCGATTTTACTCTAGATGAATCAGTAACACTTGATGAATCATTATTAATTACTAATAATTCAACACTAACTATTAGTAGTGGTGTTAATATTAAGTTAAAAAATGGTGTTGATATTGTAGTAGAAGCAGGTTCAAAAATTGATGCTAATGGAACTGAATCAGCACCCATTGTTTTTGAACGCTACAATTCTACTGAAAGTTGGGGTGAAATAGAATTGCAAGGTGATAATAATTATTTTAACTATTGTACTTTTGATGGTGGAACTTATAACATTAATGTCCAAAGCTCTAATAACACAATAAAGAATTCTACTTTTAAAAATGCTGATGTAGGTTTGTTTAGTCAGTCTTCAAATCCCGGAACTTTCTCTTATTCAAATTTCCTAAATAATAATATTGGAATTCAATTAGCAAGTTCAAGTCCATTCTTATCACACAATAATATTACAAATAATGCTGATGATGGAATTCATATGGCTTCATCATCCCCTATTTTATCTCGTAATTTAGTTTCTGATAATGGAGGACATGGATTGTATGTTACTTTAAATAGTTCGCCGCAGTTTGATGCAATTGATGGTCATAATATTATTAAAAATAATTCTGGTATTGGTATTTATGCAATGTCATCTATATTCAATGAAGAAACTAGCAGTGGGCAATGTATGGCTTGTCATTCATCTGGAAGTCAAAATAGTATTTATAACAACAACGCATCATCATGTAATGAATGCCATAGTGGTACACCAGAATATCAGGTTTCAGCAAATTACAATAGTGATGTTATTGTAGAGAGCAATTGGTGGGGAACCCCAACTCCATTATCTTCCTCTTTTTATGAAGATAATAGCTCATTTATCGATTATCAACCTTATTTATCATCAGACCCAAACCAAGGTGGATTAAGTAAAATTCAACCAAATATAATCTATTCAACTAGTAATACAGAGAAATTTAATCATTCTCAATTATCGGACGTATCTTTGGCGAGATACTACCAGGCTAGTGGTCAATACGAAAATGCCATTGAAGAGTATAAAAAAATTATTTCATTAAAATCAGATTCAAAAATTATTCGGTACTCACTAAACGCTTTGGTTTCTTGTTCTAAAAAGTTAAAAAAGAAAGATATTAAAACTTATTTAGATGGAATTGTAGATGACAAATCAGAAAATGAATTAATTAATCAAACCTTACTATTAAAATCAAGTTTGCTTGTTGAAACTGGCAAATATAAAGAAGCTGTAAGTCTTAACAAGAAAATTGTAAAACAATTTTCTCAAAATAAATCATTTAAAAGAGATGCATTGTACAATATGTATATGATTTATTATAATAATCTTAACGACAAAAAAAATGCTTCTCGAATTTATTCTGAGATGGAAAAACTCTATTATGACGAAAATCTTTGTCTTGGCGATGGTTATTTGAAACAAATGGCAAAAACACTTGGGAAACAAGCACCAAGTATGATTTCTTCAAAGTCCTTTCAAACGAGCAAAGAAGTTGATTCAAATAAAGAAGATGTACTAAATAATTATCCAAATCCATTCAATCCATCTACAAAAATAGAATTTTCAATTTCAAAGGCTGGTTTGTTCTCCTTAAAAGTCTATGATATTCTTGGACAAGAAATTTCTACACTTGTTGAAAAACATTTTGAGTCTGGCAAATATTCTATTGATTTCAATGCTAGTGAACTAACTTCCGGAATCTACTTCTATAAATTAGTTGGAGAAAATGTTAATTTAACAAAAAAGATGTTATTGATGAGATAGTGACAAACTAAAATTATACAGATTGGTTCTCATGCATTTGGGAGCCAATTTGTGTTTTTATAGTGTATGGTTTATCATATCAAAATTATTTTTAGAAAACAACGGATAATAATTATGAAAAAGATAATATTAGTAATAATCCTATTCTCTTCTTTGCTTACTAATGGGCAAATAAAAGATTCTTCGAATTTCTTTATTAGTGCGGAGATAGAGTATTTTATTATAAGTAAAAAAAACACTCCAGATTTTGCAGAATATAGTTATGTAAATGGTGTTAGTTATGGAGTAGGTTTAGGATATGCTGTATCACATAATTTTTATGTAGTTATAAGTTATGCTTATGTTCCACTAAAAGAAATGATTGAAAATCGTGAAAGTGGAGATAGTAGATACAATATTTTAATTAAACATTCTTTGTTCAAAATTGGTGTTCAAAAAAACATTATAAGTAATAATACTATAGTTATAGGATTATTAGGTGGTATCAATATAACAGCAGTTAAAGAAAAATATTATATTAAAGATAGTAACGATTTAGTAAGATCAAGCAAAGGGAATATTTGGGGTTTTTTCGTAGGATTTGCATTAGAGAAAAAAATAAAGAACTTTCCAATATCTATATTGAGTAAGGCTCAATATTTTGGAGGACATATATTTGATTTTCTTAATGCTCCAGATATTGGCACTCGTATTGGTTTTCAATTTGGTTTGGGAGTAAAATATAGTTTTTGATTAAAAATAATTTAATAAATATGTTTAGTGTTAAACACGTATAACCATTCGCTCTTAGACAGTAATTACACTTTGGCGATTTTTTTTATAATTTGTGTTATTAATTTGTAGTAATATTTGAGCAGGAGATATCCAATTGGGAGAACTTTGCTGCAATTTTTTTTCGATTTTAAAATATGTAGTTCACAATGAAAATTAATGTAAGATTATTGCTAATAACATTTGTAGTGGTTGTTATTATTTCATTATCATCTACATTTATCTATCATTCTGTTACAGACACATTATTAAAAAACCAGCATTCACAAGCTCTATTAAACTCAACTTCAGATTTTAACTTTGCCTTTCAATCCGAAATTGCCTCTTATGATGAAGAGCTAATTAATCTTTTAAATTCACAAACTAAATCTATTGATGATTCAAAATTAGACTTTGTTTTTCAATTAACAGAATTGCGAACCATAATCTTAAAAAGTTTTATTCATAGCAACAAAATTAGTAAGTCTGTTTTAACAGATTCGTTCGATGATTTTTTAAAACAATACCCAAATATTGTTCTTAAGTTTTATCAATTGGAAAATGGAAAATCATATTTTTATGGCAAAATAATTACTGAGGATTACTTAAATAAGTTAAGCGAAAAAATTAGAGCAGAAATAGTATTAGTAATTAATCAAATCCCTTATGTATCATCACACTCTTTACTGAACAACTCATATTTCCCATACTTTATAAAAGCTATAAATAATAGAATATCCAATCAGAGTTTTAACTTATACTATGAAGAACTTGAAAATGGAGATTTCTTTTCAACAAACTATTCGCCTGATTATTTAATTAATACTGGCGAGGGAATAAAGTTTCTTCTTTTTACTATACCGTACGATTTAGCCGAGTTTAGAGATACAATGCAGACAATTGCAATTACTATTTCTCTTACAGGCATTTTACTCTCATTAGTATTTGTGCTTCTTTTTACTACCAAAATTAGAAAGCAAATTTCATTACTTAGTGATGCAGCAAAGATAACAGCCGCGGGAGATTTATCGCACAGAGTTCCAATTATCTCTAAGGATGAACTTGGAAATCTTGGTGTTGTTTTTAATAAAATGTTGGATCATATTCAATCAAACGAGTTGATAGAACGCCAGTATAGCGAGTTAATTACAATTATAAATGAAACGCCATTATTAAAAGAGCTTTGTGATGCAGTATTAGAGAAAATTATTTCAACAACAGATGTCTCTTTAGGAGTTTTTTATGTTGTTGATAATAAAAACGCTAAACCAATTTCATCGTACGGTATAAATCAATCAATTTTAGAAGCACATGATAAAACTAATTTTCATCTTAATGTTATTGAAAAGAAAAAGAAGGTGGAGCTAATATTTGAGGATAATCCACCACTTATTAAAACAGGGTTAGTTGAAATTAAAATTAGATACTTATTAGTGATGCCGCTTGTTTTCAATAAAAAGGTAATTGGTGTAATTGAGTTGGCGTGTGAGCATATTCCGGAAAATACTCCTGTTGATTTTTTAACAAAAATTATGGAGCAGTTAGCTGTTGGTTTAAATAGTGCTTTATCGTATGAGCAGTTAGAGAATTTGGTAAATGAATTAAGAATTTTAAATGAAGAATATCATAAACAAAATTTGCAAATCTCCGAACAGAACTCTGAGTTGATGGAACTGCATAAAGAATTTAAAAAACAAGCTGAAGAGCTTGAAGCACAGCGGAAAAAAGCAGTAGAGTTAACTCATGTTAAATCACAATTTTTAGCCAACATGTCGCACGAATTAAGAACCCCATTAAATTCAATTATTGGTTTAACAGAACTAATTTCTGATGATGCATCAACACTTTTAAAGACAAAGGACAGATTAAAAATAGTATTGCGGAATGGGAAAAAACTGTTATCAATGATTAACAACATTCTCGAATTTTCAAAAATAGAGTCTGGTAAATTTGAAGTAAATAAATCTAATTTTATTCTTAGCGAATTTATTCTTGATATATATAATGCTATGGAGCCTCTTGTTGCAGATAGTGGATTAGAATTTGAAATAAATTTTAATAGTGAGTATGATCTATTAATTAATTCCGACAAACACAAGTTAGAGCAGATACTATTAAACTTATTAAGCAACGCAATTAAGTTTACCGAAAGAGGTAAAATTGAAATTAGAATTAATATTGTTAATAATATCTCACTCCAAATCAGTGTTGTCGATTCGGGCATTGGTATTACTGATGAAAACAAGGAAATTATTTTTAACGAATTTGAACAAGGTGACTTAGCAAAAACAAAAAAATATCAGGGTGCAGGATTAGGGTTGGCGATTTGCAAAAAATATGTTGAATTGATTGATGGTATAATTGAGATTACCACTAACGAATATAATGGTAGTACATTTAGCATTTTGTTAAATAGTGTTATTCTTGAGAAGTTTTCTATTGATAGAAGTTTTGCGTTTATTAATAAGAATATGAAGCGAGAAAATAAAACTAAAGAAGTTCTAATTTTAGGGGGAGATGAAGCGAGCACAAAAATAATTGCAGCATATTTTGAAAATAAAAATTATACTACAATAAATAACGATAACCTATCTGACCTTTTGAAGATTGGATTACCAGAAAATATAGATGGAACAATAATAAATATTACAAATCAAACAGAAAAAATTTGGAAAGTATTTTCTAAAGTAAGAACAAAAAATTTCTCGCCAATAAAATTATGTTCATTAAGTGATTATGAAAAAAGTTGTTTCATCTTAAATGTATTTGATATAATTACAGATACTGAAAATGATAAAAGATTAAATCAGATAATTAATATTGCATCAATTGCAACCAATAACATTGAATCAATTCTCTACATTGGTGAAAGTGAAAATGTATTTAAAAAGGAGATTGCTAATATTGATAGCAGCATAATCTTCAATAGCAGTAAGGATATTGGCTCAATTGAAAATTTTAATGAAAATAAAAAAATCGATTTAATAATAGTTGATGCGGTTATTGGTAATTCCTCAACTTTGGAAAAACTTAGTAGCGAAAAGTCAATTCCTGTACTCCTTTATTTAAGCAAATTGATGGTTAAACATAAAGCATCAATAATTCACAACTCTTTTCTATTGTTAGCAAAACAAAATTCTGCTGTTACTGATGATGTGTTAAAAAATATTGAAGATCAATTTTCCTTAATGAAAAAAGCAAAAAAAAGTGTAACTTCCTCAATCGAAAATGCTTTTTCTGAAAAAGTAGCATTAAGTTTGAAGGAAAACCTTACTGCAAAAACATTGGATGGCGAGTTTAATGTTTTAGTAGTGGATGATGATAAAGATACACTTTTTACGGTTGGTGAAATTCTTAAGAATGTTGGCTGCAAAGTTACGAATGCCAATAATGGTGCGGAATGTCTATCAGCCCTTGAAAACAACAAGCCCGATTTAATTTTGCTTGATATAATGATGCCAATTATGGATGGATTTGAAACTATCAAAAAAATTAGAATAAATAGTGAAACAAAAAGTTTACTTGTATATGCCATTACTGCTCAAGCAATGTTAGACGATTTAAGTATTATCAGAAATAATGGATTTGATGATTTAATTACTAAACCAGTAAATGCTTCAACTCTTTCATTTAAAATTCAACAAGCAATTCAAAAAAGAGCCAATAAATTATGAAAAAAGTATTAGTAGTTGATGATCAAAAAGATAATGTTTTTGTATTAAAAGATAGACTTCAACGGGAAGGTTATGAAATTTTAGTAGCATACAATGGTGAAACATGTATTGAAATTGCGAGGTCTGAAAACCCTGATATTATATTACTTGATGTTATGATGCCCGGTATGTCTGGCTTTGAAGTATGCAAGAAATTATCAAAATCTAAAGTAACCGAACTAATTCCGGTTCTATTAGTTACCGCACTAACAGAAGCCGAAGACTTAAAAGAGGGGTTTCAAGCAGGTGCTTTCGATTATATAAAAAAACCATTTAACAGAATTGAATTAATTGCTCGTGTTAAAGCTGCTTTGCGTTATAGGGAATCGCAGCAGGTGATGCTCGACTTTGAAAAAATGCGAACTTTTTCCGCCACAGTTTCAACCGCTAATCATGAAATAAAACAACCACTTACTTTAATTAATCTTTCTACTGCTGCTGTAAATAGAGAGTTAGGAAAAGATGAAATTAGTAGAGAGGTAATTCAAAAAAGAATAGTATTTATTGAGGATGCAGCACGAGATATTATTGCAGTTTTAGATCAGCTTAGTTCAATAAAAACACCTGTTCTAACCGATTGGGTTAATGATGTAAAATTAATTGATTTGTCTGATGGAGCGAAGAAAAACTCAAGCCAATAGGTTTTGAATTTCATCCAGCATCTCTTCAAAATCATATGGTTTTTTTATCTTTTTATTTATCCCTAAATAAGTTAAATCCTGCTCTATGGTTTCATGAGAACCAGAAGTTAAAATTATTGGGGTTTCAGAATTACTTTCCCTAATTTTTTTTATCAAATCCAAACCATCCATATCCGGCATAAATTTGTCAATTATTATTAAATCAAAACTCGGAGTGTTTTTAAATTTATTCAGTGCCTTCTTCCCACCATCAACTGAAATAACATTGTAATTATAGGAGAAAAGTAAATCGGAGAATAGTTCAAGAATAGTTTTATCATCATCAACTAACAAAATATTTTGGATTTTTTTTCCTAAAGGTTTTTTTTGCGGAGATGGGATGGTAGGTAAAGTAATAGTGAATGTTGTGCCACTTCCAATTAAACTCTTAGCAGAAATACTTCCGTTATGTTCTTCAATAATCTCTTTAACAATTGTTAATCCTTGTCCTGATTCTCTTGCTTTAGTGCTAAATTCAATATCAAATATGGATGGCAAATTCTCATCAGAGATTCCCGATCCAGAATCTGAAATATAGATATCAACAAAATTATTTTTGGAAGTATTATTGGCTCTAATTTCTATAAGCCCTTTATCATCAATAGATTCAATAGCATTAATAGTAAGATTCAAAAAAGCCCTGTATAAATCAGTGTAATAACCTTCTGTTTTTGGAAGATTTTTTTCAATATTTATTTTGAGACTAATTCTATTCTCTAAAGATGATTTAACAGTAGAGTGAACATCAGTTAGAATATTTTCAATAGAGATTCGTCTTTTTAATTTTTTTGAGGTTGGGGAGAGGGAGTTAATAATCTCGATAGCTCTTGTAGAATTTATGCTAAGACCAGTTAGTAGATTTTGAGCGTTTTCGTTTTCAGCCAACAGTTTCTGCAATTGTTCAATTGATGTTAGATTACTTGTAAAAATATTATTTAAATCGTGAACTGCTCTTTTAACATTAGTTAATATTTTTTGTTCAGCATTGTTAGCGTTCATCTAAATACCATATATAATATTAGTTTATTCGTTTAATATTATACTTCCGAATTTTAGTGTAAAGTGTTTTCTGACTTATTCCTAAAACACGAGCTGTATCTTCTCTATTCCAATCATTAGAACTTAGTATTTTCTTTATATGAATCTTTTCCAATTCATCTAAACTTAATGTAACTATGTTTTCTGCAGTAACAATTAATTCCTCATCATTCCTGTTAACCGGAATGCTTAAATCTTTTGGCTGAATCTCTTCATCTTCAGAAAAAATAAGTGAGCGTTCAATTATATGTTCCAATTCTCTTACATTACCAGGAAATGAATATCGTATCAAAATATGTTGAGATTCTTTCGATAATCTTTTTATTGAACGAACAGATGATTTTTTTCGAAGAAAATATTCTGCGAGTATTAATATATCATTTCCTCGCTTACTTAATGGAGGAATTGTGAGTGTAATTACATTTAATCTAAAAAGTAAATCTCGTCTAAAGTTCTTCTTGTCAGATTCTTCCATTAGGTTTTTATTTGTAGCTCCAATTACTCTAACATCAGAAGAAAGATTAGTAACTCCGCCAACTCGTCTAAATTCACCATTTTCTAAAAACCTTAAAAGTTTTGGCTGTAGTGATAAACTTAACTCACCAATCTCATCCAAAAACAATGTGCCTCCATTAGCCATTTCAACCAACCCTTGCTTGGATGTTTTTGCATCGGTGAAGGCTCCTTTTTCATAACCAAAAAGTTCACTCTCAATTAGTGCATCAGGCAAAGAGGCACAGTTAACAGCAACAAAGGGTTTTTCATTTCTGTTTGATTGTTTGTGAACAAGTTCTGCAAATAATTCTTTACCAGTTCCTGTTTCTCCTTCAAGTAAAATGTTTGAATCTGATTTTGCAGCTCTTTCTGTAAGTGAAATAAGATCTTTAATTGCGGGGCTTTCACCAATTATAGACTTAGGTTTTTCGTTATAAATCTTTTTTTCAAGAACTCTATTTTTAATAAGTAGATTTTTATGCTCCAAAGCTCTTTCAATAATTACTACTAACTGACCAAATTCATAAGGCTTAGTTATAAAATCGTATGCACCATCTTTAATACATTGTATTGCTGTTCTAATTTCTGTTTTTGCTGTAAGAACTATTACTTGTAAATCGGGCTGATTCTCTTTTGTATATTGTAGTACTTCTTCCCCTTGAACATCAGTCATTTCAAGGTCTAACAAAAGTAAATCGTAAGTTTTTTTCTTAAGGTTCTCAATAGCATATTTACCATCAAATGTAATATCAACTGCAAACCCTTCATTGATAAGCTCCTCCTTAAGCAGATAGCATAAGGTTTGGTCATCATCAGTTATTAATATTTGTCCGTTTTTCATAAAACTCTAATAGTTTATTTTCCAATAACAAATATAAAGATAATTTATATAATCATTGGTTGCTTATTCCCCTTTTAATATTGGGCTAACATTTCCACCCGATAAAATTAGTGCAACTCTCTTGTTCAAAAATAATTCTGGGTTCTCCAATACAACTGCTAATACCGTTGCGGATGAAGGCTCAATCAGAATTTTCATTCTCTCCCAAATTAAATACATTGCTGCTTTTATTGAATCTTCAGAGACTGTAATAATCCTATCTATACCCTTTTTAATTATATTAAATGTTTTATCACTAAGGGATGTTAATAATCCATCAGCAATAGTCTGTGGGTTCACAGATGGATAAATTTTATTGTCTCTAATTGAACGGTAGGCATCATCCGCTCCTTTGGGTTCAGCCCCTATTACTTTTGTTGAATTAGAAAAATAATGTGTTGATAAAATTGAACCACTTAACAATCCACCACCACCAACCGGAGTAATTAGATAATCTAAATTATCAAGTTCTTCATAAATTTCTTTGGCACACGTAGCTTGTCCAGTAATAATACGGTAATCATCGTATGGATGAATAAACGCAGCAGAAGTTTCTTGCACAATTTTGTTTAAAGTCTTTTCTCTATCCTGCAAAGTTGGGTTACAGAAAGTAATGTTTCCTCCATAACTTTGCACGGCTCTTATTTTTATTTTTGGTGCAGTATTGGGCATTGCAATATATGAAGGTACTCCTAATTTTTGTGCGGCTAATGCTAAAGCCCCAGCATGGTTACCCGATGAGTGAGTTGCCACACCATTTTTAAGTTTACTATTCTTTAGAGAGAGTATTGCATTTGTTGCTCCACGCATTTTAAAGGCTCCTGCTTTCTGGAAATTTTCACATTTAAAGAAAAGTGAACTACTGAAAATATTATTAATTGATGAAGAAGTTAAGATAGGTGTACGATGAATAAACTCTTTAATTTTATTGTGAGTTGTTTCAATATCATTATGAGTAGGTATTCTGTTCATAATAAAAAGTTATTTCTTAATTGAAGTCCAAAAATAATTGATATGTTCTTCACTCTTTTTATTTAACAATTTCCAATCAGTTTTCTCGGTTGTTAAATGTTGCAGTCGTAACATAAAGAGTGGATAAACAAATTCTCTTGCAAGAATGTTAGGGTCATGTTTTTTAATAAATCTATAATTTAGCATTTGAGTAAAAATCATTTCCCAAATTTTAATAGTTTCATCTATCAATAAATTGATAGAAATCTTATTTTCATCCACGCTTTGTAGGTACTCACCTTGCAGGTGCTCACTTTGTAAGTGTTCACTTCTGAACTGTTCAATTAAAACCAATTTCAAATATTTTTTTTGTTTTTCACTATCCCACTCTTTTAAAAGTATCTTAACAAAATTTTCGATAAAAACTTTTGGCTTATTCAGCCTATCTAACAACTCATCTGTTAATAATTCAACACCAACTGAATACTTTTTTGCATCTTTAATTAGCTCGTTTAAAATCTCTTTTTTTGAGGGGAAATAATTATATAAGGCACTCTCTCTAACTCCAGCTTTCTTTCCAATATCCCTTACCGAACCACCGGCAAAACCATATTGTGAAAACAGATTTAGAGCTTCATCTTTAATTCGTTCTTTTGTGTTTTTTCCTTTTGGCATTACATTACCATTAAAGTTAAAAGCTATTTAAGCAGATAATTACTCTAATAAAATAATTAATTTAGCTATTAAAATCTCGTATGTTTACAGTTTAAAAACCAATTGATAATACAGAATGCACGAACACTCATCAAACATACTTCTTAATGCCTTAACAATAACCAGTTTCGTTTTTACAATGATGCTTCTTATTGAATATATCAATGTTGTTACAAAGGGGAGTTGGCAGTATAAGATTTCAAAAAGCAAGTATGGGCAATACTTACTTGGCGTTTTTTTTGGTATAATTCCCGGATGCCTTGGTGCGTATGCTATTGTATCTCTATATTCCCACGGGGTTGTTGGGTTTGGTGCATTAGTTGCTACAATGATTGCTACCAGTGGTGATGAAGCCTATGTGATGTTATCACTGTTTCCTGCAAAGGCAATTTGGTTATTTTTAATTATTGCAGTAATTGGGTTTGTTGTAGGAATTACAACTGATGTTGTAATGAAAAAATTTAATCTTAACTTCGATAGTGAACAACATAAACTTGAGGTTCATGAAAATGAAGCGAGTCCATGCTTTTCAATTAGGGATATTGCCGAACACTTAAAAAGGATTACATTCCAAAGAGCATTGCTTATAACTCTTCTAATTTTATTAATCGGGCTTCAAGTCCCTAATTTTACTGGGCAACATGAGTTGAGTTGGATAAATATAACCCTAATACTTTCGGCAATATTCGGATTATTTGTTGTTATAACTGTACCCGATCATTTTTTGGAGGAGCATCTTTGGGAACATGTTCTTAAAAAACATTTATTAAAAATATTTTTATGGACTTTAGGAGCGTTGGCTGCAATTCATTTTCTTGAAATGTTTTTTGATTTATCTCAATGGATTGAATCGAACTTATGGATTGTTTTAATTGTTGCTGTAATTATTGGTGTTATTCCCGAGTCGGGTCCGCACTTGGTCTTTATTACACTTTTTGTGAGTGGTACAATTCCGTTTTCTATTCTTATTGCCAGCTCTATTGTTCAAGACGGGCATGGTACTATACCTCTATTAGCACTATCAAAAAAAAGTTTTATGGCATTGAAAGCCATTAATCTTGTTGTAGGATTTGTTGTGGGAGCCGTTGGGTTAGTTTTTTATTAATTTATTCGAAAAATTATATTCTAAATTTCATCATTCTTCTTTATTTTTGTAACTGTATAAATTAACTATCCTCAAATTATTAAAAATAATATGAACGAATTTTCATCACACGAAATAAAAATAGTCAAAAGTGAGTTTGCAAAGCATTTGGCAAATGATACCGATAGTGAACTATTAAATAAAACCGAGAAGTTTTTTGAACGAATATTAAAAAACAATAATGCTATTAAATTATTGATTGATGTAGAATCGAGCAGAGTTGTTAATAGCAACAAGAGTGCACAACTGTTTTATGGTTATTCAGAAGATGAATTGCATCAAAAGGAGATTTACGATTTAAACGTTTTAAAAGAAGATGAAGTAAAAGCAGAGCATCAACGGTCTCAAAAGTTAGGAAGAGATTATTTTGAAAGCCGCCAAAAAAACTCAAAAGGTGAAACTAAATCGGTTATGGTGCGTTCAACATCCCTAAAAATAAAGAGGAAAGATTATATATATCTCATAATTCACGAGATGCCTGAAGATAAAAAGATTGAAGAGAAAGCAAAAAAAAAAGAACTGCCAGTCTATTCTTTAATATCAGAAAGCAATGATAATGTATTGGAAGAAGATTTAAGTTTTTTAGAGCAAAACGCAAAAGATTTAGTCTATTTGTCTAATAAGCTTGCAGAATCTGAAAAGAAATTACAGCAGCTTAATGCAAATAAGGATAGGTTTTTCTCAATTATTTCGCATGATTTAAAAAACAGCTTTTTCTCTGTAATGGGATTGAGCAAGATTCTGGCAGACCCAGAGAATAATGACTCGGAAGATAAAAAAATTGAAACGGCACAAATGCTTCATAATAGTTCAAAAAACCTTTACGCCTTTTTAGAAAATTTGCTTAGCTGGGCAAGGGTACAACGAGGGGAAATAGATTTTGAACCTGAAGAACACCAACTTTATGACATTGTTGCTGAAGTAACCTATCTCTTTAATCCTAAAGCTAAGCAGAGTGGAATTAAACTGATAAATAAAATTGGTAACGACAAAGTGGTTTATTGCGACCAAAATATGGTAAAAACGATACTCAGAAATTTTGTTTCAAATGCACTAAACTTTACAAAAGAATTTGGGCAAGTTGTTATTGATGCAAAAGTCGATAATGAAAAAGTTACCCTCTCTGTTGCAGATACTGGTGTTGGAATTAGTAAAGAGAATGCTGAAAAACTTTTTAGGATTGATGAAAAGCATATTGAAACCAATGTTAATGGTGAAAGGGGTACAGGGCTTGGTCTAATTCTTTGTAAAGAATTTATTGAAAAGCACAAAGGTGATGTTTGGATTGAGAGTGAAATTGGGAAAGGGAGTAAGTTTTATTTTACACTTCCATTAAAAAAGAATTCTTCGACAAGCTCAGAACATCGCACTTCGGCAAACTCGGTGCATAGCAAGGATTAAAAATTGAAATAGTATCTTCCTCCAATAGCTATATCTAAATCTAATCCTGTTGTTGGCAGTAACCGGAAGGATGGAGCAAACTCAAGAAACACATCAATGGGTAGATTCTTAACAAGCATCAATACACCAGCTACACCTCTCACGCCAATGGCAGTGGAAGAATTAGATGGCAATCTCATACGCAATCCAAAGCCATAGTAGAAGGTAGTTTTGTATTCCCATTTAATTAAATTGTTTATGTGGTAAAGATAATCAGCGTGGAAGGAGAGCCCGGAGTTACTTCCTAATAATCCGGCACCAATACCAAAGTTTACTGCGTTATTTTCGTTAAGCCAATATTTTCCAGCTAATCCGCTTGGTTCGCCAAGCATTAACCCAATGCCCAATCCCGATTTTTGCCCCAATACAAAACTGGAACTGATTACTAAAATTGTTAAAAGTAAAATGTATCTTTTCATTCTGTAAATTAATTGTTTTAAAATTATATTTCTCTTTTTCAATTATACAAAAATGTATCTTAATTATTAACAAGAATTGTTAACTTTGAAAACAAAAATTTGAAAAGTTTGAGAGAAGTATGGAAAACAAAAATAAATTAGTTTACGAATTAATTAATAATCAAAAATGTGAATTTGATAACTCGATAAAAGAGACGGCAGTTATTCTTGCAGCGGGGCATGGTAAAAGAATAAAATCGCACACTTCAAAAATGCTTCATAAAATATGGGAAAAGCCTACAGTGGAGCGGGTTGCAGATGCCTGCAGAAAAGGTCTGGCAAATGTGAATTCAATTATTGTTGTTGGAATAAAAGCACCCGATGTAATTAGTGCCATTAGTAATAATCCGAATACAACATTTGCCTATCAGGAGGAGCAGAAAGGAACGGGGCATGCTGTTCAGGTTGCAATTGAAAAAATTGAAAATAATTATGATGGAACAATATATATATTACCTGGTGATATGGGGCTGATTGATAGTGAATCAATTTCAGACTTCAAAGATAGCTTCTTAAAATCGAGGGCAGATATGATGGTTTTAACTGGACTATATGAGGGCAACCCAAACAACAATGCTTATGGGCGTATTGTTAGAGTTAAGGAGTTTGATGAAAATGGAGAAGCATCCGGTGAGGATTCTGGTAAAGTGATAGAGATTATTGAACATAAAGACATCTTGAATTTAAGAGATGATGAAAAATATTTGACTTCCTTCCATAATAAGAGTTACAGTTTTACTAAAAAGGAATTAATTGAAAACAACGAATTCAATTCGGGGGTTTATGCTGTTGATTATAAACACCTAAGGAAACTGTTAGATAAAATTGAAAGTGATAATGTACAGGGTGAAATTTATATAACCGATTTAATTTCTATTTTTAATAATAATGGACTTACGGTTCGCGCTGTTCATCCCCACGAACAGCACGTTTTAATGGGGTTCAACAACAAATCTGTTTTGCTTGAAATGGAACATATAGCACGAAAGCAGACTTATGAATTGATAAAGAATATAATTGAAATAGAATCACCGGATGATTTCTTTATTCATGAAAATGTTGTAAATGATATTTTGGATTTAGATAAAAAGGGAAAACCGATAGATATCAAAATAGGGAAAGGGGTTTATCTTGGAAAGGGAGTAAAGATAAATTATAATCTTTCTTTAATGAAAAATGTTTATGTGAAAGGAAATATTGTTTTTGGTGAAAATGTTTCAATCTGGCAGAATGTTCATCTCTCTACATTTGTTAATCAAACTATGACTATTGGAAATAATTCTGAAGTACTTTGGGGTGATATTGTAAAAGGGAATATCAAAATTGGAAATAATACTCGAATAGAATCGAGTGTAAATATGACTGGGAATGATGAATACCCTACAATCATTGGGGATAACGTTACAATAAAAGGAACAAGTTATATTTTTGGAAGCCATATTGATAATGACTTATTTATTGAACACTCAATTTTAATTAAGAAAAATATTGATAGAGTTGTTCAAAAAAATGGAAAAGTGAAAAACATCAGATTCTTCCTTCCGCCTCCTGAAGGAATAGATTCAATAACAGATTTATAGATTCTGAGTTTGGAGTAGTGGACTGCTAAACCCTTTTGCTGGGCTTTGAGATGAATTCTTTGTTTCGTTAGACTTCCACTTCAAAATTTAACTCCATTGTTGTAGAGCCACTAAACCCAAGAAGCCACCGCAAATATGGGAAATACTCGGTCTTTACCGCCTTAAATCCTTTGTGTTCGTACAATTTCTTTGCTTTTGGGTTTATATCAATAACATCTAACCGAATACGATTAAATTCATGCTCTTTTGCATAATTTGCAACTTCTTCAAGTAATCTGCTGCCAACACCTTTTCCTCGGGAATCAGCTTTAACAGCTATACCATCCATTATCAATTCTCCAGGTTTTGGTTTTCTTTCATAAAGACTAAAAACAATTGCTGCCCAATTACCTTTTATGAAACCCAACTGTGCGAGTAATTGGCTATACGTCATTCCTCCTGTTAACGACCCGCTTGGAGTATGAAAACCTGCAATACCTATTAGCTTGTTTTCTGATATTGCTACTATTGCATATTCAAGCATGAAACAACTTTGTAACAGAAGAGGACGATTTGTATCGGATTGTACCGCTACTGAGAATTTCTTCCCAAATGCCTCATCATATAATTTAGCTGCACTTTTTTTGAATTGCTCTGGCAATCCTATTTTATAAATTATCTCATTCGAGTTCATCTGTAATTCTCCTTAGTAGCCTAATGACGCTAGAGTTTAACAGCAGCAGTTTCACGCGCGCCACAAGCAAACTCAATGTTTTTCATAAAAAACACAATTTTAACCTTGAACAACTTTTAGAAAATCAGGGAGCAAAACTCTCACCCACAAAATTAAAAACCAAAGCGTACATGCTCTCTGATAGAACGAGTTGCAATGTTTGTCATAAACATTTAACTGGATGAAAAATTAATATTTTAATCATTATTCTTTGATAAATATCATTTTTGATTTTTCCTTATAATACAGATACAATTTATCATAGTTTATACGATAAGAATAGATTTCAGATATTGCGGTGGAATATTCATCGTACTTTGACTTTTCACCACAATGAACTTTTGTAGTCCCAAACTCAATAACCTTTATTGAGTTATTAGAACCAAGTCTATATTTACCTCCTATTTGATTACAATCACTTCTTCCTTTCATTGTGCTATCAGTAAAGAATTGAATATTATAAGTTTGATTACTTAATGGAATAATAGTTGTCCCATTTTCTTCAAAAGATTCTAAAATCCATAATTTTTCCAATAATTCTTTAGAGTCTGTTTCTGTGATAGTATCTTTGCATGTAATAAATAGTAATGAAAAAATTAAGTAAATAATTACTCGTTTTCCTTTTATATTTTCCTCCATTTGTTGATTATTCTCTTGACACATTCAGTAAGAATAACGGCAATACAACTAAGCAGATGCTGTAATAATATATATATATTTAGTTGAGCTTACATCCCTATATTACATAAAATTTTCAAAAGACCAAACGTAACTGCTGTCTGATTAGAGCGAATGGTTATGTGTGTATTACAAGAAAAACTCACACTTTAATTGAAATTTGAACTTTTCCGCCTAATCCTTTTTCTACAATATCGTATAGAGTTTTTAAAGTTAAATTGCTTCCATTATTCTCCACACGAGAAATATATGTTCTTTTCTTGTCAATAATTTGACTCAATTCTTCTTGTGTTAAGTTCTTTTTTTTTCGAGCTTCTCTTAAAAGCATTCCTACTCGAAAGGATTGAAAATCCCTATCTAATTCATCTCGTCTTTGCGTTCCGCTTTCACCATAAACGCTATCTTTTATTTCTGTCCAACTTTTGGTTTTCATTGTTCTTTATCTCCATAATACTCTTGCATTAATCGCTTTGCCTTTTCAATTTCATTCTTTGGTGTTTTTTGAGTTTTCTTCGTAAATCCATTTAATAAAATTACCAATTTGCCTTCGTCAAAGAAACAAAACACACGCCAAATATTAGAACCCAACTTTATTCTTGCCTCATATAGTCCTTTTGCACCAACTATTGATTTCAAATATTTTGTTGGAACTCTTTCCAAAGTTTCAATTATTTCAATAACCTCATAAATTTTATTTTATCTCAAAAAACTGATGCAAATTTAGTTTAACATAGCAAGAAGGTTAGATTGTGGTTCGCTGGAAAACGCTCACACAATCTAACCTTATTCGTTATACTTTTAACTACTTGGTGAAAAAATTGGATATTTTAATTGCTTCTTAGAATTTAGAAGCTCAGTGTTTTCACCACTTGCTACATTAAAAATCATAATTGAAAAACTATCATCATTATTTATTCTATGGTAAACTATGTAGTTTGAATCATTCGACCACGAACCATTTTGTATTAGCATCTTATTATTATCAATAATAAATTGTTTTTCTAATAATAAATCGACATAATAGAGACCATGTGAATCCCCAGACGTGGTTCCACAAAAAGATATTTTAGTATTATCGTGAGACCATTTGGGTAGTCTAGCCGAAGATAACCCCTCGGAGATAATTTTGGAACATGTATCACCTACGTTTTGAATATAAATACCGCTCTCTCTTTCTCCCCTATAACCGTATGCAAACATTTTGCCTTCTCTAGACCAAGAAGGATCGTATATACTTGAGCCAATGGCTACTTGGGAATATGATGAATCGATAAAATTCATCAAATATAACCTTCGGAATCTATCTTTATAATTTACAAACAAGAAATTATAATTGAGGGGTGAACATGCAAAAGAATGAGGACCGCCCAAACCTCCCTCTTCAAAGGTGATATAATTTTCAGCTATTGTGGAATTATTAAATATTGCAATTGCATTTTCTTGAACTTCATTTGTTGGAAAAACAATATATTGATTGTCGAAAGACCATTGAGGATGGCCGAGATTTTCCATTTTATTTCCAATCATCTTAAAATCACTACCATCTTTATTTATTGTATATATTAAACCATCTGATGAAATCAATATCTTATTACCATCATTTGACCAAATAGGGAAACTATTAATTTGCATGTTCTTTATTAATGTATCCTGTTTTGAATTTTCTAAGTTCATAATAATTAAATTTTGATTAGGATAATCCCCATCAATAAATGCAAAAACATATGATTCTTCATTCTCAGGAATAATTGGATTTGAATTATCTGAACATGAGATATCAAGAATTAAAACAAATAATAATATGAAATAATATTTTATCATTAGATAATCTCCACAAAAAGTATAATGGCGTTACCGCTTAACAGCCGCCGTATTTTATTTTAAAGGCGCATATTCTACGCACATGTTAAAAAAAAATTAATAATTCAAATCTAAATTTTATAAACTTAATACCAAAACTTAACCCAACTAAGCAAAAACACCCCATAATAACGGCGGTCTGATTAGAGCGGTTGGTTATACTTACGTTTTAATTGGGGCAAGCATTTAACTTACCCCACTGTTTTAGAATTATCTTAGCAGTAACATCTTATTTACTTTAGTAAAACGACCACTCTCTATCTTATAAAAATAAACACCACTTGGTAAATTACTTGCATTAAATTGAACTGAATACTTACCACTAGTTTGATGTTCATTTACAAGTGTTGAAACTACTTGACCAAGAGTATTGTACACAACCAGACTTACAAATCCATCTTTTGGAATTTGATAACTTAGTTGTGTAGATGGATTAAACGGATTAGGATAATTTTGATAGAGCAAAAAGTATTTAACACTATTTGAAGAATTATGATAATTATTTATATCCGTAGTACTCATACTTATCATAAATAATGAGTCTATTGAACTATCCACTAACCAAAAAGAGAAGTTGTGACTATGAGTAATTCCTGTTAAAGAATGGTAAGGTATTCTTAAAAATGCTATCTCTTTCCCAGAAGGAATAATCCAACTTGAGACAATGGATGTATAAGAAGTTTGATTATGTAAAGTCCATAAATTAATTCCGTCAAACGTTAAATCATTGGCAGTACAAAAAAATGATGTATCTACAGAACCATTATTTGGATTAATGCTAAAAGCGGAACTACTCCAACCAGCAGAAAATGCACTCCAAAGATGTACCCCATCCCATGCTAGACCAGATACATCATTCTCAAGTAATGATACCCCATTAACCTCATTTGGTAACTTAAGAGTATCAAGAATTTCACCACTTTCTCGATTTAATTTAAATAATAATTTTTCAGTATCATCCAAATTCCATAAATATTCACCGTCATAAGTCAATCCCGTTGGATTATTTCCTGGTGAATTAAAAGAATCTAGAACAGTACCTTTGGATGAGTTTAGTTTGTATATCATTTTTGTGCTATCATCCACAACCCATAGATTATTTCCATCCCATGTCAATCCAGAAGAACTTGGACCTGGAGCTGGGATGGAGGCTACAACGTTAAAGTCTAATTCCACCAATGGCTGTGCTTGTAAATAATTTGTAATAATAAGAATATAAAAAAACACATATGATAATTTTACTTTATTCAACTTTATCTCCTTTTCATTATGTTAAAAATATTTCTAACAAATTTACATTCTTTATCATTTATTTTGTGCAGTATCGCCTCTAGTATTATCTAAGCTAAAGTAATATCTATTTAGTATTCTGTATTGATAGTTTCTACTATCTCACTAGCAACATTTTATTTGCTTTGGTAAAACTGCCACTCTCTATTTTATAAAAATAAACACCACTTGGTAAATTACTTGCATTAAATTGAACTAAATACTTACCACTAGTTTGATGTTCATTTACAAGTGTTGAGATCACTGGTCCAAGAGCATTATAAACAATAAGA
>JAKIUC010000041.1 GCA_021647785.1 Melioribacteraceae bacterium
TACCAGTAAAAGTAGTTGGAGAAGCTCCTATGTTTGGTCTAACTACAAAATGGCTGCTTTCTATCCCATCTTCATCTACGGCAGTTACATAATAATAATAGGTGAAATTACGTACTGCACTTGAATCATAATATGAAGTTACAGAGCCATTTACGTTTGATAGACTATCATAAAGTAAACGTTCAATATCTCCTTCACCCCGATAAATATTATAGGATACTGCTCCAGCTACCGATCCCCATTCAATGCCGATAGACCCTGGTTCCGAGGTAATATTTATCCAGGCTGGCGGTACGAGATTCATTTTTGGTATTTTCATATCATTTGCAAATATCTCTCTTGCTTTTTGATAATTACCAACCATATCGTTTACACCAGCTGTGCGGATAATATCATTTTTCCATGCTATATCTTCATCAGACCAGCCTGCTGGATATGTATTTGGATCATATTTTTCTCCCCATATTTTTCCTAACGTATCAGCTTCTTGCGGTTCAATACCACCGGCGAGATGTGTTACCCACAAATTAATTGTATCACCTACCTCACTTTCAAATGGACCAAAGTAATAATGCATTTTTGCATCATACCAGCCATTGGCGAGAAATGTTTTTTCAGTATCGCCATCAGGATTACGATAATGCGGATTACTATAACCACTTTCAGGTTGAAATAGTCCGGGATCAACTCCATATTTATATCTTGCTTGAAGAAAAGCTTTGAATGATATTAAATCGGTGTTAGCCAATGAATGCGGGTAAGTTTCAATACCCCACCAATGTAACGGAGAAGTTATCTTGTCGCTTTCCATCAAGCGTCCATCGGCATGAAGAAATCCATGTCCAAAATAATAGGGAAAATAGAAACTTTGATTACCTTCGTGCCACTCACCTTCATCCTCTAATGGTGTCTCTTTATTATCCGGGTTCCATTGGTACATTAAAATTTCTGATGGGTCTGTAATTCCGTCTGTTACACCATTACCCCAAAAGTTCCAATTAATTTCCTGAATACCTTCCGGAAATGCTTCTGAATGATATCCAGGGACATACCTTCTCTGCATTTTAATCCATATTGCCTTATAGTGATTGGGTGAAAGTGTATCCTCCTGCACCGGATCAAACCACTTGTACCAATATCCTTCATTTATAATTTGCTGATGGTTAATTACAATGTCCTGATATTCAGGATGACTCCAGGTATAGGTTGTTGTGTACATGGTTAATCCAAGCAAAGTCCTCGCTCTGTTTGTTCCTTTCATTTCACAATCGAGGTCCGGGTCAACTATAAATGTTGGGTCTTGATAACGTCCCGCGTTTACACCATCAACGGTAATTATAGGATAGGCATAACGCATATATTTTATCTGACCATCAACTTCTGCTCCTCCGAAAGTAAACGTTGATACGCCGCTAACAAAGGGATTCCATGGATGTTCTTTATCATCATCGGTTAAAAATATATTATGAACACCATGCATATTATTTAAGTAACCAGGGTCTTCCCTATAATCGCCAGGGTAAATTCCATTTACCGTAGGTATTGTCCAAGCTTTAGTATGATTTTTAGGTTCAATTCTCCACATGAACCTTCCGCCATCCATTATAATACCCCACCTTTGTGCAGCAACATCACTCATGGATAGTAAAGTAAAAAAAAGAATAAATCCAATCAGAAGTTTTATGTTTTTCATATTTATTGTCTCCATTAAATTTTCAACCAAAATTAGAAAGCGTACTCAACACCAAACCACATTTGTAACGGTTCACCATAGAATATCCAATAAGGACCTTGCTCTAATATATTTGTAATTTCAGGATGTTCAACATCACCGGGTGTTAAACCTAATTTTTTAATTGTTCTAAAATAGTCCCTGTCAGTAAATCGAGTATAATTTTTAGCAGTGCTTAGAAATCCAATCAACCCAGGATTAAAATATCTTGTATTCAATAAATTACGGATATCAAAAGAAAAAGTTATCTCTGATGATCCGACATCGATAGTTTTCATTATTCTCAGATCCAGCCTGCTAAAATCTTTCCACTTTAGATTAAAAGGATTAGTTTTATTAATTTGTGGATTTTCGTTCCATGTTATCCACTCGCCTGATTCCCATTGGTATAACAACGAAACATTTAACTTTGAAAATATAGCATGAAGCACATTGTTTTCAAATTCTGGTGAATGAATTACTAAATTTGCTCTTAGAGTTGGTGTAGCCCTAGTAGTGATTGGTCTAGCCTCACGCTCTTCACGATCAAGTTCTGACGGAAGCTCGCTATACCTATCATATCCATAAGCACCCGATGTTTTTGTACGGTAATCAAAATTAGCCCAACCGCTGAAAATCCAATGTCTTGGTACCCTAATATCAATCTCAAATCCACGAACATTAGCAAATCCGTTTGCAAAGTATCTACTATACACATAACTAGTTCTATCTGTTAATTCTGTTGATGCTATTTCATTAGTAATGTCCCTATAATATCCGGAAATTGTAATTCTGAACCAGTTTTCTACCATTTGTTCAAAACCAAGTTCGTATTGAATTACTTTTCTAAAATCGAGATTAGAGTTAGAGATTCTTCTTAAAGAAGAAGAAGAGTAATTTGGACGATAGCTATCATAAAATAGTTGCGTAATAGTAGGTCTTTGGTAAAAGTAGCCATAATTAAAAAACAACTTACTATTTTCACTTATTGGATGAGCTACACCTATTCGGGGAGAGATGTAAATTTTCCAGTTGTTTCTTGATGATACTGAATCTGGAAAAGAATATAAAGTATCCTCTATAAGTCCCCCGGCGTAAGCGTCATTAAAAATAGGCAAATCCGGTTCTTCATTGAATGAACCATCCATTCTTATCCCAGCATTAAACACTAAGCCTTCAAATTCTATTTTATCCTGAAAGTAAGCGGCAAATTCATAATAAGTAATATCTCTTTCTAACCATGATTTTTTTAATTCGTCAACTAACTCCCCTTTATATGTGTGAATTAGATCTTTCCTTCCATAATCTAATTTCATCCTATTACGTAAAAACCAAATACCAGTCTTTATCATATGAACTTTATCTAACTGGTTGGTATAATCTGCCTTGAAGGTAAAGCTTTCACTTGATGTATAATCATAGTCTTGGTTGGCTGTTCCACCCATACCATGTTTTCCAAGTATATCTGCACCGCCAAAAAACTTATCGCCAACCCTAATGGTTGGAAAATATGGAGCGTTATCCAAACTATCACCACCAATAACTTTCACAATATCGCTCAAGTCTCTAAATGGCAGGTCAATTTCAGTGTTTTCTTTAGTTTTATTATAAGAGAAAACTACTTCGAAGAAGGAATTAGTGCTTATTACATTATTATATTTTAATGCATGATTAATTACATCCAAGCTATTCATTTTAGTTAGACTTTGGGCGTTATACATACCTGTAGAATTTCCACTGGCAGCACCAAAAATTTGCCCGGCTACTATAGCGCTACTTACCCAATGACGAGGATCTGCAAGGTTTGTAGAGCCTGCATTTGATGCAGCACCTTCTTGATTGCTTAGAAGACCATGATAGGAAAGTCTATTGTTTTTATTTATGTTATAATTTAATTTCCAAGTACCCGAATACTCAGAATAATCTTTGCGGTAGAATCTAAAGGGATAAATACTTCGGTTATAATGACCTGCTACAAAGAAACTTAATTTATTACTTGTAAATGGTACTGGTCCGGTAAGTGTTGCATCAATATTTAAATCAGGTTCGTCGGAATACTCTTGTGAACGATGTCGATACTTCCATATTTCTAAAGCTTCCTCTGCATTTGTGCCATAAGGAAGGGGTTCGCCCTCCCTTAGCTTATTATAGGTATCATTTTTATCAATTGTTGAATCTGCCCACCAGTTATCCCAGCCTTGAAACAATAATGATTTTTCCTCTCCTGTCCAAGGCATGCTTTTGTAAACTGAATCCATACTTAAGAAACGACCCACATGATAATAGTTTTCGGCACTAAATATATTTGGTCCAAAATGTTTTTGCTGTATTGCACCTACATTTATATTTATTGAACCTGTATAATTAGTTAAACTCTGTTTCGTAACAATATTAATAATTCCTGATTGAGCTTGCCCATATTCGGCATTAAAACCTCCTCGTATTACTTGAATCTCCTGTATAGCCCCCTGCGGCATATTAAGAACACCGACACCTGTTCTAGCATTTTGCATCGATATATCATCAACGTAAATACCAACCTCATCCATCTGTCCGCCTCGTATTTCAATTTGCCCTTTATCGTTACGATAAACACCAGGTGCAAAAGCTATTACTTCGCGTACATCCGGGCTTACCGGTAAAGTAGCCATATCTTTTGTAGTTATTGAGGTTTGGGCAAAAGAAACATCTGTTTTTATCTTTTCTCTATCGGCTACTACTACTACCTCCCCCTCTAGTTCTAAAGAGATATCTGATAACAATACGTTTAATTTTGTTGTACGGTCAATACTTATTATTACTTGCTCTATATATTCAGTTCTAAATCCAATAGAAGATATTTTTACTTTATACTCTCCGGGTGGTATATTTAATATCGTATAAAAGCCTTCAAAATCTGTAGCGGCACCAATAGTTGTTCCGTCTAACATAATGTTGGCTCCTGGAATGGCTTCGCCTGTTTTAGAGTCGGTTATAGTTCCGGATAATTTGCCTGTAATACCGGCAAAGGTTGTTGTGATTAATAAAAGTAGGAAGGTGAATATTTGTAGGAGTCTAAATAAATTGGTACACTTTTTATACATAATTACGGTTCCTTTTTGATGGAAGTATTCTGTAATAGCTTGAGCAAGTATATTAGTATATTATTAAAAGGTCAAGAAATAAACTGTAAAGTAACAGTGAGGTAACTGTTTTTATAAGTTGTCTTTTGTAGATTTTGGTTAGAATTCACACATTTCGGTTCAATGCGAACCTTAATGAATAGATACAATTATAATCAAATTTTTCTCATTTACCAATAGATTTATCCGTTTGGCAAAAAAAGTGAAACTTTTGCAACCAATTTTCCCAAAGGTCAGTCTTGTAAGGATGCATACTATAGTATGAGACCTTATGTCGAAGAAAATATTCGATTCTTTTTTTACTTTGCCTCACTCTTTACCTTACACTTTAGTGCATCCTTACAAGACAGACCTTTGGAAGAACCAATCTTTTACTCTTTCAAATATTATAATATTTTCACATATTTACTTATGAATTTTTTCTATATACAATCTAAATTATATGCAAGAACCTCTTTTGCGAATTTGGTTGGTATATACATAATTTGTTTTTTTGCAATTTGATATAATTAAATACTATATATTCTATGTTGAACAATAAAGAAAAACTTGAAATATTAGGTAGCATTATAAATAGCAAAGAATTTGCTAATTCAAAGTTAAAATGTGATTTACTCCAATATCTTGTTGAATGTTCTATAGATGAAAATGTTCCAAAAGAAACTACAATTGCGATAGAACTTTATAATCGTGATAAAAACTTCAACCCTTCAGAAGATTCCATAGTTCGTTCTAACATACATAAACTTAGAAATAAACTTCAATATTATTATCAAAACGAAGGGAAATCTGAAAAGATTAGGCTCACTATTCCTAAGGGGCGATATGAAGTTGAGTTCAAAGAAAAAAACCTTTTTAAAAAACAATTGAAACAGTTCCTTTTATTAAGAGAGAAAATTTTTTTTCATCATTACATCTATTTAACTTTTACACTGCTACTGCTAATTGCTGTAATAATAATCTTAAATACAAAGAGCGATATTAAGAATATTGATGACCCTATCTGGAATGATATAGTAACTAATAATTTTCCAATTAAATTAGTTTTTGGTGACTATTTCACTTTTAAAGAATTTGAGCAAGATTCTGATTATGGGCGAGAAATTAGAGATGATAGGATAAATTCTTATAAAGAATTAGAAAAGTATAGAATTACAAAAAAAGAAAGGAAAATCCACTCCACAGATTTATCGATGTTACCTCATCATACTTATAAAAACTTAATCGATATTCTTCCTATATTATATAATGCACATAATAGAGTTGAAGGAATACGTTCATCACTTTTAACTTGGGAAGATATTAAATCAAACAATATAATCTATTTTGGTAAATTTCTTAATCTTAGGATATTAAACTATTATACTTCCAAATTAAATATTCAACACCCTCCCGAAACCCAATTACTTAATATTTTAAATAATGCTGGTGATACAATAAAAACTTTTCTTCGAACACGTTCAACAAAAACAAGTACGATTCAAGAATCAAATGATTATTACAATAGAGATTATGCTCTTATATCTAAATTACCAGGACCTAATGGGAATTTTATTATTATATTTGCAGGTATCGGACATATATCTTTGGTTGAAACTGTAGATATGTTTACTTCACAATCTGGGTTGCAATATATTGAAGAACAAATGCTAAATAAATTTGATTCATTACCCCTTTACTTTGAAATGTTAGTTGAGATTAGCGGATTTAAGCGGACAGGCGTTAGTCGTAAAGTCGTTTATTTTGATGCAATTGATCCGAGTTTAATGCTTAATTTTAAGGATGTTGGGAAAGAATAGATTCTAATTTTATTTTTAAAGCCGTAGATACGTAGCGAGCTACGTATCTACGGCTTTAAGTTCCTTTATTTTTGTCGTTTGCGATTTATCGCCATTTATTAAAAAATAATTCGAGTTTAATAATTTCCTAAACCATATTTTTTCATTTCTTCTTTTTCCAAACAATCAGTTTCTCCTTAGTGGGCAATTTATGAAAATGGTATGTTAGATCTCATCCGATGCAATAGGCAAGATTATCCTACAACTGCTTATATCTTCACCCAACTGCCAGATTACTATATTTATATTATTTTGTAAACTTAAACAAATATAGTAGTATGGCTACATTTTATTTTGATGTGCTGGATTATTTTTGAAAAAGAGCAAGGGAAATGTTGCGTAAAGAGGTTTCACAAATAAGGTAATCCTGCCGTGCAGGGATTATCTTATTCCTAAAAAGTACAAAGCAGTTTCGTAAAAACTTTAATATTTATATATTTGAGCAATGTTTATACCATAAAAAATAATTACTTTACATCAAACCGAGGAGAAAGAGAATTAAACCAAAAGTATCCATTATACTCCCTTTTTTTAATGCTGAGTTTACACTTGATAGAGCAATTAAAAGTATTGCTCAACAAAGTTATAGAGATTTTGAGTGCATTTTGATTAACAATAACTCAACAGATAAAAGTTACACAATAGCAAAAAAATGGGTGGGAAAAGATGAACGATTTCTTATAACTACTGAAAAAAAGCAAGGAGTTGTCTTTGCTTCAAATAAAGGTTTTGAAATTACAAAGGGAAAATATGTTGCAAGAATGGATGCTGATGATGTTGCCTATCCAACAAGATTAAAAAGTCAAATTGATTTTTTGGATAACCACTCTGATTATGGTGCAGTTGCCGGTTTAGTGGAGTACATTCCGCACTCGGAATATACCGATGGATTTAAGCGTTATGTAAATTGGAGTAATTCAATAATTACTTACAAGGAACTGCTAAATAAACAGTTTGTTGAGATGCCTCTTATTAACCCCACAACAATGTGGCGTAAAGAGGTTGCTAATAAAATTGGAATGTACCGTAGCGGAGATTTTCCTGAAGATTATGAAATGTGGTTACGGTGGTTAAGCAAAGGAATTAAGATTGCAAAAATTCCGGAAATTGTTCTTAAATGGTACGACTCTGAAAAAAGACTTACACGCACAAACCCGATTTATTCGAACGAATCTTTTTTTAAAGTTAAAACAAAGTACCTTTCTAATTGGTTGAAAAAGAATAACCCTTTCCACCCCAATGTTGTTGTGTGGGGTGCAAGTAAAAATTCACGAAAACGTGCAAAGCCCTTATTTGATAACGGTGTTGAGATAGCTTATTATATTGATATTAAGTTGAGAACAAATTTAGATAGAGAGGTAATTTATTACGAAAATATTTCAACCCCAAACGAGGTTTTTATTTTGGTATATATGAAGCAAGAAAATGCAAGGAATGAAATAGAAAGTTTTTTAAAGAGTCGTGGTTTTCTTGAAGGTGTTAATTATTTATTGGTTTCGTAGTATAATTCTATAATGCACAAAAGTGCAAAGCTAAGGCTGAAGCAAAGAAAAAGCAGAATCTAATATTTCTTATTCTTCGCTGTGGCAAATAATATCTTAACAAAAAAAAACTACTCGTCCCGCCACTGTGGGGTAGGATTTAACCAACAATACTATTAAAAAGAAAACTACAATAATTGCAATATCAATTGGTTGGAACATTTTTTCTCCTTTGATTTTATTTTAGAACATTGAATCAAGCAGCAAGATTTAAGTATCAAGATTCTAAAATTCTAAGATTAGTAATTTCCAGTTCAGTAAGTTCTTCCAAATATCCTTTTACTAATGCTTCAAAAATATTTATACGCATTGTAACTTTTGAAATATCCTTTTCGTCCTCCTCAACCGGACTTGAGGATGTTCTAACCATATCTCCAAAATCATATAAAACAGTACCGGGCATCACCGTATCAAGGTCAATAACACATTGACCTTCGTTTGTTTTTTTACTCAACATCACGTTATTTATCTTTGTACCATTGTGTGTAATTCGTATAGGAAGTTCTTTGTTCTTTAATAATTTTGTAATCTTTTCGGATAAATTCCTTTCGCTACTAAATCAGAAATTCTTTTCTGTGCTATTGGTTTATCTTCCGAGTAAGTTAAGCCAAACCAGTTTGCATTTGTTTCTAAAACTTTTACTTTTGCTTTTTCACTTTTTATTAAATTATCGATAACGGAAGGCAAATAAAATTCTGCCTTAAGATTATCTCTATTCTCTTCAATAAATTTTTTGAATTTTTTTTGAAATGATTAAATACCAATGGGGTAAACGCAAACATATTCATAGATACTATTTCATCTCCGGTAAATGATTGCCACTCTCCATTCTCATTCTTGAATTGTATGTTTGAATAAACACTGTTAATTTCAGTACGCTCGACAATTGAGGAGAAATATTTGCTGCTATCAATTGCACAAACACCACGAGAAACAGAACCATACTCCGATGAAGTATTTTTCATTTTATAACCAATCAATGCATATTCATTTTCCTTCTCTATCGAATTCAAAAAATCTGCTGCAGTTGAATACTAATCTCCATCTGATTCCAAAGATAATTAGTTGTATGCGATTTTCCGCTTTCGTTTCTTATTGCATCAAACTAAATACTTCTAATAGTATCTCGCAAAACCCCTAATGCTCTCTGGCTTAGTAAATCAATTTTCATTAATCCTATATCTTCAATCGAGTACATATCTAATTGGGTGATAATCATTCCAAGCCCTTTATTACTGGCATACTCTAATGCTGTATAATTGGTTATTGGTTCGGGTGTTATCACTATGCCACTTGGATGAATACTTAAATGGTGCGGAAAACCATCTAATCTGGAGGCTAACTTTGTAATACTTATCCAGGGTTCATTAGAAAAATTTAAGTCTTTTGCTTCTGGAAATTTCTGCGAAAGTTTGTCGAGATTCTTTGCTGCTGTCCACGGAATGTACTTACTATATTTTGAAATCTCACGGTTTGGTATTCCAAATGCCTTAGCTGTTTCTCTAAAGGCAGAGCGTGCACGGAATGTAATTATTGTAGAAATCATAGCAACTTTTTCGTAGCCATATTTATCGAACACATACCTAATCATTTCGTCTCGCTCCTTCCAAGAAAAATCGATATCAATATCTGGCGGACTTTTTCTTCCGCGATTCAAAAATCTTTCAAAGTACAAATTGTGTTTAATAGGATCTACTTGTGTAAAATCGAGAGCATAGGCAACCAAACTATCTGCTACAGAGCCTCTCCCAATTGTAATAATTCTACGCCGCTTTGCCTCCATTATAATATCCCACACAATAAGAAAATAATTACTAAACCCAAGCTCATCAATAACATTAAGCTCATAATGCAGTCGTTGGTTTGCATGTGAAGCATTGGATGTAATTTTCTTACTAAGCCCATGAAAAGCCAATTCAGATAGTATCGATTCAGCAGTTCTATTATTCGGTTTAATAAAATATGGAAATTTATATTTGCCGAACTCCAGATTAACATTACACTCTTCTGCAATATACTCGGCATTAAAAATTGCTTCCGGAATATTTTTCCAAACTTTTTTTAATTCACTTGAAGACTTAAAATAAAATTCTTCATCTTCTAATTCTTCCTCATTTATATTTTCCATTGTGCTGTTTCTTCTTATTGAACTTACCAGTTTGTGCAAAGCATAATCTTCTTTCTTTTCAAAATATGTTGGATGTGATGCTATATATTTTATTCCATTCTCTTTAGAAAACTCATACAACTTACGAGTACTCTGTTTAGTTTTTTGGGTAACAATAAGCTCCGAGTAAAAATTTGGAAGAGTTTTAATTTTATCTTTTGCAGCCCTTATAAATTTTAACGAAGAGCTAATTAAAAACATGTTGGATAAATCTTCATCCAATAATTTGATTAGATTAAAATCATCTTTTAACTTTCTTGATGTAATTACTTTGGTTAACTCTGCATACCCTTTATTATTGCGGGCAATACAAATAAGAGAATATTTTTCGTTGTTCGGGTCATCAATTAAAGCACCAAGTATTGGTTTAATATTTTTTACTGCTGCTATTTTTGCAAACTGAATTAAACCATACATACCATTGGTATCGGTGAGCGATGCATATTTACTTTTATTATCTACAGCAAGTTCTATTAATCGCTCAACAGTAATTGTTCCCTTAAGCAAAGAGTATGTAGAGTGTGTGTGCAACGAAAACATATTTTAAAAACCTTTGTTTGATTTTGAAAAGAAATAATGAATCTCGAACACCGAATAAAGAATAACGAAGTACAAAACTTTGTTCGGTGTTCCTTGTTCAATATTCTTTATTCAGAATTCTATTTTATATTCTTGTATGTTAAAAACAAACATTCCACAGAATGTCTCTACGTCTTTTTTTCTTAATCTTAATTCTTAATCTATTATCTTACCCTTGTACATTACAAGCGAACATTCTAGCGAAATCTCTCTACATTCTTCTTCATCTTAATTCTTAATTTAAAGCAAAAAAGGAGTAAAAATTAAGAGCAAGATTAGGATTAAGAATTTGTACCTCAATCTTTTTCCAGACGCATCCCCTTAACCTGCATAAGCTCTTTTTAATTTCTCTTTCCCTAATGATTCTATAATCATAAATTCTTCATCATAAACTTTTTCACTCTCGCCATAATACTTGTTTTCTACACTATCCTTCTGAGCCATTGTTGAAATTAATTTATCCGAGATTATGGCTAAGTTAGAAACAATAATATTATGCCCATCCTCGCTATCAATCCTTCCCATTATAAAATAAGGTCCCATCGAAAGAGTTTTTTCTGCAAACTGTGCATAGACTTTAGGAAAAAGAACCGCTTCAAAAGTTCCAGTCAAATCCTCAAGCGATAGAAATTTCATAATCTCCCCTCTCTTTGTTTTTATCCGCTTGGATGCCATAAACCATCCAACCATCCTTACTTCTTTGCCTCGATACTTTGATATCTCTTTTGAACTGATAACTTTTTTGTTGTTGGTTAAATAACTAAAAAACTGAAGTGGATGACGAGAAACCATATAGCCAAATGCCTCTAACTCAATTGCACATATTTTTTCTATTGTGTATTCTACATCAGTTATAATTTCATTCTCTAATTTATACGACTCATACTGGAATAAATCGCCCATCATTATTTTATGACTGACTATATAAATATCCAACAGACGCATTAAAGTTGGACGAGTCTCTCCAAAACAACTCATAGCTCCTATCCTTATCAAAAGGGCTGCCTCTTTGTAGCTTAATTTTGTACGATAAATAAAATTAGAGAGTGAACTATATTTACCATTGCTATTCCTTTCTTCTATCACTCGCTCAATTGAACTACGCACAATGTTTTTTACTGCCATAAACCCAATCTGTATCTCTCCATTTTTTCCTACATATTCATACTGGCTTTTATTTATCTCTGGTAATAATATTCTTAATCCCATACGCTTACTTTCTTGAATGTAAACAGCGGCAGAGTAATACCCTCCTCTATTGTTAAGAACATTTGCCATAAACTGGGCAGGAAAGTGTACCTTCAAATATGCAACTTGGTAAGAGAGAATTGCAAAAGAAGCACTATGGGCTTTGTTAAAAGCATAACCAGCAAACGATTCTATCTGTTTCCACAATGCTTTACTTACGTTATGAGAATAATTTTTCTTTTTACACAACACAAAAAATTTATCAGCAAGTTTTTTCATTTCGGTATGCGAACGCATTTTCCCACTCATTGCTCTGCGAAGTAAATCTGCCTCCTCCCACGAAAACCCCACAACATAATGTGCAATTTTTAATACGTCTTCCTGATAAATCATAATTCCGTAAGTTTCGCTAAGATGATCTTCCATTTCCGGAATTAAGTATTTACATCTATTTCGGTCTTTATGCCTCGCAATAAATTCTTGCATCATACCACTTTCGGCAACACCTGGACGAATAATTGAACTTGCCGCCGTTAACATTTCAAAAGTATCGCACTTAAGTTTTTTAAGTAACGATCTCATACCTGGCGATTCGATGTAAAAACATCCAATTGTGTTTCCTGTACGGATTAGCTCCTTTGTTCTTTCATCATTAAAAAGCATCTCCTGGTCAAAAATATCAAAATCAATTTTTCCACTTTTTCTTGGTATTACTGCATGAATTTTCGGGATAATTTTATTCTTTGCTGAAAGGTTATAATCAGCCATATTTATTACATTAGTTGGCATATTTTTGGTCAATTTCATCATAATTTATAGTGAATAGATGTTCACTATAGTACGATTATTTTTCTAATATATCAAGTAAATTTCTGGTTCCGCTTCTTAGATTGGTTCTCACCACTTGGTTAGTAACTAAGCGGTGAGCTATTATTAATCCCTTTGTGATTTATCGCCATAGTATCTTATCAGTAATATTCGTGTTTTATTTGGCAGAAAATTACAAATGACAACATTTAAATAACAAATAAATGCCAAATCTCAACATCAAAATTCCAAAAAACGAGACACCTTAGCACAAATTTCTTGTTTGCGACTTGAATTTTATAAATTGAAATTTATTTGTAATTTATCTTTTTGAGATTTGTCTTTTCCAGTTCATCTGGGTTAGGTTTTAAAATGTTACAGAAAAAAACCTTGGTTTTAATTATAGTAATTAGTATAATAGCAACTACTATAATAGCAGAAGGTATAAGCGATGAATAAAAAAGAAAACCCTTTCTATTTTGGCAACGAAGTTTATGATAGCGATTTTTGTAACAGAACTGAAGAACTAAATGAATTACAAAAAGATATAAATAGCGGCATAAATGTTTTACTTTATGCTCCAAGAAGATTTGGGAAAACATCACTTCTGAAAAAATTACAAACAAAATTAGAAGGTGATAAAAATTACACTTTTATTTACTTCGATTTTTTTTAGTTTCAGATATAGACGAATTTATTCAAAAATATTTTAATACAATTGCAAAATGTTTTGAAACTACACCGCAAAAGGTTTTAAATCTTTTTAAAACAACTTTGCAATTTCATCCAATTGTAAATATGACTTTAAGTTCAATGGGTGATGTTTCTTACAATTTATCAATAGTAAGAAAAGAGCAAAACAATACTTTAGAAGACGTACTAAATTTGCCATTTGTGTACGCAAAAAAGTTTAATAAAAAAGTGATTGTTGTTTTCGATGAATTTCAAGAAATTGAACAATTCTCTATTGAGAAAAAACTTAGAAGCGTAATTCAAACTCATAGCAGAAATGTATCGTATCTTTTTAGTGGAAGTAAAAATACAATTTTAACACAGATGTTTAATGATAACCAAAGGGCATTTTATAAATCTGTGAAGCATTTACACATTGAACAAATAGTGCAAAAAGATTGGGTAAAGTTTATTCAAAATAAATTTACTGAAACAAAGAAAAATATTGATATTAAGTATATCGAAACAGCATTTGAGATTACAAATGGATTCCCCTATTATATGCAGCAATTAATGTATATGATTTGGGATAACACTACTAAGCATGTAAACAAAGGCATTGTAAATAATTCATTGAAAATTATGTTACAACGAGAATCTAATTTATATGAATTAATTTGGACGAACTTAACGCCCAACCAAAAGAAAACCCTTAAATATATAATCTTAAATGATGGACAAAATATTTATAGCAATAACAACTTGAGTGAATCTTCAATTAGTGCTACTACTTTAAAAAGCACAATTGAAGCTCTTATTAAAAAAGATATTTGCGATAAAAAAGATAATAGATACTACCTTATAGACCCTTTTATGAAATATTGGCTACAAAATATTTAATTAATTGCTACAATTATTATGAAAACATTCATGAGTAATTTAAACTGCTTTAATACGTTTATTGTTAAAAATAGGTGGTAAGAGGTAATGTTAGTTTGCAAAAATCACAAAGCCAATACAATTATTGATTTGGATTTTTATAAATTAATACACAATATTGCCTTGTATTATTGAGGACTATATAGTATTACAACCTAAATCCTTCCCGAAAAAAACTCGGGACAGGTGTTTTTTATGTTAAGAAATTTTCAAATGATAAATAACAAATAACAAATAAATGACAAAAATCAAATTTCAAAATTTAATTTCTTGGTTCTCAATTTGTTATTTATAATTTGATTTTTATCGTTTGCGGCTTTGCCGCCATATAGTATTAACACCTAAATCCTTGTTTTTTTTGTAAAGAAATTGTAAGGGTAAAAAACATTATATTTTTCTTTTCTTCGCCTTTGCCTCAGCCTTGCGGTTTACCGCCATATGATTCTATAGAAGTATATCCATTATATGCCGTGGATAATATAGGCACAAAATGAATAAACCTTAACCAATACCCTCTATTAAATTTACATTCAAACAATTTTTTTTCGTATCTTTATAACAATTGTAGAAATGAAAATAATAATAATAAAGGTAGAGAGAAATTGATGTCACAAGTTGGGCAGTTGCTACTCCTAAGTTCGCTTTTAGAGTAGAGGAAAGTCCGAACTCCAAAGAACAGAGTGCCGGGTAACCCCCGGGGGTTATAGGTGTAAACCTATAATTACGGAAAGTGCAACAGAAAATATACTTTCTCGCCACGGCGGGATAAAGGTGAAATGGCAGGGTAAGAGCCTACCGCTTTGTTAGTAATAACAGAGGTCCGTTTAGGAGTCCCGATTTATCGGGATCAGTGTAAACCCCACTTGGAGCAAGGTCATGTAAAGGACTCTTTGTATAGTTATATACAAAGCAAAGTTGTTCGCTTTGATGGTTCTGGGTAGATCGCTTGATTCTGATAGTAATATCAGAACTAGATAAATAATTGCCATCCCGCTTGCGGGATACAAAATTCGGCTTACAGACTTGTAACATCATTTTCTGCTCTTTATAAAAAAATGGTTGAAAAACGATGGACTCTCAAAGAAGCACAAGATGAACAAACTGTGCTTGCTTTAGCGGATAGTCTTAATATTTCTAATGTGTTAGCAACTATACTAATACTAAGAAATATTACAAACTTCCATGAAGCAAAGACCTACTTTAGACCTGAGTTAGACTCCCTTTACGATCCATTTTTAATGGATGGTATGCAAGAAGCCACCAATAGAGTAATTACTGCCATTACTAACAATGAAAAAATTGTAGTTTATGGTGATTATGATGTTGATGGAACTTCATCCGCAGCACTACTATACCTCTTCCTCAAAGAATTAGATGCAGATGTTGAAGTTCATATTCCTAACAGACTTACTGATGGGTATGGGCTATCCATTGAAGCAATTGATATTCTATCCGAGAAAAAAACAGATTTAATTATAACTGTTGATTGCGGAATTACTGCGGTTGAAGAAGTTGCTCATGCTAATTCACTTGGTATTGATACCATTATTAGTGACCACCATAAACCGAAGGAAGTAATTCCTGATGCTGTGGCTGTGTTAGACCCCATTAAACCTGGATGCAACTACCCTTACAAATATCTTTCTGGTGCTGGTGTGGCTTTCAAACTTGCTCGTGCAGTTTCCGATAGAGTTGGACGTAAAGATGTTGTTTTAGAATATCTCGATTTAGTTGCAATTGCCGCTGCTGCCGATATTGTACCACTTACAGATGAGAATAGAATTTTGGTGAAAAAGGGAATGGAAATGATTAACAAAAATCCAAGACCCGGAATTTTAGCATTAATGCACAAAGCAAAAAAGGAAGTTGGAAGTTTAACTGCCGGACAAGTGGTCTTTACAATTGCACCCCGTATAAACGCTGTTGGTAGAATGGGTGATGCAAAAAGAGCTGTTGATTTATTTGTTGAAGAAGATATGACCGAAGCAGAAAGAATTGCACAAATTCTTGAAGATGAGAACTATAAACGAAGAAAAATTGATGAAATGACCTTTTCACATGCAATATCAATTATAGAAGAAGAAATAGATTTAGATAATGATGTTGCAATAATAGTTCATGTTGACGAATGGCACCCGGGAGTTATTGGAATTGTTGCTTCGAGAGTTGTTGAAAAATATTTCCGTCCGGCAATTATGCTCTCTACAATTGATGGAGTTGCTAAGGGTTCTGCACGAAGTATTTCCGGATTTAATATTTATGAAACACTTCAAGAATGTGATGATTTGTTAATCCAATTTGGCGGACACGAAGCTGCTGCCGGAGTTGCTTTAGAAATAGAGAATATTTCTGAGTTCAGAAAAAAATTCAATACTCTTCTAAAAGAGAAAATGAAAGAAAAAAATATAGTTCCTGAGATTAAAATTGATGTCAAAATTTCCCTTTCAGATATAACTCCTAAATTTGTAAGAATACTTGATCAGTTTGCTCCATTCGGTCCTGGTAATATGCGACCAGTATTTCTATCTGAAAATGTAAAATTAGCAAACCATCCCCGCATAGTAGGAAGAAACCATCTGCTCACCACATTAAAGCAAAATGGTGGCGATAAAGTATTTGATGCAATTGGGTTTAATTTAGGATATTACTCGGAGGTTATTGCGAAAGATAGAGATTTAATAGATATTGTTTTTACAATAGAAAAAATTACTCGAAATGGGGTTTCTTATCCCCAAATTAGATTAAAAGATATAAAAGTAAAAGAGAATGTTAATTAATCATAGGTGTTCTTATGTCAGGTCACTCCAAGTGGTCAACAATAAAAAGAAAGAAAGAGGCACTCGATCAAAAACGTGGCAAGATTTTTACAAAACTAATTAAAGAAATTACTGTTGCTGCCAAAGTTGCGGGTGGCGAGGTTGATAGTAATCCGAGATTAAGATTAGCTGTGGACAACGCTAAATCTGCTAATATGCCCGCCGATAATATTACTAGAGCAATTAAAAAAGCTACTGGTGAATTAGAAGGTGTAACATTCTTAGAATTAATGTACGAAGGCTACGGTCCATCCGGAGTAGCGTTTATTGCCGAATGTTTAACCGATAATAAAAATAGAACTGTAGCCGAAGTTCGTCACCTATTTACAAAGCACGGTAATGGTCTCGGAGAGACTGGCTCTGTAGCTTGGATGTTTGATAGAAAAGGTATTATTACCCTACCAATACAAGGGAAAGATGAAGATTTTATTTTCGAAATAATTCTTGAAGCTGGTGCTGACGATTTACAAACGGAAGAAGACTTCTATGAAGTTACAACTTCTGTTGATTCGTTTGAAACTGTTCGCAAAGCTCTGGTTGATGTTGGTCTTAAAATAGAAAATGCCTCACTTCAATGGATTGCAAAAAACAGAATTGAAGTTGAAGGTGAAGATGCAGAAAAAGTAGAGAAACTTTTTGATACACTTGAAGATTGCGATGATGTACAAAGTGTTTATTCAAACGCTGATTTTAAAGAATAAAAAACAACTACAATTAAAATGATTATTATCGGAGTTGATCCTGGAACTATAATTACCGGTTTCGGGATACTTAAATATGAAAAAAATCAACTTAGTTACATTAACTCCGGTGTAATTAAAACTCCAAAAACAAAAGAGATTCCACCCCGCTTAGAAGTAATATATAACGAGTTAAATAGATTAATTAAATTCTATAATATATCCGACTTCGCCATAGAAACAACATTCTTTAATAAAAATGTTCAATCTGTATTAAAGATTGGATATGTGCGTGGTGTCTCACTTCTTGCTGCTCAGCATAACAGACTTGAGATTGGCGAATACTCCCCTCGTGAAATTAAAAAATCTATTGTGGGAAATGGTGGAGCATCCAAAGAGCAAGTTCAATTTATGATTAAAAAATTACTTGCATTAAAAGATGATTTTTCTACATTTGATGAAAGTGATGCATTAGCAATTGCAGCTTGTTATGCTTTCAAAAAAGATTCTCTATCACACAAAAGTGGAAGTTGGGAAAAATTTGTTGAAGCAAATCCGGATAAAATAATTCAATAAGGAGAAATGATGATTGGATATTTAACAGGAAAAATAATTTCAAAAAAACCGACACAAATTATGCTTGATGTAAATGGCATTGGCTACATTATTAATATTACAATTTCAACATTTGAATCTTTACCGAAAAATGGTGATGAAGTAGTTTCACTTCACACATATTTGAATGTTCGTGAAGATGCATTAATACTCTTCGGGTTCTCTACACTGGCGGAGAAGGAGATGTTTGAACTTTTAATTGGTGTAAACGGAGTTGGACCAAAATCAGCACAATCAATTTTATCCGGAATACAAATAGATGAACTACACACAGCATTGCGTAATAACGATTTAAGCAGATTAGTTGCAATACCCGGCATCGGTAAAAAATCTGGCGAAAGACTAATAATTGAATTGCGTGATAAAGTTGAAAAACTTTCCGATACTTTTGAAACAGCAATTGAGCCTAATTTTACAATTAGAAAAGATGCAATATTTGCCCTTACGCAGCTTGGGTATAATCAAAAAGTTTCTGAAAAAGCTGTGAGAAGTATTTTAGATTCCGAACCAGATTCAACTCTGGAGAATTTATTAAAAGACTCGCTGGCATTGCTTAATAAATAGAGCAAAATAATTTTGGGATGAATTTATACCTAAAATTTTATTTGTGTTTTAAATATTTGTTAAATAACTTGCACTCAAGTTTTACTAATCACTTAAATAACAGAAGGAAAAACTATAGAATAAAACTCTACCATTATTAAATTATTTATTGTAAGTAGAGGTCCATTTTGGAATTATTTTTAATTATAGTTTTAACTGTTATATCCATTCTATCTTTATCCCTTATCTTCGGATTTAGGGGGTGGAATAAAATAAGTCATTTATTTTCAAGTGTTTTGGTGCTTTTGTTCAACAGAAGAGTTAGAACTAACCGAGTTGTTATCCCGCAAAGCGGGATACAGATCTATTCCACCCCACTTAACCCAATAAAAACTAAATTCTCTTTCATAAATAGAAAAAGGAATAGATGATATTTTTCTACTATTTGTAGTATTTGTGACATTTTTTTAAATCATTAAATACTGAACTTAAAAACAGTTATTAAATATCATTATTCATTTACTATGGGGTTAATATGCAAATGAGAGAGAGTGCTTTCGAAAATCCAATTTCAGAATTAATTAGTGATGAAATTTATTCATTATTAGTTAATAAAAATCTGATTAATGAAAAGAACCTAAGGGATTACAGAATTAAAAAACGGTTTAAGGAACTTCGAAACAGTTCATTTAGTTCCACAGAAGCTATAGAAACAATTCGTGCAGACTATCCGTACTTACAATTTGATTCAATTAGAAAAATAATTTATTTGGGAAACAGGGTACGCTCGTAGTGAATGTTAATTACTTAAGAGAATTAAAAAATTTAATTCTCCTAAGTAATTTTGCTCTTCATATCTTCAAAAATGCTTTTAGCTCAGAAAAACTTTTTTTAATATAAAAGCATGCTTCTTGAATACTATAAGAATTGTCATCTTTCACTTAAAGTTAATTCAACATCTTTCTTTGTACCATCACGTTCAATAGTAAATGTAACAGTATCACCAGGTTGGTGTTCTTTTAAATAGTTTGAATAATCTTTTAAGTTCTTTACATCTTTACCATTGAATGCAGTAATAACATCACCTTTTAATATACCAGCTTTGGCTGCGGGTGAGTCTTCAGAAACACCAGCTATTTTAACACCTTCACCAGAGTAAGCAAAATCGGGCATTGTTCCGGTAGCTGCTTTTCTTTCGCCACCTTTTTTTCCCATTTGCGGCATTCCGTGTTTGCCACTTTTTGCTTTGCCGGTAAACGCCATAGGTTCTTCTCTCTGACCAAGATATTCTACTATTTCACGAGCAACTGTTGCTACTTTAATTAGACCATCAGCATCAATTTTTTCAGTATCATCTTCCGGAACGTGGTAGTCTGAGTCAATGCCAGTATAGAATAGTTGAACTCCAGGAACGCCATTTTCGATAAATGCCATTTGGTCACTTGCATCTAAATCTTGTGTAATTAATTCTGATGCAACTCCAGTGGTAAAATCGGTACCCATAAATATAAATTTCCATTCGCGAGCAGTGTTACTATTTAATACCATTAATTTTCTGTCAAATAATCTTCCTACAGTATCAAGATTTAAGTTTGCAAGAATTTTTTCAATTATGAATTTTTTGTAGTTGGCAACAAAATAGCGTGAGCCAACCAATCCCGATTCTTCTGCCGTAAATGCTACAAAGATAATTGTACGGGCTGGCTTAGCAGTTTTGCCAAGTGTTTTAGCAATCTCTAACATAACAGCTACACCACTTGCATTATCATCAGCACCATTGTGTATTTTCCCTTCGTTCCCTTTCTTTGCACCTGGTTTTCCAAGACCAAGATGATCGTAATGAGCACTAATAACAACTGCTTCAGATAGTTTAGGATTTACTCCTGGAATAATTGCAATAACATTTTTTAAAGTAACATTCTTTTTATCAAGTACATCTTGTTTCCAAGTTTGGAAATATGAACCATCATCACTGCCAGGTTGTAATCCATACTCCTCAAATTTCTTTGCAATATAATCTGCTGCATTATCAATTTCCGGAGTACCAATTGCACGTCCTTTTAATTCATCAGAAGCAAGGTATGCAATTGTTTCCATCATTCTGCTTGAAGAGAATACTGGAGCAAGTGTAGCAAGGGCTTCTCTTTTTTCTAATTTAACTTCAACATCATGCGATGCCTCATCTAAGATTTTCATCAATGGAGAATTACCAACAGCCCATTGACCTTTAGCAATGTTAGATGGCTCATCGCCAGTAAAGGCAAGGTAACTATACTTTCCATAATGTGGTAGTTTTCTTGCAAGCCCACTCACTGCATCATCATTACCAATTGATAAGAGAGTAACAACCTGCTTCATATTTTTCGGATTAACAGCAGAAATAAAGAAGCTATTATTCTCAGCAGATATATCTCGCTTACCATATCTAACACCGTTATTATTTAATTCGGAACCATATCCTTTAATAGCATTATTAACAACCGATGCAAATTTGTTATCTAAGCCAAGAACCATAACCGCTTTATCTGAAGGAAGTTCATCTACATCATTTTGTGATTCAACAATAAATTTATCCTCTTTCCCCTTTATCCACTTGGTTGTAAAGTCTTTATAATTTGTATAACGCTTGTTGCTTCCATCAGGTAAAATAACCAAAGTTTTTTCTGCACCATACGCTTTTGTAAATGTTGGAGGTGTCTCTCTTGGGTCTAAAATTCTAAATAAATCAAAATGTGCATCAACTAACATTTTATATGGTTTCTCTTTGAAGGAGAAATTATATTTCACTTCTTTATCATTCATCTGAAAAACTTCTGTGTGCGTACCCTTTTCTGTAACAAGTGTAATAGGAACATCAATATAGAAGGGGTCTCCTTCCTGTGTTTGTTTTAAAGTAAAGGAGATGTTGTTAAAATCTCTAACCGTTTTAACTTTCACATCTTCTAAAATTAATGAAGGTGCACCTGTTTTCTCAATCCATTGTTCAAAGAACCATTTTAAGTCTTCACCCGTTACTTCCTCAAAAGCAATACGGATATCATCGAACGAAGCACGTTTGAATTTATTATCTCTGTTAAATTTTTGATAAGCTCTGATGAAATTTTCATCTCCAACTTTAAGTCTTAGCATATGATTAACCATCAATACTTTGCCATAACCTATAGCCTCACTCGGTTTATCGTGACGTGAAAGAAACTCACTTATTGGAAAATCATTTTCGGGAGTAACGAAGTTAGTATATTTTTGAAGAGTTGATCTTCTGTACTCTTCTGCTAATCCACGCTGCTCTTTAATAAGATGGTCAGCCATATACGCAGTAAGTCCTTCGCACCAATTACCCCCTTCAAAATCGACATAAACAGAATTGCCCCACCAGTTATGAAGTAACTCGTGCGGATAGGATGAATGAAGTATAAAAGGGAAGCGGATAATTTTTTCGCCAAGCAATGTAAATGAAGGCATTCCGTAACCAGTTTCCCAAAAGTTTTCTACAAGTGCAAATTTTGTATATGGATATGGACCAACAAGTTTACGATACATCTCCATATATTGTGCAGTAGTTTCAAGGTATTTGTTTGCCATACCCTCGTCTGGTGTACGTAAAAATGCCATTGCATCTACATTACCCATCGAGTATGTATATTCACTAAAAGCAGCTGCAATTAAAAATACTTCCTCTTGCGGAGTTGGAGAGTCCCAAGTATCAATGTGAACATCACCTTTCGTTTCATCCAAAGTACGCTTGCCAATTGTAACAACTCTCCAATCTTTAGGAAGAGTTGTAGTTAAGTTAAAAGTTATCATTTCTTTACTAAAGTAAGGTACCCAATATGTAGAGCCAGCAAGATAAACTCCTTTTTCCCAAATAATACCAGCAGATTCACTGAAACCGCGTGCATAGTTTTCAGCACTCTGTTTTACTGGAGATGCAATTTCACCCTTATATTTAACGGTAAAACTAAAATCGCCAGAATGTCCCTCCGGAATTAAAACTTTATAAAGAGTCAACTTTAGTTTCTCATCTGAACCAGCATCATCTTTATCCATTCCAATATCTGCACCAGAAACATTCTCTTCAATTTTTTGAACAATTTCGTTTTTCTCAATTACTAAAGCGTGATGTAATTTAAATTCTAATCCATCTTTAAGTTGTGATTCATCAATTGTAATTTCATCCGTTACCTCAAGTATAGAGGTAGTAGGCGAAATGACTGCACTAATTTTGTGATGGATTGGTGCATCTTGTCCATTTACCACTAAAGCAGTAAATAGTAATAATAAGATTTTTTTAATCATTTTTGTACTCCATATTTTTTTAATAAGTAACCGGTGGTTTCGACTCCGCTCAACCACCTTCGACATAACTTCTCAATGTAGTGCAAGCTCAGTGCATCGCTCCGCTCAACCACCTCGACTCCGCTAAAACCACCTATGCTAAAGTTGTTTTTTAAATCCGTTCTTATTCGTTTTATTCGTTCAATCCGCGTGCTATTCTTTTTAATGAATAATTATTTCAACAGGATTTTCAATTATTAGATATTTTTTAGCAACACTTTTTACATCATCCAACTTAACATTTTTCAAAGCATCAAGAGCATTTTTATCTGCTTCAATATTACCTGCAAAGTAGTAAGAGTGTGCTAAGTAGTATGCCTGATTGATGCTTGATAATCTTCTGAACATCATTCTTCCGAGATACATATTTACTGTTTTTTCTAAATCTTCTTCTGTAATTCCATCAGCAAATTCGGGATTAAATAGACCAGGAAATTGTGGAACAAGTTTTTCTACATTTTTTGGCTGCGTAGGTACTTTAACATAAATTAATGCTTTACCATTATTTTTACTAATTCCTGCAGACATTCGGTACGCCAGTCCCTGCTTTTCACGAATGTTGAATACAATTTCATCCCGCAGAATCAACGATAAAACACTCAATGCAGCTTCATCCTTTTTTTCATATTCCTTTACAAAACCATAAAATGTGTGCGATTGCTCACCACCACCTTCTTGTTCATCCTTCTTGGGTTCATCCCATTTTTTATAACTACGCTCTTTCGCCAACCCGCTATATTCTGTAGTTACATCCGATTTGAAATCAGAAAAATATTCGTTAATAATTTTTGTATCAGCCTTTGAAACTACAGATACGATAATGTTGGATGGAACAAAATACTCTTTCCCAAATTCTAAAAACTGATTGTAATCTAAAACTTTAACATCCATTGTTTCAACTACTGGCTCCAATACTAACGATTCGTATGCTTGTTTATAAATTTCTTTACTCTTATCTTTTCCGCCCATCATCATTGAATGAGCACCAGCTTTGTTCACTTTGTTAAATTCTTCCTCTGTAGGAACAAAATTTAACATCTCCTCATTTAAGTATTTTATTGCTCCTTCTATATTATCCGCAAGTCCTTCTACCCTAATGTAGCCGAATGTTGGGCTTAAATATATATCGTCCATTGGAATAAAAGCGATATCATTCACAACAAAACTTAGTCCGAAGTCGGCACTCTTCTTTTGGTTATCGGCAGATTTCATACGGTTGCCAAAGGCATCGTGCCATTTTTTTGCAACATCATTTCTATATTTGGATTCGTGTTCAGCCTTGTACTTAAACATGTAATGAATTGCCAATAGATTGCTTGCTTCATTTTGTTTAGCAATTACTGTTGCTCTTGTACTATCATTTTTAAAAAGTTCAACCACAACTGTAGCACTATCCGCTATTTCTTCAGCCGCATAAGGGTGTTGAATAATTATACGCGGTTCGGTAGTGAGTTTAAATTTGTTTAACTCTTTGCCCGCTTCAATAATTCCATTGCCACTAAAGGCTTCAATGATAGCACCCAATCCGTTTTGTGCAATTAAATCGGCATTGTAAATACCAAACATGTGTGGTTTTTCAATCTGTTTAAAAAAGGAAGATTTCGATTTTATCGCTTCGGCTTTTATTGCATTATCAGTCAATTTTAAATTGGAATTTTTTAAAATTTTATCGAGCAAGTTTGATATTTCTGAAATATTATCTTCACTATTAAGAGCAACATCCGCTTGTAAATAACTCCCTACAGAATAACTGTGTATCACAAAATTCATCTTTTTTATTTGATCAGGAAATTTATCTTCCAACTCCTTTGTAATCTTATCCTTCTGCTTATCTAAAGAAATTTTCAGCAGTGAATAAAAGTCATCGGAATAATTGTTCACTTTATAGAAATGTTGAAGCATTGAAATTTCTCCTTTGTAAAATCTATGACTTATCATCTCTTTAGTCTCAGATTTTGGAGCATCAAACCCTGTTCCCCATTCAAGCATATTTGGTCTTACAACATTTCCGGGTTCAGCGTTGCCATAAATATCAGCAAGTAATTTTAACATTTCTGACGTTTTGAAATTTCCAATTACGCTCATTAACATATTATTAGGAACATAATTGTTTTTGTAGAAATCATAAACAAAATCTCTATCCATTCCTTTGATAGTTTCATAAGTGCCAAGCGTGGGAAGTGAAAGTGCATGACCAGTGTAGAGAATATCACCAACATTTCTACTTATCTGCTCTCGAGAGTTTGCAAGACTTTTTGCAATCTCTTCCAGTACAATGCCTTTCTCTTTTTCAAAATTATCTTCAGGTAAAATTGAATCGAATAACATTCCTGCTTGAATTTCCATTCCCACTTTAATATTTTCGGTTGGTGTTACCATCATATAATTAGTGTAATACTCGGAGGTGTTTGCATTGTTATATCCCCCAATTTTATCAGTTAAATCGTAGAGTTCTCTTTGCTCCCACTTAGATGTACCGTTAAACAATAGATGCTCTAACATATGACTCATACCGCTTGATGAAAATGTTTCATAAGCCGAACCAACTTTAACTACAGTGTTAACACCAATCATTGGCAATGCAGGGTTTTCAACCAATAGAACTTTTATTCCATTATCTAATTGATGAATTGAAACACCTTTGGGTAATTGCTGAATCTCCTCTGTTGATTTGGCAGTTAATCCGCTATGCAATAGTAAGAATGAAATTAATAAGCTAATTAGTAATTGTTTTTTTAGCATGAAAAAACTCCTTTAATATGTTTTATTTTAAATTTTGTGGAAAATATTTAACTTCTGAGTTATGACGTTTTTAATGTGTATCAGTTCAAAAGAATAATCTAATCTTTCTCTTCAACTCAAGTCCTTTTATACATTACTCCGCCACGGCGGATTGTTTATTTTCTATTTGTGCTTTTTATTGCACAATTCCGGTTCAACGGGTTTAATTATAAATGTAACTTCTATTTCTTCATCTTCTCTAATTAAATTAAATGAAATTTCTTCATCCCAATTTTTATATTGTAAATATTTTCTTAATTGAATTGAATTTTCAAAATCATTTCCATCAATTGAAAGAATAATATCTCCGGACTCTATTCCATTTTCATAAGCAATAGTTTCTGGCATAACAATTTTTACCGGGTATCCCTTTCCATCATTCTTTCTTACTCCAAAACCGAATGAGGGATACATATCATGTTCCATCTCTTTTTTGCCCCAAATAAAATTGGCTAAACTCCGAATAACAACTTTGTTTGGAGTTAAATCCATTGGCATATGTGCCATACGAGCTGGTCTCTTTTTTGTTTTTTCTTTCATCTCCGAGTCAGAAATTTCAGATACTTCACTCTCATCATCATTCATTTCATGTTCATCATCCAACTCAGGAACGTCAACAGTTACAAGAGATGCAAAAGATAAATCACTTCTATCTTTTATTATTCTACCAATTCCTATATTATAAAAAACATGCCCGCTGCCTGCCAAAACAACTACAACTGCATCCGGATTTTCATTAGCAATTTTAATAGCACCTTCACCCATTGCTGCATCCCATAAACATTGGGCGGGATAGATGTTCCGAAACTGCTTCGGCATTGTTGCATCCATACCCTGCATAGCTACCTTAAAGAAAAATTTATGTTCTATGTTCGATGTATCAATAGCAGGTAGTACTTTCAAGTCCTCTTCTTCTAACGCACCAAGTCCGCCTCGTCCAATTTTGGATGCATACTTGCGTGGTGTGTTAACTCCGAATAATGGGATGTTTTTTTCGCGAGCATAATTAAAGATTGCATCGTAGTATCTATAATTATGGCTCCAAGTTTTTAGGTAACCAGTCTGTTCAATAAATGTATTTTCATCAGTTTCACCATTACTCCAAGCTGCTAATACTGAATCTTGAGCAGAGTTAAACATTTCCAAAGCTAAGATAACTTTTTTACCAGATTCAACTAATCCTTCAATAACTGCCAATTGAACATCATGGTGTAATTGATTTGTATGAGTTTCACCAACTATTACTATTCTATATTCACTTAGTGATTTTAACAACTCATCTTCAGTGATACTTTTTAATGTAGTTGTATTTACAATTTCATCTAAATTAACTTTGCAGAAATCATATTTCTTTTCAGTATCTCCTATTGGTATTCTGTCAATATCAAATGATTGAGCTACATTTATTAGTGAACTTAATAAAAATATTAACAATAATAATATTAGTTTATTCTTCATTGTATCTCCTTTATTCTATTTCAATTACTTTTATTTGATGATTGTATAAATCTGCAATCCATAAATACTCTCCATGCACTAACACAGCTGCTGGTTTATTTAATTCCGATAGTTTTGAACCACTTTCTCCAGTGCCTGCAATGGTTGTAACATTACCATCTTTATCAATTTTTAAAATTCTATGTGTTCCCATATCTGCAATGTAAAGATTTTTATCTTTATCAATAGCAATACCGTGGGGCGTGCTTAGGGTATCTTTAAGAGTTAAAGTTGTAACCTCTTTGCCTGGCACAATTTTACGAATTAAATGACTCCCTGCATCAGCCACATAAATAATTTCTCCGTCTGCTGCAATATCCATTACATACTTAAATGTAGCCTTGTCAGGTATCCCATCCTCGTTGCCAGTTTCACCACTACCTGCCAGCGTAGAAACCATTCCATCTTTTATTTTTCTTATACGTGCATTACCAATATCAGCAACTGCAACACCACCATCACTACAAACAACTATGGCATGAGGAGAAACAAATTTAGCCGAATCTGCTTGTCCATCCATAAAACCTACTCGGTTAGGATTTCCCGCCAATGTGGAGACTTCAAAACCACCTTGTGCATTTTTAGTAATTACTCTTATTGTATGATTGCCAGCTTCAGCAATATAAATTTTATCACTTTTTTCATCGTAGGCAACACCATGGGGTGATTTAATTTTTGCCGTTTCTGCAGGTCCATCTTTATAACCTTCTTTATCCGGACCACCAACTATTGTTGTAACTTTGCCATCAATAGTTACAATGCGAATTGCATGATTATTTATATCTGCAAATATTATTGAATTTTCTTTGTAAGCTGCAAAGCGTATTGGTTTATTCAATTCTGCTGAATTGCCATCTGTAAAGCCAGCATTTCCACTTCCGGTAACCAATTTCATTTTTTTAATTGGCTCTTTGCTGTATGTTGTAAAAGTAAATAATAATGCAAAAATTAGAATAGTTAATTTCATAATAATTCCTATGTATTATAAAAATATGTGCTAAAATATATGTAAAATTTAGTTACACGTGCGTAATATAATATTAAAGTAAAATGAATGCCAATCATAACTATATATTGGGACGATTAAGCAGTAAAAGTAAAATTGAAATATTTTAATATAATGAATTTGAGTTACACATATTTTTTTGTAACTTAAATTTTAATAAAAGAAATGACTATTGAACTATGCAAAAATAATGTATAAGCATACTTTTATTTATGGTTGTTATTTTTGCACTTGTATCATTAAAATGAATAACTTTACTTTTCAAACTTTCACTATTCAATAACAAAATATGGAGTGTTTATGAAAAAATTTACTACTATTCTAATTTCGTCAATTTTACTTTTCCTTTCTTCTTCTCTATTTGCCCAAGTACTTTTCTCTGATAATTTTGAATCGGGAACTGCAAGTGCAGAGTGGGGAGTTTACCGTGCAGGTGAAGAGACCGTAACCGCAGTACCAATGGGAGATGCACCAAAAGCTCTATCTAATGGTGGTAATTATGTTGGGTATTTGCAGGATAGTGACGGCACATATACCGGTGCTGCTATTGCTTTAGCTGGTGATGTATCAGCAGCAAATTATAACATTGAAGCAGATGTCTATTGTTATGTAAATAATGCAAATGGTTCAGCTTATACTGGTGTTACTTTTTACTCTGATAGCACAAGAAGTGTGTATCTCAAATTAGTTGCCGATTTTGATGGCAGCCAGAGAATGAGGTTATATAATAACAGACTAAATATGACAACTTTCCAATATACTTTCCATCATCAATTTGGTGCTGCTGATATGCCGAATGGAATTCCTACAGAAGATGGATGGCACAAAATGAGAGTTGAAGTTAGAACAATTAACGAAGATACTACTGCTTTTTGGTCTTACTTTGATGGGGTATTATTAAATGGTTCTCCAGTTTATGATACTGGCGATGACAGAATGGCTTCTGGTAAGTTTGGATTATTTAGTTTCCAACAAGGGGAAACAGGTATTGCAGGCTACTACGACAATGTTGTTGTAACTGAAGTATCTGCTGAAACTGATAATTTATTTGCGGATGATTTTGAATCGGGAACAGCAAGCACAGAGTGGGGCGTTTACCGAGCAGGTGAAGAAACAGTAACAGCCGTACCAATGGGTGATGCACCCTCCGCTTTAGATGGTGGTGGCGATTATGTTGGATATTTACAAGATAGTGATGGCACATACACAGGTGCTGCCATTGCATTAGCTGGCGATGTTGATGAAACTGATTATTCTATTGAAGCAGATGTATATTGTTATGTTAATAATCCAAATGGTTCAGCTTATACTGGTGTTACTTTTTACTCTGATAGCACAAAAAGTGTTTATCTAAAATTAGTAGCCGATTTTGATGGCAGCCAAAGAATGAGGTTATATAATAATAGACTAAATATGACTACTTTCCAATATACGTTTCATCATCAGTTTGATGCTGCCGATATGCCAAATGGAATTCCTACTGCAGATGGATGGTACAAAATAAAAGTTGAGGTGAGAACTATTAATGAAGATACCACAGCTTTTTGGAGCTATTTTGATGGAGTGCTATTAAATGGTTCTCCAATTTATGATACTGGCGTTGATAGAATGGCTTCAGGAAAATTTGGATTGTTTAGTTTTCAGCAAGGGGAAACTGGAATTCCTGGTTATTTTGATAATGTTGTTGTTAAAAAATTAGATGCTATTACTTCTGTTAAAGAGAATAGAGAAAAGATTAATACAGTACCTGAAGGATTTGTTCTTGAACAAAACTATCCAAATCCATTTAACCCAAGTACAGTAATCAATTTCTCAATTTCGGAGAGTGCGTTAGTTACATTAAAAGTGTTTAATATGTTAGGTCAGGAAGTGGCAGAATTAGTGAACAGTGTAAAATCAGCAGGTAGTTACAGTGCAACATTCGATGCTGCCAATTTACCTACTGGTCTTTATGTTTATACAATTCGTGTAGATAACTACACAGCTACAAAGAAAATGCTGCTTATAAAATAAATCAAACGAAGTATGGGTTTATTTTATAACAGTCCCGCTTTTTCGGGGCTGCTACTTAAGTAGTAGTCCCTTTGGGGCTGCTGATAAAATAGTATTACTCCCTTTGCAGGGATGCTAAATAGAAAAATTAAAAGAGGCGTTTTATTTGAACGCCTCTTTTAGTAAAAAGTTGTTTGTTTTTCTATCTATGATTCTTTTTTCTCAAAGTAACTAGTATTTAAATTCATTAATGTGGTAATCAATGCTTACTAAAAAAATATGTTTTAAATCGAAAACAAAATATCTTAACATTTTTATAACACTCCTATTTTTATTTTCCCAAATTATTTTTGCTGGCACAACAGGAAAAGTTTCCGGAGTTATTACAGACGAAATCGGAGAACCTATGCCAGGTGTTAATGTAATGATTATGGGAACAACTATGGGGGCTGCAAGTGATATTAATGGTGAGTATTTTATTCTAAATATTCCTCCAGGAACTTATTCAATAAGAGCCACAATGGTTGGATATAAACCATACAAAGTTGATCAAGTAAAAGTAATAACTGATTTAACAACAAAGATAGATTTCCCAATGCAAACTGCATCTTTGTTAATGGATGAGGAAGTAATTGTGGTTGCAGAACGTGCTTTAGTACAGAAGGATGAAACTTCCAAAATTGCTGTTGTAACTTCTGAAGATATAATGAGCATGCCCGTTAATAGTATTCAAGAAATTTTAACAACCAAAGCAGGCTTTACCGTTGATGCTAATGGCGATTTACATGTTAGGGGTGGACGTACTGATGAAATTTCATTTATGGTTGATGGTGTAAAGATGGAGGATCCTCTTTATAGAGATAGTGAAAACAATTTTAATAAAGATGCTATAAATGAAATGGTAATTATTAGTGGTACTTTTAATGCAGAGTATGGCGATGCTATGTCTGGAATTGTAAATATTACAACAAAAGATGGTGGTTCAAAATTTCATGGCAGAATTGAATATACTTCTCCAACATTAGTGGAATCTCCATATAGAACAGCAAATGCATTTGAAGGAGTTGAAGATGAATTGGAATATAAAGAAACAAGTGTTCTCGATAATGCTATTGTTCCAGTTATTGGACAAATAAGAGGCTCACTAAGTGGACCAATAACTTCAAAACTCACTTTTTTTATGTCGGGATATACAGTTAATACCGATAGCTATTTACCTCATGGTTATAATACCGCTGTTGATGGATTTGGAAAGTTAACTTTTTTTGTATCACCCACCTTAAAGTTATCCCTTTCAGGTCAGATAACTAATAGTGAGAGACAAGGTTATAGTCATAAGTGGAAGTATAGAAGTGATAACCAAGCTCGTACAAAAAAGAATACAAATAGAGAAATATTTATGTTAACCCATACGGTAAATAAAAACTTCTTTTATATTGCAAATATTTCTCGTTTCAATAACAAAATGAAAATCCAAGTTGGTAATAAATCACCTTCCGAGTATGTTAGGGGTGTAACTGGCGAATCTGTTTATTTTTATGTTGACGGTGATGATTCGCGATACGCAGATAATAGAACAACTACCTATCGCGGTAAACTTGATGCAACATGGCAGGCAAATAATAATCATCAATTCAAAGGTGGTATCGAACTTATTCAGCATGATATTAATGTTAATGAAGAATCGGAACCTTGGCCATCAGGAGCAAATTTTAAAGACATTTATACGAAAACACCTTTTGAATTTGCCACATATCTTCAAGACAAAATTGAATACGATTATATAATTGTAAACGTAGGATTAAGATTAGACTATATAGATGCGAAAGCAAATATGTGGCGAGATATGACAAGGTTTGGTGAATTTGATGAAGATAATAATTTTATACCTGCCGAAGAAATTCCTGTTGATCCTCAAGTTCAATTAAGTCCACGTATTGGATTGGCTTATCCAATAACTGATGAAGCCGTTCTCCATTTTGCTTACGGACATTTTTTCCAAAACCCAAATTATAATTCTCTTTATTATAATGCTGCACGAGATATGTCTAGCACTTTACCTTTGGTCGGAAACCCATCTGCAAAAGCTCAAAAAACAGTTTCGTTCGAAGCAGGAATTAAGCAGCAGATTGGTGATAACTGGGCAATAGATGTTACCGCATGGAGCAAAGATATAACAGATCTTTTATCAACTTTTCAAGTGAGTTATTTATCTAAAGATTATGTAGTTTTTTACAATTTGGATTATGCAAGTGTAAAAGGAATTGATTTAACATTAAAGAAAAAATATAGCAGCTATTTTTCTGGTTCAATTAATTATAGTTATATGATTGCAAAAGGAAATAACTCTCAGCCACTTGGCGGTTACACAAGTGCTTTCACTAAAGAGGAAGTTCCGCATCAAGAATATTTTTTAGATTTTGATCAGAGTCATAACTTTGCTCTGAATTTCAGCTTTTTTGTTCCGGCAAATAAAGGGATTTTATCCGATCTTAATTTTAACTTTATCTACAGAGCATCTAGCGGATTGCCATACACACCTTATGTCGATCCTACAGTTCGCATTGATGTTAACTCGGCAAGAAAACCTTGGACATCAACTTTTGATTTTAGATTACAAAAAAGAGTTCCTCTCACTATTTTCTCTCTTGCCTTATTTCTTGAAGTTAAAAACTTGTTCGATACACAAAATGTATTGTGGGTTTATTCACGAACTGGAAAACCTTTCGATAATGGTCAACCTGGTTTAGTTGGCTCTACCCCTGATGCAAATTACAATCCGGCTAATGTTGGACCACCAAGAACAATTAGTGCAGGAGTTCAAATAATATGGTAACCGGAGGAAAGTTTATGTGCAAATTTTCAAATAGATTTTTACTATTTCTAATATTATCTCTCTTTATTTCAGGAGTAATAACTGCCCAGCAAAGTTGTGCAGATTGTCATAAAGAGGCTAAGTTAGGAAAGTTAGTTCCGCTAAAAAAACCTGTCTCAAGTTTTGAAAGAGGTCTTGGTATTATGGATAAGGGACAAATAGCAAATTACTTAGGGAATTATGGAGTGCTATCAAATTTTCACGAGTACTTTAATGAAGCAATACGGTGGCCAAAAGAAGCTGGCGGGCAAACTCATTATAGTTTCGGATTGGGGCTTGTTGTTGCTTCAAAAGGGAATGTAATTACATCCGTTGGTGTCGATAAGTACGATTGGGCACCTAAGGATGGTTCGCGCGGCAAAGTGTTTTCCGGGGATGTTACAGCCCCGCCTCCTGATGAAACACCATTTCTTCCTCTTAGCGATAACCCAGAAACTTGGCCCGAAGGATATTTTGATGAAAATGAAATGTGGATTGATACACCTGGCGAACGCCATTGGCCCGGTTTTTTTCGTTTAGATATTGATCCGGAATCGCCAACTTTTGGAGAAGAAGTGGTGGGGGAATTTGTTTCTGACCGAGATATTTACTGTGTGTTTGATGACGAAGAAAATTCAAACCCTGATGGAGCATTAGGTATTGAAGTTCAGCAAATGGCTTACACTTATGGGCGACCTTATGCGGAGGATTTGTTAATATGGGAATATCAAATTTATAATAGTAGCGGCACCCAATTAGATAGTGTTTATGTTGGGTACTATGCTGTATTTAGACCTGACTTCGATAATGAAGATAATATTGTAATTCTTGATTCTGACCCAAATGATGCCCACACAAATGGTGATTTTGTATATATCTATGATATTAATAATACCAAAGATGGGGCATGGAAAGATGACCCGACAGATTTTGGTATTGTTGGAATCAATATTTTAGATACTCCAAAAGATATGGGAATAACGGATTTTCACTATTTCAGTAGAGAATTTGCTCCTAAAGTTGATGAAGAGAGATGGGCAATAATTAGCAGTAACCCAAACGACCCTAATTTAACTGTACCAAGTGCATATTTTCATGGTGCAGATAGAAGAATGGATACTACAGACCCTGACAGTATGAAAGCATATTTTCCAACCGGTGCACCTATTAACTTTTATATTATGACAGGTCCTTTTACTCTTGAGCCTGGAGAAGTTGTTAAATCATCAATAGGATTAGTTATGGGTAATGCCGGAACAACTCCTTTTGAACCGGATACTACCGACCTGATGAGCAACTTGAGAACTTTAAGGCAAATGTATGATAGAGCATTTCAAGGTTCTGGACCACCTAAAACTCCAAATGTTAAAGTTTCAGTTAGCGATAAACAAGCTAGAATTTTTTGGGATTCTGCCGCAGAAGATTCAAGAGATGCTCTTACCGGTAAAAAAGATTTTGAGGGTTACAAAATTTACCGTAGTGATAATTTAGGCAAAACATGGGGCAACCCAATTACTGATCAATTTGGAACTGTAGTTGGTTACAAACCAATAAAAATATTTGATTTAATTGATGGAATTAAAGGGCTTGACCCAGCTTTTAATCAGTCTCTTGGTGATGATAGTGGTATTGAGCATAGTTATATTGATAAAAATTTACTTAACGGAATTGAATATTGGTACACAGTTACTTCCTACGATATGGGAAACCAAAATCCTGATAGTTTGGAACAATCTTATCAGTCTCCGCTTGGTAGTTCGCTAATGGAGCCGCATACAGTTAAAGCTGTTCCTGGAGTTAATCCTCAGAACTATACTGCTCCAACCTACGGTCCCAATTTAACACCTGAAGGTTCATTCCCCCCAATTGGCGGAGTGTGTAACGGATTAGTATCTCTTGATATTGTTGAACCAGATTCAATTACTGGGGATAATTATCTTGTAACTTTTGTCGATTCAACATTAGAAATTGTTGGAAAAGATACAAATTATGTACTTGGCTTTAACCTTTATAGAATTGATGCTGGCACAACAGACACAACTCTATTACTCGACCATCATTTGTTTTCTAACGAAACTAAAGATAATTTACCAATTACCGATGGATTTAGATTGACAGTATATGACTCTCCCTCCGGAGTTGCTTCGCAAGGCTGGACTACTGTAAATGGTGATACATCTACATTCTATTGGAATACAAGCCCTGTTGATAAATACAAAGACGTTACAACTGGTGAGGTTATTTCAGAATTCATCTACACAATTGATGACTACAGAATTACAATTGATAGATCAGGAGAAGGGCTTAAAGCAACATTGTATGATCTCTTTACAGGAACTCTTTATCCTGATAGTGTTTATAATCTTCCATTGAAGGTTGAAATTATAACCGATCCGGAAAATCCGATTAGCGAAGGTATTAATACTTTGCTTATGGAGTTTGCCGTTCTTGGACCTTGGGATTTTAGAAAGGATTTCTACAGCCCAGTTGGATGGGATTTGAAAATTGGTGGTAAAGCGTATTCTGCAGGAAGCCCTGGTTTCTATGAAAAACATATTGATATTTTGAACTTTGAAAAGTTTGATGTTGACCCAATAACCGGAGATACAACCTTTACAGGATTGGGGTTGAATACAAACCACCAGCCCAATACTTATATTAATGCTTACGCCGATACGATTCATCAAGTTGCCATACCTCCTTCTGATGGGGACCAATACACAATTTATACTTACAAACCTTTCAGAAAAGAGATTAGATATGAGTTCACTACAAAATCTACCGACTATTCAAACTTAGGGAATATAGACCTAAAGAAAATTAGAGCAGTTCCTGATCCTTATATCGTTTCTAATGAATTTGAAACCTCCCAATTTGGTAAAAGATTAATGTTCAACAATTTACCAAACGAATGTAAAATCTCAATTTTTACTGTGGCTGGTGATTTGATTGACGATATCTATCATAGTGACAATAAGGGTTATACATTCTGGGATATGCGAACCTATAACGACCAGTATATTGCTTACGGACTTTATGTCTTTATAGTTACACTTCCTGATGGACAGGAACATGTTGGTAAATTTTTAATAATTAAGTAGTTTCTTACCCCCCTTTGGTGGGGCAGATTTTCGGAGATATAAAATGAAAAAACTTATACTAATATTATTGATTATCGCATTTCCAATTTTAACTTTTGGAGGAGACTTCTCTAAAGTTGGAACTGCTGCTGCTCAATTTCTAAAAATTGGTGTCGGGGCACGTGCTATGTCACTTGGCGGAACTTTTACTGCTATTGCAAGTGATGTTAGTACAATTTATTGGAATCCTGCTGGTATCACAAATTTGAAAACAACTTCATTAGGGTTTACACATACGCAATGGTTTGCAGATATATCGCACGATTTTGCTGGGGTTTCAGTTCCTCTTTCATCAAGTGATTATATTGCAGTTTCTGCTACATCCCTAAGTACAAGTGAACAAGAAGTAACAACTATTGCACAACCTAATGGAACTGGTGTTTTTTATAATGTTAGCGATTTAGCAATTGGTTTAACTTATGCACGTCAATTAACCGACCGATTTTCAGTAGGTCTCTCGGCAAAGTACATTCAGCAAACTCTTTTTAACGAAAAAGCTTCATCACTTACTTTAGATATTGGTTCATATTTAAGAACAGGTTTTCACAATTTAATAATTGGTATGGCAATCTCAAACTTTGGTGGTTCTATGCAATTAGATGGACGAGATTTAATTGCAATTACCGATATTAACAAAGATGTTTCAGGAAGCTACACACCTGATGGAAGATTAACAACACAAGAATACGCATTACCGCTAATCTTTAGAGTTGGTCTATCTATGGATATTGTTGGTGGTCTTGATCCAATTATAGCTTCTGAAGAGAGCCGATTTACTTTTGCAGTAGAAGGAACGCACTTAAATGATAACAATGAGCGTGTTAATATTGGTACTGAATATGCTTGGAGCGAAATGGTTTTTGCTAGAGCTGGCTTCAAGTTTAATTATGATCAAGAACAATGGACATTTGGTGCAGGATTAAATATTCCTCTCGGAAGCCAAATTGTTATTTTCGATTATGCATTTATTCAATTTAAAGACCTTGGTAATGTTTCACAATTTTCATTAGAATTAAGATTATAAGATTATTTAACTATCATAAAAAAAAAGGAGTACAACTTAATGCAACTAAAAACAGACAAATTATTAGCAGTACTATTACTAATTACAATTACATTCTTCTTCGGATGCCAAAAAGCTGAAGCACCAAAAGAGGAGAATGAAACACTTAAAAAAGAAGATGGAAAAGAACTTCCGGTAACAAAATTACCTAATGTGAAATCGGGTGCAGAATTTTATTTTTCGCCAGATAGCAAGAGCATGATTGGAAATGCTAAATTTGGTGATGATGAATCTCATAAAATTTATACTATTAATGTTGATGGAACTGGACTTAAAAAAATTAATGGTGATGGTGAAACTGCATGTTCTTACTATTTCCCTGATGGTAAAAAATTAATCTGGACTTCAACTCACGATTTACTTGATTTACCTAAGGGCGATTGGTCAGACCCTTTGGATTACCCAACTGGAGCAGAACTCTACACAAGCGATCTTGATGGTGGAAACATTGTTCGTTTAACTAATAATAAATATTACGATGCAGAAGTTTCTGTTTCACCGGATGGTAAAAAAATTCTGTTTACTCGTTCTATTGATGGCAAATGTGATTTGTGGATTATGAATGCTGATGGCACAAACGAGCATCAAATTACATTTACAGATGAATGGCAGGAGGGTGGTTCATTCTATCTGAAAGATAATAAAACAATTGTTTATAGAGCTTGGGAAAGAAAGAGCGAAGGAAAACGTGGAATGCCAATGACTATCTTCACTATCGAAGATGATGGCTCTAACCTGAAACAAATAACTCACGATGATGGCACAAACTGGGCACCACATCCAGCTCCGGATAATGACCACTTTGCATTTATTAAAGTTTTACCTCCTCATAATTTTGAGATATTTATTATGAGTATTAAAACAGGCAAGCAAACTCGTATGACATATAATGATGCTTTTGACGGTTTTCCAGTAATTTCGGAAGATGGCAAAACAATGGCTTTTTCATCCAATAGAGATGAGCCAGAAGGAGTAAGAAATTTATCACCATATTTCATGGATATTACTTCATTAAATATAATTCCGGTAAAATAAGAGTTCCATTTCAAAATGCCATTTCAATAATTTGAACTGGCATTTTTTTAATCAGATTTTAAAATCCCACTCAGTTAAGGAAATTCTATTAAAAAATGGATACAACAAAAACTAATATCAGCAATACTATAACACTTGTGGTTGTATTATTATTACTAATGCTAACACCATTAACGGCACAACATGGAGAAACGAATAAAGAGAAAACTGATTCACTAACAAAACCAAGCCATTCACATCAAAGAAATAGTGACCCAAGATACTCTGTTTTTGGACCTCCAAAACCGGCAGAATGGAAATTTCAACTAGCTTACGAATACAGAAAGGAAGAAGGAGTTTCAGCTTTTACTTTTTATCGCAAAGACCAAAGGAATAAAACAATATTTTTTACAATATTGGATAATGCCTTTGATAATATAAATCAGTATCGAGTTCAACGAATATCTGGTGGTGCCAGTCTTTTCCCAATTAATGATGACGATAGATATCAGTTAGATGTTGGAGGTATATTTGATAAAATTATAGATACCACACTTTATAATAACACCCTCTTTTCAAGATTTACTTGGAGACCAAATAGGCAATTATGGATGAGAGTTGGGTTTGAATACTACGATGGATATTTTCTCGGACAGAGTGGAAATATATATGGGGAATCGTCACTTAGTGCATATTATTTTGCTGCAAAATATAAAATGGGTTTTTTCTCTCCGGTTGCTGTTGTTGGCAGGGGTCATCTTGATGAAGGAGTGAACAATAGATTTGGCGGCGGTGCAATGCTCGATGGTCCATTTGGTTTATTTTTATTTGGCGGATATATTAAAAGTACAGATGAAACAGAAAATACCCGCACATTAGCTCTTGGCAGATGGGCACCTTTCAGACCAGACGGGTTACCAAGTGCAGTCTTTATATGGAAACATAGAGAGGATTATGATTTTCAATTGGGTGGAATCTTTTTTGGGCGAAGAAACCTATTTGTGCGTCCGGCAGCAGTGGGTATGGTTACAGGAATGTTTGTCAGCAATTTAACCCTACGAGCAAATACTCTTTTACGACAGAAAAAACTTATGACAATAACTGATGATTTTCAAAATTCCGATTTCTCAGTTTACTATGTTCATCTTAATCAGAAAATTGCACCAACAAGTAGTGTTGGTTTTACAGTGGTTCAATTTTTCAAATTATTTACTGAAACAGAATTTTGGGTTTTCAATGAGCCAGTACTTGGTCTATTTTATAATGAAGAGACTAATCCTACGGTTAACTATAATCCGATAACACACAAGATGGAGTTTGGAGATGAAACTGAAAAATATTGGTCGTTCCAGATTGGTTCAAAAATATTTGATTCATTTATGTTCAATATTATTTCCGAGCCAAGCCGAAATGGTTGGATAGTTTCAGCATCCTATTTGCTTAAATGATTTTGAATGAGTACAGCGATTCAGCGTCAAATATAAAATCATAAAAAACAATGATTTATGGAAGAGCAAAAAAATATTTTTCCTGTTATTTGAAGACAAATAAACCAGTAAACTGGTTAAATATTAGCTTGTATTTCATTAACCAATCCCGCCACTGCGGGATTGGTTAACAATAAGTTAGAGCTATTATAACCGGTTCACCGGTTTATTGGTCGAAATTATTTTGACCCCCGAATCGCTCAATGAGTACAATCCACTTTTATAATTCTTTCAAAAAAGTTATATTCACCTTTCGTTTTAATATTATTTGTTAGGAAAATATATGAGTTTAATCATTCTTGCTGGTGTTATTTTAATTCACATAGCACTTATTCTATATACCGTATTTATTTATAAAGAACACAAATATAAAAGAGCAACAAAGGGGTTATTGATATTTATTACACTTGCAGTAGCTTTCGATATGTCGGCAACTATTAGTATGATGCTTGGAACTACAGAAACTTATTTTACACTGCACGGAATTTTTGGTTATACTGCATTACTTGTAATGATTATTGATGCCACATTAATCTGGAGACATAAAAATAAGGTTGGAAGTGAAGTTCCATTTAGTATAAATTTAAACCGATATTCAAAATTTGCTTATGTATTATGGGTTTTTGCTTTTGCTACCGGAGTATATTTAGCAGCTTCTAAATAATTAATGTTATAACTCTTTAAAAATGTCAGTATCAAAACTCTTTAGAAATGTCAGACTAATTTAATAAAATAATTTCACTAATAGAGAATTTGGGGTAACGTAAGGAGCCCGATAGGGCGACTGGAGTTACC
>JAKIUC010000042.1 GCA_021647785.1 Melioribacteraceae bacterium
AAAACCTCTGTTGGAGGGGCGTCCTCTTGATTTATGAATAATACCAACAACTCCTTCTTGATCATAGGATAGCTTTATCCTATAGAGCTGACGCTCACTTATTCCTAATAATTCTGCTGCTACCTTTGTCGTTATTTTTCTAGCCTTTACTTCTTCTAACAATTTAACTCTGTCATGTTCTTTTATACTCATCAGTAATTCCTTTCTCATACTAATATCCTTTTTTTTGGAATACTAATATGTCTTTTTTACTGACATTTCTATCGAGTCGTATCTATGACATTTTTAAAGAGTTATAACATGCGGAATAAACCTAACCTTGTAAATTAGAATTATCCTCAATATATTACTTACCCTAAAGGAATAGTTTTCAACAATAGCAAAACTGATTTGAATAAACTCAAAGTTATTTTTCAAATATTATTTTTATTTCTGACAACTACTTATTCACAGAATATAGAAATTCCTAAACTTGCTCTAACCGGCGTCTCTATTGACGTTTCGATAGATTCAATACCAGATAGTGTTAAAACTGTTCAGCTATTTCTACTTGGTGGTACTCAATCATATGCTTACAAATGGGATGTTGTTGATGGAAAAATTTCAAGAAAAATAATTATTGATGTTTCCCAAAACTATGAAACTAAAAATAGTCTCTTTCCAAACAAGTCACATTACATAAGAGTTATTCCCGGATGGCTTTCGATAGTGCCACCGCTAATTGCTATTTTTCTTGCACTAATGCTTCGGCAAGTTATAGTTTCACTCTCTATCGGAATTTTTTCAGGAGCACTTATTTATTATAACTTTGATCCGGTAACTGCTTTGCTGCGGTTTGCCGATACTTTAATTTTGAATGTTCTAATTGATAAAGACCATATGTTTATAATTCTCTTTACATTATTAATTGGTGGAGTTGTTGGAGTTATATCTGCAAATGGTGGAACAACAGGGCTGGCAAAACAAATTACAAAATTAGCAAAAACTGCAAAGAGTGGAATGATTTCGAGTTGGCTACTCGGTATTCTAATCTTTTTTGATGATTACGCAAACTCACTTATCATTGGAAACATGATGAGACCAATTACAGATAAGTTGAAAATATCGAGAGAAAAACTTGCTTATATTGTCGATTCTACAGCGGCACCAATAGCAAGCATAGTAATAATCAGTACTTGGGTGGGGTACGAAGTTGGATTAATTTCAGATGGATTAAACTCAATTGGTTCAAGCCAAAATGCTTATGATGTTTTTATCAGTTCAATTCCATATAGTTTTTATCCCATTGCAGCATTATTTTTTGTCTTTATAACATCATTTATGGAACGAGATTTTGGACCAATGCTTGCATCCGAAAAGAGAGCGAGAAACTCAAAAACCCCTATTGCGAGTGATAATTTTGAACAGGGCAAAACAATTGAAGAAGTTAATGCAAAGTGGTACAACGGTGCAATTCCAATTTTGGTAATTCTTTTTGGTACTGTAATTAGTCTTTTTTATACCGGAATAAGTAGCCTTAATGCTGAAGGCATTTCAGAATACTCACTCCAAAATATAATTAATCATGCAGATTCTTTTGCATCGCTTTTGTGGGCTAGTTTTATTGCATCAATAGTTGCTATTGGTATTACTGTGTCGCAACGCATTTTAACACTTCAAAAAGCTGTGGCAGCTTGGGAGAAAGGAATTCAATCGATGTTAGCTGCTGTAATTATTTTGATTTTTGCTTGGGGGATTAGTGCAGTAACAAACGACCTTAAAACGGCTGATTATATTATTTCTCTTTTAAGTGATACAATAGACCCAAGATTGCTACCCGCAATTGTATTTCTTATTTGTGCTGCAATTGGGTTTTCTACAGGAACTAGTTGGGGTACGATGGCAATAGTAATGCCAATTGTAATTCCGCTAACCTACTCCGTTGCGGTTTCGTTTGGGCTTGATGATAATAATGTGCAGATAGTTATGTATGGTGTGGTAAGCTCTGTACTTGCCGGGTCTGTGTTTGGCGACCATTGTTCGCCCATTGCAGATACAACAATTCTAAGTTCGCTTGCATCAAAATGTAACCACATCGATCACGTAAAAACTCAATTACCATATGCAATTGTTGTTGGTAGTTTTTGCCTTTTATTAGGGAGCATTCCCGCAGCGTACGGAGTTAATCCATTTATATCAATTGCAATGATATTTGGTGCGTTAACTTTGTTCTTAAAGTTTTATGGAAAGAAGGTTTAAGTGGTTGGGAGGGTTTAAGGGTTTGGCTATGCGTAGTGCGGGTTTCCGAATTGCTTCGCTTTCAATTTACTACTAAATTTTATACGAACTATCCCGATGCATCGGGAAATTTACTACTGTCTCGGCTATTATTTTTATACTTTGTTGTGGAATATTTATCATGAAATTCAATTTCTATATTCTGAAATTGTTTCCAATCTGTTATTTCAAGTTTTTTAAATCTCATATGTTCTTTCTAATGCACCACAACGACCTTGCTATGAGCAGTCCCGAGTCTTTTTTCGGGATTGATTATAGCTTTTGTTGTGCGTTCGTACTTTTTTTTATGTTTCTGCTTTTTCAAGTTCTATTTGTGGGATGAGTTCTAATTGAATTGATTTATTTAGAATTTCAACATCAAATCCATTGTTATCAATATTGCACTCATCAACTTTATAGATGGCTTCTTTTTCGGTGGGAATTAAGGATTTACTTTTAAGTTTTGTCTTTGCAAAATCTACTGTTCTCATTGGTTCAGGGATATTAAAATACTCTGATATATTATCCCAATCCTTATTTCTGATTGTAACTACATCATTTAAATAAAAGCTAACAAAATTAACTCCTAATTTAAAGTTTGGTTCGACACTTTTAAGTTTCTCGTTAGAAATATTCACATAGTCTTCATCTAATTCAAACCCAATAAATTTGCGACCAAGCCGTTTAGCTGAAATTGCTGTTGTTCCAGTTCCTGAAAAAGGGTCCAAAACAATATCATTTTCATCTGTAGAAAGTAAAATTAGTCTGTCTAAAAGATGAATTGGCAATTGACACGGATGTGGGTCTCGTTTTTTATTGTGTTTTATCCTATGAATATCAGTCCATACATCAGAAACTAAAGGACCAAAAGGATGCAATTTGTCTTTTTTTCCACCATAATCCTTTAATAAAAAGCCTTGTTTTCTGTCTCTTTTGTGTGGATATCTAAGTTCATTTATTTTAGTTCCCTTTGTTTCTTTGGTGTAGAAAAGTATTCCATAGTTTGCTGGTTGCAAAGATTTTCCCATTGGAGCAGTAGGTGCATCCCAAGAAATCCAATGCTTGAAATAAGCAGTTTCATTTAAAAATGTTGAAAAAAATGTTAACCATTTAGGGATGTTATGAACAAAAATTGAACCAGTAGGTTTTGTAACTCGAACCATTTCAAAAATCCACTTTTCGCACCAATTTATATATTCCTGAAACTCTAATTTATCCTTATAAGAATTATAGCCTTTTTTTAAATTGAATGGTGGATCAGCAAATGTCATATCTACTGAGTTGTCTGGAATTTTTTTGAATGTTTCTAAACAATCTCCTTGAATTATTTTATTTGTATATTTTTCAATTGTACTCATTACTTAATCTTTTCTTTTAATAATTCTTCAAATCTTTTCAACTCGTCTTTATGAAAAGTAAAAACATCTTCGTAAGCTGTAACCATTCTTTTTAAGTCTCCTTTCCGCACATACCAGCCAATACCATCAACAAAACCAATGAATGTTGCTTTTGGATAATGTTCTTTTATTAAAGCATCAATTGATATTTCAGTTTTTGATTTATCACCTTGCCCTGAAGATGTAGTTGCAAGAAATGAGCTCTCTATAATAATTAAAGGATTTTGTTTATTTGGAATAATAAAATCCATAGTTCTTTTATTGTCTGGTGCATTATCAATTAATTCTGTTAAATCTCCAGTTTCAAAAGAAATATCAAGTTTATCAAGTATTCCCTCAACAATTATTTCAGGGTTGTTTCCTTTCTTTCCTGAGTAACTACCTTTCTCTTTGTACCTAATTAAGCTATCAATCAATTCAGGAATTTCGAACTTCAATTTAGATATGCTTAATTTTTTTAATTCAAACAGAGGAATTGTTTCAGCCAAAAATGGGATGGATGCTCCTTCAAAAAAAATGTTTACTATACCTTTTCTGAAATGTTCATTTTCCTTGATGAGTTTTAAAATGGTACTATCTGACCATTCTTTTATATTTTCTGGTGATTTTTCATTATACCATTTTTCTTTATAAACAAGTTTATTCAATTCTGGATAATTAACGATTCTAATGATTGTAGTTAATCGTTTTAAATATTCATTTGAGAAACCTGATAATGCTAATAAAGCCCTTAAACCATTTTCTTTTTCTGAAATTAATTCTTCAAATATCTCTCTCTTAAGTCCTTCGGTCTCAACTCTGTTCTTAACATTTAATAATGTTTCTTTTAGTGAGTTTATATATCCTTCATAATTTTCTTCAAACTTTGGATTGAAAAAATAAAAGGTATTTCTACTTATTACTGTTTGAAATTTACTTTCTGTTGTTTTTTTCATTTCACTTTTTCTCAAAAATCAATATATATTCTTCTTTCATAGTATTTCTCATTCCTTTAATTGGTTTTAAAATACTTTTCACTAATTTTAACCCATAATTACGTGCTGAGTCTATTACAGTTTGCTCTAACCTGATACCCCCAGTTTGATTAGTATTTGAACCAATTATTATTACAAGATATTTGTTCTTTTTCAAAACTCTTGACGCTTCATTACAAAACCTATCCATATCGCTAAAATAGGTTTCTAGTTTTTCATTTTTACCTTTCCCTTTTAACCCGATTAAATCTTTTTTTAATTCATTCGTATTAATACCTAAATATTCTAATTGGTCTTTATCATTTTCAACATAATCTATTGCAAAGGAATATGGCGGTGAAGTAATAATACCATCAACAAAATTATCGTCTAATTCTATTTTTAAAGCGTTTGATTTTTCCAAAATATTAACTTGACCAATATTACAATCAAAATATTTGTTCTGAATAAAACTTTTTACAGTTTCAATATAACGAGTCAGCACTTTTTCAAATAGTTGTTTATGATTTGAACGAACAACTCTTTTTGAATAACCAAGTGCATCTAAAAAAGCTAAGAATGCAAGGTCGTAAATTTTTTGTTTTTCTTTATCGACTTTCCCTAGCTTTTTTTCAATATTACCTTTGATGAAAAACTCAAATAAATCATTAGAATTTAATTTGATTTCTTGAAGTAACTTCAAATCAATACTCAATGCTTCATATTTAGTTTTTATCATTAATTGACAAAAAGGACTTACATCAATAGCATAAGAATTAATACCCATTAAGGCAGCTTCAACATTGGTTGTACCACTTCCTGCCATCGGATCTAAAATAGTTTCTCCTTTTTTTATACCGAGAATGTTAATTAATCCTTTAATTAATTGTGGATGAAATTTACCGCGATAAGGGAACAAGCTATGCGTTGCATAACCAGTCGAGAATAATCCATTTTTAAAATATGAATTTGACATTGTTGAACGATTATCGCTAACTGATTTAGGAATTTCAGAATACCTTAAAAAATGAATACTATCTTTATTATCAAAACTTTTTGCATAAGCTGTTCTTTGTAAATAATCTTTTTTAAGAAGTGTTTGGTATTCAAGATAAGCCAATTCATATTCAAATAATTCTGTTACAGACGGCAAAAGTTCAACTCTGTTTTCAAATAATTTTTCTGTGGCTGATTGTATTTTATAAAATTTACTCATATAACAAAAGTAGTCATATTTTATATTTCTTGAATGATTTTATTTAAATTGATTTGATAGTATGACGCACAACATCCCTATACACACACTGTGTATAGCAGGACTTTAAACTATTTATTTGTTTTTATACTTACTTAATTTAACAAATTGAAATATAGAGCCAAAATAGGTGAAGTATATTTTGGAAACCTCTGTAAGAGTCTCCCAGACAATTTAGTTGTTATATACCAACAACTTACGACAATGAAATTCCGACATGTTCCGTTTTCGGAAAAACCACTTCATTGTTGGTATACATTCAAACTTATGTGTACAGTAACACAGATTTATTGGTGATGTAATAATCTTTTAGGGAATAAATTGCTACATAGAATTTTTTCTATTTCCTCTATTTATTAACCCAACTCCAAATAGAATTATAACTGCTGCTAAAATTATTTCAATGCTCAGTATTTCATCCAAAACAAGCCAACCGGCAAAGAGAGCTATTATAGGATTTACATAAGCATAAGTTGTAACAAATGAAATTGGAAGATGCTCTATAGCATAAATATATGAACCGTAAGCTATGAGCGAGCCAAATATTGCGAGATAAATTAAAGCTAAAACTCCATTTTGTGTAAAAGCAAAATGCTCCGCTTCCCCAATTGAAAATCCAACAATAATTTGGAATGTTCCGCCAATAGTCATTTGTGTAGCTGCGCTTGCAAAAGGATTTACATCTATTTTTCTGTGTTTCGAATAGACAGTTCCAATTGCCCAAGCAGTAACCCCAACATAAATTGCAATAATTCCGAAGAGATATTCTGTGTCGAGAAGTAGTGTGAAATTATGCCCGAATATTAAAAGTATTCCACCAAAGCCAATAAGTACGCCAAACAAAATTGTTTTGTTAAACGCCACTTTTTTAAGAATTAAAGTTTCAATTAAAACTATCAGCATTGGTACTGTTGTAATTAATAATGCTGTTAATCCGCTTGGTATCCATTTTTCAGCAAAAGTTATTAATCCATTTCCTAAGCCAATAAGTAGAATGCCAATAGTTGCTATGGGTAGTAAATCCTTTTTTGATGGAAGTGGAATTCCGCGTAATTTAAGAAACAGTAAAATTAATGGTCCAACAAGGAGCCACCTCATACCGGAAAAAAGAAAAGGAGGCATTTCCAAAACTCCAATTCTTATAACGAGATAGGTAGTTCCCCAAATAATACAAATTGATAGCCAAGCAAGATATGCTTTTTTTTTAGTAGTCAATAAATTCTCAATAATTAGAACTCAATTTAGTGATTTGTATAGCTAACCGAAATTATGCAATTAGAATCCGCCGTGGCGGACTAATGTATAATCTGAGTATAATTGTAGATTGATATTATTATAAGCTGCAATATATCAACCTTTTAACCCACCCCTAAATCCCCTCCGAGGAGGGGACTTTTTAAAGATTTGTTTCGTGAGAGAAGTGGGGATTTTTTAGATATCTTTTTTCGTGAGAGGGGTATTCCAAAATATATTTCGCAAGGGGTAAAATAATTGCCATACCCCACCATTGTGGGGTATGGCATCACAAAAAGTCCCCTCTTGGGAGGGGATTTAGGGGTGGGTGAAGGTAAAAGTAAAAGTTGATTTATTCTTTAGAATTCTCAATAATCCAATCTTCTATTCTTTTAAGTACTCCTTCAGTATTGTGTCTAACTTCCAAATCATCAAACCGAAGTACTGTTGCACCAAGTTGTTTTAAACGGTTGTCGCGTTTTTTGTCTTTATCTTCATTGCCGTAGTGGCTTTCTCCATCAATTTCTATTGCGAGAAATAAATTTTTGCAATAGAAATATCTACAATGTAGTTATCAATTGGTTTCTGTCTGTCAAAATCATAGCCAAGTAATTGTTTTCCTTTTAAGTAATTCCACATAAGTATTTCGGTGAAGGTCATATTATTTCTTAGTTTTCGTGCAAACTTTTTTAGTTTTGGGTTATATGGGATGATTTTTCTTCTCATTGGCTATGTAAGTTACAATATGTTTCCCTTGTAACCCAACCCTAACAAAAACAATTAACCGAAAAAGAAAGAATAGTACCGTTTAACAAATATTTACGAAATTGTGTTTAATTCTGTAAATTGGATAGTGGAATTTATTTCTGCAAATTAGTATTGATATTTAGATTAGCGTTCGACTTAGCTAACACCGAAGGCTCACCCCAAAAGTCTCAATACAATGCAAGTTTGGCACTCTTAAGTTTTGTTCAAAAAAAATACTACTTAAATAGTTTATGGAATATCTAAAAAAATTCTCCTTTGTTGTGTACTTATTATTTGGATTCCAATTAAAATTCCGAATAACATTACAGCGTACGCAAAAATATTACCTTCCAAAGAATTTATAGTTGTTAAGGGTTCAAATGGTCAGATAATTTCGCACCTTGTAAATAATTTTACCGGACTGGTGGAAAATGTTAAAACTATTCAAGTTGATAGAGAAGATTTTGCATCTCTAAGTGTAAATGTTTCAGACTCAAATGTTTTGAAAGGAGATACTATTGCAATTTTTTCATCGAGCCACACCAATTTTATAATTGAAGAAAAAACTGGTGCCAAAGCAGAAGATGTCTTTTTAACAAAAGAGAAAATTAAAAGTCTGAAAAAACAAAAAGAAGTTTTAGAAAAAAGGATTTCCGATTACAAAATTGTTGCCCCATTTGATGGTACAACTTTTGGGTTAAACTCATTAGATACACTCTTCACAATATCTAAATCTAATTCTTATGTAGTACTAATTCCAATAAATGTTGATATTTCAAATTCGATAAAAATTGGGCAGAGTATCAATTTTCCTGATTCCGATAGTTTATATAATATTAAAATAGAAACACGAGACCCACAGAGCAAAATGATAATTGGGCAAAATTATTTTATTTATAAATCTTATTTTCAAACGACGAATAAAAAATTGTTCAGCGGTATCTACGAGTGTACTATACGTGAAGGAGTTTATAAGAGAAAAAAAAAATTAGAATTCGTGGATATAACCGTACATCGCACAATTCAAAAATGTTTTTGGAAATTAAAAAGAAAATTGGTTCACATATTTATAAAAACCGCATACGTATTTTGTTTAGTGAGCTGCAAAACTTTTTGGAAAGTAAAAACTCTGACTTAATAGAATCGGATATTATATAAGATTTAAAAAGGTTAACCAGAATTTTGATTTAGTAAGCCAACTTCAAAAAATTGCGGGAATTAATAATATCAATCTCTTTTCTGATGAAGAGGAGTTTTGATTTACATAGTTTTAAATAGGAATAGTACAAATTAGTTTTGTATTTTCACATTCAAAAAAATTAGAGACTATGTATGCAAAAATTTACTGATAATAATATTTTTTTAAAAGAAGATGTTCACGAGTATCAACTACACGATGATCCGGAAATGGAATTTACGTCATGTACAACTTTCGCAAAGTACTTCTTTCAACCTTTCGACAAAATTGGAATAGCCAATAATCTTACATCCAATAATCCAAATTATATCTCTATGACACCTCAATTACTTGTTGAGCAATGGGATAGTATTGCTGAGGAGGGTACTATAATCCATAATGAAATAGAGCAATTTATAAAACACAAAGTGGATAAACCAACAAGAGTAAAAAGTAAGGTAGCAATTGAGTGGATTAAAAATAATTTCACAGATAGATATGAAGTTTTTTCAGAGGTTATTGTTTACTCTAAAGAGTTAGCACTTGCTGGTTCAATAGATATACTCCTTTATGATAAGGAGGAAAAATCTTATAAAATATTAGATTGGAAAACCAACAAAAAAATAGATACCACTTCTTATAGAAATAGAATGGGAAATCACCAAGCAAGTTCGAACCTTCTCGATTGTAATTTTTTCCATTACTCAATACAGCTTTCACTTTATCGATACATTTTGGAAAAGCATTACAATATAGAAATAACAGGAACTGCAATTTCACATCTTACAGATGAAAAGGTAATATCTTATAAAACAAACTATCACAAAAGTGAAATAGAAAAAATGCTTAAGGCTGATAGAGTTGCTCTTAAGAAAAAAGCGGAAGATAGTTTAACGAAAGAATTTATTTAGTGTAATTATTAGTCTGTTTTAAAAATCATAAAAAAAACCCACACGAGAATAGAGAATTATAATCGTGTGGGTTGAATTTTATTATTTACTTATTTGAAGTTAGCAACATAAGATACTATTTCAATAAAAGTGCTTTTTTAACTTGAGTAAAGTTCTTTTTAGAATCCAAGCCATAAGCTCCAATACGGATAAAATATATTCCACTTGGTAAATTGGAGGCATCCCACGTAATTTCGTAAAAACCTGAATTCATATTTTGATTTACCAATTCCTTCACTAACTCGCCAAGAGAATTATAGATTATTAGCTGAACATCCGAGTTCTCTGGTAATCCGAAACGAATATTAGTAGTAGGGTTATATGGATTTGGATAATTTTGCAATAATACAAATTCATCAGGTATTTCTTCTGAAAGATATTCATATACACCAGTTACCTCTTCAACTTGCACAGTTATTGATGATTCTGCAAATGCACCTTCTAAATCAGTAACTTTTATTGTAAGTGTCTCTTCACCAGAATAGTTCGTGTTTGCAGATACTGTGAATTCACCTGTATCAGTGTTAAATGACACAAAAAGATTGTTACCACCAGTGATTGTAAATTCGTAAATCAATTCGTTATCAAAATCCTCTACATCACTTACATAATCCCACAAACTAATCACTACAGTTGAATCAATACTAATTGTAATAGAGTTAGGCAATCCTTCAATAACTGGAGCATCATTAACTGGTGTAATCGTAAATATTGCATTATCATTATCTGATAAACTACTCGGGTCGGTTGCAGTAAAATTAATAGTTTCACTTCCAAACCAATCTTGATTAGGAGCAGTAATTGTAGCAACTCTATTTCCATCAATTGCAATTATCAGTTCTGTGTTTCCACTATAGCTCCAAGTTATTTCACTATCCGGATTATCAGCATCAGTTACAAAATTATCCAATTGGATTGTAGTAAAATTGCTCCCCTCCGCTATTGTTTGATCTGGAATATCTGCGACTACAGGATTATCATCAACAGAATTTACTGTAAATACTGCGTCATCACTATCACTCTGGTTAGTTGGGTCGGTAGCTGTAAATGTAATAGTCTCGCTTCCATTCCAATCTTGATTTGGTGCAGTAATAGTTGCAACTCTGCTTCCATCAATTGCAACTATCAGTTCTGTGTTTCCGCTGTAACTCCAAGTTATTTCACTATCAAGATTATCAGCATCGGTTACAAAATCATCAAGATTTATTGAAGCAAAACTACCACCTTCTGTAACTGTTTGATCTGGAATATCTGAAACAACAGGTGTATCATCTACAGAATTTATTGTAAATGCTGCGTCATCACTATCGCTCTGGTTTGTAGGGTCAGTAGCTGTAAACGTAATAGTTTCGCTACCGTTCCAATCTTGATTTGGTGCAGTAATAGTTGCAACTCTGCTTCCATCAATTGCAACTATCAGTTCTGTGTTGCCACTGTAACTCCATGTTATTTCGCTATCCGGATTATCAGCATCGGTTACAAAATCATCAAGATTTATTGCTGCAAAACTACCACCTTCATTAATTGTTTGTGAAGGTATATCCCCCACAACAGGAGGATTGTTTACTTCCAACACAACAAATGTTGCTTGGTCACTATCACTATCGTTGCCAGGGTCTGTAGCAGTAAAGGTTATAGTTTCACTTCCAAACCAGTCTGAATTTGGTGTAGTAATAGTAGCTATTCTACTACCATCAATGCTTACTGTTAACGCTGTATTACCACTATAACTCCAAGTTATTTCACTATCCAAATTATCAGCGTCAGTTACAAAGTTATCTAACTGGATTGTTGTAAAACTACTTCCTTCATTAATTGTTTGGTTAGGAATATCACTAACTACCGGTGAATCGTTAACTGGAGTAACCGTGAATGTAGCTTGGTCACTATCACTAGCACTACCAGGATCTGTAGCAGTAAAAGTTATGGTTTCACTTCCATTCCAATCCTCATTTGGTGTAGTAATAGTAGCTATTCTACTACCATCAATGCTTACGGTCAACGCTGCATTACCACTGTAACTCCAAGTAATTTCACTATCCGGATTATCCGGATCAACTACAAAGTTATCTAACTGAATTGTTGCAAAACTGCTCCCTTCTGCAATTGTTTGGTCTGGAATATCACTAACAATCGGGTCTGTCGATTTAGTAGTAAATGACCACACGTTTGAATATGGACTCTCGCCATTACTATTAACGGCTTTTACCCTCCAATAATAGAGTATGCCTGAATTAAGAGCAGAGACTTCTTTAGAGGTTGCAGCAATACTACTTTCATTAAATACTATATTACTGAATTGCTGGTCAGTTGCAACTTCTAAAGTGTAAGTTGAAGCATACTGAGGCTCATTCCAGCTAAGTGTTAAAGTAGTTTCTTGTTCGGTTGAACCATCAGTTGGGGTTTGCAATGTTGGAGTACCTGGTACTGATGATGTTAAAAATTGGCGATCATTAAAAGCTCCCGGAGATGGATTTGAAGAATAGTCCCAACTAAAATCTGTATAGTTTGTACCTGCACCTTGTAACGCAAATGATTGACCACCAACAAAATTTCCCATATCTATACTTGTCATTCCAGTTGCATCTCCAGCAGTAGCAGTAAAAGTTCCGCCATAGCTAAAAAATTGCCCTTCAACCACAGTACCAGTATAGCTTAATGCAATTCCGGCAGGTTCTTCCTGTAATTGATTTCCCTCAAATGTATAAACATATGTTTGATAATTCCCAGTTTTAGTACCCAATGTTAATTGATCTAATGTTAATGTTTGATAAACTGTTCCATTAGTTCCTTCATAAAGGTGGATTGAATAATCGGCTAAGTTCGTAACACTTTCATCCAACCCAATTTCTATAAATTCATTTTCAGCTGATATAACATTTTGCTTGATGTTGGAACTATTTCCACTCATATTAAAGAACTCATTCAAAAATGTAGCTGTGGCTTCACCCTCTGATGGTCTTGGGCTTTCAGCATATACATTTTGAATCCACAATTTTTTCGTGCTTCCGTTTCTTTGCATAGTTATAACATCATTACCATTAGAATTTTCAGATGTACTAACAGTTAAAGTTTCTGTTGTTAACCATTTTCTATCAGCATTATCTGCATTCATTTGATCTCTATCATGAGTAATTGATATATTTCTTTTCCCACTTTGAAATTCTTCTAAACCAGAAACTGTAACAGCATGACCGTTCCAAGAACTATCAGATTCCTTATACCATAAATAGTCAATCTCAACATCTTCACCGGAAGCCATCATTTGTTTTATAAATTCCCAATCAGGCCATGGATTTGAGGCTCTATTAAAGTTTTTTGCAATGGATTTTCCTGAAGTACTAGAAATATTTGTTGATTCCCACACAGATTGAAATTTAACATCAATTGGTAAATTTTGTGATTCAATAAAATCTAATTTACCTTTAATAGTATTCTCTGGAACAACTCCTTTCTCTTTTGCCCTATTCATTTTTTTACTTAGTTCAACAAGTTTTTGTCTAGTTGACTGCATGTTTGCTGGAAATGAAATTTCATCAAATTCATCTTCTAACCAACTCATACTTTGTGAATGGGCAGCTGGTACACAAGCATTTAGGTCACCGGCATAACCTCCATCTACACCAGGGTTGGAGCTGTTATCCAAATCTACACCTCGTATTTTTCTTGGTCCTACCCTAGTAGTAACTGGATCTCCTACAGGCTGATCTGGTGGCACTGTTCCAGGAGAATCATTAATGCCAACAGGCGTTGTAATAATTAGATTATACGCAAATACTGCATACGTTAATACTGCAACTTCTAAAGTGGTTAACCACGTTGATGGATCAAGTGGATAATACCCAATAGAACGAAGCAAGTGTACGTATATTACTAATACTGTTGGATAGACATAATCTTCTGTTCCCTCAATACCTTGTGTAGTTTTAGCAATTGAGTTTAAATTAAATGATGTAGAGATTGAGAACCTTTCGGCACCAACTTCACTTATATTAGGTAAATATAAATTCTCAACAATCATTCCAAATGGACCACTATAATCTGCCCAATCTGCCCCTAAACTTAAATACATTCCATCAGTCCCTGGAGTGTATTCCACAACAACAAATCCCTCTTTATACGTACTCCCATATTCGATTAACTCACTATCAGTATTGTAAATTTTAACATCAAAATCAGATTGGGAAAAAATAGACAGTGGGAAAATTAATAATAGAATTATAAATCTTATAGTTCGCATAGTCATAAATACCTCTCTCATATGATTAAAAATATATTATTTAAATAATATTGAGTTTCTATTTTAAAAAATCTATTAAAACTTAATAATTAGCATTTACTTTCAAGAATAGTAGATATTCGCCACATATACCGAAAATGAAGTGGTTTTAGGAGTTTCATTGTCGGAAGTTTTAGGTATATAACAGAAGCAGTAAGTTATAAAAGGTTTAAGGTTCGTAACATTATTGTATGGCAGTTTTTTTATTGGATATTTAGAATAGTATTGTAAAAGTCTAATTACAAATGTATCTATTAGGAAAAGGTTTAGTCTACTTTTCATTTTAGAACAAGATTAATTTATAAAATAATCGATGAGAAAAGGAAAAATATATTTAATTAAAAATGCTACCTATATAAGAAGTAAATTAAAATAGTTATAAAAAAAGCCAATTTCAAATTATTTTATAGAATCTTAGAAATCAGAATCTTAAAAATTACTAAATCAACAAAATAAAATTTAGTCTTCATTCTCAAATCCAATTTCATCGTATCCTTTTTACATTTTTATTTTACTACCAATACAATGTTAAATAGACTTGAATGATATTTTTTATTTAACTTTGCAATTATCATCTAAAGCAGATATTTGATATCTGTATAACCTATTAACACAAGAGCAAATGAATTATTCAAATTTTGTTATTAAAACCGGAACAATAGAAGATGTAGAGACTATCTACAATTTTATCTATCAACTGGCTGAATATGAAAGGCTCACAGAGGAAGTAACAACAACTCCGGAAGAACTGGCAAAAACACTATTTTCATCAAATACTCATGTGCATACTATTATTGGATATTACGAAAACAAACCAGTGGGATTTGCTCTCTACTTTTTTAACTACTCAACATTTAAAGGTAAATCGGGATTGTATTTAGAAGACTTGTTCGTGATTCCAGAAATGCGTGGCAAAGGTTTTGGCAAATTATTGTTAACTGAACTAGGCAGAATTGCTAAAAAGAATAACTGTGTGAGATTTGAATGGTCAGTACTAGACTGGAATAAACCAGCAATTGATTTTTACAAAAACCTTGGTGCAAACACGATGGATGAGTGGATACTGTTTCGATTAACAGAAAATGGAATTGATAAATTAATTAAATAGGATTTTTATGGAAACCACAATAAATAATTTTTCCGAATGGTTGCAAGTTAACCCCCTTCTTTATACCCTGATAAAAGGGGCGATAATAGTTTTAGGAGCTTTTTTAATCTATCTAATTACGCACAAGATATTAATCACCTCAGTTAGAAAAATAGTTGCAAAAACTAAAACCGAATTTGATGATATTCTTCTGAAAGAAAAACTGCTTAGACGTTTTTCTTATATTTTGCCAATTATTTTTCTTCAGCAATTTACTTTTTTCAATTCAGGAATAGATACAAAGATTGATAATATTCTTGAAGCGATGGTTGCTCTATTTATAATTCTAATAATAAATAGTCTGCTCGATTCTTTCGTTGAAATAATTTCAAAATTTGAAAAATTCAAAGACCGTCCACTTAAAAGTTATGCACAGGTAATTAAAATAATTATAATAATAATTGGTGCTATTTTAATTTTTGGAATTATAACCGGACAGAACTTTTGGTCTTTGTTTGCTGGGCTTGGGGCAATTAGTGCCGTACTACTTCTCGTATTTAAAGATACAATAATGGCGTTTGTTGCAAGCATCCAAATTGCCTCTTACGATTTAGTTAAAGTTGGCGACTGGATTGAAATACCCTCTCTTGGTGTTGATGGTGATGTAATGGATATGGCACTGCACACAATTAAAGTCCGCAATTTTGATAAAACTATTACAACCGTACCAACAAACAAATTGATTGAGCAATCGTTTAAAAATTGGCGAGGAATGCAAAACACAGGTTCCCGAAGAATTAAACGTGCAATTTATATAGATATTTCAAGCATCAAATTTTTATCTGATGAAATGATTAACCGATTTAGTAAATTTCAACTTATATCAGAATATTTAAAAGATAAAAAAGATGAAGTTGAAAATGATAATAATGAAAAAGGAGTTGATACTTCTGAATTAGTAAATGGAAGAAGACTTACAAATGTTGGAACATTCCGTGAATACCTTAAAGCATATCTTCGCAGCAGAAGTGATATTAATGACAATTTAACTTTCCTGATAAGACAACTATCTCCTGGAGCCGAAGGACTTCCAATAGAGATTTATGTTTTTGCAAATACTACAGATTGGGTAAAATATGAGGAAATTCAATCAGATATTTTTGACCACTTAATGGCAATTGTTCCACAATTTGAATTGAAGGTTTTTCAAAATCCGACAGGAAATGATTTTAGAAAATTAAATTAAGAGTTAATTAATGAAAGCAACTGTTTCAGATACAATTGCAATTGCCCTTAAAGATTTGGGTGTTGATATTATAACACACGTTCCAGGCTTTGGAGGCTCGGAAGCTTTTGAGAGCTATAAAAAGATAAATTTCAAAACACCCCCTATTTCATTTCATGAAGAAGTGGCATATACAATTTGCCACGGTGCAAGTATTGTTGGCAAACGCTCGGCATGTTTTATAAAAGCTCAAGGTATAGCTAAAGCCGCCAACAGCGTGGTTGATTCTCTCTACACATCGGTTACTGCCGGATTTGTAACTTTTATTTTTGATGATAATGTTGGTAACCATTCTGATAATATTATGGAAACAGAAGCACTTTTAAAAGGACTCTCACTCCCATATATTATTGCCGATACTATAACTATTTATGACGATGTTATAACTGCTTTTCATAAATCTGAAAAAGTGAATCTTCCTGTTGCAATAATAATTAATGCTGCTGAAATCTTTAACGAAACCGAGTTTGAACAGCAAAGCTTTCGAAAGAACTTTATTTATGAGCGTGATATTCTTCAACATGTTGTGCATCCTCTCTTTGCACAATACCAGTATGATGTTTTCAAAAGTAAAAAAAATGGAAATCTTAATTCAGAAATTAAGAAACCGAAATTAATTCAAGTACCTGATGAAATTCCTGAACGCTCTAAAGATGCTGTAAAAAGATATCAGCAGTTTTTTAATATATTCCAAAACTTTAAGGGTGATATTGTTACAGGTGATACTAGTTCATCCAGTAGTTACGCACTTCCGCCGTATGATGCAATAGATATTGTTACATATATTGGCGGTTCAATACCACTTGCCATAGGTGCCTATCTTGCAGGCAACCGCTACACATGGGCTATGACTGGCGATTTCGGATTTATAGCAGCAGGACATCTTGGATTATTAGAAGCATCTCTCAGACAAATTCCTCTCAAAGTTGTAATCTTTAATAATAAACAAGCAGCTGCTACTGGCGGACAGCCTATACATCGTACAACACTTTATAAAATTTTGGCTGGATATGAAAATTATATCCGTAATATTTCAAACCCCGAAGACCCATTTGAGGTTACCGAAATATTGGACGAAGCCACACAAGCAGATGAGTTAAGAATTATTATTGTTAACTATTAATTGGGAGAAATAATTCAATAGGTTTTTATTCTAATATATTTATGTCTTGTTAAAATTATTTTTTTGCTATATTTTTAAATAGTATCTTTTAACAAATTCAGGTAACAAAATGCTAAAGAAAAAATTCTTAATTCTTGTTTCAATTCTACTTTTAACATTCACATTTAATTCATTTGCCCAAAACGATGAAGTTCCAATTGATTTAACGGGTAAGTGGGCATTACAATTTCAAATTGATCGCTATTTTACTTTAAGTGATTTTCAGGGAGGAACTATTTCGAGTAAATATCATTTCAGTAATAATTCTGCAGTAAGGTTTGGTGTAACTCTTGGATACGAAGCTATGGATAGGGAAATATACTCTAAAGACATATACACTGACACCACTTTGATTGAAGATTACAAAGGAGATTTATCAAGTACCACTATCAGACTTGCTCTTCAATACCTACATTATTTAGAAATGAATAATTCTGTTTCAGCTTTTTTGGGTGCTGGGGTTAATTATGCAATGACACCAAGAACAGAGGATATAAAGGAATACAGAGTGGAGGAAGTAGAACATTCTAGTTATGGTTTGGATTTGGTGATGGGTGTTGAATGGTTTGTTCGTTCAAATATTGGAATACATGCTGAATACGGTGCGGGATTTGGATATTCGAATAGTGAATATACATATAAAAGAGTTTCGCGATATAGTGATAATAATGAAATGAATTCAGCTTATTCAAAAACTTCTGGTTTTAGACTTTATGAAAACAGAGTAAAATTTGGGGTATCAGTATATTTTTAGAAACTAAACCTCCTTGGTTTTATAGTGATAGGAACTCTTTACGCTTTTTATTATAGATGTTTCTTATTCACACTTGAAAAATCTAGGAGGTTTTTTATAAACATTGATTTCAAATATTCTACTCTTTAAATTTGGTTTGTAATTTTAATTTAATATAACAACATTTACTTTCAAAATCCGACATGTTCCGTTTTCGGAAAAACCATTTCATTGTCGGTATAATTCAAATTCATTCGCTCTTTCACAAACACACTCGGCTCGGCAGTAAAACCTCTTACTGTTCATGTTTGTGAAATTCCATTTTAACTATTTAACAAAAATTTATTCTGCAATCTTCATTGCAGTAATTACATTAATTTTTAAGGAATGTTATGAAATATTTTACACTTTTATTATTGATATTTTTAATCAATACAATTTTTGCACAAGATTCATTAAACCACAAATTGGATGAAGTTGTTGTAACTTCATTACATCGTCCAACACTGCTTTTTGATGTAAACAAAAGTATAGAAATAATTCCATCGCGAAAAATTGAAACTGCACCAATAAACAGTGTGTTGGACTTTTTAAGTTACTCTAACTCAGTTGAACTAAGCCAGCGTGGAGCAAACGGAGTACAGGCTGATATTGGAATACGTGGCGGTAACTTTGAGCAAACACTAATTTTGCTTGATGGAATTAAAATTGTTGACCCGCAGACTGGACATCATAATTTAAATTTACCAATAACAATTTTAAATATTGAACAGATTGAAGTTGTAAAAGGTAATTCATCAAACATCAATGGTGCAAACGCTTTTAGCGGTTTGATAAATTTTAGAACTAAGCGAAACAAACACAATAGCTTTGCTCTACAATTAGAGGGTGGAGATTTTGGACTCTACTCCGGCTCACTTTTTGGAAGTTACAACATTGGAAACCTAAGCAATAATATCTCTTTCGAGAAAAATTATTCCAACGGCTACCGCGAAAATACAGAATATGATATTACTAATGTTTCCTACGGTGCAGCCTATACTACTTCCAAAAGTGTGTTTGATATTTTTGTTGGATACAATGAAAAATCATTTGGAGCAAATAGTTTTTATACAGTAAAATTCCCTTTGCAGTACGAGGAGACAAAAACTACATTCGCAAAAGTCTCTGCAGAATATGGAGATAACAACCTAAACTATTCTGCCAAAATGTATTGGCGTAAAAATGATGATGAATTCTTATTAGATAAAACAAATCCATCATTTTATAAAAACAATCACACAACTAATATTTATGGAGGTGAAGTTGATTTATTTCTCAAGTCCAATATTGGCGGAACATCAGTTGGTGGTGAATATGTTTATGATAAAATTATTAGCAGCAATCTCGGCAACCATAATAGAAACAGATTTGGAGTATTCATTGAACACAAGTTCCCTAAGTTTAAAAAAATTAGTTTTGGAGTGAGCGGATTTCTTTATCGCTATTCAACAATTGGAAAAAAGCTATGGCCTGGTCTGGAGTTGGGATATTCTGTGACAGAAAACATACATCTATTCGCCAACTTCAGTCGTGGCTTCAGAATTCCAACTTACACAGAATTGTTTTACAGTAGTCCAACTACTAAAGGTAATCCATACTTAACTTTTGAAGAGACAACAAACTACGAAGTTGGCGGTAAGTATTTCAATTCATATTTTACTGCTTCCACTACCCTATTCTACAAAAATGGCAGTAATATTATTGACTGGGTTAAAAGAGAGGTTACTGATGTTGATTTACCTTGGAGAGCAATGAACATAGCTGAACTTACTACCAGTGGTATTGAAGTTAATTTTACAACTGCTCTAAATAAAATATATTCTAAGCAACCAATAAATTCGGTAAGTATTAAATATACATATTTGAATTCTGATTACACTAATAATACAATCCTCATATCACGCTATTTGCTAAAATATTTAAAACATCAGGGAATTTTATCAATCAATCATAATTTATTTTTGAATATAAAAGCTGATTGGTATTTCCGTTACGAGGAACGCTACAATTTGGAGAATAATTTTGTAACTGATTTAAGAATTAATAAATCATTTAATTATTTTGATATTTTTGTTAAGGCTACAAATCTATTTAACGTTGATTACTTTGATTTTATTGGAGTTCCACTGCCTGGGCGTTGGGTTACAGGGGGAGTTAAATTAAAAATAGGAAAATAGGTAGTAATATAATTTAAAGGGTTCTTATTTTTTCTCTTTAAATAAGTTATATTTGTTTATATTTTTATAAAACATTTTTATCAATTAAACAGAGGTAATCATGAAAATTGTTATCTCATTTCTATTAGTTTTCTCAACTTTACTCTTTTCACAAACTAACTATTACCCTGATAAATTAGTTTCAAAATATGGAGGAGTACAAGGGTGTTTTTTAGTGGAAATAAATGAAAACTATATTACTACAAAAGCTAAAAATAATTCTAGAACAAAATTTTTCTTAACTACACTTGATGAAATTATAATTGATGGCTTAGGAACGGTTTACACAACTTCAACAGGATTTAATAAAACATTAGATTCTATTAGCACATTTTTGAATGAAAGAAACTCAAAGTATTCTAAATTAAACGAGCAAGAAACTAAATTGGTTAGCGAAAATATACCCCGCTTCAATAGTGATAAAAAATTCTTTTTTGCCATTCATTATTTTCCTTCCATAACAAAGCAATTACTTTTTACATATAATCCTTATTACTATAGCATTTCTCAAAGTAGTTATATGGACCAAATTTATCGCCCCATCTATTTTGAACTTGAACAAAATATTGTTTCAATGGAATCTCAATTTGGATTTAATGTTCGTAATAATTTTTTTGTTACTCTATCTCTTGGATATAGCAGCGATTTGTATAAAAGCAGATCCACAACAACCAACTTTAATACAAGTGATAATAGTGGTATAAAGAGAGTTACTGAAAGTCAGAATTCTATGGACAAATTTCTGTTTGAGTTTGGTATTAAATATTATTTTGGAAACTTTGAGATTAATAATGTAAATCCTTTTATAACTTTTAGTATTGGTAAACAATTTGCTTTTGTTGATAATTACAATAACACTTATGTACAAGGACAAAACAATGACTATTCATTTACTAACAATGAAAATGAGTTTATGGAAGGATTAAATTCACCTATATTTGCATCTATCGGTTTTGGGGCAGAATACTTTATTGCAAAATCATTTTCACTCTCTGGCTTTTTTAAAACGAAATATAACTCAGCATCTGCAACATATACATGGAAAGAGACTCACGCGGGAAATGTTACTAACCAGGGGGAACAGGATGTCGAAAATAAAAGTGTGAAATTTAAAACTGGAATAGGTTTAACTTTCTTCTTTTAAAATTTTCTAAAAGATATGCCGACAATGAAATGTCTGTCCCATAGGGATGCCTTTGGTATGAGACTCTCCCAAAGGTCTGTAAGAGTCTTACAGACCTACGGAGGAAATTCAAAAGTAGATATTGTGTTGTGTATAGCTGAAAATAGCATCAAAATAGGGTTGTATTTATCTACAACCCTATACTAACTAACTCATAATAATAGCTCTAATATTTATTAAAAAAGCTTCGTTAGCTCTTTCTCCTCTCTTTCCTTCCAACTCCCTTTGTGATAAGCATAGCCAGTAATTAAAGGTAGTGCAAGCGTAGCTTCCGAGTAAACCATCTGCTCATAAGTTGTTTCTACTTTACCCCAACTACTTGCTTCTTTAAGTGTAGAACTGGAGAGAGCACCGTCACGAACATCGGCAACAGTTATTTGTACGGCATACTTGTGCATTGGTGCATCTTCTTGTAAAAGCTCAGCAGCAACAACAATATCTTGAGTAAAGTTTTTAGGAACACCGCCGCCAACCATAAATATTCCGGTATCTTTACTCGCCATTTTCAACTTGGTTAGTTCTAAAAAATCTTTTCCAGAATCGAATGAAAGATGTTTCTCCGGATTTTTATGCTGGTGCATTACAATTCCGAAGCCTGCGGAGCAATCGGAAAATGCAGGAACAAAGAGGGGAACATTTTTTTTGTACGCTTTATAAATTATGCAATCATCAACTTTGGGTCCGCCATTTTCATCCAAGTATTTTCCAAAATGCCAGAGCAGCTCTCGTGATGAATAAGGACGCGGCTCTAACCCATCAAATATTTCTGCTGTTGTATCATCACAAATTCTTAATTCATCTTCGTCAATAAATGTATCATAAATTCTATCAATATGAAGTTCACGCAGTTCGTTATCGTCAACATCAGGTGAGCCAATGTAGTGTTTATAGCCAAGTGCTTCAAAGAAATCTTGGTCAACCATCAATGCACCGGTGGATACAATTGCATCAACCATATTATTATCAACTAAATCGTGGACTATCTTCTTCAATCCAGCACTGAACAAAGAGCCAGCAAGCGTTAAGATTATTGCTGTCTCTTTATCCTTAAGCATCATGTCATAAATATTAGCTGCACGGCTTAAATCCCTTGCAGAGAATGACATCTTCCTCATCGATTCAACCAATGGAACTACATTGTGCTCTTTAATATTAATATGTTCAATTACTTCTTTTAAATAATCTTTTTTCGTTAACATTATTAATTTCTCTATTATAATTTAAATTCTCTTTCAATCCATCTCTGTAAAAATACATTTTCTAACTGATATTTTTCATCAATAAAAGTAACGAGTTCCTTTTGCAGCAAAGCTTTTAATGCTAAAGTAACTGAACTTGGCGAACTGAGATTATGTTTTTTAATAAAACTTTGTGCAGCTATTTGCTCAATTCCATCTTCTAACGAAATTGCCTTTAACAAGTTCCATTGGTTTTTTGGCAGCAGCATTTTTATTTGATTATAAGAATCTCCGTTCTCTAACAGTACATTATACATTGTCTGCTTAACTAATTTAGTGTCAATATTATCCACTCCACTTGCAAACAATTTATTACAAATATACTGAACAAAAAATGTATGGCTTTTTGTCCAGTCCAAAATAAACTCTATGCTTTCAGAAGAAATATTTTTTCCATTCTCTGAATATTTTCGAGAAATAAATTTTGAATACTTCTTTCTATCAATTTTTGTTAAGTACATTAACTCGGTGCTTTGATAAAACGGTCGCTTTTTATCTGTAAACATTGAAATTATTAGACGCTTACTACTCCCAGCAAAAAGATATGATATGTTTTTCGTTTTTTGCATATAACTTCTTAATAGCTCTTCAATATTTTTTTCAGGATATGATGCTATTTGCTGAAACTCATCAATTGCAATAACTACCTTTTTCCCCGATGACTCAATGTATTCAATAATTTTATTTAATGACTGCTTCGCCTCGGCAGAAGATTCAATTGAAAGTTGAACAGATGTGTTTTCAGTGAGCGGGTCAAAGGATATTGTTGGTTTTAAACTTGAAAATATTTCTTTAATTATTTTTATAAACTTGGAGCTTGTTGTGTCCAGCTTTCCAATTACACTATCGCCAAGTACATTTACAAACTCAGCTAAATTTGATGTTGAGTGTATATCGAGATAAAACAACTCGTATTCTTTTTTTAATTTAAAAAATACATGTCGGATTAAACCAGTCTTGCCAATTCGACGAAGCGAATAGAGAGTTAAATTACGGTCATTATTAATTGCTTCAATAATCCTTTTAGTTTCACTCTCTCTATCACAAAAATATTTGGGAGAGATATAACCTGTTGTATTGAATGGATTAAATGTTTTCATACTGTTTTTATGTTTTGTTATTACATATTTTATGTTACATATTTTATGTAATACAATTTACAGAATGATTTATTTATATAAAAGTATTTTAAAATAAAAATTCTCCAGTAATTAAAAACTACTACTGGAGAATTCTTATTAAACCATCTACCCAATAAACGGATATGTTATGTGGTGAGAGAAGCTTACATCTCTTTCTCTGCTGTTAAGACTTTACCATCCACAAATACACCATTTAATAGGTGCTCATTGTTCAACATAACAATCCCATCTTCATCATGTGGTTCGCCATAAACTGTATGTACAGATTTTAATCCGCCAAATATTTTACGAGCATCGCAGAGATAAACCAAATCGCCAACATTAGCTTTCATTCTAACCATATCATTTTTAGAGAAGTTAGCAATGTCGTCATCCCCTTCTTTCATTTTCCATTTTATTTTAATTAGTTCACCTTCTTCATCATTAACTTTACTCCCTTTAAATATCTCTTTCGCTCTATCTAATGACCATACAGTTAAACCTTCTGTTTGTGCTACCGCATCGTACTTAACCGTGTAAGTAGTAACTATTGCAACTGCCGAAATCATAATTAAAATTCCAATAAACTGTAAACCAAATGTTCCAATGTTAAAAACAACAAATGTAAATAGAACAACTGCAAGAGCTATTAATGCATAATTAATCTGTTTATGATTTGATTTACTTCTAATTTTAGAAACAATAGTATGTTGAATAGAGGTTGAATAAGTTACAATAACAGCAACTGCACCACAAACAAATAAATTATAGAATGCTCTGATATATGAATATGGATGATCGTGATTCATCTCAATTCCGTGAGCAAATGGCGTTATTAAATTTGCATCGTGAAGACCAAGAATCATTAGTGCAACACCCCCAACAAAAGTGGCAATAACTGCACTTGGTGTAAATTTTTTCCAAAATATTCCAAGGAAAATTGCAATAACAAGTGGCGGAGTTAAAGTTGAATGAAAGTACCCATGAGCTTCGTAAACAGTTGGGAAACTTTTAAATGCTAGAACAGAGACAACACCTAAAATAGTAATTGCAACTGATGCCCATCGAGCAGCAGCAAGTTCACGTTTATCTTTTTTTCTTGTCTTCTTTTCTTCTTTCCCTTTTCTAAAATATTTTTCAACAGGTCTATAAATATCGTTGATATAAATAGCGGCTGTTGCGTTTATTAAAGTATCAACGGTTGACATTAGTGCGGCGGTTAAGGCTGCCATAATAAACCCGAACACTCCAGGAATCGCAACTATATTTGCAACAACTACAAAAATCTGATCAGGAGATGTTGTAGGCGGCACCAATTCCGGATTAGAAACTGAAAGAGCTTTCCCAATCCAGCCAGCGTTTCCAACTACAACAGCAGATAGCGGAAGCATAAATAGAATATTAAACGTAGCTGCTTTTCTTCCTTCATCAACACTCTTGGTTGCCATAAACCTCATTATTAAGCCCATGTTCATGAATAAAAATCCAACAGAACCAGCTACGCCATCCTGCCAAAAAATTCCAACAAAATTAAAATCGGGTGGTTTCGAAAAATCTGCAAGTGGTAATTTCCAGGTAGTTGGAAGTAAATTCCAAAAGGTTTCAAAACCACCAAGATACGAGATACCAAGAAAGAACAATAAAAACCCTGCAAAGAGAAGCACAAAACCTTGAAGTAAATCTGTAAAGATAACAGCAGTCTGACCGCCAAAGGTAATATAAATTCCAGTTATGATTGCAATCACAATAATTGCTCCCATCAAAGTTATATCAAAGTGCATCCCCAAAAGCATAAAGTTTTCCGGAAGCATTGGTATTACTGCCTTCCCGAGTGTTAAAAACCCAATACCAATATATCCAATCATATAAAGCAAAAGTAAAACCGTTGCGAGAAACCTTGCAGAGGGAGAGAATCGTTTTTCAAAATATTCTGGAATTGACCGAATTTTTGTGTAAACAATAATTGGAAGCCATCCAAAAAGGAAAAGTGGTATAAAAAACCAATCGTTGATGTACGTCATTGTTGATGAGAACCCGTACTCAAATCCTTTTGCGGAATACTTAACAAAGCTATGGCTGCCAACTCCTGTAGCAACAATAGAAAATGCAATAAGCCACCATGCAAAACGTCTTCCTCCAAAAAAGAAATCCTTGGTGCTTCTATTATATCTTCCAAAATAACTACCGAAAAGCATGATTACAATAAAATAGACAACCATCACTATCCAATCGGTTGATGAGCCTATACTATGAAATGTTGTTTGTATATTACTTGATGTTGTTTCCATATCCTACCAATATAATGCTACTAATGTGAAAATTATGTGAAAGGCTACAAAATAGAAGTAACCAAAAATTAAAACTCTGTACCAATACCGATGGCGTTTCTTTTTTAAATCAATTGCTTTGCTCTTCCTAATAATTATCATTCCAATTAAAAAGAAGATTCCTCCCACACCATATAGGTAGAGAAGAGGAAGCCAAGTGTGCGAAATTTCTGGCATGTTTTTACCTAATATTATTAGAATATTGAAAGGCAACATAATGAGGAATGAAATTAGTTGCAACTAATTTGAAGAAGAATGTGTACTTTTTAAAAGGTAAATTTAGTCAGGGTTACATAATTTGGGCATACTAAAAAATAATGTCATCTAAACTTCATAAACTCTTTCTGGCTATTATATGATACTTTAGATGTTGATATCGGTACTTTAGCACTTTTATTTTTATCAGAGTTTATAGCACTGAGATATAAAAGTGCAATCCAAAAAACATAGATTAACACTCCAATTGTTTCACCCCAAAAATGTGAAACTTTAATTGAAAGTGAAAATTCATTTTCAAAGAAGGAAAAATCTGTAAATGCGTTTATATTTATTAGCCCTAAAATTGCTCCAACCCCAGCAATAATAATATATTTCGTAATTAAAATTTGATTTTGCTTAACACCAGAGTACCCTGCATATAAAAACATTCCGAATCCGAAACTTAAAAAGGCAATTATTAAATCTTGATAAATATATGAAGGTACGTTATAATAGATAAAGAGAATTGGAATTTTAAATCCGAAAATGTGTGCTAAAGTAATTAAGAAAAAATAGATAGCCCCACCCAGTAACGACCAACTAAGAAGTTTATGTGAATTTTTTATATGTTCTTTTTTTAGAAAATTAAACATTGCAACGTCCTAAAATAGATTGTCATTCTGGTTTTTTATAATGCATAATTGAGGATTAAAGCAATTGATATTATGGGAAATTTCTTCATTCCACTTTCTTCTGTTCTGTATTGATACAATCTAAAAAATATTACGATAAAAAGATAGCTGTAGAGATGTAGCAAGCTATTGTATTGTCACCTAAATCCTTCCCGCAAAAAGAGCGGGACAAGTTGTTTTTTTTGTTAAGATATTTTTTACAAAAAGAGTTTATTTCTTTTAAAAACCGAATATCGAACAAGGAATTTTAAATGTTGAAGTAGTAAAGTTCTGAAGTCATTATTTACTAATTTTTCAATTCATTTCCATTTGTTTAACAGAAACAGAAGAAATATGAATAGGGTACTTCGTTTTTCAATTGTAAATTAAATTTGTTATATCTATTTTTCATCTCTGAATAATACTTTATGAAAGACTTTTTAATATGAAAATTGATTTTTTATGGAAAGGACTACTTTACATTTCAATGTCCTTTGTAATTATTGGGGGCATTTCGTTTCCTCTTGTTACAGAAGTTACAGAATGGTATCATTTCCCTTTCATTCCTGGACTTGGGGAGCAAGCCAAAATTATTTTTTTCCACGTACCAACTGCTTGGATTGCAACCCTCTCGTTTTTACTTGCAATGGTATATGGAGTAAAATACTTAAGCAGTAATAATTTAGATGATGATGCAAAATCCCTTGCAGCTCTGCAAATTGGGATGGTCTTTGTAATTCTTGCAACAGTAACTGGCTCTCTGTGGGCAAAATTTGCATGGGGTTCTTTCTGGCATTGGGATCCGAGAGAAACTTCTATTTTTGTTTTGCTCCTAATTTATGGCTCTTTATTTGCACTACGTTCTGCTATCGAAAATGAGGATAAAAGAGCAAAGCTTTCAGCAGTTTATTCAATAATTTCATTTTTAACTGTTCCATTTTTTGTCTTTATTATGCCAAGAATTATGGCTGGTTTACATCCAGGCTCTGCAAATGAGGATACTATAGGTCCAGTACTTGAATTGAAAATGAATGGAAATATGCAATTAATATTTTTCATCTCGTTAGCAGCATTTTCAATCTTATATTTCTGGATGTGGAGTATAACGTACAAATCAATAATAATTAAAGATAAACTTTCTAAGAAATATATTTGAGGTTAATTTGGAAGGACTAACAAATTTTTTACACGAAAATGCAATTTATATTGTATTAATAATAACACTAATTATTTGGACTGGAATTTTTCTGTTTCTCTTATCGACCGATAAACGATTGAAAGAGATTGAGAAAGAATTAAAGGAGGATTAAATGAAAAATAAATATTTTTTTGGCGGTTTTATAATAGTTGTATTTTTTGGAATTATGGGATATTTATTTACCCAAACAAATATAAAATATGAAGAGGATTTTGCTCTAATTGAAAAAAGCAGTGGTACAATTAAAGCTACTGGAAGTTGGGTAAAAGAAAAAAAATATCAGATAGATAAACAAAATCGGATATTCTCGTTTTATATGGAAGACCATAACGGGAAAGAGTTGAAAGTTATTTATAAAGGAGCAATTCCTAATAATTTTGAAGCTTCTACAAGTGTTGTGGTTACTGGCAAATATGAGAATGGTAAATTTTATGCTTCAGATATTTTAACAAAATGTCCATCCAAGTATGAAACTGAATATGAGGCAAGTCAAAAGACTTCATAAGTAACAAAAATATTTAGAAAGCCTAACTTCTTAATTTGGGGTTGGGCTTTTACAGTTTTTGAATATAGAATAGAAAGGAAATAAAAATGGTTGGAAATATTCTTCTGACATTTGCTTTGTTGGCATCTGTTTTTTCCATTGTTATGTATTATCTAACTTACAGAGGTTATAGTAATACTTTAAAATTAGCACGTGCAAGTTACCACGCTACTGCAATTTCTGTGCTTGGGGCATCCGCTTACCTAATGAATGCTATCTTAAACCACCAGTATGAATTTAAGTATATTTACGATTACTCCAACAGCGACCTTTCACTCGGTATGCTGATGTCCACGTTTTATGCGGGTCAGGAAGGGAGTTTCATGCTTTGGCTTCTGCTAACTGCTTTATCGGGAATTGCACTACTTGAATATACATCGAAACATGGCGATTTGGAGAGCCGTGTGATGATGGTTTTTTCGTTAGCAACTGCATTTCTATTGGTGATGGTAAGCCCTGGACTTAAAAATCCGTTTACACTAATTTGGTTAGACCCCACTTATGTTGCTATAAAAAATATTAACCAAACGTATTTATCACTTCCATTTCTTCAAGATTTTCTCTTTACTGATCAATCAACAAACGCCAGTTTAGTTTTAATAAATGAAAAATTGGCTGGTCTTCTTACAAGCAATGGTATTACCATAAACGACTTTATTGCTTTTGGAAAAGGATTGAACCCATTACTAAATAATTTTTGGATGCAGATACACCCTCCATTCCTTTTTATTGGGTTTGCAATGTCAACGGTTCCATTTGCATTTGCATTTGCTGCACTAATCAAAAATGATTATCACGATTGGGTTGCCCCTTCACTACCATGGCTGCTTGGTGCAATGATGGTGCTGGGTCTGGGAATAATGCTTGGCGGTTATTGGGCATATATAATTCTTGGTTGGGGTGGCTATTGGGGTTGGGATCCTGTTGAAAACTCATCACTTGTTCCTTGGATTATTGGTGTTGCAGGTGTACACACAATGCTGATTCAGAATAGAACCAAGACAAAAGAGCATCCTGGAAAATTTATTAAAACAAATTTAATATTATCAATATTAACATATTTGTTGGTGCTATACTCTACATTCCTAACTCGCAGTGGTGTACTTGGCGATGCTTCTGTACACTCTTTTTCCTCTCCAGGAATGGTAACATATTTTTTACTTGCTCTTTTTATTGGAACTTTCACAATACTCGGATTTGGTGCAATAATTTACCGCTGGAAATATTTAGAAAAAACATTTACTGTTGAAGAGAACATTCTTTCTCGTGAATTAGCTCTCTTTACTGGTTCAGTTATGCTTATTGCTTCAGCCGTAATAATACTTGCAGGAACCTCGGCTCCAATTTTTGGCTCTGCTGTTGAGATAAGCTTTTACGATGATATGAATCTTCCAATTGCAATTTTAATGGGTTTACTTAATGGTGTTAGTCTAATTCTAAATTGGAAAAAGACAAAAGAGAAAACACTTATTGAAGGTTTGAAAATTCCGTTTGCAGTTACTTTTGTAATTACACTATTTACAGCACTTGTTGGCGGCTTCACAGAGGTAATGTCAATCATATTTCTCTTTTCAGCCTATTTTACACTTGTTGTAAATTCTATTATTGCTTATAAAGTATTTAAGGGAAACGCCTCGTTTGTTGGGGGTTACGTTACCCACATTGGCTTTGCTATATTTATGCTTGGAGTTATTGCAACTGGTTGGTTTTCAAAAGATTTACAAGTTGAACTGATAAAAGGGGAAACAAAATCAGCATTAGGTTTCGACCTTACTTTTATTGGTCATAATCCTATAGAAAATGGCAAAAAATTTGCTTTCAATATTGAGGTTAACGATAATGGTTCAAAATCGTACATTGCTCCTGTTATGTATATTTCAGATTTTAACCAAAGCCTAATGCGAGACCCCGATATAATAAATCTTGTTGTAAAAGATCTTTATGTTTCGCCAGTAAGTTTCGAGGAAGAAAAAATATCAAGCAGTAATGGACACGAACATGAAACTTCTCTTTCCAAAGGCGTCACTTTTGAATTTCATGATTCCAAAATTACATTCACTAAATTCAACTTTCCGCAAAATGCAATGAACTCAATGCAATCTGGAACTGATTTTTATATTGGTGCTGTTCTTGAAATTATACATAATGGAAAAACATATAGTATTGAACCAAAGATGAAAAGTGTTGATGGAGAAAGAGTTTTTGAACATGTAACAATTGAAGAAGCAAACCTCAAAATTGAAATGGTAAATTTAGATGCTTCCGGAACAATTGATGTTGTAATTACTGAACTATCTGACGGTACAAATCACGAAACCCAAGTTACAAAAGGTGAATCTCTGTGGGTTGATGTTAGCGTTAAACCATTTATGAATCTTATATGGATTGGAACCTTTGTAATATCTCTTGGGTTTATTATTGCTATGGTTAGAAGAACAAAAGAAGCGAAGAGAACCTAAAAAACGGGTTACGGGTTACGGGTTACGGGTTACGAAGTTGCGAGTTTTTTAACTTGCAACTTGTATCTCTCACTCTAATATTAATCTTGTTATCTCTAACGTAAAAATTGTTCCTTGCGGTTTGTTATCAATTATCGTTATACTTCCACCCATTTTGTTCACAACAATTTTTACTAAGTTAAGTCCTAATCCGTGTCCTTTAATTCCATTGCTTTCCACATTACTCCCTCTGTAGAATCTATCAAAAACCTTACTCTTTTCATTATCAGGAATTCCAATTCCATTATCACAAACAGAAATAATTATACTATTAGTTTTCTCTTCAACAATAACTTTAACTTCACTTTTCTCTGAAGAATATTTAAGTGCATTATTAATTAAATTTTCTAAAACCATTTTAAAATAATCGGCTTCACCTTTTAGATAAATATTTTCAGGAATACTTATTGTAACACGATTATTTTTATCTTCTTCCATAATTTCATTCTGCAATAAATTTGTTAAGCTAAAAACTTTGCTGCTGTCAGTACATACGGCACAATCTTTAGCAAGTATTAATAGAGTTCTAACAATATTAATCATTTCTGATGTTTGTTCATCAATAGTCTCTAATGTTTCTTTATATTCATCTGCCGAACGCTCTTTCTTAAGAATATACTCCAACTCTGTTTTAATAGCTGTTAGGGGATTCATTAGTTGATGTGAAGCATTATCAGAGAATTGTGATATTTGGTTTATCTGGAATTCTAATCTGTTAAACAAATCATTAAGTGTTGCTTTCAATCTTCCTAATTCATCTTCAGTATCAGCCTCATAATCTATTCGGTTACTTAAATTTGTAGCAGTAATCTCCTCCGCTATTTCAATAATTTTGTTTATTGGTTTCAAAGACCGTTTTGCAAAAATAAGACTTACTATTAAAAAAAGAATAAACGCTAACGGAAGTGTTAATAAGTTGAAAGAAATAATACCTTCAATTGCACTATTAACCGATGTTTTTGGCGTTGCAAGTTGGATGTAGCCCAATAGTTTCCCTTCATTGATGATTTTTGAATAACAAACTCTTAAGCCCTTAAAATCAACTTTTTCATTCGTAAAAAGAAATTTATCATCAAATTCAATAATTCTAATTGGCAAATTTTGAAATGTTTCAAGGTTTTTGCTCTGAAATAATAATTCTTTATCAATATTATAGATTTGAAGAAAGAAAGAATTATCAGATATATGTAGCATATCAAATTCTTCAAACTCTTTTCCATTAAGTACCACAATCGTATCTTCGTTAAATACTATATTTACAGAAATATGTTCAACTTCGTGCTTTAATCTTGTATCAACATTATCTATAAAATAGTAGTTTATTTGCAGCACTGTAAAAAAATTAAAAATCAGATACCCTATAAATAATACTACAGTAAAGATTGTAGCATTCTTTTTCACACTCTTTGTAATCAATGGTTTCTTCATAATTTTAATTAGAGATAAATAAATATCCCTCTCCATAAACCGACTTAATAAATTTATTACCAGTACATTCTTCTAATTTATTTCTAAGATGTTTTACTGTTACGTCCACAACATTTGTAGATGGGGAAAACTTTAACTTCCAAACATCTTCGCAAAGAGTTTCCCTACTAATTATCTCCTCTCTATTTTCCAAAAAATATTTGAGTAATTCAAACTCCATTTCAGGAAGTTTAATTGATTCAGTTTCTGTTTCAAGAATATGTGTAATAAGATTTAGAGACAAATTGTTAAATTCAATTACATTTTTCGAAAACTTATCTCTTCTTATTATGGCATTTACTCTTGCAAGTACTTCTTCAAACGAGAATGGTTTTGTTACATAATCATCAGCTCCACAATTTAGAGCTTCAACTTTGTTGGTAAGGTTTGTTAATGCAGTAAGTAAAATAATTGGGGTTTGGTTATTTGCACTCCTAATTCTCTTGCAAACATTTATACCTGTTACCTTTGGTAGTCTCCAATCTAAAAGAATTAAATCGAACTTTTCTTTTGAAACAATATCAAGAGCTGTAGCCCCATCATAACAAAGAGTAGTTTTAAAGCCTTCATCATTAAAATTTTTCTTTAATGAGTTAGCAATTTTTTTTTCATCCTCTACAATTAATATCTTCATTTTACTTCCCTTCATAAATCAAATATATGAAATATCATTTAAAAAGTGTTTAATAGAATTGTGAAAAATTTTTCATAATTATTTCCTTTCAAAGAGCAAACAACATTTTTACATTATGAATGTAAATTTAATTAATTAACAATATGGAGGATGTAATGAAAAAAGCATTACTAATTTTATTATCACTTTTCTTTGCTTCAAATTTTATTTTTTCACAAACTTTTGTTGGTCCAGAAAAGTGCATGCAATGTCATAGCAATATGTCTGGCTGGAGAACATCACTACATGCAAATGGATTTTCAGTAGTTTTGGACGACTCAAAAACAATGCAGCCGCTATATGGTGTGGTTAACGATTATGATGACAACGGCATTGATGATTTTCATGATGGATTGAATTTCAATGATATCTCGAGTGTTTTTGATCCATTTAAACCTAATGCACCTATTCTCGCATATTCAGCTGCGGCTGGATATACGGTTACTATTGGTGAAGTAACAAGCAGGGTACACTTAACATACGGTACTGCTCTTTTTAAACAGCGTTATGCATTAAAGATGCCATCTGCAAGTGGTGCACTTTCAGCAGATCTTTACATTGGTCCTATTCAATATAATGATAAAAATCATAGTTATGCTCTTTACAATGCTCAAGTTTGGTGGGTTTATGTTGATGGACAACCAACTAACGAACCAATTTTTACCGCAGCATCTACATTGGCAGATATAGCTACGAATAAGAAAAGTATATCAAAAGGTTGTATGGGCTGTCACACCACAGGATTTGTAGTGAATCCTAAAGATGCTAATGGAGAGTGGACGATGACAGGCGGTGCAATTGACCCTGCCACAGTGGGAATGTACACTGATAATAACATTTATGATTTTGATGGAGACGGCGTTAAAGAACAAATGAACACTGGTTGTGAATCATGCCACGGAGCTGGCAGCGATCATGCTTCTACTCCTACAAAGGATAATATTATTAATCCACTTACTGATTTAACGGCTGAACAAGGAAATAACCTATGCGGAATGTGCCACAACAGAGGTAAAAGTAAACCAAACAATACTTTTAGTTATCCTTATGATGATGCAAATATGCAAGGTTGGGCTATTGGTGATATGGTTACAGATTACTTTACAGATGGCGGCGGCTATTATGGTGATAAAGTATCTGACGGACCTAAGAGTTCAAAAAAACATCGCCAGCAATTTCTTGATTTTTACCAATCAAGCAAACCTACTTTTCAATACAAAAATGTAACATGTTTCGATTGCCATGATGTTCATAATGATAACAAACACCACATGCGAAGAGAAATTGTAGAAGATGACTCAACAGGAGCGGAACTAATTATTGCTACTGATAACGATAACAATACTCTTTGTTTAGCTTGCCACGCTACACATGGCGATTTTGAGGCAATAACAAAAGAGATGGTTGCAGACTATGATAATAACGTAACAGGAATTGGAGAAATTGTATCGGCACATACAAACCATAGTTACGATCCGGAAAACGGTCCTTCAAGATGTAGCAAATGTCATAATCCTAAAACAATTAAAAGTGCTTTACCTTATGATATTCATTCTCATACTTTTGAAGCAATACCACCTCAAAAAACGAATGAATTTGCAATGCCAAACTCATGTTCAGTAAGCTGCCACAGAAGTATAGAGAATAGTGCAACACCAATGTTTAATACTGGTGTGGATGCTTCCCTTACCGATTGGAGTGAAGCTTCTGATGTAGCCCTTGCAACAAAGTTGATGGAATACTATGGACCAGATGGTTCTTGGTGGAATCATACAGTTAGTGTTGAAAGGATTTCTAATAATATTCCTTCTGAGTTTGTACTTGGTCAAAACTACCCAAATCCATTTAACCCAACTACATCAATCGATTTTTCAATTACACAACAAAGTGATGTAAACATTACAGTATATAACGCTGTTGGGCAAGCAGTAGAAGTATTAGTTAATGATAACGTACCTGCTGGTACTTATAAAATAAACTGGAATGCCTCAAGATTTGCAAGTGGTGTTTACTTCTACAGAATGGATGCCGGCGAATTTGTAAAAACTCAGAAAATGATTCTGCTTAAATAGTATCAAATGATACTAACTAAAAGTAGTTATTTATACTATAACAAAAACCCTCTCTAACATTGTGTTAGAGAGGGTTTTCTATTTTAAATATTTCCGAAATAATTATAGAATTCTCTTTCCCATACTGGATGCAACAAGCTCGGCAGCAAACTCGGCACTTCTATTTTTATTATCGAGAATTGGATTTGTCTCAGCAATTTCAAGTGATGCCATACAGCCACACTCCGCAATTGTTTCCATAATTAGATGTGTTTCGCGGTAACTTAAACCGCCAGGAACGGGAGTTCCAACACCAGGGGCAACATCAGGGTCAACAGAATCGAGGTCAAAACTTACGTGTATGTGATCAACACGTTCTTTTAACTCTTTTAGAATTTTAGTGATAATAAAGTTTATTCCTTTTCTATCAATATCTGTCATTGTATAAACTTGAAGGTTTAGATCCTGAATTGTTTTTCTCTCTCTCGAATCAATACTTCGTATTCCAAGTAATGCAATATTTTCTGGCTCTACTTTTGGGGCAAAGCCTTTGATGTGAGTAAGAGCTTCATTTCCTAATCCGAGAGCAGCAGCAACTGGCATACCATGAATATTGCCCGAAGGAGTAGTCTCTTCGGTGTTCATATCGGAGTGTGCATCAATCCAAATTACTCCAAGTCTTTTATTGCTCTTTTTACAATGAGCTGCAATACCTGCAATTGAACCAAGTGCAATTGAATGGTCGCCCCCAAGACAGAGTGGGAAATGTCCAGCATCTAAAGACTTTTCAACCATTAAAGCAAGTTCCTCAGAGGTTTTAACAATCTCCTTTAAGTACTTCAATTTTGTATGTTTAACAGATTGCTTCTCTTGATTCTGAATATAGATATCGCCCAAATCAACAACATCATAACCCATTTTAATTAGTTTGTTCTCAATGCCAGCAATCCTCAATGCTGATGCACCCATATCAACGCCACGCCTATCAGCACCAAGGTCCATAGGAAATCCGATTACATCAATTCGTTTTGTGTTTTTTACTTTATTCATTTTTTACCATAAGTTTTTTCTTTGATGTTAAAATTAAATAATCTTTCTCTAATTTTTTGTAATTTTCTGCAAATAAAAATTAAACGTTAATCTGTAAAAAAATATTACAACTCTAAGAGGAAAGGAATGATTGCAAAGTATTTTCAATTTGACGAACTAAATACAAACTATAAAAAAGAAGTTGTTGCGGGATTTACAACCTTTGTAACAATGGCGTACATCATTATTGTTAATCCAAAAATACTTGAAGCTGCAGGCATTCCAGTTGGACCATCAATGGTAGCCACTATTATCAGTGCATTCTTTGGTACACTGGCAATGGGAGTCTATGCAAAGCGTCCTTTTGCAATTGCTCCATATATGGGCGAAAATGCTTTTATTGCTTTCACGGTTGTTAAGGTACTTGGCTTTAGCTGGCAAACGGCACTCGGTGCTATTTTTCTCTCTGGTGTTTTATTTACAATTTTAACAATTACAAAAGTTAGAGGGTGGCTCGCAAATGCAATTCCTGAATCTCTAAAAATTGCTTTCGCTGTAGGAATTGGTTTCTTCCTTGCCTTTATTGGACTTAATGAAACCGGTATAATTACACTTGGCGTTCCTGGTGCTCCAGTTAAGGTTGGTAATTTGCATACAACCTCCAATTTGCTTGCTATTGTTGGGCTTCTATCCATTGCAATTTTAATGATTAGAAAAATGAATGCTGCAATTTTAATCGGAATTATTTCCACAACCATTCTTGGATTTGTTTTCGGTGCAACACAAATTCCGGATAATTTTGTAAGTATGCCACCGGATGTTTCAGAAATATTTTTACAACTTGATATTACTGGTGCAATAACTTGGGGGTTTCTTGCCGTAATTCTCACAGTTTTTGTTATGGATTTTGTTGATACAATGGGTACACTAATCGGTGTCTCCTACCGTGCTGGTTTTCTCGATAAAGATGGCAATCTACCGGAGATTGAAAAACCAATGCTTTGTGATTCAACGGCAACAATAGTTGGTGCATTATTTGGTACAACAACAACTGGAACATTCATCGAATCTGCTGCTGGTATTGAAGCTGGTGGGCGTTCTGGCTTTACATCGGTTGTTACAGCGCTTCTTTTTCTTGTTGCTCTCTTCTTTACCCCAATATTAACAGTGGTTCCGCCTTATGCGTATGGCTCTGCCCTTATCATTGTTGGAATGCTAATGTTACGTCCAATAACAAAATTAAATTTTGATGACTTAACAGATGTAATACCTGCATTTATTACAATTGCATTAATGAGTTTTACATATAATATTGGAATTGGAATGACCGCCGGATTTGTACTCTATCCTATTGCAAAACTTGTTGGCGGCAAATCGAATGAGATACATCCTGCAATGTGGATTTTCTTTAGAGTATCAATTTTGTTTTATGTTTTTTATCCTTATTGATAATAGATATAACATGAATTAGGATTTAGAACATCGCTTTGCCAAACAGAAATTAATTGAGTAATTTAACCAAAGCAAAATATTTAAATTATAGACCTAAATTATGAATTTACAGTCGCAAAAAATATCATTTGTACAAGAATTTCTCAACCTACAGAGTGAAGAAACAATCTTGTTGTTTGAAGAGTTGTTAAGAAAATCTAAAAGGCACCTTGCAAATAATGAGTTACATCCAATGACTTTTGAAGAATTCAACAAAAGAATTGATATATCTTTAGAGGACTCTAAAGAGGGGCGATTAATAGAATCTGAAGAATTATTATCCGAGATAGAAAAGTGGAGTTGAAAAAGTATAGTTAACCAACGAAGACTCAAAACACATTTTTCATCTTTCACCTCTACTATTTTATATTTGAAAAAATGGTTTTATCTTCTATTCTATTTATATAATCTATACCTCCTTCTACAACTATATTATTCTTTACTATACCGACAATGAAATGGTTTTCGGATTTTTAAAGTTGAAAGTTGTCGGCACATAACAACAAAATTGTCATGCAGAGCGGGATAATTTGTGTTGTGTATATATAATAATAAGAAAACAACAAATTTCAGGAGACTTCTTTTGAAGAAACAAAAAATTGGAATAATAACAATGGGCTGTTCAAAAAACGCTGTGGATTCAGAACGTTTAATGGCTCAATTAAAAACAAATGATTTCGAAATAGTGGACGACCCAAACGATGCGGAC
>JAKIUC010000043.1 GCA_021647785.1 Melioribacteraceae bacterium
AGAAGTTCTTTTTCATCCTTGAATTTTTTGGATGCCACTGTTTCCAATGCACGGTATAATTTTTTTTGTTTCATGTGTTTATAATTTCCTCGTCATTGCGAATCCCGCTTTTGGGGATGAAGCAATCTGTAACAGATTATCCCATAGGTCTGCGAGACTTCCACGGAGAATTCTTACAGAGCTTCGTCGTCCAAAGAACGGACTCATCGTAATGACATTTTTATAATCATTCACTTGTATTTTTAAAAATCAATAATAACGGTTTCAAATATATATTACTTTTTACAAATTTATTTTGTCCGTAGGACTCTTACTGAGAATAAAATTTTACTACTTCTCTAATAGCATCTTGACTAACTTTGTTAAACTCTTTTGCATCCAGCGTTCTCATAATTGAATTACTTGTTGAACGATAGACTCCTTTAGCAACATATCCTGCCCCTTCAAAAACACCAATTTCATTTTCATACACACTATCAACCGGAGTAGGAATTGGAGTATTTTCATCAATATCATTTTCCCATTTTTTTGAAAAGTTTGATAGAGTAGTAATGTTTTTCTCCCAAGGCTCAACTCCATTTGGATAAAATTCTTCAAAAGTATTATCGTAGCCATACTCGTCAGCTAAACCTGCCAAACCGTGTCCCATCTCATGAACAAATACTTCCTTAAATTTGGGATTATTTGTAACTGTTAATGAGTAATAATTGAATATAGCCCCGCCGCCATATTTTTCGGAATTAGCCAAAATATAAATTTGATCGTACGGAGCATTAGCAGCAACATCACATACCTTATGGTAATCTTCGGTCATTAAATATCGTTCGCTATCAAATGTATAGTAGGAAGAATTCAGTAAAGTATTGCCCCAAATATCCTCCGCAGGTATGTCGCATACAGATTCCTCTGATGCTGCTTTCACTGCCCAGAAGTTAAACTTGTTTTCTAATTCTGTAAATGGAGAGTACTCAAATAAATAGTTTGTTAGGGTATTGCAGTCATCAATAAATTTATCCATTTCACTTTCCGTATATCCTTCCGGAAGAAATACAATATCATATTTTTCAGAAGGTATTCCTGAGTATTTTATTTTTTCTACATCATATTTAGCATAACTCTCTTCTCGTATAAAATAATTATCAGGATTAATCTTCAGCGAATAAATCTCTTTAAATATGTTTTCACTATTTCTTGAATATAATTTAAGTGTAACGCTATCTCTCGGATATGGGAATATTGCAGTTCCACTATATGAACGGTTTATTTCTTTCGCTTCTTTAGTAGTCTGCCATTCCTTGAATAGAGTTGAAAATCCTTTTGAATAAATCACATTTTCATTATTAAATATTGATAACTTATATTCACCAAGGTTTAATGTATCAACTAAGTTTATTTTAGGACCGCCCCAAATTGCTTCTTCAATTAATTCCTTAAAAACAATTTGCTCTCTATTGCTATTCCCCACTTGATAATAATCAAATCTCATAGTTTTATCAAAAAACCAAACATCATATTCAGTTTGAGCAAATAGACTAATTCCAAATAACAGAAACAATAATATTTTCATTTTAATATTCTCACTTAATAAAAAAGTAATCCTATTTGGATTACTTTTTTATTAAATATATTTAGCAATATATTTTTTATTCTTTCTCAGAAATATCAGTAGTTGGTTCATCACTTAAGTTAGTCATATCATCTTCTGATTTTTCAGTAGTAAACAATAAACTATCATTACCTTCATCATTAGAGACAAGAATTATATCGCCTTCTTTAATATTTCCTAAAAGAAGTTCCTCAGAAAGAGGGTCTTCAATGTATGTTTGGATAGCTCTCTTCAATGGACGTGCTCCAAATTTAGGGTCATATCCCTTCTCTGTTAAAAACTCTTCAGCAGATTCATCAAGTTTAATTTGCATCTTGTTCCGCTGAATATTTTTAATAAGTTCCTTCAATTCAATTTTAATAATTTTAGTAATATCAGATTTCTCAAGATTTCTAAAAACAATAGTATCATCAACACGGTTTAAAAATTCCGGATTAAACAAATCCTTCATTGCACTTTCAACAGTGTTTTTCAGATTTTTATATTGATCAACTTCATCATCACCACTAAAACCAAAGCCGCCTGTTTCGCGAATTTGCTTTGTGCCAACATTTGATGTCATTATAATAATAGTGTTTTTAAAATCGACTTTACGACCAAGGCTATCAGTCAACACACCGTCATCCAAAACTTGTAATAAAATATTAAAAACATCTTGATGAGCTTTCTCTATTTCATCAAATAAAATAACTGAATATGGCTTACGCCGAACTTTTTCTGTTAACTGCCCACCTTCTTCAAAACCAACATATCCTGGAGGAGCACCAATAAGCCGTGAGACAGCATGTTTCTCCATATACTCACTCATATCAATCCTAATAAGTGCATCCTCAGAATCAAAAAGATATCTTGCCAACACTTTTGCTAATTCAGTTTTGCCAACACCAGTAGGTCCTAAGAAGATAAAGTTACCAATTGGCTTATCAGGATTTTTCAAACCAGCTCTAGTTCTACGTATAGCTTTCGAAAGTTTAATGATAGCTTCCTCTTGCCCTACAATGCTTTCTTTAAGAACATCTTCCATTTTAAGCAACTTTACAGATTCTTCCTGCACAACATTAGTAACGGGAATTCCAGTCATCATTGCAACTATTGTAGCAATATCTTCTTCAACAACATCATATACTAAATCTTTAGTCTCCTTATCCCATCTATCTTTTTCTGCCTCTAACTCCAACAGAAGTTTTCTTTCAGTATCTCTGAGACGTGCTGCTTCCTCGTAATCTTGTTTTTTTACAACAGAAATCTTATCCCTTTTTACATTATCAATATCGTCTTCAAGTTTTAGGATTTCATCAGAAACTTTGAAATTCCCCATATGAACTCTCGAACCAGCTTCATCAATTACGTCAATAGCTTTATCCGGAAAATATCTATCTGTGATATATCTCTCACTCATATTTACGGCAGCATTAATTGCATCTACAGAGTACTTAACACTATGATGTTCTTCATATTTGAACTTAATATTATTTAATATTTCAATTGTCTCTTCTACAGAAGGTGGCTCAACATTAACTTTTTGGAAACGTCTATCCAAAGCTCCGTCTGTTTCTACAAACTTTCTATATTCATCAAGCGTAGTTGCACCAATACATTGAATTTCGCCACGAGCGAGAGCGGGCTTAAACATGTTTGAAGCATCAAGCGAACCAGATGCACCGCCAGCTCCAACAATAGTATGGAGTTCATCAATAAATAAAATTACTTCTTCAGCTTTTTCCAATTCAACCATTAAAGCTTTCATCCGTTCTTCAAATTGTCCACGATACTTAGTACCAGCAACCATTCCAGCCATATCTAAAGTTACAACCCTCTTATCTTGCAAAGTTCTTGGAACTTTTCTAGTAATAATTTTTAGAGCTAAACCTTCGGCAATAGCAGTTTTGCCAACACCTGGTTCACCAATAAGAACTGGATTATTCTTTTTTCTTCTACTTAATATTTGTGCAACTCTTTCTATCTCTTTCTCTCTACCAATAACAGGGTCAAGTTTATCATCAATTGCTAATTTTGTTAAATCACGACCAAAATTATCTAACACTGGTGTTTTAGATTTTTCAATTTTTGCTTTTTGAGGTTGTGGGGCAAAACTTGGAGTTCTTGGAGTCTGTGTACTACTACTCATTATTGAATTTAGTTCACCTCTCGCAGTTTCATAAGTAACATGAAATTGATGTAGAATTTGAGTAGCAATATTATCTTCATCACGCAAAAGTGAGAGGAGAATATGCTCTGTTCCAATTACATTCGATTTATATATTTTAGATTCAATCTGAGTAATCTTCAAAACTTTTTCAGCTTGTTTTGTTAATGGGATATTGCCGATAGTTAATGTTCCACCAGAAGATTTAACAGTATTTTCAATTGTCTTTTTTAGTTTTACTAAATCAACATTTAAATTTTGAAGTATTTTTATAGCAACACCCAAACCCTCTCTAACAACACCTAACAAAAGGTGTTCGGTACCTATGTAATCATGTCCAAGTCTAAGAGCTTCCTCTCTACTTAGTCTAATTACTTCTTGAACTCTTTCCGAAAAATTTCCGTCCATTATAATTCCTAACTTTAATATTCTATATTCAAATTTAATTAAAAAAACGATATTTACCTATTTCAGTATAAAGCAAGGCAAAGGCTTAGGCGAAGAAAATGCAGAATAGAATATCTTTTGTTCTTCACCGCTGCGAATATTTTTTACAAAAATAAATACTTGCTTCACTCTCTTTTATCGAAATAATTTTTAAATAATAAAGAGAAAATCATTAATTAAGTCATGGTTATAAACTTCTTTGGGATATTGGGTAATTTTTGCTATTGTTCAAAAAAAAAAGATGCTGCTCACAAAGTGATACCTATGGTAGAATGCACTAATAAAAAAATCTAATCTATCGAAACATTTTTAGCGTACTACTTTTGTAATCTTCCTTTTTGCTTTTTTTATGACTTACTCTTTTAAAGAAATCGCTGTCATCTTTAACTTCTACAATTTTCGTTTCTCGCTTAGGATAAGAATTGTTTTTATAATTTTCAAATTTTTCTAAATTATAGAACTTACTCTCTCTTTTACTCATTTCCGGATGTGCATTCTTGAACATATCTAATTTAGGTTTGTTTAATTTTTCTTTGTTTAAATCTAGACTACTATTTTTTAATGAGAGCATAGTTTCTGCAAAGATTGAATCATTTTGGTTTTTAGCCTCATCATCACTTAAATCAACACAAAAATGCTCTTCATAAATTACTGATTCATCTAAAATAGTTTTAGTTTTGTAACCCACTTGCTGAATTTTAAACATGAATTCATCTTTTGGAAGAGTAATTTTAAGAAATTCTAAATCCTTTAAAATAAATATTGGGTCAAAATAGACTATCTCAATTTTTTTTTCTAACTTAATAAAAAAACCAATTTTACTTGAAAAAGGATCAAGGTCTTCATCATTAGTTAATAACCTGTAAAGAATTAAGTTCTTCTTTACAGGTTTATTGATAAAAGTACTAATCTCTTTAAAATCTAAGTTTTTAGTAATCTCTGGGTTCGATTTATCAACAATTACAAAATTTGTTAAAAAATCAAATTTATTTTTCGAAAAAATAATAGACCCATAATTATTATATTCATAAGTTTCTATTAACACTTACTTATTCCTTAATTAGTGAAACCCAACGAATTGCACCAAGTTCAAATTGATTAATCAATAGAGAATGTTTTGGTAGAATTCTTAAAGTATATCCAAACTCACCAGTAGTACCACACTTAATACTTCCTTCAAATTTACAAATACTTTCTTCACTTTTACAATCAATACATTTCATTTTTGAATAAGAATTTTCATTTGCTTCATCAGCATTATCTAACTTACCATAATATATTTGTACTTCAATATCATCGCTTGTTAGATTTCCTATTTTTACTTCAGCAGTAACTTTATATTTAGACCCCACTTTTAATTCTTCACCATTACCTGAGTGGCTTACGGAAACAAACTCCATTTTATCCCAATTTTCAATCAAATTAGCTTTCCATTGTGTGAACTCTTTAACTTTCTGCCAATCATTTTCAATCAGCTCGGTTCTATTTTTGTGAGCGTTTAGGTAAAATTTTTCTGTATATTCTTGAACCATACGGTGAGTATTATAAACAGGTGCAAGCTGACTCATAGAATTCTTCATCATTTTAATCCACTCTCTCGGAAGACCTTCGTTACCATTGTTATAGAATAGAGGGACAATATTATTTTCAAGAGTTTTAAATAGCATATTTGCTTCAACTTCATCTTGATAATCAAGGTCTCTATATTCCTCTCCGTTACCAATTCTCCAGCCAACTTCACGGTTGTAACCTTCATCCCACCAACCATCAAGAACACTAAAGTTTAAACCACCATTTGCAATTATTTTCATGCCTGAAGTTCCGCTTGCTTCTAATGGTCTTCGAGGATTATTTAACCAAATATCACATCCCTGCACCATATAACGTGCAATATTCATATCGTAATTTTCTAAGAAAACAATTCTTTTTCTCAAATGTCCTTTTTTTGCAAACTCAAAAATATCTTGGATTAATTTTTTACCAGCATCATCATGCGGATGAGCCTTACCTGCAATAATTATTTGAACAGGTCTCTCTGTATCACTTAATATGCTTACCAATCTTTCAATATCTCTGAACAGAAGTGTTGCTCTTTTATACGTAGCAAAACGCCGAGCAAAACCAATTGTAAGTGTTGTAGAATCTAACACCTCTCCTGCACCATTAATTTCTTCCTGCGAGCCACCTTGAGAGATAATTTGTTCTCGCAATCTTTTTCGTGCAAAAGCAACTAAACGTTCACGTCTTCTCACATGAGTTCTCCATAATTCTTCGTCAGGAATTTCATGAACAGATTTCCACACGTCAGGATCTGCAACCGAGTTAATAAATCCATCACCCAAATAACGATAAAGAAGTGTCTCCATTTCAGAAGATAAATGGGATCGGATATGAATTCCATTTGTTACATAGTCAATTGGAATTTCGTTGAAAGGTACATCCTTAAATCCATCAACCCACATTTTGCGAGAAACCTCGCCATGGAGTTTACTAACTCCATTTACGAAGCCTGCCATATTCATAGCCAAATGAGCCATATTAAAATTTGGAGGTTCTTTTTCATCTAAAATTGTACCGAGTTTATAGAATTCTGAATCTGTAATTTTTAATTCGTTTCTGTAAAATTTGCCAAAATATTTTTCAACCAATTCATTCGGAAAAATATCGATACCAGCGGGAACAGGAGTGTGCGTAGTAAAAATACTTGAATAGAAGCCGAGATTTTTTGCTTCTTCAAAAGATAAACCATCATTTTTTTGATGTTGTCTAATACGTTCAAGTGATAGAAATGCTGAGTGCCCTTCATTCATATGGCAAACTTTAGGTTCAATTCCTAACGCATGTAAAGCTCTAATACCCCCAATGCCAAGTATTATTTCTTGCTGAATTCTTGTTTCAATAGTACCGCTATAAAGACCATGTGTAATTTCTCTATCTTGTAAATTATTCTCTTTAATATTTGTATCAAGCACATAAAGTTGAACACGCCCAACCTCAATTCTCCAAATCTGTGCATAAACTTTGCGCTTAGGAAAATCGACAGAAATTTTAATAGGATTACCTTCCTCATCTTTTTCCAATTCCATTGGCTGATTGTGGTAATCAATTATATCATACTTTTCTTGCTGCCATCCATCATTATTTAGATACTGCTGAAAGTAACCTTCTTTATAGTTTAAGCCTACAGCCACTAAGGGAATGCCGAGATCACTTGCAGATTTAAGATGGTCGCCAGCAAGAACACCGAGACCGCCAGAGTAGATTTGCAAACATTCTGTTAAGCCAAACTCTGCTGAAAAATATGCAATATAATTTTGCTTTTTCTTTTCATATTTTGTTTGGTACCAGACAGAACCTTTTAGATAATTTTTTAGGTCATCATTAACACGATTCATCTGTGAAATAAATCCATCATCTTTTGCAACTTCATCAAGTCTATTTTGTTTGATGCTTCCAAGTAACTGAACAGGATTATGATATGTAGCTTCCCATAATTCCTTATCCAATCTTCTAAAAAGAGAGATAGCATCTTGATTCCACGTCCAATATAAATTTTTAGCAATATATCTTAATGGTTCTAATTTTTTCGGTAATGCAGGAACTACTTTAAAACTTCCAACATATTCAATCATTTTTTTCCTCGTTATATTAACATAATTAATTTACTACTGCATTTTAGAAATAATTATATTAAAAACAAATTTGATTTTTCATAACATTTGATTATTAATATTTTATAATAGCTAATCTTATTTTTATCTTTGTAATAATATTTTATTAAGTAGTTCTATTTTAAGGAAATAACATGAGTAAATATCAAATAATCCTTTCAAATATCATAATAACAACAACAATAGTTGCGGCTTTTTTTTATCTCTCCAATGGAAATTCTTTTATTGCTGATAAAGAAAATGTAAATGAAATAAGGATTGATACAATAGTAATTCAATCAAAAGAAAGCATTCAAAATTCTATTTACGAATCGAGGGAAACAATAATTACAAAAACTGTTAAAAACGTTAGTCCGGCAGTTGTAGGTATTTCAGTAAAAGAGGTTAGACAGTATCAGTACAATTCACCTTTTAACAATCATCCATTTTGGCGAAAATTTTTTGGGTCCCGAATTTACAATAAAGAGATTTCAGGATTAGGCTCTGGTGCAATAATCTCTTCGGATGGGTACATTCTTACTAACGACCATGTTGCGGGTACAGCTGATGAAATAACTGTAACTTTATCGAACGGTAAACATTATATAGCTGAAAGAATTGGAACCGATTTAACTTCTGATATTTGTCTAATTAAAATTGATGAAACTAACTTGCCCTATATTCCACTTGGTAATTCTGATGAAATATTAATTGGTGAGTGGGTTGTTGCTCTCGGAAATCCTTTTGGTCTATTTGATGTATCGGATAAACCCACTGTTACTGTGGGTGTAATTAGTGCATCGGGTATGAACCTTAGCCCTGTTGACCATAGATACTACATTGATATGCTTCAAACAGATGCCTCAATAAACCAAGGGAACTCTGGTGGTCCGCTTGTAAATAGCATGGGTGAGTTAATTGGAATGAATACACTTATCTGGACTGCACAAGGCTCAAGCGGTAATGTTGGTGTTGGTTTTGCAATACCCTCAAATAAATTAAATAAAGTTATTGGTGAACTTAAAGAGAATGGATTTTTTGAACGTAACTACTGGACTGGATTACGCATACATTCAATTGATGAGGGAATTGCAAATTATTATAAACTGCCAGATACACGCGGGGTAATAATTACAGATGTTATTCCAAACTCTCCTGCAAGTGCCGCCAAACTTGAGCCTGGTGATATTATCAGAAAAATTGAAGATTTTGATATTGATAATTATGAAACATTGAAAGGTGTTCTTCAAAATTATAAAACTGGTGAAAAAATTAGCATTACTATTCTTCGTGGAAATGTTAGTTATATAAAGCAAATGGTTTTGGAAAAAAGAGAATCGAGATAATTAAACAACTGCACTAAAAGAAAACTTCTCGATAATCCCGCAAAATATACGGGACAGGTGTTTTTTATGTTAAGAAATTTCAAATGATAAAAAACAAATAATAAATAAACGACAAAAATCAAATTTCAAAATTTAATTTCTTGGTTCTCAATTTGTTATTTATAATTTGATTTTTGTCGTTTGCGGTTTACCGCCATAGGTATTAGTGCATGAGAATAAAATATTCTATTTTATCAAGAGCATCTTCATTGTTTTCGCGTAGTTTGGAGTTTCTCCATAGGAGTCTGTAACTAATCTGTAAATATAAAACCCACTTGATAGTCCGCCACCAGCGGAGCGTGCATCAAACTCAACATTGTGAGTTCCGGCATTCATTTTATTATTTAATAGCTCTGCTACTTTTTGCCCTAACATATTGTAAACAGAAATATTTACATCACTCAATTCAGCCAATATAAAACTAATTTTTGTTGATGGGTTAAATGGGTTCGGATGATTTTGATATAACTCTGTTTTTCCAAGACTTCCAATTAATGTAATAACATAAGAATATTCAAAACCACCATCTGTATCAATTTGTTTTAAGCGATAGTTAGTATTTCCTGAAGCAGAATAATCCGAAAACGAATACTCTTTCGGAGAGTTACTATTTCCGTGCCCTTCAACAAATCCAATTGTTTCCCAATCCGTCCTGACGGGCGTAGTTCTTTCATCTGGAATAGTCCTGACGGGCGTAGTTCTTTCATCTGGAATTGTCCTGACGGGCGTAGTTCCATCTTCTCGGAACGAAGCCTGTTCAATCTCAAATCCGTAATTATTTACTTCTGTTGCTGTTGTCCAGTTTAAAAGAACACCAGCATCTATTGCTTGTGCTGTGAATGAGGTTAGTTCTACAGGGAGTGGTGAAGTAACACTTCCAACACGTATATTATCAATGGCAATATCTTCATCTCCATATGCTAAGCCTGAAAATTCAAATTGAATATCTAATAAAGAACCAGTACTTGGAATACTGAAAATAAACTCTGTAAATGTTGATGTTATTTCTGTCCCATCACCAGTACCATCAAAATCCGTATCTATTAAAGGTTTGCCATTCGTACCTCCAATATCGTTTTCAACCCAAATCATATTATTATAACCAGTGGCATCAATTTGATAAGTAATATGCAAATAATCTCCAGCATCCCAATCTTCTGCAGCATCTGAAGCATCATCCTCTGCTAAAAAGACAGAGAAGACTAATCCTGTTTGACCTGAAATATCAATTGATGTAATGTCTAAAAATGTAGGATTGGGTACTGGTGTAGGAGCATTATCTTTATCTTGAACTGCAAAATAATATGAGCCTTCTTTGCCTAAGTAAGTTGCAGAAATGTTCGTACCATCAGTACGTATAAAATAGTCAGCAGCAAGGTCACTAGATTCAGAAACTGTAGTTGTATAACCACCAGGTATTTCAAAAGTTAATTGATAAAACCCATTTTGCCCAAAACTAATTTGTGAAAAGAAAAGAGAAATAAGAAAAATTAAAAATAAATTATTTTTTTTCATAACACGCTCCATGTGTTTTGTTTTACAACTCATTTATTTAAGAGTAAATGATAAACTTAACAACACAAATATTTGGAATATGTCGCCCATATACCCTGATGTAATATAAAGAAATTTCCACACTAGTTCATAATAATTAAAAGAACTTTAAAAGTTTTTGTTAAAAGTTTTTTCAATAAATAATTTGCAGTAAATTTTATTTTAAAATTGTCATTTTTCTTGTTTGGGAATATTGACTTGATTTTAAGGTATAAAAATATATTCCGGATGTGAATTTTGAAGCATTAAATTCAACTTTATAATTTCCAGAAGATTGAGTTTTATTTACAAGAGCTGCAACTTCATTCCCAAGTAGGTCATATATTTTTAGAGTTACAAAACTTGTTTCTCCAATTTCATAACTGATAATTGTAGATGGGTTGAAAGGATTAGGATAATTTTGATATAATGAAAATTCTGCCGGTAATTTATTTTCGTCAACTACACTAACAAGTATTGATGCTTCGTCAGAGTATTCACTTTCATTTCCACTATTATCGAATGCAGAAATTTTATAATAGACTCTGTAATCAAATATTTCTGTATCAGCAAATGAGTTTGTTGAAGAAGTTGTTAAGAGTGTATATTGACTTGGGGTAAAATTCTGAAGTACACCTCTATAAATTGTATAATGCGATAGATCATTTTCACTATTTTCATCCCACTCTAATGTTACTTCGGTTGTTCTGTTAGCTGCAATAAGATTTGTTGGTTTTGCTGGTGCAATTGTATCCACTTCTGTTTCAGCCTCGGCAAGAAATAGTGCAATAGAATTTGGAATAATTACTTCGTTTGTTGCGGAGAGCAAGTTAGAGACTCGCACATTATAGAATGTATCTGCAAAGTTCTCTAAAAATGTGAGGACAACTTTCTTTTTATCTCCACCAAAATTGGGTGCTGCTGTTGCTGGAGTTCCTAAAATGTCTATTTGATAATTAGAGACTTTTTCTGCTTCGGTTAAATTTAGTTCTTTCGAGAATGAGAGTAGAAGATTGCTGCCAACTTGTTCCGCTTGTTCAATAATTAACTTATCAGAATTATAGATTCTATCAGCAAACTCGGGATGATCAATAAATGGGTTATAGTTTTTTTGATATGAATAAATCACTCTGTTTCTATTCCGTTCAAACTCGCTTACCGGGTCAAGTCTATTCCATTCAAGCAGAACTGATTTTTTTCCAAAATTAGGACCAGATGATGGCACATAATCGACCAACTCTAAATCATAAGAGCCACCTTCATATCGCACTGTCATGTAGAGCATCATGCGAGCAACATCCCCTTTAATTTCATCACGAGGTTCCCACGAATCATTGTCGTATCGGTTATCTGTAGGAGTTGTAAGGTTTCCACCATAATCAAAATCTTTATTTCCACGTGCTGAATTTGTACTTATATCGGATGGTCGCAAATGGTGTACATCTGTATAAGCAGTATCGCTACTGTTAGGGAAACCGTGCGATTTTGCCCACACATGTTCCCTGTTCCAGCCATTTCCGCTATTATATTCTTGAGCAGCATTTACTGAATAATTTGTATAAAGCAAAAGTACATTTGATGAATTATCAGGGTCTTTATCTGTCTTCTTAAGTATATCCCAAACATCTGTAGAACCGGATGTGTATGGAAATCTCACATGGTTATTTATTTTATTATGCAGAACCGATTTTAAGTTATTTCCATAAAGTTCATCAGTGCCAGTATAGTAGTTGCTTTGAGCAAAATGACTTTTTGAAATAAAAAATAAAATAATTAGAAGAAGTAAGAATTTATAGTTTGGTAGATACATTTGAATTTTCTTTTTTATAAAATAAGAATGGAAAGATAATCAGTATTATACCGACAATGAAATGGTTTTCGGATTTTTAAAGTTGAAAGTTGTCGGTATATAACAATCCCGCTATGCGGGATGTTGTGTATATTTATAAGTGGTGAGGTTTTTTAGAGACGCTCCTTAGAACGTCTCTAAAATAAATTATTTTAAAAGGAGTCCCGAAACAATCGGGATTGTTCAAAAATAAATATCCCTACGGGACTTTATTTTAGAAGCAACAACTTTTTAATTTCAGAAAATGTTTCATGATTACTCAATGAGGTAGCGTTGAATCTCGCAAAATAAGTTCCGCTGCTATATCCAGTTGCATTCCATGAAACTGAGTGTGTACCAGTACTTTGAGTTCCACTAAACAATTCAACAACTTTTTGACCTAACGAATTGTATATCTCTATAACAACCTTGCTATCACTCTTAATTGTATAATTAAGCATAGTTGTTGGGTTAAACGGATTTGGATGATTCTGTTCCAATGAATATTTATATGCTTTATTAAACGATATTTCAATTTCATCAGAATACTCAAAACTGCCATCAGTATCTATTTGTTTTAATCTATATTTAACCAAACCACCTTCAGCAGAATTATCAACATACGAATAATTTTTAGGTGAATTGCTATTTCCGTGTCCATTAATAAAACCAATAGTTGTCCATTTATCTGTCGAAGTACGCTTCGACTCTACATCAAAGCCGTAGTTATTTACTTCAGTTGCAGTACTCCAGTTTAGGATGACTGAGTTGTTAATTATTTTTCCACTAAATGATACTAACTCTACAGGTACAGCTGATTCCAATGGTGTAACAACTGCACGTATTCCAAAATCATTTGAATAGGATGACCAAGTAGAGCCTGAATTAGCACTATATTTACTTCCTGTAGCAGTTCCAGAATTATCCGTAACAATTCTATTTGTACTGCCTGATGGTATTTTTAGTACAACATGATAAGGCGTACCAGCAGTAACACTCACATTTCCGGAAGAAAAATATAATTTATTCCAACTAAATGGTAAAAGAGCATTTTGGTCAAAGCTAACTGTACTTCCGGTAATCGCATTAGGAGAACCACTATTATCTGTCCAGATTTCAATAGGGATATCACCTGTTAAACTAATACTTGTTCCTGGGTAAAATAATACATCAGTCACCTTACCACTAATTGTTGGAGTAAATTTTTCACTTAACCAATTGTCATTAGTTCCTACGTTGTTATATCCAGTTGTCCAATCTTGAGTTTCTAAAAGTTCATTTGTAACCGAAAGACTGTTAGTTGCACTAACCATTGCTCTAAAAATATTCAATTTACCGTACCCCCAAGTATAATTAGTGCCAGGTCGTAAAGTAATCATTTCCATGTTTTCCGCAAAATAAATATCGAAAACAAAAATACGACACAATTTATTTTATGGTTTACTATGAAATAGAGTCACCTTTTCTAAAATCAGAAACAGTAATTTACTAAAGTCTTTTACTTTTTTTTGTAGTTGAAAATGTGATGGATTGTTTTTCTTAAGCAACTTTCTTGTTAAGTTCTTCTAAGTTTTCTTCTTTCTGCTTCTCTTTCCTCAGCAGATTTCCTAACCGATGAAGATTGTATGCAACAACACCCAGTGCCGTGTAATTCTTAAAATGCTTTATCCCTTTGTCTGGACAACGGTTTAGTCCATGATGCTCTAACATATTGATGTTTGATTCTACGGCAGAGTGTTGATTTCTTAGCTGCTTAAAACCCTTCCTACCTTCCCTTTGGTTCTCTTGTTTATTGCGTTTTCCTTTTTTCGGAAGTACTAACATCGGAACTTCTTTTTGAAGTATTTCAAAATTCTCTTTCGACCAAAAACCTTTATCAAAACTTGCACTCATTAGTTGATACTCTTGCTTTATGTTTTCTATCATGGGAACTGCTACTTGTACATCTGCCTCTTTTTCCATTATTCTATGATGGAGAATAAATCCATCTTCGTCTGTGCAGATGGCGACCTTTAATCCCAACTCTACTCTATTACCAGATTTCCCTTTGTTTATCCACTCTGTATATGGTTGATATATTGAAAATATTTTTTCCTCGTGTGGTATCTTTTCTCCCTTTATTATGCGACGCTCTACTAAATCTATATGTTTATCTAACATCGATTCATAATAAATTAAATCTTGCAAAAGAACTATCTTTAATGCCGATAACTCTCCTTCTTTTATCTGAATTTTTAACTCTTTCATTTTCTCACTTATTTTTCGTGATGCGTTCAAATAAGCAGTGGTTGCTTTTCTTACTCTTTGTACTTTGCGTTTACCACCCCCGCGTAATACTTGACTTAAATTTCTGCTAAGATTTTTTGCACTCTTTTTCCAAAAGTTATGCTTACGCCAGCCTTGAACTTCCGAGTCTTCCAAGAGTTTCTCTACAGTACGTATTCCACTTTTTATAGAATCATACAAAAGTGCTATATCTGTGGGGAAGTGTACATTGCTCTCTAATACATAACTGTCAATTTTTACTTCTTTGGCTTCGGTCCCATCTTTTTTTTTAATAGACTATGACCAGCCTTTACTATTACTGTATTGATCTCTGCCAGTAGTTCTTCATCAATGTTGGGTATATTTTCTTTTAATGAGGTTAAAGAATATTGTTTCTTTCCGTCTGCTCCATATATTCCTATACCAAGTAATTCTCGTACCAAAGAATCATAATTGGCTATATGTTCCAAGCGGTCATAGTTTGCATCTAATGTTAATCGGATAACACCTAATACAAATATTTCCCACAAACTTAATCCAGGCTTACCCATCTTTTTAAGTTCTATCCGTTGCTCTATTAAAGCAAAAACTTGTTCGGATAATTCCGTGTTAACAAAAATATATTGTAATGCCATTAGTACTGGTGGTAACTCATCTCGGCTTTTTATGGGAATTTTGATATCCTCAATGGCTGTTATGCCTAACTCATGTTGCAGCTCGAATCTTTTTCGCATCGTAAGTGTTACTCGCTTATTTTTGATGAATATTGTACTGTTTCTTTAATTACTTTACAAAAATAAGCATTATTCACATTAATTTCAGGATGATTATTTGTATATACCCCTTTGTTTATAAGGGGTTGAGAGTTTCCGACCAAGCACTAATTAGGAACAGTTCCTGTAAATGAATCTGTATCCGCATTACCAGTTATATATGCTTTTATTTGGGCTGCTGTTAATGATGAACTATAATCCAACATAAGTGCTACGGCACCAGCACAAATTGGTGATGACATACTTGTTCCTTGAGTCATATGATGTTTACTTCCTGGAGCTATACGTGTGGCAGTTGGAGTATAATCAATTGAAGTTGAAGAGAATATTCCTTGTCCAGGAGCAGTAATATCTGGTTTTTGAATTCCATCTCTACGGGGACCAATGCTACTAAAATCAGAAATATTATCTGTCCTATCTGGAGAACCATATAAATAACCACTACCTGAATTATTAGACCACATCCATCTACTTACATATGAACCAACAGTTAATGCACTTGATGCAACACCTGGTGAGCCAACTAAGTAATCAGTATCTCCACCAGTTAAAGAAGCACCCATACTACTGCTAAATAACCATGCATGGTATGTCATTGTTGAAGCAGAATTGTTAGTAACAGTAAAAATCCAATTCCCTTGAGCAGGAGGATTTGAAGAAATTCCGTCATAAATTTTAAAATAATTCCTCCTGTCCCCATTTGTATGACTTGCATCCACATAATTAGAAATGTAGATATAGCCATCTGCAGTAATCCCTATACCATGAGAATTTGAAATTTGCGAATGTGAGTGAGAATTTGGAGATGTAACTGAAGCTGTTACATTATCAGCATTATTCCACCATAAATCTAGATAAAGATAATCATCACCAGTTCCAGCATTTGCTGTATATGAAGGAACACTAATTGTAATATTTGATGATGCAGATGATGCAGTTGTCCCAGTTATGTGAATTGCACTATTACCTTCATTACCAGCAGAAATAACAGCAACGCGTCCACTTCTTGAACTAGTAAAATTATCAACTGCAACATCTAATTCACTTGTTCCATCATGGGCATTTGCATGACCTCCAAGACTCATGTTAACAACAACTGGTTTCCCTTCTGTGTCAGAAATTTTTTGAGCATATTCTAGAGCATCAACCGTATTAGTAGTAGGAAATGAACCATTCCCAGCTTTAACAAAAACGATATCAGCTTTATATGCAATTCCCTCATACTTGTTAGTAGATAGCGAAGAAGCATTCCCAGCCGCACTACCAGCTACGTGTGTTCCATGACCATTAGTATCTTCTTCTCTAACAAACCCAGTAGGAGAACCATCTATTTCATCATTAATGTGAGATTGGGTATATTCAACTCCATAATTAAGTCCAGAGAAATTAGTTCCATCTCTATCTTCTGGAGTACCCTCGCCTGCTCCGGCGGTTAATGTTTGGTCCCAAACATATAATATTCTACTAGTATTTGGTGAACCAGAGTTTTGAAAATCTGCATGGCTCCAATCAATTCCAGTATCAACAATTAATACAATTACATCGGTACCATCATAAGTTGTGCTATTGATGAATCCATTTTTAACCAAATCTGCTCCAATTAGAGTTCCGCCGATATCATTTGTAGGATATAGAGTTTCACCTGGATAAATAAATGAAACGTAATCTTCCCTTGCTAACCTCTCCATTTCATCTAAAGTAATTCTTGCAGTTGCAAATCCAGGAATAACAGAGTTTATGTTTACACCACTATTGAGTATTTTAACTTCATCACTTATTCTTATCATAGCTCGATAAATCTTCTCACCCTGTTCATTATTTGCTACTGACTTTATTCCTATCGAAGTTGAAACAATACCATTTTTAACATTATTGATTTCTTCTTGAAAAAATGGATGAATTTTAATTGGACTTTGACTGCTTTGAATTTGAGTTAATTTCTGAGGAAATACTATTGAAGTAAAAACTAATAATATTATAGCAACTCTTTTCATTTCTTAACCTCTCAAATGATTAATTGAATTAATTATATTAATTTAAGATATAAATTATAATAATTAAAATTATAATAATTTGTCCCACATCACTCTTATTTATAAATATACAAGCAATAACTATTTGTAAAGTAATCATAAATTGATATTTTAGTATTTTGATTTTAATAGAATAATAAAGTTTTTTTATACATAAAATTATAGGATTTACAAATGGCAAAGATACTCCACAAAGAGAAATTATCTGCTGATGTATATTTAATGCGGGTTCACGCTCCATTAATTGTTGAAGAGAGAAAAGCCGGGCAATTTATAATACTTCAAACCGATGAAGAATATGGCGAAAGAATACCCTTAACAATTGCAGATGCAAGCGAAGAAGATGATTCAATAACTCTTATTTTTCAAGTTGTTGGAAAAACAACAACTGAACTTTCACGATTTAATGTTGGTGATGACCTTCCAGTTTTGGTTGGTCCTCTTGGATTACCTACACACATTAAGAATTTTGGCAAAGTAGTTTGTGTTGGCGGTGGTATTGGAGTTGCTCCTTTGCATCCAATTGCACATGCGTTAAAAGCTGCGGGTAATGAGGTTACAACAATTATTGGTGCAAGAAATAAAGAGTTAATTATTCTTGAAAAAGAGATGGAAACGATTGCCGATAAACTTATTATTTGTACTGATGACGGCTCCTATGGTCGTAAAGCCTTGGTAACAGAGCCTTTGGAAGAACTCTGCAAAGATGAAGCAACAAAACCAGATATGGTAATTGCAATTGGTCCGCCAATTATGATGAAGTTCTGCTCACTCACAACAAAACCATACAATGTTTTTACTCAAGTTTCATTAAACACAATAATGGTTGATGGAACTGGAATGTGCGGTGGTTGCCGTGTTAATGTTGGGGATGAAGTAAAATTTGTTTGTGTTGAAGGACCAGAATTTGATGGACACCTTGTTGATTTCGATAATATGATGGCTCGTTTAAGTTCATATAAAGGAATTGAAGAAGAGGCAGCTCATAAATGTTATGTTGATAAAGAATTTGAAGCAAAAGTGGAGGAGACGAAATGAGCCACCTAACACAAGCAGAAATTAGTGAACAAGTAAAAATTATTTTTGATGATATATTTAATAGAACAGAACCACTTAAAAAGAAAGAGCAGTTAAAGATACCTCCACAAATGATGCCTGCACAAGATGAAAATATACGCAGACATAATTTAGATGAAGTTGCGGTTGGATATTCCGTAGAACAGGCAAGGGTTGAGGCAATGCGCTGCATCCAATGTGCAAAGCCTTCTTGTATCGCTGATTGCCCAGTTGAAATAAATATACCAGGTTTTATTTTGAGCATTGCTGAAAATGATTTTCAAAATGCAATTGATATTATAAAAGAGACTTCCCTACTCCCTTCAATTTGCGGAAGAGTTTGTCCGCAAGAGACACAATGCCAAATAAGTTGTGCCACTGGTTTGTTTAATAAAGATGTTGACAAAGCTGTTGCTATTGGACGGCTTGAAAGATTTGTTGCCGATTGGGAACGTGAGCAAGGCACAATTGTGCCCCCGGAAGTAAAACCAGAAACTGGGAAAAAAGTTGCAATTGTTGGAAGTGGTCCAGCAGGGCTTGTTGTAGCAGCAGATGTACGACGTGAAGGACACGAAGTAACTGTATTTGAAGCATTTCACAAACTTGGTGGAGTAATGCGTTATGGAATTCCGGAATTTAGATTGCCGAACAGTATTATAGACCAAGAGGTATCAACACTTGAAAAGATGGGTGTTAAATTTCAAAAAAATTATGTAGTTGGACGAACACGGAAATTATTAGACTTAATGAAGAAAGATAATTTCGATTCAATATTTATCGGTACTGGTGCAGGGCTTCCAATGTTTATGGGTATTGAAGGGGAAAATCTTGTTGGAGTATTTTCAGCAAACGAATATTTAACACGTGCTAACTTAATGAAAGCATACGATGAAGAACATTCTGACACCCCATTTTACCACTCAAAAAATGTTGCTGTTCTTGGTGGCGGTAATGTTGCAATGGATTCAGCCCGCATGGCTGTTAGACTTGGAGCAGAAAATGTTTATGTTGTTTATCGTAGAACTGAAAAAGAGATGCCTGCACGTGTTGAAGAAGTTGCACATGCAAAGGAAGAAGGAATCCAGTTTTTATTCCTCCAAAATGCGAAAAGCATAAAAGGGAATGAAAAAGGTCGCGTAACTGGAATGGAATGTTTACGTTACGAACTTGGCGAGCCAGATGATTCAGGTCGCCGAAGACCAGTTGTTATTGAGGGTAGTGAATTTATGCTTGAACTTGATACAGTAATTGTAGCAATTGGAAATGGGAGCAATCCGTTAGTAAGCCAAACAACTCCTGAACTTGTAGTAAACAAATGGGGTAATTTAATTGTAGATGAAAAAATGAAAACTTCGGTGGATGGTGTTTATGCGGGTGGAGATATTGTACTTGGTGCTGCAACTGTAATTCTTGCAATGGGTGAAGGAAGAAAGGCTGCTGCTGCAATTAATGAGTTTCTCATAAATTCAAATTAATACGTTTTTGTGGAGTAGAGGAATGCCTCTACTCCACAAACAATAAAACTATTTCACAATATTTTTATGAATTAAAATTTCTTCCAGTTCATCAAGTTGATATTTAGACTCCTCCGCAGATTCAATCAAATACTTATATATTTTGTAATATAAATTCATGACTTTACGAATATCTTCATCATCACTTAGTCTGTTAATCATAAATATATTCAACATCCATTTTACAAATTCTTCAAATCTCTCTTTATTAAAGTAGCGTATATCTTTATAAATATTCACTTCTAGATATTTATGAACATAATCATCTTCAAACATTTTTTTTATGAATTCTTTTTTGCTGGTAAGTAGAGCTTCAATAATATCTCTCTTCTTTTTCAAATCAACATTAGGTTTTTCATTCTCTTTTATGAATAATCCAAAACCATCTAACAATAATTCAAGTAGTGATATAATTTTAGAAACCTCATACTCTCCTTTACCAAAGTGCTGAATAATATTAGCAAAAGATTTATCAAGAATTTTTTTGAACAATATTCTCAAACTATTTCTCTTTCCAGTTTGAGATTGTATATGATTTATTACTATCCATGCTAAAACAACTTTTATATTCTCCGAATAATCTGAACCAACACTTAAAACAAAATACTTTCCAAAATTGATATTTTTATTCTTTTCTTTTGAAGATTTTGATTTAAGCAGAAGATTTATTTTTTTGATTGAATTAAATTTCTTCAACAAGTTTTCATTAACATCGGCAGAGGATATCTTAATACCCATTTCTTTAGATGTTTCATCTATAAATATTTCTATATTTTTGATTGTTGTTTCAAATTCATCAATAATTAAATTTCCCTTAGTTGGGGTAGTTATCAGTCTATCAACAATATTTACTATCTCTTTCTCATCAAATATTTTTGAGAATGAAGTATATATTGGAGTTAACTTTCTCTCCTCAATAAAACCTTCAATAGAGTGAACTCCCCTTCCATTTAATTCTAAATAAGTTTGGTAATAATCTCCATTTTTATCTTCAACTTCTGTAATGTCAGTAAAGACACGTCTTTCAAAGCCATTCAGTTCAAAGTAGAATCCACTCTGCCATAAATCTGAGCCTTTGAATATATATTCCAGATTACTAATCATCTCTTTGAATATATAGAAATAGTTAATGTTTCCATTTATATGTAAGGCTTCAGCAATATTTAACTCTTTAATAATTTTATTCTCATCATCAATTTTAACAAGTTTAGGAGTCGATTTCTGAAAATTACCATATGCTTTATCATACTTATTGTTAAATAGAATTAACGAATTTTCATTTCCAGCACTATTGGAATAGACAAATACATTATCATTCAGATTACCATTCTGTTCATAAAAATCATAGAACCAAAAGTTCTCCACTTCAGAAAAGAGATATCGCCTACGCGTTATTGGAAATATTTCTCTCTCATGTCTTTCCACAAGCCAGTCCTTGGGCTGCTCGTCATAATAGGCACGTTTATATTCCATTCCATATTTTTCTGTGTAACCTTCAATTTGTCCGTGAGCAAACATTGGGAGTCCTGGTAGTGTAATCATCATTGTTAATACACCAAAATATTTATCATCAGTTCCAAATTGCTCTATTGAAGTCTCCTCATCCGGATTACTCATAAAATTAACATACCGCTTAAGTATCTCTGGTTCAAACTCAAGTGTGTTGTAAATTAATTCACGATACTTTGAGTTCTCCTCTTTCATCATCATATGCATAAATGCAGAATTATAAACTCTGTGCATTCCAAGTGTGCGAACAAAATACCCTTCCATAAGCCAGAATGCTTCAGCAAGGAGTAAGGTTTGCGGCATTTCATTATTTATTCTATCAACAACTTCACGCCAAAACTCGACAGGAAAAAATGAATCGAACTCTGCTCTGCTCATGGAATGATCTGTTCGGGAAGGAATGTCTCCTCCCATTCCAGGCTGCGGATACCACAAGCGAGAGAAATGTTTTTTTGCCAGCGTCATTGCAGCATCAAATCTAATGATAGAGAACTTTCGTGCAACGTCAAATATTTTTTGTATTACAGCCTCACGAACTTCATGCTTAAGCATATCAAGTTGTGCAGTGTCATTCCACGGCATGTTTGTTCCATCATTGCCGTGATATATATAGCGTACATCATTGTATCGTTTATCAATCCTACGGAATACAACAGCCGCATCACGTTTCTCCCAATAACCATCTTCAATTTTTATTTCAATATTTGGGTCTTCCGACAAATCCTCGCCTGTAAAGGAATAATCAAATGGAGGTTCAGCAACCTGCACAAAATATTCCGGATGGTTACGCACCCAATCAGAATGTATTCCAGTGTGGTTTGGAACCATATCACTTGCAAGCCTTATTCCACGTGCCTTTGCACGTTCATTTAAATTATTATAGGCATCTTCCCCACCAATATCATAGGCAATTTGATAATCGTACAGCGAGTAAGCAGAAGCAACCGCATCAATGTTTCCCATAATATGCTTAATCTTTTTTGAAGCAGAACTACGCTCCCACAAGCCAATCATCCAAAGTCCATTAATATTTCTACGAGCAAGTTCATCCAATTCTGCATCTGGTATTTGGTCTAATCGTTTAATCTCATGTTGATATTTTTTTGAAAGCTGATTTAACCAAACATAAATATTCTTCGCAATCAAAATTACATTTGGCATCCAATGTATATCGGATGTAAATTGTTCACTCTCCTCATAAGTGGTGTTTATGTCATCTGCATAATTGAATGAAGATTTCCCAAGTGTAAATCCATCTGTTGAATCATACTCACCTTTATATTTAGGGACTATTGTTTCCGGAGAGCCGTCGCCATTATACTCAAACGAAATCTCCTCTTTCACTAAGTCTTTATTAGAAAGGACTCTATCCATAAATTTCTCTTTAAGAGTTATATCCCAATTCTCAAGTATAAACTCTAATTGCTCAATCAAGCTCTCTGAATTACTCAGAATTGGTTGCATTAAATATTCGAATAAATTATATTTGCCACGACCAACGGGAGCTTCATCCTTGAAAAATATTTTCAATTCATCTATAGTTAAAGTATAAATATCATTATTGGATAAATAGTTTTCATCAAATAATTCTTTCAGTTTCTTGTTTGCCGGATTTATATTCGCAAATTTTAATATAATCATCTCTTCAAGTGTAATCTCTTTGTTCGACTTATCATCAGTGTAGGAACGGAGATAATCGTATGGCGTAGTTTTACCTTTGTAAACTTCTATTGGTGGAAAAAGTTCAATAAAGTTAAAAAGGAGACTCCTTAGTTCATCCTCTCCAATCTCTTTTTCTAAGTGTTCAATTGCACGGCTAAATACTTTTGGGTTTAACTCTTCTTCATATCTTCTAATTACATAATGGAATATTTCATCTAATAACCCCGCAGCATTAACTTCACTTACTTTAACTTTATTATTATCACTTTTAGATTTATTAAATTTATTTACAAATATTCTTACTTGACTTAAATTAGCAAATAGAATATTTCCTGAAATTGAAAATAGTTCATCACTCACATCATATAATTTCCGAATTTTTGAAGCAATATGAAATTCATATTTTGTACGATTCATAATATCTTTTTTTTTCTCTGAACTAATTTCGATATACATTAACTACTCTTTATATTATGTAATTTTATTTCAATAATTTACAAAATTTAGCGATAATATCTTTATCAATAATTAACTTCTAAAAGATATTTTTCGTAAAATACTCTATCTTCTCTCGGTATCCTATATGGTTTACCTGTGCTTCCAGTAATAAATAAACCTTTCTGATATCCAGTTGCAGCAAGGGTTCCATTATTTTTAATAAATCTAAATTCCATAATTGCTGAAGCTGCATTTAACTTAGATATCCAAACTTCTGCTCGAACTTTATCCCCATAAAATATTGGCTGTTTATATGTAATATTTGTATTTACTAAAACTGGAAAGATATCTTTATTGGTTAGCTCTGTAACAGGAAAACCAATTGCATCCAATAATTTTAACCGCCCTATTTCCATCCATTCAATATATACGATATTACTCAAATGCCCTACAATATCTATTTGAAAAGTATATACTTCTAAATCAAATTTTACTTTGTTCATTATTTTCTCATAAAACTATTTTTTGATGAATAAACATACAAATTCTTAAAATAAGATTTATTACCAATTGTATTTAGCACTCCAGAAAGGTATATTTTTAAGTTAAATTATTATTATTAAACACTTTAGTTTTCTGGAAAGTTTGTATGGCAGAAACACCATTAATGACACAGTTTTACAAAATTAAGGAGGAAAATCCCGACACTATTTTATTATTTAGAGTTGGAGATTTCTTTGAGACTTTTGCTGAAGATGCCAAAACTGCTTCTAAAGTTTTAGGAATAACCTTAACCAAACGTGCAAATGGGAAAGCTTCACACGTTGCCCTTGCCGGATTCCCTCACCACGCTATCGATACTTATCTTCCTAAGTTAGTACGGGCTGGGTTCCGTGTTGCAGTTTGCGAGCAAGTTGAAAATCCAAAATTTGCAAAAGGAATTGTTAAGCGCGAAGTTGTTGAAGTAATTACTCCGGGTGTTGCTTTTTCAGATAAACTGCTTGATCATAAAAACAACAATTATGTAGCTGCTATATTTTTACAAAATGAAAACGTAGGAATTTCATTTTCAGATATTTCAACTGGTGAGTTTTATGCTTATGAAATTGACCAATCATTTTTAGAAGAACAGATACACCATATCAACGCTGCTGAAATTCTAATTTCAAAGGAGCAGAAAGGAATTCTTGAACCAATAATTGAAGCACAAAATCTTCCAGTGCGTATAACAAAAATTGAAGAATGGATTTTTGATTTAGATTATGCAAACGATATTTTATTAGAACATTTTAATACAAAGACTTTAAAGGGTTTTGGAATTGAAGAACTAACATTCGGTAAAGTCGCTGCTGGTGTTATTCTTAATTATTTAAAGGAGACTCAAAAAGGAAAGCTTAATCACCTAAATAGAATCTCACTTTATAATCCTTCCGATTATATGATGCTTGATGCTTCAACAAGGAGAAATCTTGAAATTTCTTTTACTATGCAGGATGGGAAACGTGAAGGCTCTTTAATATCTATACTGGATAAAACTGAAACTCCAATGGGTGGAAGACTATTAAAGAAATGGATTAATGCTCCTTTACGAAAACTTGCACCAATTCTGCAGAGACAGGAGAGCATTGAAGAATTTTTCAACAATAAGAAATTGCGAGAAAATCTTAAGAATGAATTAAAAGAAATTGGGGATATTGAACGACTTATCTCTAAAGTATGTACAGGTAGAGCAAATCCTCGTGAGTTGGTAAATCTTAAAACATCTTTAAAGAAAATTCCTTTACTTAAACAATTACTTGACCAAGCTGATTCAAATAATATTAAGAAGATAAATAATCGTTTAAATGATTTAGAAAATATTGTTGAGAAGTTGGAACTTTCTATTTCTGATAATCCCCCACTCTCTATTACTGATGGAGGAATTATCCGTAAAGGTTTTAGCTTGGAGTTAGATGAAATTCGTGATATATCATCCAATGCAAAGACTTGGATAGCCAATATGCAGAAGGGTGAGCGAGAGCGGTCGAATATTTCTTCTCTAAAAATCAGCTTCAATAGAGTATTTGGATATTATATTGAGATCAGTAATACACATAGAGATAAAATTCCGGAGAATTATATACGTAAGCAAACCCTTGTAAACAGTGAGCGTTACATAACTCCAGAACTAAAAGAGTATGAAGATAAAATACTAAATGCAGAAGAGAATATTTCTAATCTTGAGTATAATCTTTTTAATGAAATAAGAAATTATGTAGCTGCTGAAACGGAAGCTATACAAGAGAATGCTAAACTAATTGCAATGCTCGATTCATATTTATCATTTGCTGAATGTGCAGATGCTTATAATTATGTGAAACCGAAAATAAATGAGTTGGATAAAATTGAAATCACAAATGGACGACATCCTGTTGTAGAGCAGATTTTATCGCACGGCGATAAATTTACTCCAAATGATTGTAACCTATCGAACGATGATACTCAGATAGTTGTTTTAACTGGACCTAACATGGCTGGTAAATCTGTGTATCTTCGCCAAGTTGGATTGCTTGTATTACTTGCACAAATTGGCTCGTTCATCCCTGCAGAGAGTGCAAGTATTGGATTGATTGACCGCATCTATACTCGTGTTGGTGCTAGTGATAACATCACTGCTGGTGAATCAACGTTTCTTGTGGAGATGCAAGAGGCTGCAAATATCTTAAATAATGCAACAAGTAAGAGTTTAATTTTGTTCGATGAGATTGGACGTGGAACAAGTACTTTTGATGGAATTTCTATTGCTTGGTCAATTACGGAATATCTGCACGAGAATCCTAATGTGGCAGCAAAGACACTATTCGCAACTCATTACCACGAGCTTAATGAAATGGCAGAACTCTTTCCAAGAATTAAAAATTATAAAGTTGATGTTCGTGAATATGGCGATAAAGTAATTTTTCTTCATAAGGTAACACCAGGTGGGGCTGACCATAGCTACGGAATTCAAGTAGCACAAATGGCTGGACTTCCATTGTTTGTTGTTAGTAGAGCGAAAGAAATTCTAATAAACCTCGAAGGAAAAGAACTTACTCCTTACGAAGTGAAGAAAGCAAAATTAGAAAAAAACAAAAGGAAGGATGATACACAGTTCTCCCTTTTTGAAATTAAAGATGATGTAATACGTAAGGAGATATCTGATTTATCAATAAATGAAATTACACCTATGGAAGCATTAAGTAAATTAAACTCACTTAAAAGTAAAATTGAAGAGGATAAGATTAATGAGTAAAGTAAAAAAGAAAATGATTGCTCTTTTATTTGCTACACTTGGTTTGGTAGTGTTTTGGATTTTACGCGGAGGTAGTTATTCGGATGAACAAATAAAATATATTACCAAATTAGAAGAGTTCAGAAGTAAAAAAAACATTGAATTTAGGGATGCTCCATACTCCCCTTTTAATGGTAAAAACAAAATAGAATTTCATCCGTTAAAATACTTTGATGCAAATTTTAATTTCATTTTTACAGGAAAACTTTACGAAAATAAAATTAAAGATACAGTTAAAGTCTATGGTACAAAAGGCGAAGAGAGAAAATCTGTAAGATATGGCTTACTGAAACTGCATAATGATAAGCACAAATTAGATGTAAATATTTATGAAACTCTTGCACAGGATGAACTAACCAAATATTATAGTATTTGGTTTACAGATAGAACAACAAATGATGAATCGTATGGAGTAGGTAGATACTTAAATTTTGAATTGAATGAAGACCCCGAATTTATTTACACAATTGATTTTAACTATGCGTATAATCCATACTGTGCCTACAATTCAGCGTATTCTTGTGCTATTCCTACACGAGAAGATTACATTGATATTGCTATAGAAGCAGGTGAGAAAAAATTTCATGAGTAGAATGGATACAGGTTTCTGAAGTTAAAACCTTCGAGGTATTCTTAAAATATTGCTTTTAAGAAATATTGGTTTAGATTAAAAAGTGAGTTGAAATGTTCTCTAACCTCGAAGGTTATTGGCTTATGAGTTACTAGTTTTGCTGCATGATAATCAAAAATAAAGTTTAATTAAAAATAATAAAGGTAAAAACGTGGTAGTAATTTTAAAAAACAATGCAACCGAAGCCCAGATTGACGATGTAATAAAACATTTGGAAGATTATGGTTTCAAGATACATGAATCGAGAGGTGAATTAAAAACAATAATTGGAGCAATTGGTGTAAAGCGAGATTTCGACATAAGAAAAATAAAAATTCTTGACGGTGTCTCGGATGTTTATCGTGTAACGGTTCCATATAAAATGGCGAGCAGAAACTTCAAAGAGGAAAACACAATTATTAAAATAGGTAATGTTGAAATTGGAACTGATGAAATAGTTCTAATGGCTGGACCTTGTGCCATCGAGAGTGAAGACCAAATATTCAGACTTGCGAAAGTAGTTGCTGAATCTGGGTCAAAAATATTACGTGGCGGTGCTTTTAAACCTCGTTCATCTCCTTACTCCTTTCAAGGAATGGGTGAAGAGGGTTTGAAACTTATGCGTGCTGCTGCTGATGAATATGGACTTTTGGTAGTTACCGAAGTAATGCAAATTCACCAAATTGAATTGATTGAAAAATATACTGACATTTTCCAAGTTGGCGCAAGGAATATGCAGAACTTTGGATTACTTAAAGAACTTGGGAATACATCTACAGCAGTGATGCTAAAGCGTGGACTGGCTGCTACTATTGAGGAGTGGTTAATGTCTGCTGAGTATATTCTGGCAAATGGTAATTCGGAAGTGATGCTTTGTGAACGTGGCATTAGAACTTTTGAACCATACACACGAAACACATTCGATTTATCTGCAATTCCAGTTGTGCATGAAAGAAGTCATCTCCCTATTGTTGCTGACCCATCTCATGCTACCGGATATAGAAAACAAGTGGCTCCAATGGCTCGTGCTGCTGTTGCTGCTGGTGCAGATTCATTGATGATTGAAATTCATGATAAACCAGAAGAAGCAATGTCCGATGGACCACAGGCACTTCTCCCTGCTGATTATATGAGTTTAGTGCAAGAATTAAAAGTTATAGCAAAAGCTATAGGAAGAACTCTTTAATAATATTTTAATAGTTACAGAGTATGCTTAATATTAAGTTGTAGTAGTGTTGCATACAATGCAACCACTACAAAAAATTGGAGTAATTTTGAAAAATAATATTATTAGAATATTGCAATTTTAATTGTTAGGAATTTTGAGTAATGAAAGAGAAATTACAAAATAATAAATCAATCCTATCAGAGATTAATTCTCTTATTATAGAAAGCAAACAACAGGTTGTAACAACTGTAAACTCCGTAATGAGTATGCTTTATTGGAGAATAGGAAAGCGTATAAATGATGAAATTCTAAAAGAAAAGAAGGCAAATTACGGAGAGCAAATTGTTTCTTCCCTCTCTAAAAAATTAGTTTCTGATTATGGAAATTCATTCTCCGAAAAAAATCTTAGAAGAATGCTACAGTTTTCTAAAGTTTTTCCTGATGAGGCAATTGTCGTATCACTGATACGACAATTGAGTTGGACTCATATTTTGGCAATTATTCCAATTGATGACCCACTTAAAAGAGAATTCTATATCGAGATATGTAAACTCGAAAAATGGTCTGTTCGAACCTTTAGAGAACGTATAAAATCAATGTTATACGAGCGAACAGCTATAAGTAAAAAACCAGATGTAACGATAAAGAACGAACTACAACAGTTAAGAGATTCCGAACTAATTACACAGGACTTAGTTTTTAGAGATCCATATTTTTTGGAATTCTTAAATCTTAAAGATACATATAGTGAAAAAGATTTAGAATCCGCAATTATTGCTGAATTACAACGCTTTATTATTGAATTAGGAAATGACTTTGCCTTTCTTGCACGGCAAAAACGAATTACTATTGACAATAGGGATTATTACATAGACCTACTGTTTTATCACCGAAGATTAAAATCGTTAATTGTAATTGATTTAAAGATTGGCGAATTTGATGCAGCATACAAAGGTGAAATGGAATTGTATTTAGGCTATTTGGATAAATATGAAAATATTGACGGGGAAAACAAACCCATTGGATTAATCCTATGTACTGGTAAAAACCCCGAACATATTGAACTATTACATTTGCAAGAAAACAATATTAAGGTTGCTGACTATTTTACAATATTACCAACAAAAGAAGTTTTGATTGATCAATTACACAAGGCTATTGCAATTGCAAAAGAGACTCTTTCTAAAAAATTCTAAATTTAGGGTTCTATTTTGAAAATAAAAAATATTTCAATAATTGGATTAGGACTAATAGGTGGTTCAATTGCAAAGGCATTGCAAAAATCAAAATATGATTTTACAATCTCAGCATTTGATAAACCAGAAGTTCTTGAGCAAGCTATTACTGAGAATGTAATTGATTCTTCCCTTTCCTCTTTTGAAGATGCAATTAAATCTGATTTAATTTTCCTCTGTTTACCAGTTTCAAAATCGATAGAAGTCTTTGAGAGCATTGCTCCGAAGCTAAATAGAAACTCCATTTTAACTGATGTTTGCAGCGTTAAAAATGTTTTCAAAGAGAAATGGGATAAAATTGATAGTAAAGGAATTTACTTTGGTGGACATCCTATGACGGGAAAAGAGAAGGGCGGATACAAGAATTCGGATTCACTTTTATTTGAAAATTCAGTTTATATTTTAACCGATAATTTAATTGATGACTCTTATTTCATAGATTTTAGTAAAATTATATCATCCTTTGGTTCAAATATTTTACACATACCGGCTAAGCAACACGATGTTATTGCAGCAAGTGTGAGCCATCTGCCTCAATTAGTCTCTGTTGCATTAGTTAACGCTGCTTCACTCAAAACAGAGAACTACAATTTTTTGGATTTAGCTGCCGGTGGATTTAGAGATATGACACGCATTGCATCAAGTGATTTTTCTATTTGGGAATCGATAATTGCAAATAATAAAAATCAGATTCTTACTGCAATTGATAAATTTTCTTACGATTTATCTACACTTACTAAATGGATTTCAGAAGATGATTATAAAGCAATTCATAACTATTTTGAAAATGCCAGAATTTGCAGAGATGAAGTACCACAAAACAGTAAAGGTTTCCTCAATCCATTATTCGATTTATTTGTTTTTGTTACTGATGAACCTGGAGCAATTAGTAAAATCTCTACAGCACTCTTTAGTGCTGGTATAAATATTAAAGATATGGAATTGCTGAAAATTAGAGAAGGTTCAGGTGGTACTTTTAGACTCTCGTTTGAATCATCAGAAGAAGTAGAAAAAGCATCAGATATTTTGAAGAATATTGGATTTGAGACTGCTTAGTGTCTGTCAATAAATAAGTTGAACGTTATTATCAATTCGTTTTAATAGAATAGTTCCATTTTGGATTTTCTTCATGTTGAACAAGGTTTATACCATTTAATTCTTTGTCAGAGATTTGAATACCTTTAATATATTCTTTTCGATCTAATTTTGCTTCAATTGTTAATCCCTTTTTTGTTTTAGTACCACCAATCAAATTGATAATAGTTTTGTAGCTTACCAAGGGCTTCCCTTTCCAATTCATACTAATAAATGAAAACATTCGATGTTCTATCTTATTCCATTTACTTGTCCCGGGCGGGTAATGGCATACTGTTATATTTAATCCTATTTCATCGGCAAGCTCCTGTAAATAAAATTTCCTTGCTCGTGTTCTGCTTCCATTACTACCACCGCCATCAGCACAGATAAGTAATTCTTTTGATGTCGCATATCTTTGTTCCCCGATTGTTTTCCACCACATTCTAATGCTGTTTACAGCAAATTCTGAAGTATCAGAAGATATACCAACATTTACAAAACCTTTGTTTTCTTTTATGTCGTACGTTCCATAGGGTATTGCTATCCCCTCTGCATATGAGCGAAAATCATGATCGTTTACTTTAGAGGTTTGACCCTTTTTAGTCCAAGATGTTCCTGAATTCTTGAAATTACCAACTAATTCTTTCTTTTTGGTATCTACTGAAATGACAGGATTATCGTAGTTGGTTCTACCCTCAATGTTGTGGAATTAGTAACTTTACAATAAAAAAGGTATTGAATGTTTTCAGAGCAATTTTTCGCATTATTATTAAATTTTGGAGATGACTGGAAAGTATCAACAGTAAAAGTAAATCATCAATCAGAAGAAGTAGATGTTTATATCCGTTATGTAGGATTAACAGGAGAATGTCCAGAAACCTCAGAAATATGTAGGATTTACGACCACCGCTCGAATCGACGTTGGCGTCATTTAGACACGATGCAGTTTAAGACCTATATAAATTGTCAAGTACCAAGAGTAAAATCATCAGTAGGAGTTAAAACAATCAAGGTGCCTTGGGCAGATAATTATGAGCGACATAGTTATTTATTTGAACGTCTAACAATTGATTTATTAAAGGCTACCAAGAACCAAACACAAACAGCAAAACTATTACGCTGTGGTTTTTGGGAATCCATCCCCTCGGGAAATGTTGTTAATCGAATCATCCATGGTTCAGTAGAGCGAGGCATGGCACGTCGTTCCAAAGATGTATTCTATAGAAATCTAAGTATTGATGAGAAATCATTTAAGAAAGGACATAGTTACCTATCTCTTTCGCCCATCATCAATTAAATCATCTATATGTTTGGAAGTTTTTCCAATCAGTTCTTTCCTGTTTTCCGACACACTCAACAAAAACGTTGTAAGTTGTTGTTTTATAAAGGGTGATTTTGAAAATAGGGTGTCCCAAGCTATATTTTAGGTATGTTTTTACGTAAAAAGAAAAATAAATTTTGGTTAAATACCAAAGTGCCTTTTACTTCAACAAAGAATTTTTCTTTTAATTCCTTGTTATTAAGCAATAACTCAATAAGTCCTGCATCAAAATTCTGTGCCTTATTTATAATAACCCACTTTTTCAATTCTCCGTTGTCTGTAACAAAGTTGTTCTCTTTTTCGAGTTGTTTTTCTAATGTATCGTATAGTTTCATTTGTTTTCTCTACTTAAATCAAATTTTTAATTTTCTTAAATGTTTCATTGTTTCTCTTTCCACTTGCTCAAACTCAGGCAAATCATTTATTTGGTCTTTCATAGATTTTTGCCAGCGTGCTTTATATTGTGGCAAGCGTTGTTCTAATTTTGTAAAAAAAGCTGATGGATTAAGTTCTTTACTTTTGCACTTTGCAATAAATTCATTTAGATAAAAATCGGTTTCTAATCCATTAACTTCTGTTAAATACCAAATATCATAAAAATCTCTTGCCTGCATTCGTTGCATTACAGAACGGATTTTTTCAACAAGAATTTCCTCAAGAGAGTAGCAAAGCAGCTTATGCTTTTCTTGGTCGGTGTATATAATAAAAACATCTTTATCTATTGGAATAAACTGTAATTTTTCACTTCTCGAAATATCAACTTTTACACGTTTGTTTGTACCCATTCCACCAAGCGGACCAATATAACTGATGTAAAAATTTATTCCGCCTTCTTTGTGTTCATTGGTATCAATAATTTCCAAAGGAATATTTGCTTCTTCTTTTACATACTCAAATGTTTCATTGAAGTAATTAAATATTTGCTGATTTGAAATACTGTCATTTAATAATGAAAAATCTAGGTCTTCCGAAAAACGATAGTCTTCAAAGTAAACTTTCTTTAGAACAGTTCCACCGTTAAAAGCAATTATTTTAGAAAGTTTATTGTGAAAAGCAATGCCTTGCAAAATCCAAGATAAAATATAATCCTTTTCTATTTGTTGGTCTCTAACAGCAACTGCTCTTGCTTTCTTTTGTATTTCACCCGGTTTTATCATGTGTAAATTGCTTCTTTAATAGTCTCTAGTTCAATATTTTGTTGAATACTCCATTTTGTTATTACTTTGCCACTCTTCGGAAGTTCAGTATCTAAAAGAACTGTTGAATTTGTTTTTAACTTTTGCAAGGAATCAATTATATAAGTTTCAATTTCTAACGTTTCTAAAAGAAATCCCAGTCGCTTAAGAACCGCTTGTGAATTAAATTTCACAACATATTCCAATAATATATTGTACCTAATTTTTTTACATGATAAATATATAGCACGAGCTATTTCAACTATCCCACCAGCATAATCTGGTTTAAACAGACAATCAATTATTGTTTTTTCAAGGTCAGAACAGTTAACTTTATTAAAATTATCAATCCATATTTTTTTCATTCCAAAAAAATGTTTTTCATTATGAAAGATAAATTGAAAGGGTACTCCTTTGATTTTTATAGTTGACGGTCGAATTTGTTTTGCAACAACAATCTGCTCGCTTAAAGATGGTTGTGTAATTAAATTATGTATTTGTAAAGCTGAATAATAACCAATATAATAATTTGCACCTTGTACTAAATGTTCTGCCAACAGATGCCATTCGGGCATAAATGTTTCTGGATTTTGCTCATAAGGAATTACGTAATACAAACCTCTTTTAACTCTCATTAAAAGTCCTCTGCGTGTCATGGCACTAAGCAATTCTCTTATTGCACTATCATTGGAGTTTGGAAGTGCTTTTTTTGCAAGTTCTGTATTGAAGCAATGTAAATCTTGCTCATTAAAGAATGATAGGAGTTCATTAGACTGTTTGGATATATACTTATTTATCATAGTTTTTGTCAGCTTATAACTGACTACAAAGATATAAAAACAAATTGATAAAATCTTATATTTTATAGTAGTATTGTCAGCTATAAACTTGTTTTGTTACTATGATTAATTATTCATTTCCTTTTTCTTTGTATTGGCTACAACGGTTTGAATATGGTGCGTTTGGCATTTCAACGCTCCAAATTTTCAATTTGCTACTATGTTTATTTATTGCTATCATCTTCATTTTTAGCACTATCTGCCAAATGCACTATATTTTTTGTTGTGTGTAGTAATCATCAATTCAATGTTTTATCTTTAAAGAAATTCCAAACTTCTGTTGTCATTTCTATATCGTGGTTTTGTTTATTAAAATATTGTTCAAACAATGAAGAATACTGTTCTTTTATACTTGGTGCTGAATGTCCACCTCCATTTACTTTATACAAAACGACTTCTGTTCCTTGTTCGCCATTTTTATAATCAAATTTCTCAACAATTCCACCATCTGAATTATCTAAATCGGGGAATGTATAAGTTGTAGGAATAGTATCTGTATGATTAAAGTTAATCCAAAAATTTACGGAATTTTCTGTTGATTGAGTAGAGCCGTGGTCGGGATTTGGCGGGTCAGATAAATAACCACCGTTATAAGGCATATAATTATCGTTAGTTCCATTCATAAATAAAACCGATATAGGATTATTTGGCAAATTGCAATCAGAAACAGCAGGCATTGCCGAAACTACTGCTGCAACTGCTGCGATTTTATCGTTTAGTTCAATTGCAAGTCTTAAAGCCATAAAACCGCCATTTGAAGTTCCCGACGCATAAATTCTATTTTGGTCAATATTATAGTCTGCTGAAATATTATTAATTAAAGTTTCAATAAAGTTAACATCATTTGCATCGGAACTAACAATACAATCACCGCGACAATCATTCCACGTAGGTTTATCATAACTTCCGTTTAAACCTTCGGGGTAAACGACAATAAATTTTTCATTTTCGGCAAGGTTCATCCATAATTTAAATGGTGTTTTATATCCACTTTCTCCCGTCATATCTTCAATGTAAACACCGCCGCCATGTAATTCAAAGATGAGCGGGTAGGATGAATTCCCTAAATCTTTTGGAATATAGATTGCGTAACTTCTGGTTGCTTCATCAACTACGATGTTTTTAGTAAATAGCCCGTATTCAGCGGGACTTTCTATACTAACGGGTTTATGACAACTTATGGACAGGAATATCAGAAGGATAAATCCAAAATATTTTAGAATATTTTTACTAATTATCATTGTCTCCTCTTTTTTATACTTTGTTGTGTGTAGTAATCATTAATTCAATGTTTTATCTTTAAAAAAATTCCAAATTACCGTAGCCATTTCAATATCGTGGTTTTGACTACCTAAAGACAATTCAAGAATTGCTGAATATTGCTCTTGTATGCTTGGCTCAAGATGACCTCCACCTAAAATTTTATATAATACAACTTGAGTTAATTCAATCCCATTGGAATAGGTAATGCTCTTTACTGTGGAATTATCCGTAGTATTAATATCTTGATAATTCATTATAGTTGGAATTGTATCGGTTTGGTTAAATACCACCCAAAAATTTATTGACTCTTCTGCTGAAAGCACAGTTCCACGACCTCCTATATCAGGTGCAACCTCTCCTCCATTATATGGTGAAAGAGGGTCATCTGTACCAATTATAAATAAAATAGAAATTGGGTAATCTGGATCACTGCATCTACTGGCAGGCATAGATGCTACAACTGGAGCAACAGCAGCAATTTTATTTGATAATTCAAGTGCAAGACGAAGTGACATATGTCCACCATTGGAGGTTCCGGTTGCATAAATTTGGTTTGCATCTATGTTATATAAATTTGAAAAATAATCAATAAGAGAGTCAATAAAACCTACATCATCCACAGAAGGGTTTGTTGTGGCATCTGCACGACAATCGTTCCAACCTTGTCCTCCAAGAGGGTTAATTGTACCATTGGGATAAACAATGATGAATTTTTCGTTATCGGCAATATTCATCCACACTTTGTAAGGTGCTTTAAAGCCACTTTCACCTGTCAAATCATCAGATTTTGAACCCCCTCCGTGTAACATAAAAACTAAAGGGACTGGTGAAAAACCCAAATTGCTTGGAATGTAATAATCGTAAGTTCGTGTTATACTATCGACAATAATGGTGTTTTGAGTAAAAAGACCATAGTTATTTGGTTTTGGGTCATTTGGTTTTTGACAACTAATTGAAAATAATATGAATATGATAAATCCAATACTTTTTAGAATATCATTTTTATTTATTTTTCTCATTGGTATCCTCGTTTTTATTACACACAACGGCTCGGGGATATGCAGAGTTCAAAATACGGAGTTCGGAGAACTCTGGTATTTTGGATTCTGTATATCCCTTGTTCTGGGCTGTCTGACCGAAGGGAAGAGAGCACAGGACAAGGGACTTGTCCCCGAGTGCAGCGTCCTGAAATAGGTTGACTATTTTTTTTCAAAAAGATGAATAAATAAAGTATCGAAGATACTTTATTTATTCTGTTAAAACCTTATGTTTTTTGTAATAATTTTTCCATTTTCTTTTAAGTTCTCTATTCATCTGATAAGCTATAGATGGGGTATAAAACTCCAAAGTCCTATGAGGTCTTTCATCATTATAGAACTTTACTATTTGTGCCATGACAATTTTAGCTTCTCTAAAATTAGAAAAACTTATTTGTTTTTCTTCTGTAAATTCTTCCTTCACTGTTTTGTTTATTCTTTCTGCTACTGCATTCTCTAAGGGGTCAGAGTTCTCCGTCATGCTCAGTTTAATCTTTTTCCTATGCAATATGGCTGTGTATTCTTTAGAGCAGTACTGGATACCTCTATCGGAATGGTGGATGCAATTATCAACATCACTCATATTTTTTATTGCCATTTTTAATGCTTTTACTGCTGATATTGCTCGCAAATCTTCGCTTATATTGAAGCCCATTATCTTCCTAGAAAAGTAGTCTGTTACTAAATATAGGTAAGCAAACGAATCAGAATCTCGTAAATATAAATAAGTTATATCAGTTACGACAACTTGATTTACTCTTGTTATTTCAATATCTTTTATTAGATTCGGATATTTATGATATTGGTGGTAACTGTTGGTAGTGCTTGTTTTTCTTCGTCTTGGCTTTACCAATAATCCATTTCTACGCAATAAATCAAAGAACCTATCTCTTCCGAGTTTAATCCCATGTTGCTTAAATTCTTCTCGGAGAGATGCGTGTAAGTTTCTTCCGCTTCCTTTTTTCCATAGTTTACGTTTATTTTCTATCAGATCTAATATTACTCTTTCTTCAAGTTCTACTTGCTCTATGCGTTTAATCTGTTTGTAATATCCTTG
>JAKIUC010000044.1 GCA_021647785.1 Melioribacteraceae bacterium
AATATCAAGTTAATAAAGAGAGATGACTATTATATTCTTAGCCACACATTTTTGCGTCTATTTAGCTAATTCCGTTGCCACAATTGGGGTTCGCGGGTTTTTATTCAGAATTTACTCGGAACTTCCGCTAAAAAGTGAAACGTGAAAAGTCAAATGTGAAACGCTAACAAAAAAAGTGTAAAAATTGTGTATTCTAAAAATTATTATAACCTTTTTGGATTCTATTTATTAAGTTGCTTACAGATATTTTTTCGAGTAAAAAAAAATGAAAACAAGTAATTCCATTATTTCAATAGCTCTACTCTTTACTCTCTTATCAGGGCTAAACGCATAATCTCTTTTCATACACACAGCCGTAATTGTCGGTATTACTACTTCAAAGAGAATCTGTCGCTGCTCTTAAACAGTTTCAGTAACTTCATCAACTAATTCCATACCTCTATTTAGAGCATCTGTATTTAACGGAATTAAATGATGATAGCGTTCCGGTAGAACTTGTTTCAGCCCTTCAATAATATTTTCAAATTTTATTATTGGTCTCTTTTTTAGAAATGCACCAAGTACAATCATATTCATAATTTTTATATTTTTCATTTTTGCAGCTTCTGCACTTGCTGGAATTCCTACAAGATCAATATCGCTCCGAGTTGGTGGCTTAATTACATTTGTACTTTCGTAGAGGAGTAATCCACCAGGTTTAACCATGCTTTCAAACTTATCAACCGATGGTTGGTTTAGTGCAATAACAGTATCAAATTTTGAAATTATTGGTGAACTAATTTTTGAATCACTAACTATGGCAATACAATTTGCAGTTCCGCCACGCATTTCTGGTCCGTAGGATGGCATCCAACTCACTTCTTTATCTTCCATTATTCCTGAATAGCAAAGTATCATTCCCATCGAGAGAACACCTTGCCCGCCAAATCCAGCAATCACAACTTCTTCAGTCATATCAAGCCTCCTTCACGTTTGGTACTTTAATATCGCCAAGTGGATAGAATGCGAGCATATGTTCATCCATCCAATGGTTCGATTCAACCGGAGTCATTTTCCAGTTGGAAGGACAGTTTGAAACTATCTCGACAAAGCATGTTCCTTTGTTCAATTTTTGATATTCAAATCCTTTTTGAATTGCTTTTTTTGCTCTGCGAACATTCAAAGGTTTATGAACAGATTGACGTGTAACATAATAAGTTCCTGGAAGTGCAGCAATTAGTTCAGTTATTTTTAACGGGTATCCCATTGACTTTGTATCTCGTCCGAAAGGAGATGTTGTTGATTTCATATTTGGAAGTGTTGTGGGTGCCATCTGTCCGCCTGTCATTCCGTATATTCCATTATTAATGAAAATAATTAAAATGTTCTCTCCCCTATTGCAAGTATGGATTGTTTCACCGGTTCCAATAGCAGCAAGGTCGCCATCCCCTTGATAGGAGAATACATATTTTTCCGGTAGTACTCTTTTTATCCCGGTTGCCACTGCAGAAGCTCTACCATGTGCTGCTTGAGAGAAATCCATACCAAGATAATTATATGCAAATACCGAGCAGCCAACCGGAGCAACTCCAATTGTATCTTCAACAATATTCATTTCATCAATAACTTCAGCAATAAGTCTGTGTGCAACACCGTGCCCGCAGCCCGGACAGTAGTGCATCTCTGTATCTAACAACGACTTCGTTTTTTCAAATACTTTTGTTTCAATTCTATCTAATGTTTCAACACTCATAATTTTCCTCCGGCAATATATTTTTCAAGAGCTTCAAGTATTTCATCTGGAGTGGGAACAATTCCTCCCATTCTACCGTGAAACTCTACAGGTACTTTCCCTTCAACACTTAGCTTCACATCTTCAACCATTTGACCAGCATTCATTTCAACATCAAGAATTCCTTTGATGTTGTTTGCGTGTAATTTAATTTGTTCATAAGGAAATGGGAAAAGAGATATTGGACGGAATACACCAACCTTTATTCCTTTTTCACGTGCAAGCTCTGCTGCTTTAGTGCAAATGCGTGCAACAAGACCAAATGCAGTAATAATATAATCGGCATCATCGCACATAATTTCTTCGTAGCGTACTTCATTCTTTTCAATTATTTTATACTTTGCTTGAAGATGAATATTAATCCTTTCCATTTTTTCTGGTTCTATATGAAGGGATGTGATTATATTGTGTTCTCTATCCTCTGGTTTACCAACGGTTGTCCAATCTAATTTCTCCGTAGTCCTCTCTTGCTGCTCAAATAATTCTACCTTCTCCATCATCTGCCCTAATGCACCATCAGTAAGTATCATAACCGGATTACGATATTTAAATGCAAGTTCGAATGAGAGCTTTACGAAATCGGACATTTCTTGAACGGTTGCCGGAGCAAGTACAATCATTTTATAATCTCCGTGCCCACCCCCTTTTACTGTTTGGAAGTAATCGCCTTGTGCTGGTTGGATTGTGCCGAGACCCGGACCACCACGTTGTACATTTACTAACAAACAAGGTAACTCTGCAGAAGCAATGTAGGAAATGCCCTCTTGCATTAAACTCATACCAGGGCTTGATGAAGACGTCCACACTTTTTTGCCGGTTCCAGCAGCACCGTAAACCATGTTAATTGATGCAACCTCGCTCTCTGCTTGAAGAACTACCATTCCTGTTCTCTGTTCCGCTTCACGACTAAGGTATTCGAGAATCTCCGATTGCGGTGTTATCGGATATCCAAAATAGGCATCGGCACCAACTCTTATTGCTGCTTCAGCCAATGCTTCATTACCTTTCATTAATTTAATCATTTATCCACCGATACGGTTATGTTTTCAGTTACATTTGTAATTACTGCTATTTGCTCCTTTTTCTGCTTAACTTCTCGATATACAGTTATAACAGCATCCGGACAAACCAAAGCACAATTTGTACACCCTGTGCAGCCATCCTCAATTTTAACTGCAAAGAGATAACCCTTTTGATTTACCTCATTTGACATGGCAATTACATCTTCAGGACATGCTTCAACACAAATTACACACCCCTTACATTTTTCGATGTCAATTTTAATATCGCCTTTTACTTTAGCCATATTAATCTCCTATAAAATCAGTTTAAACGAAAAAAGGTTACTAATTAAATTAGTAACCTTTCCTATGTGCAATATTATTAACACTAATATTTGTAAAAATAAGAATACAGACTATGTTATTTGTGATTCTCAATTACTTTCCCTTTAATTATAAATACTAAAATATTCGTTAATTAAAATGCACTAACAAGTGTACCCAAATTAAGAAAAAGTTTTCTCTTTACAAAAAAAGTTATAATTTCTTTTTGTGAATAAATATTCATTTTGCAAAAAATTACAAATTATTTTTGCTTAATCAGAGTTGTAATTTTGTAAGGTAGGCTTATAAAATTCTAAATGAATTTTATTGCAATATAGTGTAATGTTATACATTTATTTTTTTTGCAAAAAAAAAGCCCATCAAAAATGATGGGCTAAAGTATAGAAATATTTTTTTTCTATAGATTTATAAAGTGAAATTAAGAGTTGCTAAAAATACTCTTCCATTAAATCCAAACTGGTTAACTTCCCAAGGGTATTTGAAACGACCACCAAGATCTGTAACAAAATCACCTTTAGTATCAATAACATCCGGATAAGTATCTAATAGATTATTAATCATAAAACTAAATGAGATATTTTCATTAATTGCATATCTTAAATTTAAATCAAAAATTATTTTTGCAGCAAATGTTTGGTCATAAGCAGCATCATCTATTGGCAATGGACCATTTCCAACGTCAACTCCATTAAGTCCGTTGTTAGCATGCTGCCAAGTAACTTCACCAAAGTAGGTAGCACTTAATCCAACCTTAAATGGGTTAAGGTCATACGATGTACCAAAAATAATTTTTGTATTAGGACGAGCAGTTAATAGACGTGATTGTTCTTTTCTATCAAAAATGTCAACACCATCTTTTTCAAGAACATCAGGAGTCTTAATTTTTCCATCAATCTCATGCTTAGCTATTGTAGCAGCAAAATTAAAAGCCCATCGGTTGTATCCGTAATTTGCAACAAGATCAATACCTTGTGTTTTTGTATTAGCAGCATTTATAAAGAACTTAAGACTTGTTATATCATTCTCCTTCAAAATTTTCCAAACAGTTGTTGTAGTATCGCTTGAAGCTATTGAACTTGAATAAACAATTCTATCATCTACGCTTATTTGATAAACATCAACACTAACAAATAAGTTATCGATAGGACGAGCTGCAGCACCAAAAGTAATGTTAACAGCATTCTCTTCTTTTAATTGTTCAACACCTAATTTACGCAATACAGGACTGTTGTTATTAAAAGTACCCTGGTTACTTACTGTTCCGCCAGAGACTAAAGTTTGGATATTACTTAAGTATATTTGGTGCAAAGATGGAGCACGGAACCCTGTTGACATTGAACCACGAAGACTATATTTGTTATCTGATGTTTTTATTCGAGCATTAATCTTGTATGTTACGTTACTTCCAAAATCGGAATACTCTTCGTAACGAGCTGCACCACCAACAAATAAATTATTTGTAATATCGTAACCTAAATCGACATAAACTCCAATGTTTGTACGTTTCGCATCAACTGCATTTTGTGGTTGTAAGCCTGGGAACGATTGAGCACCACCACCAATGTATGAAGCTTCTTCACCTTCAACAGCAATGAAGTTTTCAATTCTAAATTCAGAACCCAAACTCAAAAACAGTCTATCAAATAATAGTTTTGAAATATCAAAATTAATTATGTTATTGTTAAAGCGATATCCGCCAGCATTAAATTCTGTAGGGCTTGCAGCTCCGAGAGCAGGGTTTAAAGTATTGCCTATTAAGTAATCAACTTTGTTACTTCCAAAAGTATAACTCAAATCATACTTCCAGCCATTTTTTTGTGAACGGAAACCAGCCGTAAATTCATTATCAAAAATATCTGTTTCAAATGTGGGTTGGAACCCTTCGTATGCAGTTCCTTCTTTATGAAGAAGATTGTATGGGTCAGGTACCCAATATGGTGCTCGGTAAAGTGCATAACTTAAACCTTGTCTATAAACTAAACCACCATATGAATAGATCTCACTTAATTCACCAACTTCAATAGCAGTATTATAATAAATATTTGCAGTGGTCATATTAGGTAAACCTACAGTCATTCCTAAATCAGGATTAGCTTTAATCCAAGGGTCAGAAGCTGGCACTCCAAATAAAACATCTTTGCCAGGTGAACCTGCTCTATTTGTCTCTTCCTGATTCACATATCCAGAAGATAAATTGAAAAATCCTAAATCGCCAATTTTGAAACCAGTATTAATATTTGCACCCAATTGAAATCCGTCTCCTTCACTCGTTATAGATGAGAAAGTATTAATTCGTGTGGTTTCAGTTTGGTCATCTAAAATTATATTTATTACACCAGCAATAGCATCAGAACCGTATTGAGCTGAAGCTCCATCACGTAAAACTTCAACTCTTTTAATTGCACTAACTGGAATACTATTCATATCAACACCAACATCACCCTTGCCAGGTGTATCGTTAATGAATACGAGTGAGGAAGCATTTTTTCTTTTTCCGTTGATAAGAACTAAAGTACGACTTGGTCCTAACCCACGCAAATCAGCAGGGTCAAAATGTGCAGTAGCATCCGATATAGTTTGCTGAGTTGAGTTAAACGAAGGTACAGTATAGTGCATCATTTTATCAAACGATGTTTGTGCAGTAGCTTCTAAATCTGCTACCTTTATATTATCTATTGGCACTGGTGAAGTAATTGCAGTTCTTGGTCTAAATCGGGAACCAACAACCATAACATCTTCTGATGAATAAACATCACCTTCTAAAACAATTTTTATATACTTAACATTATCAACTAAAACTGTTTTCTTTTTATAACCAATTGATGAAAAAACTAAAGTTATAGGGAGCTTATCTACCTCTAATTTGAACTTACCGTCAATATCTGTTGCAACACCAGTTGTAGTACCTTTAACGATAATGTTAACACCAACCAGTTGTTCATGTGTCATAGATGAAACATCTCCAACTAATGTAATGTTTTGTGCAGCAATAAAAGATGCAGCAAAGAATAATAGAAGAGTAATTTTTTTCATAAGGCATTTACCTTTTTTTGTTAATGGATATATAAATTAAGTGTGAAATAATATTGTTTGAATTGAACTCAATAGAATATTTATGTAAATAATTTGGATATAATATTAGGGAAAGCTTGAAGGGAAAGAGAAATACAACTTGTTATGAATATAATTTGTGTTTATCAGCATATTCTAAATATTTTCTAATTTTGAAAGGAAATACTATAATATTTTAGACTAAATGTCAACAAATAATTTTAATATGCATAATATAGTTTAATAATGAAGGATTTATTTATTTGTTTCGTATAATTATACTTTATAATCCTAACCCAGATGAACTGGAAAAGACAAATCTCAAAAAGATAAAGTACACAACTTGTCCGTGGGACTCTGTGAGAATGTTGTCATTTGTAATTTTCTGCCAAATAAAACACGCTGTTAGTACAGCACTGCGGGGAATATTACTGATAAGATTCTATTACATGTTTCTCTGCGTGGTACGAACTACGAACAAGTGGTGAAGATTCCACAATTAAAAAACCTAATTTAATACCCTCTTCTTTGTAGTATGCAAATTCTTCAGGGGTTACAAATCTATCTACTGGTAGATGCTCTTTTGTGGGCTGCAAATATTGACCAATTGTCATTACATCACATCCATGTTTTCGGAGGTCGTGCATAATAGAAATCACTTCCTCTTTCGTCTCCCCTATTCCAACCATAATACCGCTCTTTGTTCGTAACCCTTTCTCTTTAAACCAACGGATTAGATTGAGGCTTCTTTTATAATTTGCTTGCGGACGTACAGCATGGTAAAGACGTTCAACAGTTTCAAGGTTATGATTTAATACTGATGGCGGATGCTCCAAAATAACTTTAAATGATTCTTCATCACCTTTAAAATCCGGAATTAAAATTTCTATAGTAGTTTTAGGAAGTTTCTCATTTATCAATCTTATTGATTCTGAAAATATTTTCACACCTCCATCTTTTAAATCATCTCTATCAACAGAAGTGATAACAACATGTTTTAATCCAAGTTCAACAGCAGAATCTGCCACACGGCGAGGTTCATCTAAATCCAACTCATTTGGAATTCCAAGTTTAACATTGCAAAAACCGCAACTGCGTGTGCAAGTATCTCCAAGAATCATAAATGTTGCAGTTCTGCTGCTCCAACATTCAGAGAGGTTTGGACATCGTGCTTCTTCACAAACTGTATTTAGTGAGGATTTCCTCATCAGTTTTAATACTTCGTTGTAATTATCTCCACTCGGCAAGCGGACTTTAAGCCAGTCTGGACGGCGTCCTAAATCTGGTTTCCCCTTTTCAAACTCTTCTTTATATTCTTTTTGGTGCTTGTTTATTTTTTGCATTTTTGCTATTAATTTTATTGGAAATAAATTCTAATACTTCCACCAAAGTGTTGATATGTGATGGTTGTACATTAGAATTGCTTTCATAATGTGCGTGATGAGGATAAGTATCTATCGCTTTCCAATGATCGGAATTATCCCAACGTATAAGCAATTCCTCATTTTTATTCATCCAATGATAGGAATATTTTCGTTTGGGAATTTCACTAAAATAGTATTCTTTAATTACAAGAGTAGAATTATCTTTAATTTTTAATGTAGCTTTAAATCGAAAAGAAAAACCTTGTATATCATATTCATTAATTTCCCAACTTTTAAGAATGGAACTATACGAATTTACGATATCAATCATTTAGTTAATTTATTAAAAAGTTCTTGGTTCTTTTTCAATGCCAAAGCAGCAAATTCCCAATCCAATAAATCATCTTCGTATTCAAAATTTTCAGTCTTATTCTTCTTCAGTGCTTCACTGAGAGAACACTTGTACTTGTTGTTAAACAAGTTTACTTCTAATTTGTATTTTGAAATTTTTGACATTAAAACTAAAACCACTTGTTTAGCAGCAGCATCTTCGATATTTGCATATCCAAGTTGTTGAGTTAAACTGTTTAATTCTTCTGTAGCTAACATTTTTTTACCTATTATTTAATAGTTACAATATAAGAATTTTCAAAACGATTATTATATATTTGAAAAATCAAAATTCTCTAACCGCTCTTTAACAGAATTCAAGAATTTACCACCGAGCATTCCATCAACCAATCTGTGGTCGTGACTTATTGTTAAATACATCATTGGTTTAATTGCAATTGTATCCAGACCATCAACCTCAACAACCACGGGCTTTTTATCAACAGAGCCAACTCCAATTATTGCAACTTCCGGCTGATTTATAATCGGCGTTCCAAACTGCAAACCAAACACTCCATAATTAGTAATTGAAAATGTTCCATTTATTACATCATCAGGTTTTAATCCTTTTGTTCGTGCTTTATTGCCAAGTGATGCAATCTCTTTCGCTAATCCTCTTGCACTTAAATTCTCAGCATGTTTAATGTTCGGAACAATTAATCCATTTGGCTCAATTGCAACGGCAATTCCAAGATTAACATTTTTCTTTACAATAATTTTATCTCCATCTATTTGCGAATTAACTAATGGGAATTCTTTAATTGCATTAACAATAGCGTGCGAGATAAATGTCATATAAGTAAACTTAATTTTCTCCACTTCAAGAAATCTTTTTTTGTTCTGTTTTAAGAAGTTATAAATCTTACTCATATCAACTTCTGTAACTGATGAAACATGAACAGAAGTATCACGACTATTTATCATATGCTCCATAATACGCTTACGTGTAGCATCCATTGGTATTATTTCATCTTCCGAGTCTAACACTACCGTAGATTTCTCATTTGCAGTTTTACTTCTATTAGAAATGTGATTTAGAATATCTTTTTTTGATACTCTTCCATTTGCACCAGTACCAGAAATATTTTCCAGTTCTTCAAAGGAGACATTTTCTTTGTTTGCAATACTCATCACTAAAGGGGAAAAGAATTTGCTGGATGTTGGATGGTGGATACTTGATTCTGGATGCTTGATTCTGGATGCTGGATGCTGGTCTTTTGCATCGTCAACAATGATGGCTTCTGCACTGTCGGTTTCAATTATGGCAACAACTGTATCAACATCAACAGTCTCTTGCTCTTTTACTTTTATCTCAACCAAAATACCATCTGCCGGACTTGGTATTTCAGTATCAACTTTATCTGTTGTAATCTCAAAAATAATTTCATCTTTCTGAACCTTATCACCTACAGATTTTAACCATGCTATGATTGTTCCCTCATTCAAACTCTCACCCATTTTGGGCATAATTATATCAACTTTCATTTCTCTTTCCTGTTAACTAATAATTTAATAATTCTTTTAAAGCATCATAAATTTTATCTCTGTTTGGAAGAATATCATTTTCCAAATTTGGATGATAAGGAATAAAAGCATCTTTACCAGCAATACGTTTTATTGGTCCATCCAAATACTCGAAACAATTATCTGTAATTCTTGCAGCTATTTCAGCACCAAACCCAGCAGTAATAGTATCCTCATGAATTATAATTGCTTTCCCAGTTTTTTTAACAGAAGTGAAAATTGTTTCTTCATCAAGCGGATTCATTGTTCTTATATCAACAACTTCAACAGAGTATCCTTCCCCTTTTAGTTTACGAACTGCAAAATTTGTTTCATGAACCATTGCACCGTAAGTAATTACAGATAAATCATCACCTTCAGTAACAACATTCGCTTTACCGAACGGAAGAAGATAATCGGAATCTGGTTCTGGAGAGCTTGCATAGCTCTGTCTGTAAAGTCCTTTATGTTCAAGGAATATTACAGGGTCATTTAATCTTAGTGCTGTTTTAAGGAGTCCCTTTGCATCCGCAGCATTGGATGGATATGCAATCAGAATTCCTGGAATGTGTGCAATAAATCCTTCAATATTTTGGCTGTGGTACGGACCGCCATGAATGTAGCCTCCAACCGGAACTCTGTAAACCATTGGTGCAGAAAACATATTGTTTGAACGATAACGTATTGTAGCAAGCTCATCTCTTATTTGCATAAACGCTGGCCAGATATAATCACCAAATTGAATTTCAGCTAATGGTTTCATCCCTGTTAATGCTAAGCCAATTCCAACACCAGCTATAGAGGCTTCGGCAAGCGGCGAATTGAAAACTCTTTTTTTTCCAAACTTTGTTGAAAGTCCTTTTGTAGCAGTAAAGACACCACCTTTATGATCAACAACATCTTCACCAAATAAAATTATCTTTTCATTCCGTTCAAGTTCCTCTTGCAAGGCATGGTTTATAGCATCAACCAACACAATTGGCGAACCTGATGGAGTTGATTTTTCATAATCCAAACTTTCTCTATAGCCACTCTCATCAAGCACATATCTATCAGCACCTTCACCAATTGGGTCATCCAACGCTAAAGCATAGTCGGCAGCTATCTCAACCTCATTTTTTATCTCTGTATTAATAGTTTCAATTTCATCACTTGATAAAATACCCTCTGAAATGATTCTATCAGTCAATAATTTTAACGGGTCTTTTACTTTATCAGCCTCAATAGATTCCTTTGTACGGTACTTCCTTTGGTCATCCGATGAAGAGTGAGAACTAAGTCTTACAACGTGGGCTTCAATCAGGACTGGACCTCTCCCCTCTCTTGCAAATTTATAAGCCTTCTTTACAGCATTTAAAGATTCTTCATAATCTGTTCCGTCAATCTCCAATCTTAAAAGGTTATCAAACCCAGACATCATGCGGGCAATTGAAGAATCTTCGCCGCCACTCTGGTCTTTTACAGAAACGGAAATAGCAAGTTTGTTATTTTGAATTACAAATACTACTGGCAGTTTTTCTCTACTTGCCCAGTTAACAGCTTCGTGAAATTCCCCTTGGCTTGTTGTGCCTTCTCCACTCGAAACATAAGTTATAGCCTTTGTTCCATTCATCTTTGCTGATAGAGCAGTGCCAACCGCCTGCAAAAACTGCGTACCTGTTGGACTTGATTGGGTTGGAATATTTAATTCCTTAGAAGCCCAGTGGCAGGGTAACTGCCTTGCACCAGACATTGGTTCATCTTTCTTCCCAAGCAAGTGCTTAAAAATATTATCAAGGTCGTTTGAGATTGTTAACATAAACGATAAATCTCGATAATAAGGGAATGCCCAGTCAACTCCTTTCTCCATTTCTAATGCACATGCAATCTGGATTGCCTCATGCCCTGCTGGCGACATATGAAAAAACGACTTCCCTTGCTTTAGCAGATTCATTGCTTTGTTGTCAGTGAATCTTGACTTTATCATTAATTTAAGAGCTTCAACTAAACTCTTGTTTTTATCTATTTTTGGTGTATCCACAACTTCTCGCTTTTGATGTAAAATGCTTTTTTCTGATCTCATAATTCCTTACTATTTCTTATCTCTATCTTATTATATCTAAATATTTTACTAAAATTATTAATTAGACTATTTTTAATAAGATTAATATTGATATTCATTTTCAATTCATTTTTTATTGATGCAACTCCTTTATCTTCAATTCCGCAAGGAATAATTCCATTAAAATAATCGATATCAGTATTTACGTTCAATGCAAACCCATGCATTGATATCCACCTACTCACTTTAATTCCAATAGCACAAATCTTTTTATCTTTAACCCAAACGCCAGTATGGTTTTCATCTCTTGCAGCTTCAATCCCAAATTCGGATAATGTTTGAATAATAACTTCTTCAAGAGTGCGTAAATATTTATGAGTATCCTTTTCCCATTTATTCAAATCCAAAATTGCATAACCAACAATCTGTCCAGGTCCGTGATAAGTAATATCACCACCTCTATCAATATCATACAGTGAAATATTTCTTCTTTCAAGTTCTGTATCATCAAATAAAAGATTCGATTTATCAGATGATTTACCAAACGTATAAGTATGTGGATGCTCTAACAATAAAAGTGTATCATCAATTTTATTTGACAAGCGTTTTTCAAAAAGATTATGCTGCAAATCCCATGCTTTCTGGTAATCAATTAATCCTAAATCAGAATATATTAATTTCTTAGATGTGAATAGCTTTTCCATCTGCATCTTCGGCTGCTTCCATAATTATCTCCGCTAAAGTTGGATGTGCATGAATAGTACTTCCAATTGTTTCATTTGTTGCTTCAAGAGATTTAGCAATGCCAAGTTCTGCAATCATCTCCGTAGCTTCGGGTCCAATAATATGTGCACCGAGAAGTTCACCATATTTTTTATCGAAAATAAGTTTTGCGAATCCCTCCCGCTCCCCTATTGCTGCAGCTTTGCCACTTGCAGAGAGTGGGAACTTACCAACTTTAATTTCAATCCCTTCAGCTATTGCTTTCTCTTCTGTCATTCCAATGCTTGCAACTTGGGGTTGCGAATAAGTGCAGCCTGGAATATTTGAATAATCGATATCTGGAAGTTCTTTGCCATGAATAACTTCAATACAATGAATTCCTTCTGCAGAAGCAACATGAGCAAGACAAGGTTGACCAATCACATCTCCAATTGCAAAGATACCATCCACATTAGTTTGGTATGTTGATTTATCTACTTTAATATTTCCACGTTCAGTTTCAATGCCAAGTTCTTCAAGTCCAATGTTTTCACTGTTCGGAGAGACTCCAATTGCGTTAAGTGCTTTATCGGCAGTTAATTCAATGTGTTCGCCATCTTTATCAATTGTTACAATTACTTTTCCATCCAATACTTTCACACTTTCAACTTTTGTTGATAGATGGAATTCAATACTACGCTTGCTTAAACTTGTTTGCAGAGCAGCAGAGACCTCTTTATCCTCAAGCGGAAGAATGGAATCTAACATTTCAACCACTGTTACTTTGGTTCCAATTGTTGCATAGAAATATGCAAACTCAATACCAATAACACCAGCCCCAATAATAACAAGCTCTTTCGGCTGCTCGGTTAACGTCATAGCTTCACTACTTGTAATTATGTATTCTCTATCAACCGGAATTGTTGGGATTGATTTTGGTCTTGCACCAGTGGCAATTATAATTTTATCAGCCATTACAGTTTCAGTTACATTCCCATCATGGTCAATAATATCAATACCTTTGGCAGAATTTAATTTTCCAAAACCATTTACTCTATCAATTTTATTTTTTTTGAAAAGATACTCAACACCCTTTACAATTTTTTTAGAAACTTGTCTGCTTCGTTTAATTGTTTTTGCAAAATCAAAATTTACATTCTCAACAGTAACACCAAAACTTTTCGATTTGTTAAGAACAATATCGTAAACTTCAGCATTTTTCAATAATGCTTTTGTTGGAATACATCCCCAGTTCAAACATACTCCACCAAGATTTTCTTTTTCAACAACTACAGTTTTATAACCTAATTGCGATGCTTTTATTGCAGCAACATAACCTCCTGGACCTCCGCCAAGTATTGCAATATCATAATTTTGTAACATTTAAATACCTTTTATTATTAAGACCAAATATAAATAAAATAGCAGTGAATTAAAACCCTATATATTGCGAGAATAATTTTGTGAGAGTGATTTTGGCGTAAAAGGAGAAAGATTGAATTAGCTCTTAAAGAAATTTTACTTTTATATCCTTAATTATCTTAAAATCTGAAATGATTATTTTATCATAATGAGAATTTATAAAGGTTTTGCAAATGTTGCTTTTTTCTTGATTTAATAATATTTCGAGAAAAATATTTGTATCCAACAAATACATTAACGCCATTCCAAAACTTTATGCTGCAAATCAACCGATGTGTATTCTTTAGATATTTCGGACAAACCACCTTCCCACGAAAAATCAAAAGATTTGTTAGTTTTGGAAACAACAGCATATTTATGCATTAAGTAATCAATATAATCCATTACTTCGGATACCAAATCGGGAGGCATTTTTTCTATTTTTTTATTTATCTGTTCAATGTTCATAATTTGCTCTCATAATTATTATTCACTACAAAATAATGGGAATATTTACAAATAACAAGATTTTTAACAGCGATTCGGGATGAAATAAAATTTTCCATAAATAATATAAAAAACCGTTGAAACGGTTGCGTTTTTAGCTAAGCTGTTATTTACCCATCCCGCCACTGCGGGATGGGTAAACGGAAAAAACAAAGAAAAACAACCAGTTCACTGGTTTAAACATCTTAAAATAACAAGAAAATTATTTTTTTGAATAGTTTTAATTTGTTGTTTTTATTCATTTTTATTTTGACCCCGAATCGCTGAATTTTAATACATTTTTTGTTTGATATTCCTTGTAATGTATTCAATATTTGATATTTGTTCTTTACAATCTCCGTAGAAGACTTACAGAAATTTACTTCTTGTTTTCTATTCTATCTATAATTCCACCTGCAAGAACGTACCCATTATTATTATAAATTACCAATGATTGACCTGGAGTAATTGCACTTTTGGGTGAAATAAATTTTAACTTAATTTCAGTTTCGGATGTAGTTATTATCTCAGCTTCGGAACCAGGATCAGAGTAACGAATCTTTGCTATAACTTTTTCACCAACAGAGAGTTTTGAAGAACTTACATAATTAATTTGATTTGCAGTTAAAACATATTCCAGAAGTTCTTCTTTATCTGCAACTTTAATTATGTTTTTTTCAACATTAATTTCCTTCACATAGACCGGAGTACCGAGAGCAATACCAAGACCTTTTCTTTGCCCAATTGTATAAAATGGAATTCCACGATGCTTTCCTACAACTTTTCCGTGATACAAAATATCACCCTCCGGAACATCAGCAATTTTATCTGGTACTCGTTCTCGCAAAAATCGTTCATAATTATTATCAGCAACAAAACATATTTCCATACTTTCAGGTTTATTTGCTGTTTTTAAATTAAACTCCTCAGCAAGTTTTCGTATCTCCTTTTTGGTATATTTTCCAAGTGGAAGTAGTGTACGACTTAATGATTCTTGAGTTAATCCCCACAAAGCATAGGTCTGGTCTTTATGTGAATCTTCAGAATTGATTAAACAATATCGTTGAGACTTTTCATCATAATCAACGCGAGCATAATGACCCGTAGCAACATATTGTGCATCTAATTGATTTGCCTTCTCTAAAAGTTCTTCCCATTTAATTGCTTTATTACAGATAACACAAGGGTTCGGAGTTCGCCCTGAAAAATACTCATCCACAAAATTATCAATTACAGCTTTTTCAAATGATTCTGTAAAATCAACTGTGTAGTGCGGAAAATCGAACTGGGTGGCTACATTTTTTGCATCAAAAATAGCATCCAACGAGCAGCAGCCAGATTCATGTTTCGGAGCGCCGCCAACCTCCATAAAACCCCAAGTCTTCATTGTAATGCCAATTACTTCGTACCCTTCTCTATGTAATAATGCCGCTGCTACTGATGAATCAACACCACCACTCATAGCAACAATAACTCTATTTTTATTCATACTTTTTTTTCTGTTTTTTTGAAGTGTAAATATAATAATTTCAAAATTTCAAAAGAGTTAAAAACGATAGGGCAATATTTATTCCCCTGGCAAAATATAAAAGTACACCATAATAAAATGACAAACCCCAGCACAAAGAACAAAAAGATGAAAAATTGCATGATTCAATTTTATTTTTTTAATGCTATATATTACTGCACCAATTGTATATAAAACTCCACCAGCAACAAGCCAAAATAAACCATCAGAGGAGAAACTATTGCTCAGAGGTTTAACTGCAAATACTATCATCCAACCCATAAGTATATACATAAGTGTTGAAGCAAAATTATATTTTCCAGTAAAAAAAAGTTTTAGTATTATTCCAATTAGTGCCAATCCCCAAACTATACCAAAGAGAACCCAACCTAATGTGCCATGTAAAGTAACAAGCGTTAAAGGTGTATAAGTACCTGCAATAAGAATGTAAATAGATGTGTGATCGATAATTCTCAATCGACTCCGCAAATTAGGTTCATTAGTGCTATGGTAAATTGCAGAAGCAGAAAACAAAGCTATTACACTTAAACCATAAATTGTAAAACTAATTACATGCCAAACATTTCCATAACTACTTGCATGAATTATTAGCAAAAATAAACCGATAATACCAAGAATAACTCCAAAAGTATGAGATATAATATTGATTTTCTCTTCAAATGGTGAATAGTATTTTACTTCATTAATGTTCTGCATCTACAATAGAATCAATTAGACATTATATAGTGAATTCCTATATCGGGACCAAGTGGAATATCGAGAAGCAACCATACTACGAGAAGTAAAATCCAAACAAAGAGGAAAATAAACGAATAAGGTACCATAGTCGCAATTATTGTTCCAATACCAGCTTTTGGATCATATTTCTGAAAGAAGGCAATAATCAGTGCAAAGAAACTCATCATAGGAGATATTACATTAGTTACACTATCACCTATACGATAAACAACCTGGGAGAGTTCAGGTGAATAACCCATAATCATAAACATTGGAATAAAAATTGGAGCAAGTATTGCCCATTTAGCTGATGCACTTCCCATTAGAATATTAATTACTGCCGAAAGAAGAATGAATAGTATCATCAAAGGAATAAGCCCAATGTCGGTTGACATCAAAACATTGGCTCCCTTAACTGCAAGGATTATTCCAAGATTACTCCACTTAAAATATGCTACAAACTGTGCTGCAAAAAATACGAGTACAAGGTAGGTAGCCATAGTTTTCATTGCAGATGCCATACCATCCATAACATCTTCATCACTCTTAAATGTTCCTGTGGAAAAACCATATGCAAGCCCCGATGCACCAGCAGTAATAAACAACATTGTAACTACACCCTGAATTAGTGGTGAACTGAGCAATCCTCCATCTGTTCCTCTAAAGAAACCATCCATAGGAATAATTCCAATAAGAACTACTATTACAATGGCTATTACAGTAAGCAGAGCCATCAGTAAACCCTTCATCTCTTTTTTTGAAAGTTTATCAAAAGAACTATCTTTTTCTTCAATAACACCTCTAAATTTACCTAATCGTGGTTCTACAATTTTTTCAGTAACAAATGTACCGGAAAAAGCAATTAAAAATGTGGACGCTACCATAAAGTAATAGTTAGCAGTGGGATTTACATTGTACGTTGGGTCAAGTATTCTCGCCGCTTCCTGAGATAATCCAGCCAGTAATGGGTCGATAGTACCCAGAAACAAATTGGCACTAAATCCACCGGATACACCTGCAAAAGCAGCAGCCATACCGGCTATTGGATGCCTACCTACAGCAAGAAAGATTACACCAGCAAGAGGTATTAACAAAACATATCCAACATCCGATGCAACGTTAGATACAATACCAGCAAAAACTATTACAAACGTAAGTAGATGTTTAGGAGATTTTAATATTAGCATCCTAATGGCGGCATTTATAAGTCCGCTCTGTTCAGCAATACCAATACCAAGCATAGCTACAAGAACAATTCCTAATGGAGCAAAGCCCGTAAAATTCTCCACCATTTCAAGTATTATACGGTGAATACCATCGTGGGATAAAAGATTAATTGGTTTTACAATTTCTTTAGTTCCTGGATGAATAACTTCCCATTGCAAAAAATGTCCAACAGCTGAAAGTATCAAAACAGCCAATGCAAATAGTGCAAATAGTGTTGCCGGGTGCGGTAACGCATTTCCAGCTTTCTCTGTCCAATTAAGCATTCGCTGAAAAAGACCTATACTCTTCTCTGATTTACTCATATATTCCTATTTTAATTAATTTAAATATTACCTAATTGATTGGTTCTTCAAGCGGTCAAATTTAACAATTTTTTAGTATGAATCCAATTTATGTATCCCGATTTGTAAGACCTATTTGTGAGATTTGTGTTTGTAAGTATGCATAAACTGCAAAACTGGAGTTTGGGAAAGCCCTTACTCAGACTGTTTATTTCTTTTCAACAACAAGTTCAATTAGTTCGTGCTGCTCAACTGGATTGTTTCCATAGTTGATGCTTAGCACCAAGTCCTTCCCAATGATAAATGAGATTATATTTTTTAAACAGATTTGGTATTTCGTTAGTTTCTAAAAAAGTTCTGTAATTAGCATCATTATCGCTAAAAGAATTTTTTCCTACTTCATTCCATTCCTTTTTATATTTTATATACGAAGCATCCTTTTTTGAAAAAGCTGTTATAAAAATAAGGCTCCCCTTTGAAGTCCATTTATCAATTTTACTCACTAATGTATTAATCGATTTCCAGTCTAAAATCTGTATTAATCCAAAAATAAGAATTGCTGAATAAGAAGGATATACTTCCACATATTTGTGCAAAATTTGAAAGACATATTTGCCATCATTTCTCCATCTCAACAACCCAAATTCCCCTTAATTCATTGCTCCCATATCCAGTAGCCTTATCTTGCGGATATAGAGTTTTAATTTTTGCAAGTGTATTTGGAAGTATATCTTTATCAATTTCTCCATGGCATTGTAAACACATTTTATTTGTGATTATGGGATAATACCCAACCATTTTCCCAGCAATCTCACTTATCTGTGGTTTTATTTTTTCATTATTAGCTAACAGATTTTTAGATATTGCAATATAAATTAACTCCGAAGAGTTTGCCATATTATCGGGGTTTCTACTTTTATCAGAAACTCTTTTTATTTTAATATTTTGCAAAGTTGCCATACTATCAGTTAATGTAAAAGCCTTTTCGCTGCAAAATGATATTGCGTTTTCAGCACCTCCTTTTTTCAAGGAACTTAATAGATTTCTTCCTAAAACTGATTTAGTAGCCTTTACATAATTTGAACCAAGTTCTATTTTTTCTTGATTAAAAGTTTCTTTTGTTTCTTCAATACTCCTCTTTTTTTGTGAACTTGAACAATTTGTTACAAAAATAATTAGCACTATTAATAAAATGCTTAGAATTGTTTTTTTCATTATTTCATCCTTTAATCTATTTAACAATCTTACCAATTAAATAAACGGCAGCAAGATACCCTTTTTCCTTAAATCCAGAAAGATATCCATCTGTCATTGGTGCAGTAATTGAGCGATGTCTGAAATCTTCACGAGCAGAAATATTTGAAAGATGTACTTCAACTTTTGGGAGCTTTGCAACTTCCAAAGCATCACGGATTGCAACAGATGTGTGAGAATATCCACCAGGATTTATAATCAATCCATCATAATTTTTAGCAGCATTTTGAATTTGGTCAATTATTTCACCTTCATTATTACTTTGAAAAAAAGTAAAGATATCATCTCGATATTCTGATTTAATAATTTCCTCAATTTTTGTGAGAGTTAATTCACCGTAGTTCGATTTTTCACGCTGCCCAAGTAAGTTTAGGTTTGGTCCATTTATTATTAATATTTTCATCCTTTTGTTTGTCCTTTCTAAAATTCCTAAAAACAATATTTAAGTAACAAATAAATTACAAATTCCAACAACGAAACTTACTAATTCATGTTTGTTATTTCTCTTTTTAGTCTTTATAATTTATTTTTTTTTATTATTTGCAATTTGAATTTTACTTCGATTCATCCATTTCATCAATAACTTCTCTAATCTTTGGAGGAATATAAATATCTTCTGCACCAAGTTGTGTTAAAGCAGAAGATAGGATTGCAACTTTTTTCTGCAACGATGAAAGTTTGTTAATTACAATTACTTTGCTCTCCTGCAAAATACAATACCCACCTTTGAAATCACCACGCTCAAATCTAACTTTTGCTCCCATTTCGGATGCAATAGATTTTAAGTCTTGCAAAATATTTTCAAATTCTTTTTCTTTAATTTTCATAAGGTTGTATAAAAGAATGTTTATAATTGAACTTCAAATTAAATTAAATTGTTCATAAATGAAAGTAGAATATGAGAGTTGCATCTATCGATATTGGTTCAAATACAGTTTTACTCCTTATTGCCGAAATTTCAAATTCACAATTAATTCCAATTATAAATGAATATAGAATACCACGAATAAGCAGCGGACTTGCAAATAATGGATTTATCTCTGAGGAATCAATTGAAAAGCTATTTAAAATATTGAAAGAATATAAAGCTATTATTGCAAAACACAATTGTGAAAAAATAATTGTAAATGGAACACAAGCACTCCGAGTTGCGGATAATTCTGAGCAAATTAAGAGAGAAATAAAAGAAGAATTCGGTTTTGAATTAAATATTATTTCTGGAGAAACAGAGGCTCTCTATTCATTTAAAGGTGCACTCTCTTCATTTACTGATAATTGTAATTATGTAATGATAGATATTGGCGGAGCAAGTACCGAAATTGTTTGTGGAAATAATAGAGAAATATTTTTCAAAAAATCTTTTGCAATTGGTACTGTTACTGGCAAAGAGAAATTTCTGAAAAGCAACCCGCCAACTTTGGATGAAATAAAATGTTTTGAAGCAGAACTCTGTGATATCTTTGAAGAACTCTCTAAAGTAAATTCTAATAATTCTTCAATAATTGCAGTTGCCGGTACTCCAACAACTCTATCAGCATTAAAGCAAAATCTGATTGAGTACTCAGAGACTAAAATTGAAAAATCTCTTTTAACTATAATTGATTTAGAATATTTCATATCTGAATTCAGAAAAAAAACTTTTGAAGAAATAAATAATCAATTCTCCCCTATTATTGCTGGGCGAGAGGATGTTATACTCGCTGGCACCCTTATTTTACAGTATCTTTTATCCTTACTAAAAAAAGAAAAACTTTATGTTAGCAGCAGAGGTTTAAGATATGGGGCAATTTAAGTCCGCTGCTGCGGGTTAAAATAACTCCATTCTTCAGTCTGCCGTGGCAGATTGAGGTAAAACGAATGCAATAAAACAAAAAAAATAACTGCTTCTCTTAAAAGGATGCCTGTTAAGTTAATTGTATTACTCTCTTAAAAATTTCATTTATTCAGCTCCCCAAACTGCAGGTTCATCTTGTTGGAATGGATTTGTTTTCTTCTCAACCATTTTAGATGCTGTCCCAGGTAATATTTCAAAACCCATTTCAAAGTAATCTAATGCTGATTTTAGTTGAGCAATAATTTTAACATTACCTTTTGTTTTTACTACTCCCGTTTTAATTAACTCGTCAAGAGTTTTTACACCCATCATTACATAATCTAAATCACTTCTGTTCATTGTAATTGTTAAATCCGGATTTTCTGACTGAAATCCTTTAATATTTGTCAGCGTTGCATTGCTCATTTCAATAACATACTTTTCATCATTGTCTGGTGTTATTAAATTTATTGTAAATTTCATTCCTTCAGCTTTTTTTGCTATCAAGTCTTATTCCTAAATAATCTAACCATAAATCTGTTGACATAGCTTTTATTAAGTCTGGTCCTGATGATTTTGGTGACGCACCTTCGGGGATACCGTTTCTTAACTCATAAGCTCCTGCTAAAAAACTGTTTCTAACACTTGGACTTTCTTGTTGGTATCCTATTTGTTCAAAACAATCTGCTAACAAATCTTTAGCTATTTGATTTTGAGGTTCGGCAAAAACCAATTTATTTAGAATCTCAACTGCGTACTTATATTTTCCCTGATTGTATAATTCTTTTCCTTTTATGATAATCGGATCAGCTCCTCCCATCATTTCAACATAAAGAGGTGCTGAATCATCCGGTGAAAGGGGAATTAACGTTGCCGGGTTTGCATCCTAATAACCCAAATACCGATTGATAACAGCCCTGCTATTGTGTTCTACCGAACCATGATAACTACGAACAAACCATTGATTTTGAAGGCTTGCAGGGACTTCATAAACATTATGGATTTCATTAATTGTTACACCTTTATTAGCAAGATTTAAAACCCCATTATTTAGATTTGCATACGTATCTCTTTGCCCTTTCATAACTTCTTGAATCCTATCATTTCCCCAACGAGGCCATGAGTGGGAAGCAAACATTACATCAGCTTCTTTACCGAACAGATAGAGTGCTTCATCAATTTTTTTTGACCACTCCAAAGCATCTCTAACCAATGCTCCTCTCAGTGTATAAATATTATGGATTGTTGCAACAATATTTTCAGCAGCCCAAAACGCTTTCATTTCTGGGAAATAAGTATTCATTTCAGCGGGAGCTTCTGTTCCCGGTGTGTTTTGGAATACCATTTTTATACCATCAACAGTCATTTCTTCAATGTTTTTTTCTATGATTACATTTGGTTCAATGAGTCCGAGATTACCGGCAGCAGTATTTTTACCAATTGCCTGGTCAACATGTCCGTGAGGATCTGCAGGTAACAAAACGCCATATTGATAAAACATTCTACGAGTCATTGCGTTACCGGCATAAACATTTTCTGAAACTGCATGAAGCATAAAACCATCCGGGGCAATAATTTTTACTTTTCCACTTTTCACATCGGCTTCATCAACAATACCCCTAACACCGCCAAAGTGATCTCCGTGTGAATGAGAATAAACAACTGCTACAACAGGACGCTCACCCAATTGCTCATTAATGAATTTCAATGCAGCACGTGCAGTCTCTTTTGCCGTCAACGGATCAAAAACAATCCATCCGGTATTCCCTTTAATAAAAGTAATGTTTGCTAAATCATAACCCCTAATTTGGTATATATTTGGAATAACTTCATATAAACCATAATTCATATTCAGAATTGCTTGACGCTGTAATGAAGGGTGAATACTTTTATAATCTTTTTCCACAAGCAAAAAATCATATTTACCCATGCTCCAAGCAACATGACCTGCATCAGCCATAATTTCTTTGTAATCCGGTGCTGCAATAAATCCTTTTTTCTGTTCCTCAAAGTCACGCTTATCTTCAAAAGGAAGTCTGTTTTTCAAATCTTCTCATTTAGCAATAGTGAACTCTGAGGGTGGGTTACCCTTTTTATCAAAATGTGTCTGCTCATTATTTTTGAGCAAAATTAGTTGTGACAAATATTGATGCTACAATGATTGTGAAAATTAGATTTTTCATTTAGTTTTCCTTATAAAATAATAAATAGTTGTTCCTTAAAAAGCGATATCTCTTACTCTATTATTTTTGTGATCAAGTCGAAACCCAAAGAAGTCCGATATTTTAAAATATACTGATAGTGAAGAAGTTTCAGAAATTCAGAATCAAATATTGTTGGTTTATAACAGCAATATTTTCCAACTACTGTTGCATTTGTTAATAAAACTTGGCACTTTTCATACAGCATATTATCCGTTTTATCTGATTATTTTACAAACTTGTGAGACAAGTTATTTAAATCTTGCAATATTGTCAATATCCCAATTAGTATATTATTTGTTTTTGATACATTTAATTGCTTTAATGGTTTTTAAGAGACAACTATTTAATGTGCTTATATATCAAAATCAATTGCAATTCTATCATCAGTAATTTCACCGATAAACTCTACTACTTTACGATGCTCAGGATGAACTCTATAAATATCCAACTCATCAAATCCGTTAAATTTTGTAGTTAAAATAAGATCATAATTTGTATCAGGAGCTTTGTCAGATTTAATTCCTACTTCAATTTCTAATATTTCTTGAATTTTATCTTTTAATCCAAGTAAGCGTATTTTTAATTCTTCTGCATTATCGGCTTTTGATTTCCCATTGGCAAAATCTTTTAGTTTAAATACTACTATGTGTTTAATCATTTGCTTTCCTTTGTAATTCATAATTTAAGTTTAGACTAATTGCTAATTCTAGAAGTCTTTTATCCAATGTCCAGATTTTTACTCCATTCAGTTTAGCTGCACCCAATATATGTATATCAACAAAACCAACTCCCTTTCCGAAAAATGAATTATTTTCAATAAAATAGAGAAACTCATCATGAGTTAGCTTGGAGAGTTTTGGAATTGAATCCAACAAACTTAATATTGTTTTGCGGTTTTTGAAATTTCCAATAGCAAGTTCACCAAGTATAAATTCATGGATAACAACTGCACCATTGGATAGTAGGAGACTTAATAATTTATTTTCATTTCTAAAGTGGTCTATCCAAACAGAGCTATCAATTAGAATCATCAAATTCTCTGCGTCTTCTAACATCTTTCAAATCTGGTTCGGTTCCGCCCAATTTTGCCAGTCTTTTGTAGTTTTCTAATAAAACTAATGCTTCTAAACCTTCCTTTACTAACATTGTTTTCTCTTTGATACCTGTAAGGTAGGATGCTTTCTTTAATAATTCATCATCAATATTTAATGTTGTTCTCATTTTATACCTTGCATATTATGTGATGCCTTAATATGCACAATACAAGCATCATTGTCAATTCAATTTTTATTTGGATTCAACTAAAATTGTAACGGGACCATCATTGATTATTTTTACATCCATCATTTCACCAAATAATCCGGTTTTAACTCTTTCGGTGCTAATGTTCTCTTTTACTCTTGCTATAAATTTTTCATACAACTCATTTGCTAAATCTGGTTTTGCAGATTCCGAAAAGCTTGGTCTATTCCCTTTTTGTGTAGTTCCGTAGAGTGTAAATTGAGAAATTATCAGCATTTCACCTTTTACATCTTTTATTGAGAGATTCATTTTACCATTTTCATCACTGAATATTCTGAGATTACAGCATTTATCAGCCACAAAATTTACATCTTCTATTGTGTCTCCATTTTTTACACCAAGTAGAAGAACAATTCCTTTTCCAATGTTTCTCTCATAGTTTTCGGATGGGATGAATACCCCACCCTCTTTAACTCTTTGTAATAATGCTCGCATAATTTTTATTTTTTAATAAACTTAACATTTGGTAAATTCTTAAAATCGTAATCTTGAGTCCAGATAGTTGCATTATTTAATTTTCCTGTGATATAAATAATACTATCTGCCATTGGCATATTGTGTTTAATGCTTAACTGTACAGCTTCAATTGAGATTTCTGATGTTACGGTAAAAATTTTTGCTTGTTGCATAAAAGTAATAGCACTTAATGCATAACTTTCATGAACTTTAAGAATTATTTTTTTATAAACTTCAAAAATATTTATTGTAGAGACAATAAGGTTATTAGTATCTTCAATTATTGGAGCAAAATGCTTAGCATTTTTATCATCAATTAAATATTCTATCCAACCTGATGAATCAACTAAATTCATAGCCTATCTTCCTCTCTCTCAATAACTGAGTCTATTCCCATCCCTTTTAAAAAACCACGTGCTTCTTTGATATCCATTACAGGTACAATTTCAATGAAATCACCTATTTGAAATAATTGCAATTTTTGTCCTGGTGTTATTTTTAATCTTTCTCTAATTTCTTTAGGAATTACTATCTGGTATTTTGGCGAAACCGTTACAGTAGTCATTTTAACCTCAAAGTATTTGTCATACAATAAATATATCGATTAACTATTAGTATGTCAAGATGCTATCGATTCTATTTTTCTTTTACACCAAATACTACCCTATTAATTTCAAGATAATCATTTTTGATTTTAATATTTGTAAATCCATTTTTAAGCATAATTTCTTTTACATCCTCCGCTTGCCCTTCACCAACTTCAAGAAAAAGAATTCCACTCTCTTTCAGAAGCATTTTGCTTTTACTCGATATTTCTCTGTAAAACTTCAATCCATCATCAAAATCTGTAACTGCAATATCCGGTTCAAACTCTGTTATCTCCCTCTGTAAAGTTCCAAATTCTGTTTTATTTACATAAGGCGGATTTGAAACAATAATATCAAATGTATTATTATATTTTTCAAAGCTATCTGTTAAGATATTGGATTTCATTAACCCAACACGTGATTTTAAGTCGTGCAATTCTCTGTTTTTATCAGCCACAATTAATGCTTCAGAAGAGATGTCTATAGAAATTATTTTTGATTCGGGTAAATTAATAGCTAATGATATTGGGATATTTCCGCTACCTGTACCAATATCAAAAATTTTAAGTTCCTCTTCTTTTGGAAATATCTCTATAATCGTTTCAATTAATATCTCTGTTTCCTGACGTGGAATTAATACATTTTTATCAACAAAGAATATTAATCCGTAAAACTCAACTTCTCCAATAATATATTGGTATGGTTCAAAATTTGCTCTACGAGTAATATATTCACGATAAATATTAGTTTCACTTTTGTTTAATGGTTGATTAAAACGTAAATAAAGATCTAAGCGCTGGCACTGAAGAATATGAGCTAAAAGGAGTTCTGCATTCATACGAGCAGATTCAATTCCCTTCTTTTCAAGAAATTGGGTTGATAATTTTAAGGATTCTAAAACTGTGAGCATAGATATTTATTTAATTTGGAAAGTTAAAGATATTGAATTTACAGGGTTTCAACAAACTGTTGCTTCTAATGGTTGCAATAAATACTTGGTACCTCTCAAAAAAAAAAGGAGAAGTGTAAATTTGCTTTAGAGAAACTCTCGCCTTCAACAATTGTCTCCAACAATAATGAAATTCAATTTGTCAAAAGTATATTCCTATTCATTGAAACAGTACTTTGCATATTATTAGTCAAGTTAATCTGTCAGTTTTTTCTTAGAACGATCTTGCAATGCGTAGTGCGGGATTTTGAAACGATTAATTTTCATATTATTACTAATTTCCATTACTTGTATAATCTTTCTATTTATCACTTTCACCCGCATTACGTATAGCTTTTGTTAGCATTTGTTTTAATTCTTTTGATGACGGAACTTTTCCTTTTAATTTCTCTGGTAATCTATGTATATGTTTGCATTTTAAACCTCTATAATTTTTATATTCATTTTTTTTGCAACATTCAATAACCTGGCATCAAGAGAAATTAATGGAAGATTGTATTTTTTGGAACATTCTAAAAAGTAAGCATCATAAGCATAAATTTTGTTCAAATTATTAGAACAAATAGTTCAAAAAAAAGGTAATACCACTAAATGTAGTATTACCTCACACCAGGCTGTGTTTGCCCTTTGCTTAAAAATATTCAAAATGTGTATAACGATTTAGTTTAACTTTTCTCGTAAAAATTCTGGGGCAAAATCAGCACCGTTTTTCCAAGAAATAGTATTACCTTCTAAAGTGAAGTTTGAAAAATAGCTAATTCAAATGGCTAGTGCTTCTATTTCTGAATTTTTACTTGTTTTCTTTGAAAATGATAAAATCTCGATTCCTACAATTTTATTATTTTCATCATAATCTACTATTAAACCAGTATCTTGGTTAAGTTCACTATCAATAATTTTCTCATTCGAAAATTTAATATCAAGTATATCAGTCTCTTTATCGTAACTAATATTTATCATTCTAAATCTCCTTTTTGTTTTTTCTCTTTAATTCTTCTATCAAAAAATGTGGTTATTATAACAATGCTTTTTCCTTCATGGCGGACTATAACTCTTAAATACTTATTTTCAATCTCTTTAATAAAATGTTTAATTGAAACATCAAATTTATCATCCTCTATTAAATCTGGTTTAGAAAGTGTAGTTTTAATCATTTCTATACTAATAGAACGAGTTTCCATTTTAATTTTAGAATGATTTGTTAATAAAATATTTTCACTTTCTCGTTTCATATTAATAAGTTACAACTTTAGTATTATAAAATAAGAAAAGTTAATTATAATTATTTTAAAAAAGGCAATACCACAAAGTAGTATTACCTTTTTTACACCAGGCTGTGTTTGCCCTTCTCTCTTGTTGCTACATATTATAGTTTTACGGACAATTGTGTCAACTTAAGAATATTCTCTCATTAACCAACGAGTTCACTCGTTGGATTGAAAGCAAAGTTTGAAGATCCCCCCAACCAGTTAACTGGTTTTTGAAACTAAAAAGTGAGAGAAACCAGTAAACTGGTTAAAAAGAGTTTTACTACTTTCTTCTCCAACAACTAAAGTTGTTGGTTAACAAAGAGGGAACACATTCCAAACCTGTTTACCTCTCCACCGTACTATGTATTTTGAAAGGCAGGCTGATTTTCATTTTTCAAATAAAATTTTCTAAACTTTTACTATTAAATTTAGAACTACTGCAAAGAGTGCAACACTAAATATTGTAAACATAATGGTTAAAACTGTTCTTGTATTTATTACCCCAAAGGGAGAAAGTTTTATTGGTTCGTCATATTCTGCAATATAATCTCCATCCTCAATTCCCCATTCATCCCATATTTTTGACATTTTGTTCTCCCTATTTTATAAGAATTAATTTCTTTGTTGCATAGTTACTTTTGTTGTATTAAAAACTATCATTTTATTGGTTGCTCTTTAGTGAAACATTTTTTATGTTTTAGTAGTGAAACCTGCTAAAAAACATAGAACAGTAATTTTCTACAAAGATTATTTTGAAAAGTTTTTTATAAAACAGCAAAAAAAAGTTAAAGCAAAAATAATTTGGACAATTGAGTTAATAGAAGTGTTAGAAAGAGTGCCAAAGCAATATCTAAAACATATTCAATCAACTGACGGATTATACGAAATAAGAGTAAAGCATGCTACTAATATATTTAGGGTTTTTTGCTTTTTCGACAAGGAGAAACTAATAATTTTAGCGAACGGTTTTAGAAAGAAAACGCAAAAAGTACCAAAGAACGAGATTGCAAAAGCACTTAAAATTATGAAGGAATATAAAAATGAAAAATAAAATGACACTTAATGAATTTAAAGAAAAACATTATGGTGCTAAAGGAACAAAAAAAAGAGATGAACTTGATAATGGTTACGAAAACTTTAAACTTGGTACATTATTATATGAAGCTAGGCATGCCAAAGGAATGACTCAAGCTGAGTTAGCCGAAAAAGTAGGTACTACTAAATCTTATATTTCTAAGATTGAAAATAACATTAAAGAAGTAAGGCTTTCTACTTTACAAAAAATTGTTCATTTGGGTTTGGAAGGTCATCTAGATTTTTCAATCAGATTATAAAAAAAAGATAACACCATCCGTCAGTTGACGGAGAGTATTACCTTTTACACCAGGCTCTCTTTGCCCTTCTCTCTAGTAGCTTTTAAACTTTTTAGCTTTTAGCTGTATTAAAAATATTTTTGACATTTGTTCCATTATTAGTTAACCTTGTTTTGTGAAAAGAAAACGAGAAATAATTCAATATAGAAATTACTTTGAAAAATTCTATGCATCACAATTAGAAAAAGTAAAAACTAAAATTGATTATGTCCTCTATTTAGTAACTATTTCTGAGAGAATTCCAAAGAAATTTTTTAAGTATATTGAAGGAACAGACGGACTATTTGAAATACGAATTAAATATGAAAGTAATATTTTTAGAATTTTTTGCTGTTTTGATGAAGGGAATGTTGTTGTACTTTTTAATGGATTTCAGAAGAAATCTAATAAAACCCCAAAGCAAGAGATTAAAAGAGCATTAAGAATAAAAATAGAATATTTTGAACGAAAAAGTGAGATAAAACAATGAAAAATATAACGACATTTGATGAACATCTTGACCAAAGATATGGTAAGATTGGAACAAAAAAACGAACTGAATTTGAAATTAAAGCTAAGGCATTTGCAATTGGTGAAATAATAAGAGAAGCTAGAAAAGATGCAGAAATGACTCAAGAACAACTTGCTAATAAAACTGGAACTAAAAAGAGTTTTATTTCACGTATAGAAAATGGACATAGCGATATACAACTATCAACCCTCTACAAACTAATTGAAATCGGTTTTGAAAAACATCTAAATTTATCTATTAATTAAATTTTATTCTGTACCACTAATCTTTGGTAAAGCAAAGGCAATACCATCCGTCAGTTGACGGAGAGTATTACCTTTTACACCAGGCTCTCTTTGCCCTTCTCTCTTGTTGCTGTTTTATAAATTTAGTGTTTTGTTAATAACTGAATTCCATTTACCATACTTCAACCAGGCTCAGCAACAAATAGTGTACCTACGGTACTAAAAGCTCCATAGGAGCGATACTTGTTGCTGAGCTCGTCGAAGTATGGTAAGCATCTACAATAAAACTATAGTTTAAGTGCCATTCCGCAAAAAGAGATGGAACAGGTAGGCACGTCATTATTTGCTGAGTTACACTAATGGTATCCTCCGAAAGAGTCTAATACCGAAGGCATTCTCCAAAGAGTCACACAGACCTTTCGGAGAGCTTAGCTCTAAACTTTTACTATTAAATTTAGAACTACTGCAAAGAGTACAATGCTAAATATTGTGAACAAAGCATTTAAAACCATATTTGTATTTATTGGAAACTGCTTTATTGGTTCGTCATATTCAGCAATATAATCTCCATCTTCAATTCCCCAATCATTCCATATTTTTGACATTTTGTTCTCCCTATTTTATAAGAATTAGTTTCTTTGTTTCTGAAAATGTTACTGAACTTGCGTTGCTCTGAGCTTGCGTTGCGTTGAGCTTGTCGAAATGTCGAAGAGTCGAAGCACCAGCTGTTAATCTATAAAAATATATACCTGTACTTAGGTTTTTGGCATTAAATTCTACTTCATAGCTTCCACTTGTTTGTCTCTCATTTACCAATGCTTCTATTTCCTCACCAAGAGAATTATAAACTTTTAGTGTTACAAACATTGCATCTCCATTAGGTATATCATATCTAATTATAGTACTTGGGTTAAATGGATTTGGATAGTTTTGCGATAACTTAAATTCCTTTGGAGAATTTATTTCTACTTCAATAATATTAGAGTATTCAAATGAACCATCCGTGTCTATTTGTTTCAATCTATATTTTACTAAGCCACTTAAATTATCAGCATCTATGAATGAATAATCTTTAGGGGAGTTGCTGTTACCATGCCCTTCAACAAATCCTATCATTTTCCAGTCTGTCCTGACGGGCGTAGTTCCATCCTTTTGGAACGAAGACCGTTCAATTTCAAAACCATAATTATTTACTTCTGTTGCTGTTTGCCAATTTATCTGAACTTTATTCCTAACAATAGTTGCAAAAAATTTAATTAATTCAACTGGAAGTATATTAGCTTGCTGAAATAGAACTTGAACAATATCGTTATCGTCTGGAAGTGAAAATGAATGCATCTCCGAATCTATAAGTGCATTATCTCTACTTTCATTAACAAATTGCCAAACATTCGAACCATTTATATGGTCTTTATTGTCATTAATATATTTTAACCAGCTTTCAAATATTTCTGCTTTTTCTTCTTTAGCATAACCAAATTCACCAACAACCAGTGGCTTGCCATATTTATTTGCTATATCCATATGTTTTTGCATCCAATTAAGTCCTTCCTGTTCAAAATCTGAATTAAACCATTTATCGGGGTATAAATGAATATTTGCATAGTCGATGTAAGGCACTTGAATATTCTTGGTAAAGCTGATTCCTTTTGACCCATTATATACCCAGTGTGATTCTTCTTTTAGTGAATCATAACCTTCTTCACCAACACTGACTAGATGATTTAAGTCTAAAGCTTTTATATATTCTGACATTTCATAAATCCAACTTCTAATAATGTTGCCTGTTGGATCATTACCTCCATTATTTGGTTCATTTATTAGTTCCCATGCCATTATTGTGGATTCATCTTTGTATCTCGTTACTATCTCAAAAACATAATCACGATATATTTTTTTTATATCTTCATCAGTATAAAAAATTTCTTTTGGGGACGTTTCTTTTCCAACCCAATCTGCATATTGTCTAATTCCACCGTAATCGTCCCAATAATTGACTAAAGTCACAATTAGTTTAAAGTTTTTACTTTTTGCTTTTATTATAACACTATCAAAAGCAAAAAAACTATAACTAAAAGTATTTCCATATTTCCACTGCATTTTTGAAATTGAATTAGGGTCATCATTAAACCCCCATGTACGAATTACATTTAGATTATTATCAGCACATTGTTCTAATATTTCGTCAATTATATTTTTATTTCCACGTTTATATTCATCTTGGAGCCAATATAAATTATTACCCACAAATCTAAATGGAGCATTATTCAAGTATAGACTCTTTGAGTTATCATCAATATAAACAAAACCCTCTGGAATACGCCTACCTTCTTGACCAATTGTTATTATAAATTCATCTGCTTCATTTTGTATATTGTAAAATCTTATTTCTCCATTTCTGTTTGCTTTAGTATTGTTTGGTTTTATAACAATTTGAAGATCTTCTGAATTCCCTGAAAGAATCGTCTTTTCATAATTATTTACCTCAATCCATTCGCTACCAGCAATTTCAACATCCCAGGAAAGAGGTGTTGTACCAATATTTGTAATTTGACCATTTGAAAAAGTTTTGTTGCTAATATTACCAAGTGCATTAATACTTATATTTTTTTCAATATTAGTTATTTCTAAATTGCTATTAAATACGTCTTCACTAGGGTTTTCTATTTTTACATTATCTAAATCATTATCATCATTATTATCTCGAGTATCATCTTTTACATTACCTCTATAGATCTCTATCTTCCAATCATACTTCTCATTAGGAAATTTACCTTCTTCACCTACTTCACAATATCTTACATTTCCATCTTGAGAACCTGTTATCTCGTACTCTTCGCTTTCATGCCATATTGTCCAACTACCCGTCCCATCTTTCTGAAAAAAAACTTTTGCTTTTACTGTAAGTTTTTGGTTTGGATTGTTCGCATGATTTTTTGTTACTGCTTTCCATTTTAATCGTCCACTACTTATAAAGCCATCTTCATCCTCGTCTATTGATTCTTCTTCTACCCACCAAGTATCCTCTATAATGGCAGTCGGTTCATCTTCACTGGCAGTTTCAATTTTTACATCATTTAAATCAGAATCGTTGGAATAGTTGTACTCATCATCTTTGGATGATTTACCATCTCTATAAACCATTACTCGCCAATCATATAGTCCATGAGTCATTCCTGGACCTTCAATAGTAAAATATCTAACTATTGATCTAGCTACATTTACAACATCAGAATTCCACAGCTTCCAACTTCCGTTATTTTTCCGATATTCTACAACCGATTTAACATTTGGTTGATCTCCTTCATTTTCAACTCTCAATTTCCAATTTAACCTTGCACTACTAAAATATCCATCTCCATCTACATCACTCTTATTTGACCACCATGCATTTTCGATATCTACTTTATTTTCAGGTTTCCCTGCTTGTTCAATAGAGACATATTTGTAATCTCCTTGAGAGTCAATTTTATTCCAAAATTTTACGTACCCTTCTCGATTTGAAACTCTAACATTCTCACTAATATAAATTGTTACGCTTGTCTTTTTTCCTCCATCTATACTCCCAGTTTCTTTAGATAGAGTAATCCAACTTTTAGAAATATCTGTTTCCCAATCAAGTTTTTCACCTCCCAAATTTTTAACATATCCTTGGTCTGAGCCACTATTTGAAGATGCTTTCCAATCTGTATTGAAATCTGAAATACTCAAATCTGCAGGTGGTTTTTTAACTTCAAACCAACCATACTCTTTTGTATCATAAGTTGATGTATTATTCCAATTCTTTACTATACCAATACACTTAAAATCACCTGCTTTGTCAGGTGTCCAATAAAATGAAACAGCTTTTGTTTCTCCGGGTTCTACGCCCCAAGCATTTGTATTTTCTTCATAGAATTTTTGCAAATTATTATTATCAACTACTTTCATTACTAAAGTATAGGAGTTTTTCTCTGTTCCAGTATTCTTTACTGTAAATGCTATTTCTATTTTACTTCCTACAATTCTTTTAGTAGAAACAGTAATTAAATATGCTTTACCCGTCCAAGACTCAGCCAAAAGAAATGAATTTATGATAAGGTAAACTAGTAAAAAACATATTTTCTTTTTGTTAGTATTTATACTCACCTCTACACTAATAAAATGATTAAAAGTCAAACCCCACCAAAAAACGTGGGATAAATAGTCAACAGAGCTAGTCCTTCAAGCAGCGAACACTAAAACCGTGAGACTTGTCGTCATAGTAGAAGTAAACATAGCTGTAATTAGATCTAAGGAGCATATTGCCAGCGACACTGCCATACTCCGTGGAACTCCAAAAGTTAGTGTAGCGACCTAAATTGTAGAAGTAACCAGTATAATTGTAACGGTAGCCCGCAAACAGGGCAGAGAAGCCGGTTTCGTTGGTGTATGTATAACCACTTCTTGCGTTCTCATCTATTAGTTTTGTTGCTCTATCGCCTACTACATAGGTTTCTAATGTTTGATACTCTGCTAATGTTGGTATGTGCCAACCGCTTGGGCAGATACCTTGAGTGCCTTCGGTGGTTACATATTGCATCGCTTCTGTCCATTCATATAAGCCTCCATAAGTGTCGCAATTGCTTGCGTTATTATTATAACAGTATTTTTCCATTATGCTGTTATCAGTTTGTTCAAAGCCATTAGTAGTGCTGTTTATCTTTGTACCTACATTAAGATTCTCTGCAAACCATGTTTGGGTGCCTATCGTAATCGTTTTATAATCTTGTCCGGAATATGTGATAATATCAAAAATATTGCCTTGATAATATTCTTGGTCACCAAATAAATCATCTGCTAGTATTTTTATTATAAAATTGCTATTCTCTGCTCCAGTGTATTCCCATGTTATTGTTTTTGTATTACCCGCTGCAACATTGGGCCCAATATCTCCGGTTGTGGCACCATAATCAAAATCCCATGTTGTGCCTCCATCATCCGAGACTTCCATATAAACTGTAAATGTACTTTCCTCTGCATCTGCAACATCATATGTAACTGTTACTGTTGTGCCAGAAATTGTGAAGGCTACATTTGTTACTGTTGGGTTTGTGTTTGCAAATACTTCGACAGAGCTAAGCATAAGTAGTTGTGCTGTTAAAAAAACAAAAGATGCAATGTATAATAATCTATTTTTAATTTTCATATTGTCTTTCCTATTCTATTTAAGTAACATCAATTAATAATTGTCGAGGAATGGTCCTCGACTGCTGAGCAATATTTGTTTTTGCGATTTATCGCCATATAGTATTACCAACTAAATCCTTTCCGCGAAAAATGACGGAACATGTGTTTTTTATGTAAAGAATTATAACAAGATTTTATTCCTTTGTTTTTGTCTCATATCTCAAATCTATTATCTCATCCGCCGCGGCGGACTGCAACTTGTTGCGCTATAGTATTACCACTTAAATTCTTGTTTTTTATGTAAAGAAATTTTTCAGCAATAAGCAGCCATCTTGTTCAATTCAGGAATAGCAGTTAGGTTCCTAAGTTTAAGAGCAATAATTAAGACCAATCTTCCATTTTCAGTAAGGAAATATTTGTAAGATTTGTTCACTTTTTTCAGTAAACCGAAAACTCTTGTATGTTAAAAGTTATAAAAAATGTTCTTTGAAATATTGAATAAAAAAGTTTTATTACGGAAGAGAAGGTTTCCAGTTAAAATCATCAGATATTTTAGATATAGCTTCTCTGAAAGTTTTGTTGGTAACTCCATTTGCTATAAAACTACCATTAAGCAATTGTTGAAAAAGCATAAAATCATCTTTGTGTAAAGGATTAAACCCCTTGTAGTTGTTTCCATTTTCTGTTTTTCGCTCTGTTAATTGGCGAAGTTCTTTAAGCCCTTTATCGTTATTATCCATTTTCGAGAGAAAATCTGTATAACGACTTATTGCGGCTTTTGCAAATCTGATGATGTGTTCGATAGAATATATAGAACGCTTCATATTAGTAAGCTTTTTAACTACTTCTCCATCTTTCTGATGTACTTCTCTTATAACTTTTAACTCTGAAATATTATTAAATGTTACTTCTATTCGGAGTACGCTGCCAGCTTTATTATAAATCTTTATAGATGTTGAACCATTTTTGTGTTTTACTCGATAACCGAGATATGTCTTTTTGTGACTAGTTTCTACTTTACCTCCTTGTTGCCCTTTTTGTTTTTTACCTAAAAATGACAATACATCTTCCGGTGAAGCAGTTAAAACTGAATACTTAATTAGTTGTCCATATATTACGTCTAACTGACTCTGATCCTTAAACATAATATCTTTAGCATATTCTATTTGGCGTATTGACCAATGGTATGATAAATTCCATTTTGTAGATAATTCTTTTAATATCGGAACATATTTTTTAGCAAACCTATCAAATATTGATTGTAATTTAGGGATATCATAGCTATCGGATAATTCTTGAGATTTTATTAAATCATCAATCCAAGTAAAACAATTATCCTCTTTTTGATAATCTATATTGTTCGAAGACATTTCACGAGCTAACTTCTCTTTGCCATTAAAGTATATAGTTACCTTAAAAGGAAAGAAAGTTTGAATACGAAAAAAACAAAGACCTAAATCTTTATCTATAAAATAGTAATAGATATGCAAGCACTTTCTCTTACGGGAAACCAACTCCAATCTCTGTGTATCCTTGTTTTTATAAATGTCAAAACTATTATCTAACTCCAAACAACTCAATATTGCAACCAAGCCTGGATGGTTACCCCTTTTTTCTATCTTCTTCCTTATCAATTCTTCTTTCCTTACGTGTGAATTGTTTAGATAAATGTATTCCACTTTTTCATTTTGGGATATTAGCCGAGCTTGTTCTTTTAGCTGTGCAGAGAATTTGTTCGCATAACTTGTAAAGTCTTTTAATAATATTTTATGTGCTGATAAATAGGGTCTCCTCAAATTGAGTTAAGTTATTGAAAACAAATGTGTTAAGGACAAAAAGCCCTTGCATATATGCAAAGATATCCGTATATTTGTTATATAACTTTGCATTTAATAAATAAGCAGACCAA
>JAKIUC010000045.1 GCA_021647785.1 Melioribacteraceae bacterium
TTTGAAGAAACAAAAAATTGGAATAATAACAATGGGCTGTTCAAAAAACGCTGTGGATTCAGAACGTTTAATGGCTCAATTAAAAATAAATGATTTCGAAATAGTGGACGACCCAAACGATGCGGACTCACTTATAATAAATACTTGCGGATTTATTAACCCTGCAAAAGAGGAATCAATCAATACAATTCTTGAAGCAGTAGCTCTAAAAAAAGAACACAAAGTTAAAAAAGTTTACGTTGCCGGATGTTTATCAGAGCGGTACGAAATTGAACTTAAAAAAGATATTCCAGAAGTTGATAAATACTTTGGAACAGAAGATTACAAAGGTATAGTTGAAGAACTTGGCGGCAGATTAAAAACCGAACTTCTTGGGGAACGTGAACTTACTACTCCAAAACATTTTGCTTATATTAAAATCTCGGAAGGGTGCGATAACCCTTGCTCGTTCTGTGCTATTCCATTAATTCGTGGTAGTTACCGTTCTAAACCAATTGATGATTTAGTAACCGAAACAAAATCACTTGCTGCCAAAGGTGTAAAAGAGCTTATTATTATTGGTCAAGATACAACAGAGTATGGCATTGACCTTTACGGCAAAAGGAATCTTGATGAACTTCTAAACAAACTAAGTGAGGTAAAAGGCATAGAATGGATTCGACTTCTTTATACTTATCCATCCCACTTCCCTATTGAAGCCATTGAAACAATTGCAAGCAACCCCAAAGTTTTAAATTATGTTGATATCCCTTTGCAGCATATTTCTGATAATGTTCTAAAAGAGATGAGAAGAGGAATTTCAAAACGAAAAACAATTGAATTAATTGAAACTCTAAAAAAGAAAATTCCGAACTTAACTTTAAGAACAACTTTTATTATTGGTTTCCCGAATGAAACAGAAGCAGATTTTAATGAACTTTGCGAGTTTATTGAGAATACAAAATTTGATAGAGTTGGCGTTTTTAATTATTCGCAAGAGGATGATACTACTGGCTATGCTCTTGGAGATCCAATTTCAGAAGAGATAAAAACTGAGCGAAATAATAAAGTAATGGAGATTCAAAAAGAAATTTCACTTGAAAAAAATGCTTCTATGGTTGGTAAAAATATTGATGTTATTGTTGATACTCTTGATGGTGATTATTATGTTACACGCTCGGAGCGTGATGCCCCAGAGGTTGATGGTGAGGTTCTTGTTGAAAACTCTGTGAAATTAGAAATTGGCAATATTTATAATGTAGAAATTATTGACTTCAATGATTATGATTTATTTGCTAAATTAAGTTAAACAAATGATGAGAAGATTAACAATGAAGTTCTTTTTCCTTTTAATATTTATAAGTTATTCTGTTTTAGCTCAGGTTGAATATTCACACGGCATAGTGCCACCTGGTGAATATCCCGGTTTCTATATTGATGCTGCTAATTATAAAGGAGACTCACCCGAAATTACTCGCATCGATGTCTATTTCCAAATCCCTTATGCCAATCTTCAATTCGTTAAATTTCAGAATAAATTTAGAGCTAAGTATTCTCTTACTTTAACTATTTATGATGAAGACAAAGATAAAATAGTTATTGAAAAAACTTGGAATGGGAAAATAGTTGTAAATAATTTTGATGAAGCATCATCCGAAAACAATTTTAAATTCGGGTTTAAGTCCTTTGAACTTCCACCTAATGATTATGTTCTCTCGTGCTTGCTATATGATAAAGATTCAAAAAAAGATTTTTCGGTTGAAGCAAAAATGGAAGTTAGGAGTTTCAATAAGTCATTAGAGTTTAGTGATATTCTACTAATTTCATCTGAGATTGATAACCAAATTATTTTAAATGTTTCTAATGCTATCTCTTCTTCCGATTCTTCGCTATTCTTTTTTTATGAATTGTATTCTGATAAAGATGATTCTGTAAACTTAGAATATTTAGTTGAAACTGTTGATGGTGAAATAGTATTACAACAAAAAGAAGTGGTTGAAATCGAGTCTGGTATTAACCAAATCAAAAAGGAATTGGATAATTCTGATATTTCTCTTGGTCAGTATAAACTTACTGTTAAAGCTGTTGATAGCGATGAAGAAACTATTTCTGGAACAGCAAAGATTTTTGTATCAAAGATTTTCGGATTCCCTTCATCTATTATAAATCTTGATAAGGCTATTGAACAAATGGCATATATAGCTACTACAGATGAAAGAGATGATATGTTAGAAACCGAAAACTTTGATGACAAAATGAAAAAATATAAAGAATTTTGGAAAAGGCAAGACCCATCTCCAACCACTACTCAAAATGAAGTACTTCGAGAATATTATAGAAGAGTTTCATACGCAAATAAAAATTTCAAACACTATTTTGAAGGATGGAAGACTGATATGGGAATGATATACATTATTCTGGGTCCGCCCGATAATGTTGACCGTTATCCTTTTGAATATGACAGCAAGCCCTATGAGGTTTGGCATTATTACAATATCAATCAATCGTTCTATTTTATTGATGAAACAGGTTTCGGAGATTACAGACTATTGAACAGAAACTATGGTGATTGGTACAGATATAGACAGTAATTTTTCTAAATGAATTTAAGAATATGATTTTAACTGTAACAATAAATCCTCTGCTTGAAAACAGAGTAGAGTTCGAAACTCTTACTTTGGGTAGAGTAAATCGTGGCGTTAGTAAAGAACAGAAAGCTGGCGGAAAGGGAATTAATGTTAGCAGGCAGCTTAACTACCTTTCAATAAAGAACACAGCCCTACTCTTCCTTGGTGGAAACAATGGTAAACAGTTACGGAAAGTATTGATTGATGAAAATATAAATTTTACATCTATCTCTGCAAAAGGAGAAACAAGAGGAGCAACACTCGCAATTGAAAAATCTAAAAATAGAATTACATCTATCTTTGAACCTCAAAGCAGATTATCTGAAAATGAAATAAATGAGTTTAAAACAAAACTCATAAAAATGATTCAGAATTGTAAAATTGTTGTTTTTTCCGGAAGCATTCCAAACAAGGAATCCGCCTCGATAATTACTTATGGAATTGAATTAGCAAACGAATTAGATAAAATATCAATACTCGATACTTATGGCGATCATCTACAGAGCTGCATTGATGCTTCTCCAACAATACTCCATAATAATATTCACGAAATTGAAAGTTCGTTAAACATCAAACTTAAAACTCAGCAAAGTAAAATTGATTTCTTAAAAAGACTTTACCCCAAAGGAGTTAAACTCGCTTTCATCACTGATGGATGGAAGCCAACATTCGCTTCAAAATTTGATTTCATCTATAAAATTGAATCAAAAAAAATAGATGAGATTGATGCAACAGGAAGCGGTGATGCTTTTGTTGCAGGAATTGCTTACGGCTTAGAGAAGGCATTAGTCTTTGATGAGTTTGTAAAAATTGCATCTGCTCTTGGAAGTGTAAACGCATCACAGTGGAGTGTTTGCACAGTAATGTTAAAAGAGGTTGAAAATATTATTAATTCGATTACAGTAAAACCAATTGGTAAAAAACTAAAGTTGATAAATGACTCGCCCACTCACAAGTAAAATTATTTTCTGCTTTTTATTCATCTTTCTCACATTCTCAATATTTGCTCAAACTATTGAAAACATTGAGGTTCGTGGCAGTTCTGATTTTGCTGAAAGTGATTATTCAAAATGGATTAATCTAAACAATAAAAAGTATTTTGATTCTGTAACCGATACTATTAAGCAGCGTATTGCTTTTAACCTACAGCACAACGGGTATTACAATTTTCAGATAGATAGTATAAAATCATTTTTCTCTGACGATTCACAAAGAGTAAACATAAGCATCAATCTTAATGAAGGAAATCCAACTTATGTGAATGAGATATTTATTAAAAATCTTGATTCACTTGAATTAGAAAGAGTTAACGAAAAATTCTACTTATTAAAAGATTCTCCTTTCATCGTTTCAGAATTTGAGAATAGCTTCTCTGAAATGTTAACATATTTTGAGAACAACGGATTTCCCTTTACATCAATAAATATTGAATCCCTTTTCTTTTTTAATGATACCGAAGCAGATCAATATCTTGTTGATATTTATCTCAATTTTTCAAAAAACCAAATTAGCAAAATTGATACTATAATTATTAATGGTAATTCGAAAACAAAAGATTATGTTATAACTCGTGAACTCCGCATTAACAAAGGGGATGTTTACTCTCAAGATAAAATTGATAAAATGCCATCCAAATTAAATAGACTCCATTTTTTTGAAACCATTTCAACTCCAAAATATTTTTTCAACTCAGAAGATAAAGGTATTTTACAAATTGATGTAGTTGAAAAAGGGACTAACTTCTTTGATGGAATAATTGGGTACATACCCCCTAACAACGATAACAAAAAAGGATACTTAACCGGACTGGTTAATGTTAACCTACGAAATCTTTTTGGAACTGGGCGTGCTGTCTCATTCAAGTGGAGCAAGCTTGATCAATATTCACAAGAGCTTGAGTTAAAATATTTGGAGCCGTGGGTCTTTGGTTTCCCCTTTAACATTGACTTACTACTCTTTCAGCGACAGCAGGACTCATCATACGTGCAGCGTACATTAAATGGAAAAATAGAATTCCTTGCAACTGAATCATTCTCATCTGCTCTAATATTTTCGGAAGAGTTTACTATTCCAACTAATCCGGATGAAAGTGGATTTACTGTTTTCAATTCAACTACCATTAATAGTGGAGTAAATTTTAAGTACGATACTCGCGATGATATATTTGTACCGACAAAAGGGCTTTATGTGCTGAACACTTTTAAGTATAGTTCAAAAACAATTAATGGTCCAGAGCAGTATGTTTCCGATACAACAAACACAAATCCAAATCAATTTAGAATTGAATTAGATTTACTTCTTTTCAAAAGTTTCTACACTCGGCATATTCCCTTTATTGGTCTGCATCTAAGAGAGTTGCGGGGGGATGATATTGAAATAAGTGATATGTTCAGAGTTGGCGGGAACAATACGCTTCGCGGTTATGAGGAAAATCAATTTACAGCCAACAGATTTTTGTGGGCGAACATTGAGTATCGCTATCTAATTGGACGCCGTTCCTACGCCTTTCTTTTTACTGACATTGCATATTATAAAAGAAACTCCTTGCCGCTGCAACAGTTGCCGGAACTATCAGCAACAAAAATTGGCTATGGAATTGGAATAACTTTTGAAACTGCTCTTGGTATGCTTGCCGTTAGTTATGCAATTGCACAAGGGGATAACTTTAATCAAGGAAAAATTCATTTTGGTTTGATTGGTGAGTTTTGAAAATGTTATGCTATTCTTTTACACAAAGGATTTTCTTTATTACTATTTTTGAAGAACAAAACTTGTCTAGGTTATTTTGAAAAACTTTAAATCACTAATCTCTATCATTCGTCCACTCAATTGTTTAATTACATTTTTTACAATTGTTGCAGCGTGTTTAATTTGTGCTGATTCAGTTAACTACACTTTATTTTTAATTGCTGGTTTTGCTGGATACCTTGTAAACGCTGGCGGAAATATAATTAACGATTTTTTTGATATTGAAATAGATAAAATTAACCGACCGGATAGACCTTTGCCCTCTGGTGATATCTCCTCAACAACAGCATTAAATATATATGCATCCATTACTTTTTTTGCATTTGCACTCTCGTACTATAATTTAGGATTTAATGCTTTTTCAATTGTTGTTGCAACATCTATTATGATGTTTCTCTATTCTTACGAACTAAAGAGAACTCCACTGCTAGGAAATATTGTTGTCGCTTTCTTTACTGGGTTAGCTTTCTTGTTTGGTAGTGTTGTTGTAGGAAGTATCTATTGTGGAATTATTCCAATGACGTTCGCTTTTTTAATAAGCCTGATGCGAGAACTGGTAAAAGATATTGAAGATATTGAAGGAGATAAATCTATTGGCATTTTAACTTTTCCAATAAAGTATGGAGTTGATAATTCTGTTAAACTTATCTCTGCCATTGGACTTCTTCTAATTGTATCTACAACACTTCCATTTTTATTGAAAATTTATAATCTATACTATTTTATTTTTGTGTTACTCTTTGTAAATGGAATTTTAATTTATGTAATTCGTGAACTTAGAAGAGAAACATCCCAGAAGGTAATTCGGAAAGTAAGTAAACTACTTAAACTTGGAATGGTGCTGGGAGTGATTGCAATATTTATAGGTGCAAAACTTTGAAGAACTTAAAAGAATTTGATAAATCGTTTTTGAATAATTCTGTGAAATCAATTGCTGGAGTTGATGAAGCTGGTCGCGGACCCCTTGCTGGCCCAGTGGTTGCGGCTGCCGTTATCTTTGATGACAAAACAATTATTCATAAAATAAATGATTCGAAAAAACTAACTGCGAAAGTACGAGAGGAACTTTACGATGAAATAATTAAACATGCGGTTAGTTATGGTGTAGGAATTGTTCATCAAAAAGAAATTGATAAAATCAACATTCTGCAAGCTGCACTTAAAGCAATGGAACTTGCTGTAGCAGAATTAAAAACAACTCCAGATTTAATTCTGATTGATGGGAACAAATCATTCAATTCGCAAACCTCAACAAAGACGGTGGTAAAAGGAGATTCCAAATCTTTCTCAATTGCTGCTGCATCCATATTGGCTAAAGTAACTCGCGATAGAATTATGATTGCTGAGAGTAAAAAGCATCCGGAATATTTATGGCACAAAAACAAAGGCTACGGTACTCGTGAACATGTTAAAGCAATTAAAGAAAATGGAACTACAAAACTTCATAGAAAAAGTTTTTTGAACAATATAATTGAACATCAAGAAGAGCTTAGATTTTAATGCCGCATTACAAACAACACACTGGAGATAAGGGCGAAGATTACGCTTGCGATTTATTAATTGAAAGCAACTTTACAATAATAGAACGCAACTACCATTTTGGTCACGGAGAAATTGACATAATTGCAATGGATGGTGAAGTGTTAGTTTTTGTTGAAGTTAAAACAAGAAAAAATCTTGAATTTGGTGACCCAATTCAAGGAGTAACAAAAAACAAACAACGCCAAATAAGGAAAATAGCAGAGGGCTATTTAATGGAGAAAAAGATTACTGATATTGATTGCAGATTTGATGTTGTTGGAGTTCTTCTTAGAGGAAATGAAGCTCCAAAAATAAATCATATTGAAAATGCCTTTTAAATTATTGTAATTCCTATTTATACCGACAATGAAATGGTTTTTCCGAAAACGGAACATGTCGGAATTTCCAAAGTAGATGTTGGCGGTATATAACATCAATCCCGCCATGCGGGATCAAAACCGAAAACCAATTTGTGTTGTGTATACCACCTAATTTTTATTTGCCAAAAACTCACCGCATCCTTTAAATAGTTGGAAATCATCATCAGCAGTATTTTTTGCTTGAACACGAACTTCATATTTGAACTCTTTATATTCTTCTGAATCGATACATTGCTTCTTGAAAATCTCAATTTTAATCTGTGCAGATTCAGTCTCTGCATTATAATTTGTTGTTGCCACATTTATAATTTCAACTAATGTAGAGCTTGGTGTTACTATCTTTTCCAATTTGGTGTTTGAATAGAAATGAATTCCATTGTTTGAATCAATTTCTAATTTCCACGCTGGATTGTTTCCTTCAGCTCTAAATATTGCATCTTTTAAGTTGATATTTTTTATCTCTGGTTCACTACAATTTAAGAATATTAGTGATGTGATTAAAAGCAGAGCCAATAACTTCAGCTTCATTATTACTCCTGTTTATTGATTAGTTAACTTATTTATTTTAATATGTTACAACTCAAATTATATTTTGCAACAAGTAATTACCACAAAAATCATGGCTATATTTTATTTTGTTCGTAAACTTCCTCGGAGATGTTCTATATATCATAATATACCCAAAATCATCCCAAAATTGGGAACCTTTTATAGTGAGTTTTGTATCAGACCTAAATAAATAACAATCCGCCACGGCGGACTAATAATTAAAGGAAAATATAATGAAAAATCTAAAACTCAAATTTCAAATTTTTATTAAAGGATTCACATAGAAAAACTAAACGGTTATTTATCTCAATTGGGGAATTGGATTTGTAGCCGTTTTTTATGTGAAGCCCTTCAAAAACAAACCAACCTACAAACAAATTATCTTTTTTACACTCCTTGAATAACCGATTTAATTCAGTTAGATTTTAATATAAAATTATAAAAAGTAATCTTTGAGGAAGTTATGCACGAACAACTAATTGAATGTGTCCCGAACTTTTCCGAGGGAAGAAACCCAGAAATTATTAAGCAGATAACAGACGAAATTGAAAAAGTAGATGGAATAAAACTACTTGATGTTGACCCAGGCTACGATATGAATAGAACTGTTGTTACTTTTATTGGCTCACCCAAAAGTGTAAAAGAAGCTGCATTTCAATCTATAAAAAAAGCATCTGAATTAATTGATATGTCAACACATCAAGGCTCGCATCCACGAATGGGTGCAACGGATGTTTGCCCGTTTGTTCCTGTAAGTGGTATTACAATTGAAGAGACTATTACACTTTCAAAAGAAATAGCTGAGCGTGTTGGAAATGAATTAGGAATTCCAATTTACTTGTACGAGAAATCGGCACAAAGACCAGAAAGAGAAAACCTTGCAGTTGTGAGAGCAGGTGAGTATGAAGCACTTGCAGAGAAATTCAAAAAGCCAGAATGGGAACCCGACTTCGGACCATTCCAATTTAATGCTCGCAGTGGTGCTACAGTTATTGGAGTTCGAGAATTTTTAATTGCTTACAACATTAGTTTAAACACACGTGAAAAATTACACGCAACTGATATTGCTTTTGAACTACGAGAAAAAGGTCGCTCGGCTCGTTCCGGAAATACATTCCCATTTTACTATATGGGAACTTCAATTTTAAAATATAATGAAAACCATTATCCTTGTGGAAGCTGTGATTTTGTTGCTACTACCTTTGAAGAAGTTGCAGAACATTGCAGAAAGGAACACGATTATTCACTAACAGATTTGCTAATACTTAATGGAATTGATATAAATAAATTGATTGGTCAATCAGTTAAAAAGCCCGGACTTTTTACTCACTGCAAAGCAATTGGCTGGATGGTTCCCAATTATGATAGAGTTCAAATATCTATTAACCTTACTGATTACAACGTTACATCGATGCACCACGTTATTGCTGCAACACGAAAAATGGCAACCGAGCGAGGACTTATAGTAACCGGCTCCGAAATTGTTGGGATGGTTCCCTACCCAGCTTTGCTTGAAGTTGGCAAATATTATCTCGCAAAGCAAGGGCGTTCAGCAGGAATACCAATACGCGACATTTTGCAGACTGCCGTGCAATCACTGGGCTTAACCGATGTTGCCAGTTTTAATATTGAAGAACGTGTGTTGGGGTTGCCATCCAATTTGGATGATGCACTTGTTGAGATGAAACTTACAGACTTTGTTGATGAAGTCTCTCGTGAATCCCCAGCCCCTGGCGGAGGCTCTATTGCTGCACTTGCGGGTGCTTTGGGTGCTTCACTCTCTTCAATGGTAAGTAACTTATCAGCTAATAAACGTGGAACTGAGAGTATTGATGGATTGCTTAATACATCAGCCGAAAAAGCACAAGCTGTTAAAAATTTTCTTGTTAAAGCTATTGATGCAGACACTGACGCATTTAATGCCTATATGGATGCGCGTCGCTTACCGCAAAAAACGGATGAACAAAAAGCAGTACGCTTTGAAGCAATGCAAAACGGACTTAAGAAAGCTGTGGCAGTTCCCTACAACACTGCTGTAGAAAGTAACAAAGCAATTGAGATTTCAAAAATGGTTGCCGAACTTGGTAATCCAAATTCTATTACTGATGTTGGTGTTGGTGCACAAATTGCATACACTGGTGTTATTGGCGGAATTTATAATGTGCTTATAAACCTTAAAGATATTGAGGATGAAGAATTTAATTCCAAAATGCGAAAAGATTGTGACGAGTTAAAATTAAAAGCTAATAGAATGCTAAGAGATGTAATAGAAATTGTTGATGAGAAATTGTGATATTAAATGTAACTATACGCAACACGCTTAAAATCATTTTTTAAGATTTTTCAAATCTAATAAATCTTTATCTCTACCTGAAGCTTGCTTGTTTTTAATAAGTTCATTTAGTCCAATAAAATTGATTTCAACTTCATCAATAATTTTCATAATTTTTTTTCGATAAGCTTCTATTGCATCAATTCGTTCTTGATAGCTTTTGGTAATCCAATAAGAAAAGTCATTCTGCTCATCTTTCATTGATATTATTTTTAGTTTTTTTTCCATAAGTTCAAATTGTTTTCAGGCAAAATAGATTTTCATTATAAAAAAAACAATTCTATAAGAGTTTGTTTTTCTTCTATTTAACTTTTACAATCATTTCAATCTCTACAGGAGCATTAATTGGAAGCTCATTTACACCAACTGCACTGCGGACGTGCTTACCAGCATCTCCAAAAACATTTACTAAAAACTCTGATGCACCATTTGCAATTTGTGGTTGGGCAGTAAAGCCATCTGCACTATTTACAAAGACTGTAAGTTTTACAATTTGCTCAATGTTTTCTAAATCTCCAATTTCAGATTTAATTACACTTAAGCAATTAAGTGCACAAATTTCTGCAACTTTTGTTCCCACTTCATCCGATACTTCTCTGCCAAGTTTTCCTTCGGCAATTAGTTTACCATCCACCATTGGTAACTGTCCGGCAGTGAAAACCAAATTACCAATTTTTATTACTGGTATGTATGCTGCTAACGGCTTTGGTGCTTCTGGTACTGAGTATCCTAATTCTTTAATCTTATCTTCAATCATTAAAACTCCAATACATAAATTAATAGTTCAAAGTTAATTAAAATAAATTTTACTTTGGAAGCATTCAACAAAAAACTAATTTAGCATTAATAATAAATTTGAGGTGAAAATTGACTGGTAAAAAATTTGAAGAACTGATTAGCATTATGAGACGACTAAGAAGTGATTGCTCGTGGGATAGTGTACAAACTCATGATTCAATAAAAGCTAACACACTCGAAGAAGCATACGAAGTTGTTGAGGCTATTGATGAAAAGGACTATGCTGAATTAAAAGTTGAACTTGGGGATTTACTTCTCCACATTGTTTTCCACTCTGTGATTGCCGAAGATATGAAAAACTTTAATATTGATAATGTAATTGACTCGATCTGTGAAAAATTAATCCGCAGGCATCCGCATATTTTTGGCGATATTTCAGTTAAAAACAATAGTGATATTGAACGAAATTGGGAGACTATAAAATTGAAAGAGGGACGAAGTTCAGTATTGGAAGGTGTTCCAAAGCATCTCCCAGAATTGCATAAAGCATTCCGACTACAGCAGAAAGCAGCTAAGGTTGGCTTTGATTGGGAAAAGAAGGAAGACGTTTGGAATAAAGTTACCGAAGAAATTGAAGAGATGAAGGAAGCTGAAAAGAAAAATGATACAGAACATATTGAAGAAGAGATGGGAGATTTACTTTTTTCGCTTGTTAACTACTCACGCTTTATTGGTATAAATCCGGCAAATGCTTTACGCAGAACAAATGAGAAATTCATAAAACGATTTCAGTATATAGAAAATGAACTCTCTAAAAAAAATGTAAAAATTTATGATGCCTCTCTCGAAGAGATGGATAAGTATTGGAATGAGAGTAAAAATAATTTGTGATATTTAAAAATAGCACGCAGATTGAACGAATTAAACGAATAAGAACAGATTAAAAGATAGAAAAAGCATTTTTTAATTTATTCTAACTTTAAAATAAAACCAACCCACCATAAATAATTTCTATCGAGACTACTCACCAAATCAATTTGCTATATTTAGACACTTTAAGTATTTTGGATTAAGTAAGAAGAAAAATTTCTACATATTAAAATTGAAAAATTGGACGTTTGAACAAATAATAAAGTAGTAGTAAAATAAAAGTAAAGTGTAATAAAATTCCGCACTAAAGTACAAGGCAAAGACCGAGGCTAAGAAAAAGTAGAATTGAATATTTTTTGTTCTACGCCACGGCAAATTATTTCTTTACTAACCTGCTCCGTATCCTTTTTGATGAAAAACACGATGTGCTGAGCTTTGACGAAGCAAGGCTTTAGTTGTAAATACTATAGCAAGTTTGTTGGCATTCATTATAAAACAATAGAGGAAACCGAAAATCTATAAAAAGAGTAGGTGTACATTAAAAAGGAGAAGTACTATGGGTTATTCAAAACCAGAATTTAAAGAAAGGCATGGTAATTTTATCAACGGAAAGTTCGTTGATCCTGTAGGTGGTGAGTATTTTGATAATACTTCCCCGGTTGATAATTCACTAATTGCAAAATATCCGCGGTCGCAAAAAGAAGATGTGGACAATGCTGTTGCAGCAGCCAATGCAGCTAAAGATGCTTGGGGAAATACTTCAGCAGCAGAAAGAGCAGGTTTGCTAAACAAGGTTGCAGATATTATTGAAGCTAATTTAGAAGAATTTGCTTTGGTTGAAACTTGCGACAACGGTAAGCCAATTAGAGAAACAATAAACGCAGATGTTCCTCTCGCTATTGACCATTGGCGCTATTTTGCTGCGGTAATAAGGGCTGAAGAAGGTTCTGCTACAGAATTGGATGCCAATACGCTTTCAATAATTATCAGAGAACCTATTGGTGTTGTTGCACAAATTATCCCATGGAACTTCCCATTATTGATGTTGTCTTGGAAATTACCGCCAGCACTTGCAGCAGGAAACTGTGTTGTGTTAAAACCGGCTGAGCAAACTCCCTCATCTGCCACATTATTATTAGAAAAAATTGCTGATTTATTCCCTCCGGGAGTTATCAATGTAATACATGGTTTTGGTCCAGAAGCTGGCAAGCCCTTGGCTTCACACACTGGCGTAGATAAAGTTGCCTTTACAGGAGAAACTACCACAGGTCAATTAATTATGCAATATGCATCTAAAAACCTGAACCCTGTAACTATGGAATTAGGTGGTAAATCACCTAACATATTCTTCAATTCTGTAATGGAAAAAGATGATGCTTTCTTAGATAAAGCAATTGAAGGAGCCGTTTTGTTTGCTTTCAATCAAGGCGAAGTTTGTACTTGTCCCTCCAGAATATTGGTACAGGAAGATATTTATGATGCGTTTATGGATAAAGTTATTGAAAGAACAGAAGCAATTATTCAGGACAACCCGTATGACGTAAACACAATGCTTGGTGCACAAGCATCAAACGACCAATACGAAAAAATTCTTTCCTACATCAAAATTGGAAAAGAAGAAGGCGTAAAAGTTTTAACTGGCGGAGAGGCTTGTAAATTAGATGGTGACCTTGCAAACGGATACTACATACAACCAACCATTTTGGAAGGGCATAACAAAATGAGGGTCTTTCAAGAAGAAATTTTTGGACCTGTTGTTTGTGTTACTAAATTTAAAGATGAAGCTGAAGCATTAGAAATTGCAAACGATACACTTTATGGTCTCGGTGCCGGTGTTTGGACAAGAGACGCACATCAGTTGTACCAAATACCAAGAGCAATAAAGGCTGGTAGAGTTTGGGTTAATTGTTACCACGCCTATCCTGCCCATGCCCCATTTGGTGGTTATAAAAAATCCGGATTTGGTAGAGAAAATCATTTAATGATGATGAACCACTATCGCCAAACCAAAAATATGTTAATCTCTTACGACAAGAACAAATTAGGTTTCTTTTAGTAGGTAATTTATCCAAAAGTTAAAGGGTCGGTCAAATATTTGACTGACCTTTTTAATTCATTTAATTTACACATAGTGTTTGGAGCGTTATGAAATGCGAAAGAATAGCAATAACAGAAAAAGCTGCGGATGTTGTAAAACGGCTAAAAGTTAGACACGGAAATTTAATATTTCATCAAAGCGGCGGTTGTTGTGATGGTTCAGCTCCTATGATATTTGAAGAAGGAGATATGTACTTAGACGATAGTGATATTCTACTTGGACATTTGGAGGGTGCAAATTATTATATGAACCAAGACCAATTCGAGTACTGGAAACACACACACTTAACTGTTGATATCACAGAAGGAAGAGGCTCAAGTTTTTCGCTTGAAATTCCACTTGGGTTACGGTTTATTATTCACTCAAGATTATTAACAGATGAAGAAAGTACCGAATTGAATAAATAATAAACCGAATTGAAAACGCTCAACTTTTCATACCCACCGTTAAAATTTCTCAACCACTTAAACCCTCTCGTCATAAAAGTTTTATAATAAAGTTAACTACATTTAGTTATTAGAGAATCTGTAGAAACAGACTAATGCAAACTAATAATTATCCATTATTTTGTAATAAACCAACATTCAATTCCATTGTTTGATGAATTAGTAATATCAAATATCAATTATTTGTATATTGAGACCTACGAAAAAATTCCACTTTAATTTGAAACTAATCAAACAGGCGCGATGAATAAAAATCAAGAACGAGCTACGCTAATTTTAGAAGATGGCTCAATTTTTTCCGGATATTCTTTTGGGTATTTAGGAAAAACTGAGGGCGAGGTTGTCTTCAACACAGGGATGGTAGGGTATCCCGAAACATTAACCGACCCATCCTATGCCGGACAAATATTAGTTACAACCTATCCGCTAATAGGCAATTATGGAGTACCTCCAAAGACTTATGAAAAATCACTTCTGCTCCATTTCGAATCTGAAAAAATTCAGACAAAAGCTTTAATAGTTTCCGATTACTCCGAGAACTACTCCCATTGGAATGCAGAACGCTCACTGAGCGATTGGATGGAGGAAGAGAAGATTCCAGGAATATCTGGGATTGATACTCGTGCATTAACAAGAAAATTACGTGATAAAGGAACAATGCTTGGATGGGTTATACCGGGCGATGATGTTACTGAAGCAGACTTAAATAAAAAAGTAGAAGACCCAAACAAAACTGATTTAGTTGGTTCTGCATCTACAAAAGAGATTGTGGAATATGAAGGTGGAGAAACAAAAATAATATTGGTCGATTGTGGAGTGAAGAACAATATTATTCGTGCATTTCAAGGAAGAGATATTACTGTTGTGCGAGTTCCGTACGACTATGATTTTATGAATATCGAAGCTGATGGAATAATGATATCCAACGGACCTGGTGACCCGAAGATGTGCCAAGCCACAATTAAAAACACAAAACTTGCTATGGATAAAGGGATACCTACACTTGGCGTTTGTCTCGGAAGCCAAATAATAGGGCTTGCTGCTGGTATGGAAACGTATAAATTGAAGTATGGACACAGAAGTTTAAACCAGCCAGTTAACGAAGCCGGCACAAACAGAAGCTATATTACTTCGCAAAACCACGGCTATGCTTTGGATGCTGAAACACTTCCGTTAGATTGGCGTGAATGGTTCACAAATGATAACGATGGTTCCAACGAAGGAATTATCCATATTTCAAAACCATTTTTTGGAACACAGTTTCATCCCGAAGCCTCTCCAGGACCGGATGACACAGAATTTATTTTTGATATGTTTGTGAGGTCGTTAAAATGATAAAGAAAAATAAACCGAAAAAAGTTCTAATTCTTGGTTCTGGTGCTTTGCAAATTGGGCAAGCTGGCGAGTTCGATTACTCCGGAAGCCAAGCAATTAAAGCCCTAAAAGAGGATGGAATAAAAACTGTTTTAATAAATCCTAATATTGCTACAATTCAAACATCAGAAGATTTTGCGGATACAGTTTACTTTCTTCCAATTCAAGTAAAGTTTGTTGAAGAGATTATTATTAAAGAGAAACCTGATGGAATATTACTTGGCTTTGGCGGGCAAACTGGCTTGAATACTGGGGTTGAGCTTTATGAACAAGGAATTTTAGAAAAATATAATGTTAAAGTTCTTGGAACTTCAGTTGATACAATATTGGATACAGAGGATAGAAGTCTTTTTAATAAAAAAGTTGAAGAAGCCGGGTTAAATGTGGCACTAAGCAAAACGGCTGAAAATGTTGAAGAAGCAATTGAAGTTGCTGAGGAAATTGGCTTTCCTGTAATGGTGCGTATTGCTTTTGCCCTTGGTGGGCTTGGCTCTGGCATTGTTGAGACTAAAGATGAATTGATTGAAAAAGCTAAGCGAGCGTTTGCGTTTACAAGTCAGATATTGATTGAGGAATCTCTTTATGGTTGGAAAGAATTAGAGTACGAAATTGTTCGCGATAAATATGATAACTGCATAACTGTTTGTTCAATGGAAAACATTGACCCAATGGGTATCCATACTGGCGATAGCATTGTTGTTGCTCCTCTTCAAACTCTCTCTGCAAAAGAGAATTTTAAACTCCGCTCTAATGGAATAAAATTAATCCGCCATCTTGGAATTGTTGGCGAGTGTAATATTCAGTACGCACTTTCTCCAACTTCGGATGATTACAGAATTATTGAAGTAAATGCACGCCTTAGCAGAAGTTCCGCACTTGCATCGAAAGCCACTGGATATCCGCTTGCCTTTGTTGCAACAAAACTTTCTATTGGCTACGCACTAAATGAAATTGAAAATGAAATAACAAAAGAGACATCTGCTTGCTGCGAGCCAGCACTCGATTATGTTGTGTTAAAATTTCCACGATGGGATTTACAGAAGTTCAGTCAAGTTAGTACTTTACTTGGTTCCGAAATGAAATCGGTTGGTGAGGTAATGTCAATAGGGCGTAGCTTCGAGGAGGTTTTGCAAAAGGCAATTCGTATGCTTGATATTGGAATGAACGGATTTGTGTGTAACGAGTTTGAAGTTAAAGAACTGGATAGAGAACTGCAGCAGCCAAGTGATAAAAGACTCTACTTTGTTTCAAAAGCATTGCAGCAAGGATATTCTATTGATAGAATAAATGACCTTACAAAAATTGACAAATGGTTTTTATATAAAATGAAAAACATTGTTGATCAAGCAGAGTTATTGGAAGGGCAAAAATTAGATGAGATTGATAAACTTAATCTTCTTCGCTCAAAGCAGTTTGGATTTTCCGACAAACAAATTGGGATACTTACGAATTCAGATGAGTTTGATGTTAGAAAGTATCGTAAGGAGTTAGATATTATTCCGTGCATAAAGCAGATAGATACTATGGCTGCGGAGTTTCCTGCTCAGACAAATTATCTTTATATGACCTACAACGGTTTCGTTGATGATATTGAGCTTGGTGAAGAGAAGCAGATAATAGTGCTTGGTGGAGGGGCTTACCGTATTGGCTCTTCTGTTGAGTTTGATTGGTGTTGCGTTAATGCTGCAAACACTTTGGATAATCATGGGTACAAATCGATTATGATTAATTACAATCCGGAGACTGTTAGTACAGATCACGACACTGCACACAAACTCTACTTTGAAGAGATGAGCATGGAACGTGTAATGGATATTTATGAAAAGGAATCTCCAGAAGGTGTTATCGTCTCTGTTGGCGGGCAAATCCCAAATATTCTTGCAATGAAGTTACACAAACATGGAGTTAAAATAGTTGGAACATCTCCCGAACAGATTGATAATGCTGAGAGCCGTCATAAGTTCTCTGCAATTTTGGATAGAGAAGAAATTGACCAGCCAGAGTGGGAAGAACTAACAAGTCTTGAATCGGCAAAAGATTTTTGCAATAGAGTTGGGTATCCGGTTCTTATCCGCCCGAGTTATGTTTTAAGTGGTGCAGCAATGAGCATTGTACTTAGTGAAGATGAACTTGAAGTGTTCTTAAAAAAAGCAGCCGATATCAGTAGCGAACATCCTGTTGTAATTACTAAATTTATAGAAGATGCTCGTGAAATAGAAGTTGATGCTGTTGCTGACAATGGCGAGTTATTTGTCTATGCAATCTCTGAACACGTTGAGAATGCTGGAGTTCATTCGGGTGATGCTACAATTGTACTCCCTCCGCAAAGGCTTTATCTCGAAACAATGCGCCGTATTAAAATGATTACTAAAAAAATTGCAAAAGCTCTCGAAATTACTGGTCCATTTAATATGCAGTTTATTGCAAAAGATAATGCAGTAAAAGTTATTGAATGTAATTTGCGTGCTTCGAGAAGTTTCCCTTTTGTATCAAAAGTTTTGAAACAGAATTTTATTGACATTGCAACTCAATTAATGATTGGAGAAAAACCTCACAAGATTGACAAATCTTCATTTGACCTTGACTACGTTGGTGTTAAAGCCCCTCAGTTCTCATTCACAAGATTAAAAGGTTCTGACCCAGTACTTGGAGTTGAGATGTCATCAACCGGTGAAGTAGCATGTCTTGGAGATGATTTTAATGAAGCATTCTTAAAATCTGTTCTTTCCATTGGTTTTAGAATTCCAGAAAAAGGGGTACTTCTTTCTACCGGACCAGTAAAATATAAAACAGAATTTTTGGAAGAGATGAAAATGCTCCAAAAATTAGAAATTGAATTTTACGGTACAAAGGGAACAAGCAGTTTTTACAAAGAAAACAATTTTAATATGATTGAATTAAACAGACCCTTTACAAAAAAAGAACCCAACATCTTAACTTATATGGAAGAGGGAAAAATAGACCTTGTTATTAATATTCCGAAAAATAATGAGAAAGCTGAATTAGATAGCGACTATTTTATTCGCAGAAAAGCAGTTGATTTGAACATACCATTAATTACAAACATACAAGTGGCTAAACGTTTTGTGAAGTCTATTTATTATAGCTTAGATAAACTTGCTGTTAAGAGTTGGGCAGAGTATAAGTAACCTCTTTTTTTACGAGACATTCAGTTGAATGTCTCGTAAAAATCATTTATATAGTTTGTTTTCTTTCTAAAATTCCTATAAGACAAATTCCCATTATTAAAACAAAGTTTCTTATTCTTGATAATTCCTTATTTCTAAACCTCATACAAAGCATAAATATTGACATAATACATTGGCAAGAAAGTTGATACTCTCCAATATCAACAATTATGGTAAAAAGTAATGTTAAGAGATTTGGAAAATCCAAAATATACAATTAGTAATGCTGCAAAATTATTAAATATTTCAGTTCATACAATGAGAATGTACGAAAGAGAAGGTTTAATTATTCCATTTAAAAAAGAGAGTGGGCAGCGTCTCTATTCCGATAATGATATTGAACGTATTAGGTGCATCCGAACTTCTATAAATGAAGAAAAATTAAATATTCAAGGAATTAGAAAAATACTGAGTTTAATTCCTTGTTGGACAATTGTTAAGTGTTCAGAGAGTGATAAAATAAATTGTAAAGCTTATAGTTCATCAGTAAAACCTTGCTGGATGTATAACCATAAAGATAATATTTGCAAAGATAAGAACTGTCGGGAATGCGAAGTTTACCATAGTTTAGGTACATGTGAATCTATTAAAAATAAAATTAAAGAACTATTATTTTAATATTGAAAAGGTAAAAAATGAAAAAATTATTAATTTTAGGTGCTGGTACTGCTGGTACAATGATGTTAAACAAATTTGCAAAAGAACTTGATAGTAATGAGTGGGGCATTACGATAGTTGACCAACACGAAACACACTATTACCAACCTGGGTTTCTTTTTATTCCATTTGGAATATATAACAAAAAAGATGTAATTAAACCAAAGCGTGATTTTTTCCCAAGGGGTGTAGAAGTAATAGTTTCGGGAATTGATAAAATTGAACCGAAAGAAAATAGAGTTCTATTACAAAACAATCAGGTTTTAACTTACGATTATTTGATAGTTGCAACTGGATCAAAAATAAACCCGAAAGAGACGGAAGGTTTAGCCGGAGAACTATGGCAGAAAAGTATTTTCGATTTTTATACAGTTGAAGGTGCTGTTGCTTTAGCCGATTTCTTCAAACACTGGGAAGGCGGCAAATTAGTTTTAAATATTACTGAGATGCCAATTAAATGCCCTGTTGCTCCATTGGAATTTGTCTTCTTAGCAGACTCTTATTTTACTGAACGAGGAATGCGAGATAAGGTAGATATCCATTTTGTTACTCCGCTACCTGGTGCATTTACAAAACCCAAAGCATCATCAATATTAGGTGATTTTTTGTCTAAAAAAAATATTAGCCTAACTACAGAGTATAATATTGCAAAGGTAGATAACGAAAATAAAAAAATTGTTTCGTGGGATGAAATCGAAATTCCTTTTGATGTTCTAATTACTATCCCAACAAACATGGGCGACGAGATGATTGAAAGAAGTGGAATGGGTGATGAGTTAAACTTTATTCCAACTGATAATTATACACTTATGGTAGATGGATATGATAACATTTTTGCAATTGGTGATTGTACAAATCTTCCTAGCTCAAAGGCTGGCTCAGTTGCTCACTTTCAAGCAGATATTCTTTTCGAAAATTTCCTTGATGTTATTGATGGAAGAGAACCCAGAGCGAAATTTGATGGACATGCAAACTGCTATATTGAAAGTGGTTTTGGAAAAGGAATTCTTATTGATTTTAATTACGATACAGAACCATTGCCAGGTAAATATCCACTTCCTGGGGTTGGACCTTTTTCATTGCTCGAAGAGACAAAAATGAATCATTACGGTAAAATTATGTTCAGATGGATATATTGGAACTTGTTATTGAAAGGGAAAGAACTTCCAATTGAATCAAATATGTCAATGGCTGGTAAGAGGTTATAGAATGGAAGAGAATAAAACACAAAATCAGATAAATGAAATTAATAGGAAACTTGATATAATTCTTGAAGAGATTGAATTACAGAGAAAACATCGTAAAGAGATGGAAGACCTAAAAGATGACCTTATGCGAGTAGGAAAAGATGTTTATCAAACTACAGTAGAAGAATTAGAGGAAGTTTCGGAACATGTTAAGACAGGTGATATACTTCACTTAAGTAAAAAACTTATTAGGAATGTAAATAACATTAGTGGTATGTTTGATCAATTAGAAAGTATGAATGATCTCCTACAAGATGTTGCCCCTATTTCACGTGAAATTATAATTGATTTTATGCAAAAACTTGATGAGTTTGATCGCAAAGGTTATTTCGATTTTATCAGAGAAATTAGTAAAGCTATGGATAATGTTGTTGAATCTTTTACAGTAGAAGATGTTAGAGCACTTGGAGATAATGTTGTAACAATTCTTAATACAGTTAAAAACTTAACACAACCCGATATGCTTCATGCAATAGACAATGCACTTACAGTCTATAAAAAGCTTGATATTGAAGTGGAGGAAAAAATATCCTATTTTACGTTACTTAAAAGAATGAATACACCAGAAATGAAAAGAGGACTGGCATTTGCAATGCACTTTTTGAAAAGTATGGTAGAGAAACCAGTTTGAAGAAGATAATAATAAACAACAATAATTAAATTAAAGGAGTTATAATGAGTACAATTGAAATTGGTGGTAAAACACTGGAATTAGATGCTGACGGAAATCTAGCAAATATTTCTGATTGGAATGAAGAAATTGCTCGTGAACTTGCTAAAAGTGAGGGAATTGAGGAACTGAATGAAAGCCATTGGCAAGTAATAAACTACATGCGAAAAGTTTTTGTGGAAGATGGTGGTGCACCATCAATTAGAAAATTAACAAAGGAGAGTGGAGTTAATACAAAAGAATTGTATGCACTATTTCCAAATGGTCCTGCAAAAAAATCAGCTAAAATTGCTGGTTTACCTAAACCCAAAGGATGTATTTAATTTTAAAATCTTGAATTAGCCGTAGGGATGTAGCTCGCTACGTCCCTACGGCTTATCTAAATAAAATAGGAGAAAAAAATGGCTGATCCAATTGAAAGAGTATCAATAGTTGTTTCAAAAGGTTCGTTGGAAGGAGTTTATCCAGGACTAATAATGGCAAATGGTGCAAGAATGGAGGGAATTGAAGCTACATTATTTTTTACATTTTTTGGTCTCGATGCAATCATCGATAAAAGAATGGATAGTTGTAGCGTAGCAACAGTAGGAAACTCTGCAATGAGAATACCTGGCGGATTGAAAATGCCCACACTTCTTGGTGCTATACCTGGCATGGAAGCATTTGCCACATTTATGATGAAAAAAGAGATGGAAAAAATAGACATCCCACCAGTTCGCGAATTTATAGAAATGATTCACGATGCAGGTTGCGATATTTATGCTTGTAAAGCTACTGTAGATATGTTTCATTTAAGCAAAGATGATTTCTGCCCACAGATGGATGAAATAATTACGGTTGGTGAGTTTTACGAAAAATCGGCAGGTGCTCAAATTATTTTTACTTAATTTTTGGCATTAGTAATGAGTTCACTCTAAAAGTTATATTTCCATTAACCCCATCCAGCACGCGGGATGGGGTTAACACGATAAGAAACATAAAAAATGGGATGCTGTAATTATCCGCCCTGGCAGATTACCTTTTATATACAGTTTGCTGCAATGTGAATTATTAATCACCGAATATTTTTCACTACTTCAATATCAAATTGTTCCATTCTGTATCTTAGTTTAGAGCGAGAAAGTCCAAGAATTTTTGCGGCTTTTACTTGATTTCCATCAGTGATATTTAAAGTTTTAAGTATTAAATCTTTTAACACTACCTCCATCTTAATACCAAGAGGAGGAATTTCTAAATTAAACCGCCTGTCGGATGATTGCCCGGAATTTGATTTCTCAACCAAAAAATTAAGATGATAATCCTTCAATGTATCTTCCTCTAATAAAAGAACAACTCTTTCCATAATATTTCTAAGCTCACGGATATTACCTTTCCATTCGTGCATCTTAAGAATTTCAAGAGCTTTCTCATCAATATCTTTAACATTTTTATTGAATTTTTTTGCAAATTCCATTAAGAATGAATATGCTAAATATGGTAGGTCTTCGCTTCTTTCTTTTAGTGAAGGTACACGTATATTTGCAACATTAATTCTATAAAATAAATCTTCTCTAAAGTTCCCCTTTGCAACCTCTTCTTCCAAATCTCGGTTTGTAGCAGCTAAAATTCTAACATCAACTTTAATTTCTCTTTCACCACCTACACGGTAGAACTTCCTTTCTTGAAGAACTCTTAAGAGCTTCACTTGTAAATCGAGCGATAGTTCTCCAATTTCATCGAGAAGAATAGTGCCGCCATCTGCAAGCTCGAACTTACCAAGTTTTGTTTTTTGCGATGCACCGGTAAATGCACCTTTTTCGTGTCCAAAAAACTCACTCTCTGCTAACTCTTTTGGAATTGCCGAACAATTGATTTGAATAAAAGCCTTCTCTTTTCTCGGACTTCGCTGATGTATGAAACGAGCAAACATCTCCTTCCCAGTTCCACTTTCGCCCTCAATTAAAATTGTAGTATCCGAACTTGAAGAGAGTTTTTCAACGGCATTAACTAACTTCTGAATTTTTCTACCCTTCCCAAAAAACTCTTTCGATAAATAATCATCTTCAAGAAGTTTGTTTAATTTATTTACTTCATCCTTTAGCTTAATGTTTTTCATTGCCTTTTCAATTACAAGTTGTAATTGTTCAAGGTCAATAGGTTTTAATAGAAAATCTAATGCACCACCTTTAATAGCACTTACAGCAATATTCACATCGGCATAGCCGGTAATCATTATTACAGGAGCGTCTATCCCTTCATCTTTAATGATTTTTAATAATTCTAATCCGTTGTGCGTTGTTAAATAGATATCAAGTAAAATTAAATCGGGTTCAAACGTTTTAATTGCATGTATAGTTTTTCCACCATCCATACAAACTTCAACTTCATTATCTAAACGAGTAAGAGCTTTCTTTAGAGAAATGCAAACTAAATTATCATCATCTATTACTAGAATTCTCGGTTTCATATAATTTTCTCATTCTATTTACACTAAATGTAATTTTAAACTTTGTTCCAACTTCAAGTTTACTTTCAAAATCTATCTCTGCACCTTGTTCATTTATTAACATTTTACAAACGCTAAGCCCTAATCCTGTTCCGTTCTCTTTGCTTGTATAAAAATCTTCAAAAATCTTTTTTTGATTCTCTTTTGAAATCCCAGATCCATTATCTTCAATAATCCAATGAACTTTCCCTCCATCTTTGCAAGCTTTATACAAAGTTTTAATTACAATTTTACCACCATTATTTTCTTCGCACGATTCTATTGCATTTGTAATTAAATTAAGAATAACTTGGAGAAGTTTATTTTCATCAGCATAAACATAAATTAAATTTTCATCTAAATTATGTTTTATTTGCACACCATACTTTGTTGCTTTAACGGCTAATAAATCAACTGCATTTAAGGTTATTTTATTGAGTGAAATATTTTCACGCCCATGTGTAACAACCCTGGCAAATGAGAGAAGGCTATCAACCATATACTCTATTCTATCAGTAGCAGAAAGACTATCGTTTACTGATTCGAGTACATCTTTCGACAAAAGATTTCCTTCCATCTTAATTAAATCGAGATTGAGTTTTATTGCTGAAAGAGGGTTGCGTATTTCATGGATTAAACTCGCAGTTAGTTTACCCAAAATTCGTAGTTTGTTATTTTGTATATCGCCAGATAGCATAAGAAGTTGGCTTCTAAATAATTATAATTAAGTATAATATTATCTAATTATTTATAAACTATCAACCTATTCTTTTTTTTAATTTTACTATTAAGAATTAAGAAGAGAATAATTCCTTTTAAAAGCTCCGTTAAGCTCCTCTTATTTCTTTTAATATTGCATCAGCAACACTACTAATAACACCATCTTTATTGTAAAAACCGCTATTAATTCGTTCCCTAACTTCAGTTAGTTTTGTTGTGTTAGGAATTTCTAAACTTTTTACTTTTGCCTCATTGGATATCTCTAACTTATCATTAGCAATGTTAGAAGCAGCTTTTGTATCTTTGCTGTTACTTCCTTTCTTTACATAATCAGCAACTGGAAGCATTCCGCTCCCTACTCTGTTCACAGTCATCTTTTTCACCTATTATAATTTGACAGTTTTCTTTTATTGTTCACAAATTTTAGCTCGCCAGCTATCCTTTTTTGCTCAATAGTTTTTCTGTCAATTAGATTATCGAGTTTTTTTTGAATTTGTTGAGTCATAGTATCAAAATATTTTGAACTTGACTCTAAATCTTTTTCTGAAAGAATATTTTTTAAATTTTTTCTTTTAGCAACAACATTGTCAATCATTTCTCTTAAACCGGAAAGGTCGTCATCTACCTTTCCAAGCTTGCTAAGAAACGCTAACAAATCTAACATATTTGATCTTATTTCCAAAATTGCGTAATGCATTATACACTCTACTTAAAACTGACCATTACTAAAAGCAGCCATCGAGTTAAATGAATATTGCAATGTTAATAATTGCATTTGTAAATCCTCATATTGGCGTCTTAAAATATCGGCACTTTTATCAATACTTGTATTAGTACTTTCAATTTTGGTCTTATAGTACGAGACGTTGCTGTCATACGATTTAATTAAATTTGAAATTGACCCATCCACACCGAGATAATTTTCCAATGTATCATAGAGAGAAGTTGCAATTCCATTTGTTGAGTTAAATAAATCAGCAACTTGGTCAGCATTTTCTTCTAATGCAGTATCTAACAAAGAGGAGTCTGATATAGAGAGTCCTCCAGTAGGGCTGAAAGTGATTCCAATTTCTGATAGGTAGCTATAATTTCCATCTTGCAGACCAGTAACCTGCCCCATTCCAAGATTAGTTAGAGTTGTCATTAAACTTCTCGCAGTTGAATCGCCAACAAATGCTCCTCGGTTATCTTTATCGCCACTACTGTACGAATTGTTCTTTATATATGTGTATGCATTATTAAAATTACTTATAAATTCTTTAATGTCAGTTGAAATAGCCGATGTATCAACTTTTACAGATACCGATACATCAGGGTCAGCTACTTCGTTTACTGCACTTAAATTTAAAGTTACTGAGTTAACCAAATCGGTAATTATATTTGAATTACGCTGAATATTAATTCCATTAAATTCTACTTTTGAATTTAATTGGTTATCAGTAGAAGATGTTGATGTGTAAATAAATCCGGCAGTTATATCATCTGTAGTAACTGTTCTTCCAGAGAGCAATGCACTTGTTAGTCCAATCTGATTAAGAATTGAACCTGAAGTATCGGACATTATTAATCTATTATCGTAACCAGATTCTTTTGCAGTTATTGAAAATTTTGATTGATCTGTTGCTGGAGAAAAAACCGAACCATCTGCTAAACCAGAAGCACCTTTCTCTTTTGTAACATCCATATTTAGAAAAGAGGCGGTTCCTCCAATAGTAATGTAGTCATCAGAATCTTCAACCGTAATTTGTAAACTGACAAACCCTGTTGTGCTGTCAACAATTTTTTCTGCCAATACCCCAGTTACGTTTGTGTTAATATCGTTTACCAAATCGTCCATAACCTCATCATAGGTTTTGGATGTTGTTCCATAATCGTAAGAAATTGTATCTTCTGTTCCATTAACATCAATTGTAAAACTTCCCGTTCCGCTAAACATTGCTGCTGGGTCAAAAGAGCCTGAGAGAGCAACTGCCTTATCTGCATTTATTGCAGCAGAAAGCTTTTCCATTATTGTTTGATTTGTTTCAGCACCTGTTAGTTCAATATCAACACTACTTGTGTAATCGCCACTTCCTATTTGGATAGTTTGTGTTCCTGCCATTGATGAAACAGCAGTTGCAGATGCTTGTGTATCCGATACTATTAAATCACTCTTTGCCAATTGATTAACTCGCATAGTGTAAGAGCTTTGAGAAGCATTGTTGGTTGCAGTTGCTGTTAAAATTGATTCGTCAGAAACAGAAATACTTCGTTTAAAAAACAGAGCACTATCGGATGTTGTTTTAAAATCGTTAGCAGAAGATTTTAACGTAGTTAACTTTGTTTTGAGATCACCCCAACCAGTAGAAAGTGTTGAGAACTTCTGCTGCCGAACCTCAAGAGGATATACTCTGCGGCTATATTGTACTGATTGATAGCTTCTTATTAAATTATCAACACCAGATGTTGTTAAAAAATCATTCATAGCTTTTAACTCCTTTCGGTAAAAATATCAACCCAACTAGCTCTTAATTCTAACAATATTTTTTCAACAATTTCGTATTCACCTTTTCTCATCTGATCCTGACAAAATTGGTAAAGACTCATTAAGCCCAAAGAGAACTCCTTTGTTTCACTACTTTCAAAATTCAAAGAATTTATTAACTCTCCAAGAGCTTTGTTTGTTCTGTTCATATCATTTTTTCTACAATTAGTTATTGCATAATCATAGACTTTTAATAATAGCTTCTGCGGAGATGCATCAAGAATATCTTTTGATAAATATGCATTTACTCTTTTTGCTCTTCCCCTCGCCATTGCAGCATTGTACATAAAAATACCAGTTGTTTTGATTTAATAAATTTTAAAGAATAGACTACTATTCCTATCACAATTATCGAAAAAGTGTATGGAAAGTTTAATAATTAGGAAATTAAATTAAATTCTGGCTGAGTTAATACAATTCTGTCGAGTAAAGTTGAGATTGTTTTCACATACACGTTTCACCATATGAGTTCCACGGACATCTGTTTATAAGTATTGAATTTCGAAGACTGAACACAGAATAACGAATTCTTTTCCCTTCGAGATTCCTTGTTCATCATTCAGAGTTCGATACTCTTTTTATTTCCTGTTTCCATTTTTGCAACACCCATATTTTAAAAATAAAAAGGACCCCACGAATGGGGCCCCAAGGGATAGTTAGCGAGTACCAATCCTAACTATTTTATTCATCACTATAATAAGAATCTTTTTCAGATAAACCAGTCTGATGAATAGAGACTAGTTTAATCCTAAGCTATTAGATTAACCTAATAACTGAAGTACCGCCTGGGGGGCAAAGTTCAACTGAGCTAACATTGATGTAGCTGCCTGTCCACCTATCGAACTTTTAGTAGCATTCAACTGCTCCAATGCCATATCTGCATCAAACAATCTAGATACTGATGCTTGTGAGTTTGCAATAGCCGATGTTAAGAAATCATCCTTTGCATCAAGCCTCTGAACAAAGTTACCTATTGCACCAAGTGCATCATCAACTTCTGTTTCAAACAACTCTAGATTTGTAAGCAAATCAGAAATATTTGAAGTAGTTAATTCTGCAATACCAATATCACTACCACTATCTGTACCAAGAGCATTATTTACAATAGCTGATACACCAGCTACAGCGTTACTTCCATCTGTAGTTAATTCAGTTGTTCCAGAAAGATCACCACCACCTGCACTTACTGCATAATTAACAGTTAGTGTATCGGCAGAAGCTGCACCTGTTTGGAATGAGAAACTAGGGGCTGAACCACCTGCTGAAACCAAGAGTGAAGTATCATTAAATTTGGTTGTTTCAAAAGCACTCGCTATTTCTTCACCAATTGCTTTTATATCATTTACAATTGCAGATTTATCTGCTGCAGGATTTGATGCATCGGCTACTTTTGCTTTAATTTGAGTAATCATATCTTTAATAGATATTAACTGACTCTCGGCTGTTGCAAGCATGTCTTTCGCAGAACCTACGTTACCTTGTGCAGATTGCATTAGTTTTACTTTTTGGTCTAATGATTTACCTACATTAAAACCAGATGTGTCATCAGCTACCGAATTGATTCTCTTTTGAGTTGCAAGACGTAACTGAGCTTTTTGTGTTCTTGAGTTCAAACTAGATAGAGCATTATAAGCCTTCAATGCTCCGATGTTAGTGTTAATTTGAAATCCCATGATATACCTCCATGTATGTTGTTATTAAATATGGCTTCCTTGCCATTAAAATTATTATACTCTTTTTCCATTGCCCGCATCCAGATATATTTGAATGCGGACATTGAAATTATTTTTTTATTCAGTCAACTATCCAAGTAACTGAAGTATCGCCTGGGGGGCGAAGTTCAACTGAGCTAACATTGATGTAGCTGCCTGGCTACCTATTGAACTTTTAGTGGCATTCAACTGCTCCAAAGCCATATCTGCATCAAATAATCTAGAAACAGATGCTTGCGAGTTTGCAATAGCCGATGTTAAGAAATCATCTTTTGCATCAAGCCTTTGCACGTAGTTACCTATTGAGCCAAGAGCATTATCAACTGCTGTTTCAAAATCATCAATATCAAGTGCTGCAATTGTTGTTGAAGTTACAGCAATAGCTGCACTTAGATCAGTTGCAACATCCGCTTGAACATTGGTTGCACTTCCGCCAGTTACACTACCCGAACCACCAATATATTCTCCATAATTAACAGCAAGTGTATCTCCTGCTGCTGCACCAGTTTGGAATACGAATCCGGTTGCACCTGTTCCACCACTACCAGACATTAACAGATTTGTATCGTTAAATTTGGTAGTAGCAATTGCACTATCAATTTCGAGTGCTATCGATTTGATGTCATTTGCTATTGCAGCTTTATCTGCTGCTGGGTTTGATGCATCAGCTTTTTTAGCTCTAATTTGAGTAAGCATATCTTTTATAGATATTAACTGACTCTCTGCGGTTGCAAGCATATCCTTTGCAGAACCTACATTGCCTTGTGCTGCTTGCATTAGTTTTACTTTTTGGTCTAATGATTTACCTACATTAAAACCAGATGTGTCATCAGCTACTGAATTGATTCTCTTTTGAGTTGCAAGACGTAACTGAGCTTTTTGTGTTCTTGAGTTCAAACTAGATAGAGCATTATAAGCTTTTAATGCTCCGATGTTAGTGTTAATTTGAAATCCCATGATATACCTCCATGTATGTTGTTATAAATTATGGCTTCCGTGCCATATTGTTTTTTGCTTTATTGCCAACTATTATTAGCAACAAAATTATTTTTCTATCCAAGTAATTGCAATACCGCTTGTGGGGCAAAATTTAACTGCGCTAACATTGATGTTGCTGCTTGTCCACCTATCGAAGCTTTGGTTGCATTTAATTGTTCTAATGCCATATCTGCATCAAATAATCTAGAAACTGATGCTTGAGAATTTGCAATTGCTGATGTTAAAAAATCATCCTTTGCATCTAATCTTTGTACTGAATTACCTATTTTCCCTAGTGCGTTATCTACAGCAGTTTCTAAGTCACCAAAGTCTAAATCAGCTATTGTAGTACCTGTCCCGGATACTGCTACTAGAGCTTCTAATTCTGTTGAGATTGCTGTTTTAAGAGTTGCACCTGTACTATTAACTTGATCTGTTCCAGCAAGCTCGCTTCTAAAATCTACCGATAATGTATCTGTAGAACCCGCACCTGTTTGGAAACTAAATGCAGTACTAGTTTCACTAGCTCCGGTCATTAATAATTGTGTGTCGTTGAATTTTGTGGTTGCAAAACCATTGATTATTTCATTGCCAATAGCTTGGATATCTTTAGCAATAGCACCTTTATCTGCTGCTGGGTTTGAAGCATCTGCTTGTTTTGCTTTTATTTGAGTAATCATATCTTTAATGCTAATCAACTGACTTTCTGCTGTAGCCAACATATCCTTTGCCGACCCAACATTACCCTGAGCTGCTTGCATTAATTTTACTTTTTGGTCTAATGATTTTCCTACATTAAAACCAGATGTGTCATCAGCTACACTATTAATTCTCTTTTGAGTTGCAAGACGTAACTGAGCTTTTTGTGTTCTCGAGTTTAAACTAGATAGAGCGTTATATGCTTTTAACGCACCAATATTAGTGTTAATTTGAAAACCCATTTTCTACCTCCATGTATTATGTTTTAATTAACAGGCATCCTTGCCTATTTACTTTATCGATTTTCTTTTCAACAATACTATCGGAGAGATAAAAGAATTGTTTAGTTTTTTTGATAAAATAATTTAGAGGGAGGAAATATACAATGGGGTTCAAGTGATTTTTGGGTGGATAAAATAAATACTTTTGTAGTGAACACTTCGATACAAATTACATTTAAAAACAAAATTCAATCCCTCTGGGATTGGGAAATATTGTAATCTTTTTTTCTACAAAAATTTAACCCCTCTGGGATTATGTGGCACTGTTACTCATCAATTCTTAATTATAATAATCTTTTATTTTGCGGTATAGCAGTTATGTACCTGTCCCGTTTACGGGAAAGTCTCTAAGTTTCAAAGTAAATTGTGTTTTTAATAACTCCGTTAGGAGTTACAATTTAGTAGAGAACAAAAAAAAAAAAAAATGAATAAGAATCCCAGAGGGATTCCATTTTTAATAACAAATTGGAATCAAAAAATAATTCAATCCTCTGTCCTGTAAGGATGCCCTCGGCATAAGAGTCTCACCGACCTCTGGGATTATGTGGCACTGTTACTCATCAATCCTTAAATTACAAATGTATATTTTATCAACCTAAAAATCATTTGAACCAAAAAGTAAACCAAACACAAAGTAGAGACACGCTGCGGCGTGTCTCTACAAAATTATATTATGAATTTAATAATTGCAGAACTTGCTGCGGAGATACATTTAACTGAGCAAGCATAGCTGTTGCTGCCTGTCCGCCAATAGATGCTTTAGTTGCATTCAATTGCTCCATTGCCATATCTGCATCAAATAGTCGCGAAACCGATGCTTGAGAATTAGCAATTGCCGATGTTAAAAAATCATCCTTTGCATCTAACCGCTGCACCGAATTACCAATACTGCCAAGGGCATTATCAATAGCTGTTTCAAAATCATCAATATCAAGTGATGAAATTGTTGAGGCAGCTACAGCTATGGCTGCACCGAGATCAGTTGCAACATCTGCATGAACATTAGTTGCACTTCCACCACTTACACTACCTGCACCGCCAACATATTGACCATAATCAACAGTCAATGTATCTGTAGAAGCTGCTCCAGTTTGGAATACAAACCCGCTTCCACCAGTTCCACTTGCTCCAGACATTAAAAGATTTGTATCATTAAACTTGGTTGATGCTATTGCACTATCAATTTCAAGAGCAATAGATTTTATATCGTTAGCTATCGCAGCTTTATCCGCCGCCGGATTTGATGCATCAGCAACTTTTGCTCTTATTTGAGTAAGCATATCCTTAATTGAAATAAGCTGACTCTCTGCTGTTGCCAGCATATCCTTTGCAGAACCTACATTTCCTTTAGCAGCCTGCATTAGCTGAACTTTTTGATCTAACGATTTTCCTACATTAAATCCGGAAGTATCATCAGCAACACTGTTAATCCTTTTCTGTGTTGCGAGTCGTAATTGAGCCTTTTGCGTTTTCGCATTTAAATCTGCCAAAGCATTATATGCTTTTAAAGCTCCGATGTTTGTGTTAATTTGAAATCCCATTTCATTTCCTCATATATTTAGAACTCAGTCTTAATTTCTACTTTAACCTAATAGTTGTAATATCTGCTGTGGTCCCATGTTTAATTGAGCTAACATTGCTGTAGCTGCCTGTCCGCCAATAGAGGCTTTAGTTGCATTCAATTGCTCCATTGCCATATCAGCATCAAATAGTCGCGAAACCGATGCTTGAGAATTAGCAATTGCCGATGTTAAGAAATCATCCTTTGCATCTAACCGCTGCACCGAATTACCAATACTGCCAAGGGCATTATCAATTGCTGTTTCAAAGTCGTCAATATCAAGTGATGAAATTGTAGAAGCAGTTACAGCTATAGCCGCACCTAAATCGGTTGCAACATCTGCATGAACATTAGTTGCGTTTCCTCCTGTTACACTCCCTGCACCGCCAGTATACTGACCATAATCAACAGTTAATGTATCTGTAGAAGCTGCTCCAGTTTGGAATACAAACCCGCTTGCACCAGTTCCACTTGCTCCGGACATTAAAAGATCTGTATCATTAAACTTGGTTGATGCTATTGCACTATCAATTTCAAGAGCAATTGATTTAATATCGTTAGCAATAGCTGATTTATCAGCCGCCGGATTTGAGGCATCGGCAACTTTTGCTCTAATTTTAGTTAACATATCTTTAATTGATATTAACTGACTCTCTGCTGTTGCAAGCATATCTTTAGCAGAACCCACATTCCCTTTTGCAGCTTGCATTAATTTCACTTTTTGATCTAACGATTTTCCCACATTAAACCCTGATGTATCATCTGCAACACTATTAATCCTTTTCTGTGTGGCTAAACGTAGCTGTGCTTTTTGGGAGCGTGAATTTAAGCTTGCTAAAGAATTGTATGCTTTTAAAGCTCCAATGTTTGTGTTAATTTGAAAACCCATAGTTTCCTCCGTTACCTAATTTATTAATATTGGTTCTAATTTTTTAATCATTTTATTAAGTTTTTCTTGAAATCCAACTATGTGCTTAAAATTATTCATTGCATACTCCAATACATCCGGAATTTTTTCATAAACATTTTCGTTTACATAAATTGAGATTAAATAGAAAACCTGCGAAGGATCCTTCTCTTCTAATTTCAGCGAGTTTTCAAATACCTGAATTGCCTCACTTGAAAATCCATTTTCATCTAATGTTAGCCCAAGTTTTGTTAAAAATTTTGAATTGGTTTCAAAACTATCGTGTAAATAAAAAAGTGTGTTTAACTCCTCTTCTTTATTATTCAGTCTTGAGATTAAATTGAGATACAAATCCAAACTATCAACATCAACCGAACTACCGAGATGAGCAAACTCATCCTCAGTTAAATTTATTTTGTTGTAAAGTTTTTCTATTAATAGAGCTTCAAATTTATCAGCGTTATCAAGTTTATTCAATTCAAGCAAAAAGTAGTTAAACATATATTGATTATCGCCAGAAACAGCAAGGTATAATCCGTGCTTCAATATTTTTTCTTCGGGTACTACAACATCAATTGAGTTCAATTGAGCAGCTCTGTTTTTAACTTTTCTATTTGTAATTAGAGCCGTTTTACAATACTCAATAGCTTTGCTGTTCTCTTTTAACGAATTATAAACTTGGGAGGCAACTAAATTTAGTAGGGGATGGTTTGGAGATAAATTTAATCCGTTCTCAACATATTCAAGTGCAAGAGGTACATTATTTTCGCGTAAAGAATAATCTGCCAAAGTTAAAAAGCCAATTGCTTTATATTCACTTTTAAGCTGCGGGTCAGAAATAGCAATTTGATGATATTTCATTTCGCTCTCTTTATCACCAAGTACTTTATATGTGTTTGCTAATTGAAATGCATAGTAGGCTGATTGGTTTTCCTGATATTCTTCAAGAAGTGGTGTTAAATTTCTTTCAGCTTTTTTCTTAAGTTCAGATGCTTCAACATTATAACCAAGATGTATAATCTCAATTTTGGAATCTATAATTGAATAGATATTTTGCACAAGAGACATTTCAATCTGCTCGTGTGCTTTTCCGGTAAATCGGATATTATCAGAATTACGAAAAAGTCGAATATACTTCATAAATTTTGGAGTTCCAGTAATTTCATCAACATTGTTAATTAAACAATTTACTCCAACAAGATTTTGATTGTCAAGAAATTTTGATAATTCTTGTTTTGATCTGCCATCTAATCTTTCATCTGCATCAAGATATAATATCCAATCACCAGTAGATTTTGACAAAGCAAAATTTCGAGCTGCCGAAAAATCATTTATCCAATTAAAATGATAAATCTTTGCACTAAACTCTTCAGCAATTTTAACAGTAGCATCTGTCGAGCCAGTATCAACTAGAACTATTTCATCCACAATTCCGCTAACAGATTCGAGACATTCTCTCAAATTTGCTTCTTCGTTTTTTACAATCATACTGAGTGTTAATCTTGGCATCTTTTGAACCGTTAGTTTAATACTAAATTATTATGGCTCTCGGCTAATCCTAAATCTCTATTAACTTTTGCAAGACCAGAAACGGCAAATAAATTACCTGGGTTATTCTTAATAGCCCATTCAAACATTGTTTTTGCTTCATCTTCTTTGTATTGCATATGAAATACTTCTCCTAAACCTGCACATGCTTGTGAGGAGTTTGGATTAATTTCTAATGCACCAGCATACATCTCAGTAGCTTTTTCAAGGGCATTTAGTCCTAAAAAGTTAAATCCTTTAAGATTTAATAAACTAACACGAATTGCATCTTTCTCTTTATCAGCCATTGTTTCACTTTGTAAAACTTCATCAAGCTGTGATAATACTTCTAATGATTCGCTATATTTTTTAGAGTTAAAAAAATCATAGGCTGAATCTACTAATTGATTCACGTTCATAATAATTCTCCTTTTATTATTAGGTTTACCCAACTCATTCAACAGATGTGCCAAAAGAGTAAAAGACATAAAACGAGTTGAATTATAGGTTTACAATGATTTGATAAAAATATGTGGTTTATAATATGGCTAATATTGTACAGATGGGGGAAATGGGAAATTAAAACAATAGAACGCTGATAACACGGATTACGCAGATATGCACGGAAGGAAAACAAATAATCTATCAGCGAAAATCTGCGTCATCCGTGTTCCATGCTTTCCGCAAGTTTAAGAATATTTTGATTACAGTTCATACTAGCCAAGTGATTTATTTAGTAGTGTTAATTTTTGAAGCGCAACTTCGTTTGTTTCATCATTTTTAACTGCCCATTCAAACATTGTTTTCGAGGCTTCATATTCTTCAATTGTTTCAAATATTTCACCAAGTCCTTGGCATGCTTGCGATGAATTTGGGTTTTCATTTAATGCTGCTTCAAAAGTCTCTTTTGCTTTTTCTAAATTGTTTGTAGCAAAATAGAGATTGCCGAGGATTACAATCAATTCATCCAACACTAAATTTTCAAATCCTTTTCGTTCCGATTCATTAAAACTATTAACAGCTATTTCAAGATTTTCTATTGCTAACAATGGTTCATTTTCATCAATGTTTGTGAACGTTCGTTCAATGTGTTGAATAAATTTATTTGAATTAATGGAATATTTAATTATTCTTTCTTTTGGTTTTGTTCCTTTAATCCAAATTTCTTCCGGGTCTGCACCCCATTTATCAATAAATTTTTGCTTATTAATTTCAAGTCGTTTCGCATATTCACTTTCGCCATCAGCTTTAAAGCTAATGGAGCCAAAATGATGAATAAAAACATCGGTAGCAATTACTGTTTTATATCCCGCTTTTTGTACACGCAAACAGAAGTCATCATCTTCAAAATTGCCTGGTGAGTAACGTTCGTCAAGTCCCCCTATTTTATCAATAACCTCTTTTTTAATTAGCGTACATAAAAATGCAACTCGTGGAAATTGGAAAAATTGTCCTTTGTTTTCCTTTCTAATTCTATCTGCATATTTGTACATTTCTGGAATTGATTTGTACTTTGCATTTTTATCAAACTGTCGTCCACTCACAGAATTACTAATTGGTCCAACAATTCCAACATCCGGATGTTGTTTTGCAATTTCGAGCATTCTATTTATCCAATTTTCTGTGAAGACTATATCATTGTTTGCAATAATAATATATTCACCTTTT
>JAKIUC010000006.1 GCA_021647785.1 Melioribacteraceae bacterium
GCTGATATTGAGGCGATGGAACGGGGGTAGCCCGGTGCGGGAAAGTCGCACGCCGGTAAATACAGGGAATTAACCCTGTCGCTACAACGGGGAGGTAGTGGCTAGACTTAACCCTCTAGCCACTGCTTTACCCACTCAGAGTTCAGTCCTCTTCCGAACCGCCCCCGAAGTCTGGCGACTCCGGCTACCAGGACATCCCCGGCTTTTGCAAAAGCTCAACACTCGAAGACATCAAAGCCAACGACTACGTATTGACGCCCGGACGTTATGTCGGCTTGCCCGTAGAAGAAGACGATTTCGATTTTGCCGAACGTTTCACAGAATTACAAAAAGAATTTGCGGAGCAACTCGAAGAAGAAAACCGTTTGAATACGATCATTCAGGAGAATTTGGCAAAGGTGGAAATAACCAATGGATGAAATCTTAGATATGGTTAAGGCTGCTTTAGCTAGAATCTACGATGCACACATTTATCTAATTGAAAATAGAGTAAGTGAGCGGAGTATCGTTTTTTGGTTTGGAGTTTATCTTCGTGAACTATTGAAGGAAACGGAATTTGAAACGCTTGATTTAGATTTGGAATATAACAGAAATTTTCAAAGAGCGAAAAGAACTCGGAACTTTCCGCGTGGCACATACCCAGACTTTATACTACATAGACGCGGTAGTAACGATGAAAATCTCCTGATTATTGAATTTAAACCTTGGTGGAACCAGACAACAGATGATGATCTCAGGTAGTTGAAAGACTTTACCGCCTCCGACAGCAAATATAAATACGAAATTGGTTTATCTATTCTTCTAGGTCGTGAAGTCCCAAGCTGGACGATTGTGGAGAATGGTGAAATTGTGGCGGAGTCCGAAGATGAGTGAGTGGCGAGAACAGAAACTCGATTCAATAGCTACTTTATCAAAAGACACATGGAAAGTTGGGGACGAAGATGCCCCGTATATTGGTATGGAACACATTGCTGAAGGCACGCTAAGATTATCAGGAATCGGAGACTCTAATAGCGTAAATAGCAACAAATACCGGTTTAACAAAGGACAATTCCTATTTGGGAAATTACGCCCCTATTTCAGAAAAGTAGTTCGTCCAAAATTTGATGGTGTTTGTTCTACAGATATTTGGGTTATTCAGCCAAGAAACAACATTGATGCCGATTTTGCCTTCTATCTTTTTGCGTCTCAGGAGTTTGTGGATTTAGCATATTCTAGTGCCTCTGGAACTAGAATGCCGAGGGCTGACTGGAATTTCATGAAAGAAACGGAATGGTTTATTCCAATGGAGGAAAAAGAACAACGCGCCATCGCCGCCGTGCTCAGCAGTTTGGACGACAAAATAGACCTGCTCCACCGCCAAAACAAAACCCTTGAACAAATGGCGGAAACGCTTTTTAGGCAGTGGTTTATTGAACCTGTCCGCCGTGGTGGAGAGGCTAAGGAGGATTGGAAGGACGGGAAATTAGGTGATGTCATAGAACTTATTTACGGTAAAGGACTAAAAAAAGAAATTCGTACAGGTATTGGATTTCCAGTTGTTGGTTCAAGTGGGGTTGTCGATTACCATTCAGAATTTCTAGTTGAAGCCCCCGGAATAGTAATTGGTAGAAAGGGTACGCTTGGGAAAACTATTTACTTATGGGATAACTTCTTCCCGATTGATACGACATATTATGTAAAATCAAAAGTTGAGTCAGCCGGATTATTATATGAGTACTTTTTATTGAAAACACTTAATTTTGAAGAAATGAACTCTGATTCAGCAGTTCCCGGTTTAAATCGAGATATAGCATTGTCAACAGAAATAAAAATAGCTCCTTTTGAAAAGTTAGTTGAGTTTAATAAAATTGTAACTGAGCTGTTTAATAAAATGCGTTTAAACTCAAATCAAATCCGCACCCTTGAAAAATTACGGGATACATTGCTACCGAAATTTATGAGTGGGGAGAATAGAATAGAAATGAACTAATACTATGAGTAAACTTAAATTTTATTTAACCAATCGCTTTATACTCTTCATTTTATGTGTTGGAATTTTTCTTATTGTTAATTACTTATTTACCGGCAATTATTTACCAACAACCGAAACAAAAGACATTTGGTTTTATTCTGGCTTATTTATGGTTTTATTTTCTGTTTTGTTCATAGAACCATTCTACTCATCACCAAAAAATGTAATAACCAATTCAATACCATTATTGCTTGTATATATAGCAATTCAGCAATCATTTAAAAGCGAAGTTCTTTGGTGGTTGTCAATTGGAGTAATCTTATTTCTAATAATAATTTCAATTCTTGCAATGGCTCTCAGTAAAACTGATGAAAGCGAAGATTCTACTCAGAATAAAATTTCTGAAAAATTGAAATCTGTAGCAGTGTTATTGGGACAAGGCAAAGTAATATATTCAGCAGTATTTCTATCGGTATTATTTCTTTACAAAATTGAACTTATCAATACTATTTCGGATACTTACTATTTTGTATTAGTCATCCTTTGGGGCTGTTTACTACTTATTAATACAAAATCTATTCATAGCCAATTTTCAATAATCGAACCTAATAAAAGCAATAATTCAATAGGCGAAATATTTAGTGTTCAATCGGAGAGAATGTTTTTAGTTAAACTTTTTGAAGACAAAAAGTATATCAAGAAATTTGATATCGTAAATTTCAAATATCAGATGGATGATTATGCAGATATTGTAAATAAAGGGTTTGTATTTGACACTTATAATCTAAACAAACAAAAATGGGCTAAAGTTCTACTGCTCAAAAAGGATAAAGAAAATAGCACCAAGTTAAAGAGTAATACTGTTTACAAAATAACAAGCAATGAAAGCATAGTCCAATTAACTCAAGAATTGAAAGTTGAATCATTTGTCGGAGTAATAATTGAAGGTTCAAAGATTGGAACGATAAAGTTTGAATACTCAAAAAAAACTAATGATATACAGGAAGGAGACCTTTTAGAGCTATTTGTTGGGGAAACCAAAATCTATTATCAAGTATTTGGGGGTATTACTGATTCTGAAAATCTTGAACTTAAGGATGAATTTGGTTTTATTAAGGGTGAAGCAATCCAGTTAGGCACTTGGAACAATGAGACATTGTCATTTGAAAAATATGGATGGATTCCGCAAATAAATACGCCAATTTTTACAGCCGATACTGAAAATATAATTGTTCCCGAATTTGATTTACCTGAATACCAATTGGGCGTAATTCCAAATACAAGTTTGCCTTCAGTTATCAATCTTGATAATGCAATAAGTCATCATACTGCTTTAATTGGAGTAACAGGGTCAGGAAAGTCTTTTTTGGCAAAAGAGATAATTGAAAAATTAAAAATTGATACCAAGGTAATCTGCATTGATTTTACGGGAGAATGGAAAAAGAATTTAGAACTTACAACCCTGAATAAAGAAAATTTAGATGGATTTCTTTCTTCTAAAGATAATGAAATTGGTTTAGTTGAATTACCTGTTGTAAGTAACACAGTTAAAGTTATTCAATCAACGGAAAATTTCATTAGTTTAATATTTGATAAAGCGAGGGCAGCATTTGAAGCAGATAGTCCATTGAAAATTTGTTTAGTATTGGAAGAAGCTCACACGATTGTTCCAGAGGGTAGTTTTTTAGGCGTAAATGACTGGGATAGCAAGGCTGTGGTAAATAAAATGGGACAAGTTGCACTACAAGGGCGTAAATATGGCGTAGGTCTTTTGGTTATTGCTCAAAGAACCGCAAATGTTTCAAAGACGGTACTTACTCAATGTAATACGATAATTTGTTTTCAGGCATTTGATGAAACAAGTTTTACCTTTCTTGGAAATTATATTGGAAAAGATTTGGTGCAAGCATTACCAAATCTGAAACAATATCACGCCATAGTTACAGGTAAAGCAATTAAATCCAATATTCCTATGATTGTCAATTTAGAAAGAGAAACAGATGATTAAAATAACCGAAAACAGAACAGAAGAATTTGCAATAGAATTATTGGAGCGATTGGGCTATCTGTACATTTGCACACAGAGAGAGAATGAAAAATTAATAATGGTTAATTGTGAAAAATAAAAACAACCAACTTCAAAAATTCTCAAACTTTGTCATTTTTGAAACTGCTACAGGCAAAGTGAATGTTGAGGTATTTGTAAAAGACGAAACAGTTTGGCTTACTCAAAAAACAATGGGACAGCTTTTCGGAGTTGAAAGCCATACTATTACATATCATCTAAAAGAGATTTATAAGACTGGTGAACTTGATGAAAAATCAACTACTCGAAAAATTCGAGCAGTTCAAACAGAAGGCAAAAGAGAGGTTGCCAGAAGTCTTGATTTTTATAATCTTGATAGCATAATATCCGTTGGCTATCGGGTAAACTCCTATCAGGCAACTCAATTCCGAATTTGGGCAACAAAAACTTTAAAAGAATATATTATCAAAGGTTTTGTAATGGATGATGAACGCCTTAAACAGGGTGGAATCATTTTTGGCAAAGATTATTTTGATGAACTCCTTGAACGAATACGAGAAATCCGGGCAAGTGAACGGAAATTCTATCAGAAAATCACAGATATTTACGCCCTTTCCGCTGATTATGATAAGAATGCTCCCATTACAAAAGAGTTCTTTTCAACTGCTCAAAACACACTCCATTGGGCAATTACAGGGAAAACCGCTGCAGAAATTATATACAGTGAAGCCGATGCAAAAAAAATCTATATGGGTCTTACTAATTGGAAACAAGCACCCGATGGAAAAATTCTCAAATCAGATGTTTCTATTGCAAAAAACTATCTGAATAAAACACATATTGACGAGCTTAACCAAATTGTATCTGGTTACCTTGATCTTGCAGAACTTCGAGCTAAACGACACATTATTACTAATATGGAAGAATGGGTAATTTTACTAAATGATTTTCTAAAATTAGCTCAATTTCCTATTCTAAAGCACAAGGGGAAGGTATCCGCATTAGAAGCAAAATTAAAAGCTGAACAGGAGTTTGAAGAATATCGGGTTAAACAGGATAATAATTTCATATCAGATTTTGATAAGGAAATAAAACGAATAACTGGTAAAAAGGATGAGCAATAAAATAACCGAAAACAGAATAGAAGAATTTGCAATAGAATTATTGGTGCGTTTGGGTTATCAATACATCTTTGCACCTGATATTGCTCCCGATGCTTCGACTTCGCTCAGCATCCCTGTTCCAAGCTCCTTGAGCGGTGTCGAAAGGAGGAATTCTTATGAAGAAGTTTTGTTAGCTGAAAGGTTGCAAAATGCCATTAGTAGAATCAATCCAACAATTCCCATAGATGCACAAGAAGAAGCATTCAAAGAAATTCAAAGAATTAACTCCCCCGAATTGCTTGCGAATAATGAAACTTTTCATCGAATGTTAACTGAGGGAATTAATGTTTCATATCAAAAAGATTACGTACATAGAGGCGATTTGGTTTGGCTAATAGATTTTGAAAACCCTGAAAACAACGAATTTATTGTTGCCAATCAATTTACAGTTATTGAAAATGGTAATAACAAACGCCCTGATATAATTCTGTTTGTTAATGGAATTCCTTTAGTGGTTATTGAATTAAAAAATCCTGCTGATGAAAATGCAACTGTAAAATCAGCATTTAAACAATTAGAGACTTACAAAGCAATTATCCCGAGCCTGTTTACTTATAATGGCTTAATGATTATCTCAGATGGATTGGAAGCAAAAGCAGGTTCTTTATCCGCAGGATTAACCCGTTTTATGGCTTGGAAATCGGCAGATGGAAAAGAAGAAGCATCAAACTTGGTTAGCCAGTTAGAAACTCTAATAAATGGAATGCTCAACAAAGAAACTTTGTTGGACTTGATTCGTCATTTTATTGTTTTTGAAAAATCTAAAAAGGTTGAGTTTACGAAATCCCGAGACGAAGGAATCGGGAAAGACACCAAAACAGGAATTGTAAGTATTTCAACAGTTAAAAAACTTGCAGCTTATCATCAATACTATGCTGTAAACCGAGCAGTTGAATCAGCTTTAAGGGCAACTGGATATTCTTTTGAAAAACGCCTTAGTAGTAGAGTAACACCTGTAAGTATGGTAATGGAAGACCCAGTAAGTTATGGAGTTGCAGGAGTAAAATTACAACCAAAAGGGGATAGAAAAGGTGGAGTTGTTTGGCATACGCAAGGAAGTGGAAAATCCCTTTCAATGGTTTTCTTTACAGGTAAAATTGTTTTGGCTTTGGATAATCCAACAATTTTGGTAATTACAGACCGTAACGATTTGGACGACCAGTTGTTTGATACATTTGCATCATCAACACAGCTTTTAAGACAAGAACCAAAGCAAGTTGAAAACCGAGAAGATTTAAAAGAAAAATTAAAAGTTGCTTCGGGTGGTGTCATTTTTTCAACCATTCAAAAATTCCAACCTGATAATGGAAATGTTTACGAAACTTTATCGGGAAGAGAAAACATTGTTGTAATTGCCGATGAAGCACACAGAACACAATATGGTTTTAAAGCAAAAACAATAGACGCCAAAGATTATCAAGGAAATGTAATTGGAAAGAAAATCGTTTACGGTTTTGCAAAATATATGCGTGATGCTTTACCTAATGCAACTTATATTGGCTTTACAGGAACCCCTATTGAAAACACCGATGTAAATACACCCGCTGTTTTTGGAAATTACATTGATGTTTATGATATAGCCCAAGCGGTTGAAGATGGTGCAACGGTTCGTATTTATTATGAAAGTCGTTTAGCAAAGGTGAATTTAAGTAAGGAAGGCAAGCAACTTGTTGAAGATTTAGATGAAGAACTTGACCAAGAAGATTTAACAAATACTCAAAAAGCCAAAGCAAAGTGGACACAACTTGAAGCTTTGATTGGCAGTGAAAACCGAGTTAAAAATATTGCAAAAGATATTGTTTATCATTTTGAACAACGCCAAGAAGTTTTTGACGGTAAGGGAATGATTGTTTCAATGTCGAGAAGAATTGCAGCCGATCTTTACGATGAAATTATTAAAATAAGACCTGATTGGCATTCAGATGATTTGGACAAAGGAGTTATTAAAGTTGTAATGACTTCTGCAAGTTCTGATGGACCAAAAATTGCCAAACATCATACAACCAAACAACAAAGAAAAACTCTTGCCGACCGTATGAAAGATACGGAAGATAAACTAAAATTAGTTATTGTTCGTGATATGTGGCTTACTGGTTTTGATGCTCCAAGTCTGCACACTTTGTACATTGATAAACCAATGAAAGGTCATAACCTGATGCAAGCGATTGCAAGGGTTAATAGAGTTTACAAAGATAAACCTGGTGGATTGGTTGTTGATTATCTGGGAATTGCTTCTGACTTGAAAAAGGCACTTTCTTTTTATTCTGATGCAGGTGGTAAAGGAGACCCAACAATTCTACAAGAACAGGCAGTAGAATTAATGCTTGAAAAATTAGAAGTTGTCTCTCAAATGTTTCATAAATTTCCTTACGAAGAATATTTTGAAGCCGAGACTTCTAAAAAATTATCAATGATTCTTTCGGCAGAAGAACATATACTTGGTTTAGAAGATGGAAAGAGAAGATACATCAATGAAGTAACAGCACTTTCAAAGTCTTTTGCAATTGCCATTCCACACGAGCAGGCAATGGATGTAAAAGATGAAGTTGCATTTTTTCAGGCAGTAAAAGCACGATTAGCAAAATTTGACGGAACAGGTGCAGGTAGAACGGATGAAGAAATTGAAACTACAATCCGGCAGGTAATAGACAAAGCATTAGTTTCCGAACAAGTGATTGATATTTTTGATGCAGCAGGAATAAAGAAACCTGATATTTCTATTCTTTCAGAAGAATTCTTATTAGAATTGAAAGGAATGGAACATAAAAATGTTGCATTGGAAGTTTTGAAAAAACTATTAAATGATGAGATAAAATCTCGCTTGAAAAAGAATTTGGTTAAGAGTAAAACATTAATGGAAATGCTCGAAAACGCCATTAAAAAATATCACAACAAAATATTAACAGCAGCCGAAGTGATGGACGAACTCATTAAATTGAGTAAGGAAATCGTCAATATGGACAGTGAAGCCAAAGCACTTGGCTTAACTGATTTTGAATATGCTTTTTATACCGCAGTATCAGACAATGACAGTGCAAAAGAATTAATGCAGAAAGACAAATTAAGGGAACTTGCGGTAATCTTGACTGAAAGAGTAAAAGCAAACGCATCAATTGACTGGACAATAAAAGAGAGTGTAAGAGCAAAATTGAAAGTGATAATAAAACGTACATTGAGACAATTTGGATATCCACCAGATATGCAAAAACTAGCAACAGAAACCGTATTAAAACAAGCTGAATTAATTGCAAATGAATTGACAATGGATAATTAAAAAGTACATTTGCCATTGTTTGAATAAGCTTCAAAAAAATGTACTTTTCAATAATGGAAAAAAGAACAAAACCATTTTGCGGGGGAAAAGCTTCAAGACGACACCTCGAAACATTGGCTAACAAAAGCTATAAGCAATCCCGAAAAAGAATCGGGACTGCTCATAGCAAGGTCGTTAGCGGTCATTATAAAAAAATAGTTAATAAATTAAATAAATAATTTTCTATAAAAAACCTTAGTTTTGTATATATGAATACGCAAGAGAAAGCATTAGCAAGAATACTTTTTGAGAATAAATTATTTAGATCTGATGGACAGAGTTTCGAAGACTTATTTACTGAAATAATGTCGCTCTCAGAATTAAATTTTCGGAAAATTAAAGCTTGGGGGAATATTGGAGACAGAAAAAATGATGGTTACATCTCTGACAAAGGTATTTATTTTCAAGTTTTTGCCCCAGAGGATATAAGGAAAAGTTATCCCAACGTTATAAAAAAAATTAAAACTGATTTTGCTAAATTATTAGACCAATGGAAACCTGTAAATGAATTTTATTTCGTTGTAAATGATAAATTCAATGGCGTAAATGCTGATTCTGAAAAAACACTAAAATCATTAACTGATAAATATAAGTTACAAAAAAGTGGATTTCTTACTTCTGATGATTTAGCAAGAAAAGTATTTTCTCTTGATGAAGACCAAATCCTAAAAATTGTTAGTTGTCTTCCAAATGTTGAAAATGTTGAAAATGTAGTTAATTTAGATTATTCCACTTTAAAAGAAGTCATTGGATTTATTATGAAAATGCCTTTATCCCCAGAAGAAGGTGAAATAAAATTTCCAGATTGGGATAAAAAAATTGAGTTCAACAAACTTAGTTCATATTCTGCACACTTGTTGAATAATGGGTCTACAAAATTAGGGAACTTAAATAAATATCTTGCAAACCAATCTTTCTTGGCAGAAGAGTTACAACGGCAACTAATTGGTATATATGAAAAAATAAAAACAGAATGGTCAAATTTAGATTATGTTGGTGAGAATATATTTTGGGAAATAGTAAATGAATGTTCGCCAAAACACGAAAACACCTATCAATCAGCTGTTATAACTATTTTGTCTAAATATTTTGAAAGCTGTGATATTTTTGAAGAACCAACTAAAGAGTAATTTATGATAATGCCTTCTAAACATATTAATTTTTCACAGTCCTTATTAGGATTTGGAAGTTATATCCTATCAAAATTAAATACCCCAAAAACTATTGATGATTTGTGGAAAGAATATCAGTTTGATTTAAAAAATGAATTGTATATGGCATCACATTCTTTTGATAGTTTAGTCTTAACTTTAATATTTTTATATGGAGTTAATACTATTGAAGAACAAAACGGAATTATAAAAAAATGCGTTTAATAGAATTATCAGCAAATAAAAAGAGTTTTAAAACAGTTCAATTTAAAAATCATATTGGGCTAAACATTATTGTTGCTAAAATAAAAAATCCAGAGCAATCTAAAAAAGGAGATACAACTAACGGAGTAGGGAAATCATTATCAATCTCACTAATTCATTTTTGCCTTGGGTCTTCATCTAATAAAGAATTCGAAGAAAAATTAAGCGGTTGGATTTTTAAGTTGAAATTTTCTATTAAGGAGAATGAATACATTGCCGAACGTTCAACCGATAATCAAAAGACAATAAAATTAAATGGTAGAGAGCTTAAACAAAGAGAATTTAATTTAGAATTACAGCAACTACTTTTTGATATACCAGAAAATGTTAGTCAGCTTTCTTTTCGTTCTTTATTACCTTTCTTTATTCGCCCAAACAAAGCTTCTTATACTGAATTTAAAAACCCAAATGCTGTAAAAAATGATTTTCAAATACTTATCACTAATGCCTTCCTTTTAGGTTTAGATGTTATACTTGCTGAGAGTAAATTCAAATTAAGGAAAGAAAAGGAAAGAATAAGGAAGTTAGTAAAAGAGCTAAGTGATGATAGGTTATTAAAAGATTTTTTTATTGGGAAAAGAGATATTCGTTTAGCCTCTCAAGAATTAGACGAACAAATTAAATTACTTGACAACAATTTAAAAAACTTTGAAGTTGCAGAAGATTACAATGAAATCAAAATAGAAGCCGATAAAATAAAAAGAAAATTAGATAAAATTCAAAATCAAATAATTCTTTATAAAAACCAAATAGAAAATATTGAAGAAAGCAGGAAAATATCTCCTGATATCAAAAAAGAAAATATTGAAAAAATTTACAAAGAAGCAACGGTTATTATTAAGAAAGAATCAATAAAACAACTTTCTGAATTAGAGAAGTTTTATCAACATATCACGGTAAATAGAGAAAAAAGATTACTTCTTCAAAAAAATGAATTTATCCGTAAAATAGAAGATTTAACAATTCAAAAGGAAGAAAAAGGCAATAGCTTAGATGAAAAATTGAAATATCTTGATACTCATCAAGCATTAGATATTTTTGTGAAACTCACTAATAAATTATCTGAACTAACAAGAGAAAAAGAAAATATAAATAATTACAATAATCTATTAAAAGGATATAGCGAAGAGAAACTTAGAATAAATGAAAGCTTTATTAATGAAACAAAAAAGACGACAAGTTATTTAAGTGAGGCAGAAGAAACTATCAATTCTCTTATGTTATTTTTTAGAGAGTTATCAAAAAGGTTTTATCCAAACTCGGCTGCTGGTATAACTGTTTATAATAACGATGGCGATAACCAACTCCGATATAATTTTGATGCTAAAATTGAAGCTGATGCTTCAGATGGTATTAATAGTGTCAAAATATTTTGTTATGATTTAACTATTCTACTACAGGGATTTGCTCATAGTCTCAATTTTATATACCACGATAGCAGACTTTTGGATGGAATTGACCCAAGACAAAAAGCCGAATTGTTTTTGATTCTAAATGATTTAATAGAGCCAAACGGAAAGCAATATATTCTATCATTAAATCAAAATCAGCTTGATGATACAAGAAATTATTTGACTGATGAGGAATATAAAACAACAATTGAAAGCAACATTATTCTACAATTAAAAGATGACTCACCAGAAGACAAATTGCTTGGTATTCAAGTTGATTTGCATTACGAAAAATAACGAAACGCTAACATAAGCTATAAGCAATAGCGGTTGAAGTTACAACTTCATACAACCTGTTCAATAAATTTATCAGCGATTATAAGTATTACTAATTTTTCCGCTACTGCTCATAGCAAGGTCGTTCGAGTCAATCTTCCCTTCGGGAAAGATTGACTCGAACGGCTCGGGGACAAGTCCCTTGTCCTGTGCTCTCTTCCCTTCGGTCAGACAGCCCAGAACAAGGGATATACAGAATCCAAAATACCAGAGTTCTCCGAACTCCGTATTTTGAACTCTGCATATCCCCGAGCCGTTATGGGCAAGGCGAAAAGTTGATGGTATACTAAAGTTTCAATTTTATACAACAAAAAAAACTCTTCCAAATATTGGCAAAATTATTCTTTACTGCCATAATATAGTTTTGTATATTTAAACAAACTATTTTGAAATTGTTATCGCAAAGAGCAAATTACATATCGAAAAACTAAAATCATTTTTTATCAAAAAGGATGATTTTACTACAAAAGACATTGGTAATTTTTATAAAAAGTTCGAACCGTTTATAAAACGCACAACTATAAATTGGCGTATTTATATTTTGGCACGAAACGGTATAATAACTCGTATAGGCAGAGGAAAATACACACTTTCAAAAAAACGTATTTATATACCGGAAATTTCACGTAGAGCAAAACTACTTAATGGTAGATTAAAAAAGCAATTCCCTTTTTCTTCGGCTTGCTTATGGGATACTTCAATCCTAAATGAATTCGCAATTCACCAGGCAAACAAGACATTTTTATTAATTGAAGTAGAAAAAGAAATAACTCAATCTGTGTTTTATTTTTTAACCGAAAAAGGTTATAAGGTTTTTATTGAACCATCAAAAGATATTATTGACAAATACGCATCACGCAATAATAATTATCTCATTGTTAAAACATTAATATCGGAGGCTCCAACACAAAAAGTTAATAATATAAATACAGTTACGTTGGAAAAACTTTTGGTGGATATATTTTGTGATAAAACAATTTTCCTCGCATATCAAGGGAATGAAATGAAAAGAATATTTTCATCTGCTTTCAAAAAGTATATAGTAAACGGAAGTAAATTATTACGATATGCAAACAGACGTGGAAGGAAAAAGGAAATCGAAAACTACACAAACCTAATTAACGGCAAGTAATAGAAACATTGCCAAAATATAGATAATGATAAACCAAGAAAAAATAAATATCGAATGGATAAAGAAAATCTCAAAAGAAAATAGAAATGCAGATAAAATTCTGATTGAAAAAGTTATTCGTGCATTACTATTATTAGAAGGACTTGTAAAACAAAAGGCAAATTTTGTTTTTAAAGGTGGTACAGCATTAATGTTGCATTTCAAATCCACCAAAAGGCTTTCAATTGATATTGATATAATACTGCCGGAAGAGAGTAAAAATATTGATGTTATATTAGATGAAGTAGTAAGCCAACAAGGTTTTACAAGAAAAGAATTTCAAACAAGGACATCATCATCAAAAATTAAAAAAGCTCATTTTAAATTTTTCTATACGCCGTTTTATAAAACGAACAAAACGGAAGATTATGTTCTGCTGGATATACTATTTGAAAAATCGAACTATCAAAATATTGTTCAGTTGCCAATAACATCTACTTTCGTTCCGATTATCAATAATCCCATTTTGGTAAAGGTACCCTCGTTGGAAGATATTCTCGGCGATAAACTCACAGCATTTGCTCCTAACACTACCGGAATTCCATATTTCAAAAACAAAAATAGCATGAGTATGGAGATAATTAAACAGCTTTATGATATCGGGAATTTATTTGATAGAGTTGAAAACGTAGATGTTATTAAAAATACTTTTCAAAAATTTGCAAAAACAGAATTAAGATACAGAAATATTAAAGATTGCACTGAGCAAGATGTAATTGAAGACATTTATCAAACGGCTTTAACTATTGCAAGCAGAGGAATTGACGGAAAGGGAAATTTTGAACAATTGCAACTTGGAGTACAAAGGATTAAAACCTTTATTTTTTCTGAAAGTTACAATATAGAAAAAGCGATTGTACATGCTTCTAAAGCTGCATATCTTGCAATGTTAATAAAAACCGATTCAAAAATAATTGAAAGATTTAGCAACCCGTTAGAAATGAAAGATTGGCTTATTGATAAGCCGATGAATAATAAATTAAACAAACTAAAAAAATCTAATCCCGAAGCTTTTTTCTATTGGTATAAGATTTATGAATTAAAAACGGAAGTAGAATAATTAAAAAAAAATTCAACCCTAAATTTCTATTTAATATTTGTGTGCTTGGCGAAGTTTCAGAAGTATTTCAAATACGAAAAGAGTTAAATAATTATTTTGAAAAAATAGGGATTAAAACTACCGATTGGAATATAGATTTAATTTAATAATAAGAAATTGCAAAGTAGTAATATTTTACGCGCCCTTTATAAAGGTCAAAGTAAATATTCTGTTATAATAACATGGCAAATTTTTCATCATTCAGGAAAAGGTAATACAAAAGCAAATATAATTTCAGAATTAAAAAATGATAAATATATTCCTTACTGTATAGGTAGTAATCCTAAAGATTTATTAACTCCTGAAAAAATGATAGAAACAATAAATAACTATTTAAAGGAAAAGCCCAGCCTACAACAAAAGCTATAAGCAATCCCGCAAAGAGAGCGAGTCTGCTCATAGCAAGACCGTTGGCTGCGTTAAAGAATTACTATTTGTCAATGCAAATAGCTGATATGATAAATCAGTTATTAGTCTTAGGGCAAAACTTAAAAAGGCATCTAAAATAAAACAACACCAAAGAGAGCCCTATGGGACAATTAAACATAGCGCAACAAGTTGCAGAAATGAGATAATAGATTTGAGATATGAGACAAAAGCAAAGGAATAAAACCTTGTTAAAATTCTTTACAAAAAAACAAGGATTTAGGTTGTAATACTATATATGGACAGAACTAATTGCTTTCTTAAAAGCACTGTGTTTGTAGGAGTTGACGGGGGTCAAAACTTTAAACCATACCAAACAACATTAGGATATACTTTTACCGCAGGTGCAGGGAAATGATAAAAATTTAACCATCGTTTTATTGTTTTCCAAAGTTTTCCTTCACCTGGCAATGCTTCAAAATCCCAATCTAACCCAATAAACAACTCATGATTTCCACCACCAAAACCATCCAAGTTTTTTACGCTATGCCCAATTGCAATATTAATAAAATCTGGAAAAATCTCTTTGGCTGATTTCGGCAGTAATCCGTTCACATCAATTGAAAGCCAATTATATGTGCTTTCATAATCATCAAGTATATATGCGTGTTCACCACTTTTATATTTCTCCGATGGATAAAAACTAATCTTAAAATTGAACGGCTTCAAAGCCGGATAGTATTCCTGCATACTTGGATAAGCAGCACCAAGAAAGTTGGCAGCAAAATCGCCCCAGCTAAAACCGTACCCTTTTGAGAAACCATCGCGAACTTCAGTAAACGTCTGAAATGTAAATGCAACCAACCCACCGTACAACAGAGCCTTTTTCTTTTTTATTCCTGCCCACTGAAATAAATCAGAATAAATATTTGTGGTAAGATAAGCAAAATAGAAATGACCAAGTTTGTCGGCATTAAGTGCATATTTGTAATCCTGACTATTGTTGAAATGGAAATCGCTTTGTTCTCCTTTCCACCAAATATTATTTTGAATAACATATCCGTATGTAAAAAATGCAATAGTTGTTCCTCCAATAATTGCCAGTTTTGTTGTGTTAGCTTTAGTACTATCAGAAGTGTTGTTATTACTTTGAGCTTGTATTGTTCCCGGATTATAGAAAACAAAAATTAAGAAGTAGAAAAGTAAAAATAAAATTAGGCGATATTCTATTCGGGCTTTTGCAGCAAAAATCATGATACATATGTTTTGATAATAGAAATTGTTTGCGAGTAATACCCGCTTCCAAATAGATTTAAATGATTTAAAACATGATAAAGCATGTATAAATTTATTCTGTATTCCCACTTGTCTGGCAAAGGATATTCATCATTGTAAGCAGAATAGAAGTCTGAATTGAACCCACCAAACAATTTTGTCATTGCCAAATCTGCTTCTCTGTTTCCATAATATACTGCCGGGTCAATCAACACAGGGCTACTCTTTTCGTCCACTAAATAATTACCGCCCCACAAATCTCCGTGTAATAGAGTTGGTGGCTCCTCCGCTCCCTCTAAAATGGATGGAAATAATTTTTCTAATTTGTTGAACAGACTCCTAAATTCAGAATTTACATATCCATTTTGCTCTGCAAGTTTGAATTGAAAAAGAAGGCGGTTCTCCCAAAAGAAATCAATCCAACGGGTACTTGTAGGTAAGTTTATTTGTGGATTGGAGCCAATGAAATTGTTCTCATAAAATCCGAATTTATCGGAAGTGATTCTGTGCATTTTAGCAAATTGTTTTCCAAATAATTGTGAGAAAGCACGGTCTCTCTTTCCAGTTTCAATAAATTCTAAAAGGAGACAATCGTCAGTAACAGCAATAACTTTGGGTGTTCTAATGGCATCCGATTTTGAAAGCTCGTTTAATCCATTGGCTTCGTTCTGCAGAATTGCTCTGTTGCTTCCATACGATTTAACAAAATATTTTTCTCCACTTTCTGTTTTAATAATATGAGAATCCGCAATGGAGCCACCACCAATTGAGGATGTTGAGATTATTTTTTCTTCAAGTATTTCTTCAAGTTTTTTAAGCATGTTTTAAAGTTAAGAAAACTTGATGCTAGATTCTTGATTCTTGATGCTGGTTTTTCAGCACGAAATGTTATAAAGAAAAAAGGCAACAAATTGTTTTAACATATAGTTCATGACTTTCGTTTCACATTTGACTTTTCACTTTTCACTTTTCACTTTTAATCTTTTTCAAGTAGATATTCTAGTTTATTATTTTAAACTTGTTCTTTCAAATATTAAGGCATTATGGATATTCAAAAACAAATAGCAGCGGAATTAAATTTAGAAGAATCTCAAGTTAAAAGTGCGGCGGAACTTTTTGCAGAAGATGCAACGGTACCCTTTATTTCCCGCTATAGAAAAGAGAAAACAGGCGGGTTGGATGAAGACCAGCTTAGAGATATTGAAGATAAATTAAATTATTATCAATTACTTGAAGATAGAAAAGAATCGATACTTAAAAGCATTGAAGAGCAAGGCAAACTTACTGACGAATTAAAAGAGAAAATTGTTTCCTCTATTCGGTTGCGAGAGATTGAGGATTTGTATCTTCCGTATAAAAGAAAAAGAAAAACTCGCGGAACAGTTGCAAAAGCAAAAGGCTTAGAACCTTTGGCGTTATTGATGATTAACACTCCAAATTATGAGGATGATTTTGATGCAGAGATTGAAAAATATATTGATGCTGAAAAAGGTGTAAATACTCCAGCCGAAGCAGTGCAGGGCGCTAAAGATATAATTGCAGAAATGATTAGTGATGATGCCGATGTTCGAGAAGCAGTGCGTAACGAGTTGCTTGACCACTCAACGGTTGCATCGCTTAAAGCGAAAACTCCTCCAAAAGAAACAGAGAGGAAAAAAGATGTTTACGATATTTATCACGATTTTAAAATAGAGATAACCCGAATAAAACCGTATCAATTATTGGCTATTAACAGAGGTGAGAAAGAGGGTTTTATAAAGGTTAACCTTGGCTTTAATAAGGATTCTCTCCTTTCAATTATTACTGAAACGTATTTTAAATTCTCCAATAGTGCATTTATGGATTTACTTGATGAAGCTGTTGATGATTCTTTTTCGCGGTTAGTTTTTCCATCCATTGAAAGAGAAGTGCGAAATTACCTTATAGAGGTTGCGGATAGGCACGCCATCGATATTTTCACATCCAATTTACGCCAACTTCTTTTGCAGCCGCCTTTAATGAATAAAATAATTATGGGAATTGATCCGGGATTTGTATCTGGTTCAAAAATTGCAATTATAGATGTAACAGGAAAATATTTGGAGGGCGATACAATCTACCCGCACCCGCCCCAACGCCGCACAGAAGATTCAAAAAGAACGATTTTGGCTTTCATCAAAAAACACAATGTTGAGTTAATTGCAATTGGTAATGGAACAGCAAGTAGAGAAACAGAATTGCTGGTTGCTAATATTATTAAAGAAAATAATTTGAGTTGTCATTACTTAATTGTCAGTGAAGCTGGGGCTTCGGTCTATTCGGCATCCCCTATTGCAAAACAAGAGTTTCCTGATTTGGAAGCCTCGCAGCGAGGGAATATTTCAATTGCACGCCGTGTGTTAGACCCGCTTGCTGAGCTTGTAAAGATTGATGCAAAGTCAATTGGTGTTGGATTATATCAGCACGATGTTGACCAAAAGCAGCTCCGCAAAAATTTGGATGATGTAGTTGATAGTTGTGTAAATTATGTTGGTGTTGATGTTAATACTGCCTCAGCCCCTTTACTGACATATGTTTCCGGGTTGAACAAACGACTTGCCGAAAATGTTGTAAAATATAGAGAAGAAAATGGAGAGTTTAAAAACAGAAATGAATTATTAAGTGTTACAGGAATTGGTGCAAAATCATTTGAGCAATCTGCGGGATTCCTAAAAATTAGGAATGGAGAGAACCCGCTTGATAACACATTTATTCATCCTGAGAGTTATAACGCAACAGAGAAACTATTTAAACTTGTAGGAACATCAAACAGTGAAATAGAAAAATCTAGCCATACAATAAAATCATTTGTGGAAAGAAGCGGTACACTTAAAATTGCAGATAAACTCGGAGTTGGTGAGCCAACCTTAATAGATATTGTTGAAAACCTATTAAAACCTGGTCGCGATCCACGCGAAGAGATGCCCAAACCAATTCTGCGAAGTGATGTTTTAAAAATGGAGGATTTAACAGAGGGAATGACTTTGACAGGAACTGTAAGAAATGTTGTTGATTTTGGAGCCTTTGTTGATATTGGAGTAAAGCAAGATGGGTTGTTGCATATTTCTCAAATTGCAAACAAATTTGTGAAAAACCCATTGGATTTATTGAACGTTGGGGATATTATTGATATTAGAATTATTGGCATTGATATTAAAAAAGGCAGAATTTCTCTAAGTATGAAAAGTGAATAAGATATTTTTTATTGATAAAAATTTGTATTTTGTGATGTGGGGTACGGGAACTTATTGTTACTTATTATATATTAAATTTTGCTTAAATTAATAATTGATAAAAATAGAGTTTATGGAAGTTCAAGAAAAAATAAATAAAACTATTTTAGAAAAAGGAGCCGCTTACTTAGTGCTAATAGATCCTGATGAAATAAGTGGTGAAAGATTAATAAACTTTGTTCACCATTGTGAAAAATCGGGAGTGGATGGCTTTTTAGTTGGCGGTAGTTTAATGATGTCAGATATTTTGGATGATGTTCTTGAAACAATTTCGTCTGTAAGCTCACTTCCATCAATATTGTTTCCTGGCAGCGTAAGTCAGATATCTTCAAAAGCAGATGCCATTCTTTTTATATCCTTGATTAGTGGTAGAAACGCAGAGCATCTAATAGGAACGCATGTTATAGCTGCACCAATAGTAAAAAAATGTGGTGTTGAACCGATATCAACTGGTTATATGTTGATTGAATCTGGAAGCAAAACAACCGCCGAATATATGAGCGGAAGCTCTCCAATTCCAAGAAACAAACCTGAAATTGCCACCGCAACAGCATTAGCTGCGGAATATCTTGGGATGAACTTTGTTTATCTTGAGGGTGGTTCGGGAGCGGAAAAATCTGTTCCAAACGAAATGGTTAAAATGGTTTCTTCTGCACTATCAATTCCGGTAATAGTTGGTGGTGGAATTAGAGATAGTAAAACAGCACGAGAGAAAGTAGAGAACGGGGCGAGCGTTGTTATTACTGGTAATTTCTTTGAGGATGATAACAATTGGCATTTAGTTAAAGAATTTGCAGATGCCATTCATGTAAAAGAAACGGTTGTAGTTTAATCAAACCTACCCTAAATTATTTTTAACCAATTTTTCAATCTTATTGTGATTTGCAGAATCAGTTTTAAATATCATTTCAACTTTATCATCAACATACTCTGTGCTAAGTACATCAGCAATTTCATGAATTTGAGCAATGAGTTTTGATTGAGTCATACTCAGAACAATCCTTTTTTCTTTATGGTTGTTTTCGTAAAGTTCGAGAAGTTTCTCTCTAACTTCAGTAATATTTATTCCACGATGGGCAGAAATTAAAATAGAATTATCATATTTGTTTTTAACGTAACTGATTCTATCCTTATCATCCAAGACATCAATTTTGTTGAATAGTTTTATTTGTGTCTTATCGGTACAGCCAAGCTCCTCAAGGGTTTCATTAACAACCCGAATGTGGTCTTCATAAAATGGATGAGAGATGTCTATCACATGAATTATTATATCAGCCTCTTTAACAACATTTAATGTAGTTTTAAAAGAGGCAACCAAATTATGCGGAAGCTTTCTTATAAAACCAACAGTATCACTAATTAAAACATTTTTGTTTTTCTCTATTTCAAACGAGCGTGTTGTAGAATCAAGCGTTGCAAAGAGTTTGTTTTCAGCAAGCACATCTGCATCTGTTAAAAGATTAATAAGAGTTGATTTTCCAGCATTAGTATAACCAACAAGAGAAGCTGTAAGAAAATCTTGCCGCTTCATGCTTTTGGTTTTATTTTGGTTTTCAATTTTACGCAGCAGCTCTTTGAGCTTACTAATTCTTGTTCTAATTAATCTTCTGTCTGTTTCTATCTGAGTTTCACCAGGACCTTTAGTGCCAATGCCACCATGCTGTTTCGATAGGTGAGTCCATGCACGAGTTAACCGTGGAAGCATATATTGCAATTGTGCTAACTCTACCTGAGTCTTTGCCTGTTTTGTTTTTGCATGTGAAGCAAAGATGTCAAGAATTAAACCACTGCGGTCAAGAATTTTTCTATCCAAAAGCTTTTCAAGATTACGAACTTGGGTTGGAGACAAATCGGCATCAAAAATAATTAGAACTATATCATTTAACTTAACCAATTCAGCCAACTCCTCAGCTTTTCCCTTGCCGACATAATGGGCTTTGTCAGGTGTTGGTCTATCTTGAATTACTTTTAAAATAGTTTCAGCACCAGCAGTATCAGCAAGCATCTCTAATTCATTAAGGTGTTCCTCAACAAGATGTTTTGTTTCGTTCTTCAATTTTAGAGAAACCAACATTGCTCTCTCTAAAATAGTTTCTTTTCTATCTAACATGTTTATCCTAATTTTCTATAGTAGCCAAATCTTTTTTAGCGCTTCGTGCAATATACATTTCTAAAAGAGCAAGGAGAAGAGCAATTATCAAAAATAACTTCCAAAGCTCTGAACCATAACGAGCAGTGGTGATTTTTGAAATGTAATCATCCGATGGGATTATTTTTATGACACTGTTATTCAGCATCTCTAATTGATCTGCAAATTTATCCTGTGAAATTTTTTCAAAATTTGATTCAAGCGGATTTACATTTACACTCTTTACATCCAATAGCTCAGAGCTGGAGTAAAACATGTAAGTTCCAACGGTGCTGCTGTTTTTATATTTTAAATAATTTCCAGATTCAAAATCGTGATTGATGAACTCCGCAGTTTTATCAGGTTTAATAACTTTTATCTGAGCAGATTTTCTTTTTGAAACATTAACATCAATTTCATCCCCAGCAAACAACCTTTCGGTAGAATTAATGTTTGTATTCAAGTAACTTATTGAACGATTAATTAAGGGGGCAAAAATATTCTTCACAGGAAATGTTGACCATGTGAGCAAAGGACTTGTTCCAAAAAACAACACCTTGCCCTTACCAACTATATATTCGCTTAGGAAAGGAGAGCCATCTTGCAGCAGAATAATAGAACGCCCACTACTTGAAATATTAAACTTCAAATATTTATAAATTTGTGGAGATTCAATCTCATGTTTGTTGTCAGCAAATAGTCCTGCAAAGATTGGGTGCTTATAATCAATGCTCTCAAATTCAATAGCAGAAGTTGCATCACTTAACTTAACAACACTCTTTGTTTGCGGAAGATTTAAGGAGAGCAATAATTTGTTAAAGTCAGACAAAATAAAACCATCACCCGGAAAGAGAAGCACACTACCGCCGCTGTTTATATAGCTGTTAAGGTTTTCCGAATACTCATACAGTTCAGACCCAATAACCACAACAGTATTGTAGTCACTCAAGTTTGTGTTCATAAAATCATTTGGATGAATCTCTTTAATCTTAAACTTGGTGTTCTTGCTCGTGCTTAATGCAGCCCTTATAAATTTTGATTCTCCTTTTACACTACTCACAATTAGCAGGCTAATATCGGAGGGAACAAAAAAGTGGGAATAAAAACTATTGTCATGCTCAATAGCGTCATCCTCAATTGTAGAGAGAACCTCAACTAATCCAGTGTTTTCAATGGTGGCTTGAAAATTAATCTGGATAGTTCCATTATTTAAAACAGAAAAGTTTTTTTGAGCTACTCGGTTATTATTTAAAAAGAGCGAAACTAATTTATCAACCTCATTTATACTGCTGGTCGTTTTTATTTCTGAAGTTATAGTAATCTCTTTGTTGAGTTCAAAAATCTGATTATTAAAAAACGTATTGGTTATGGAATAGTTCTGGATTTGATTTTCGCCAAAATTGAAAAGATAGAATTTTGCATTTTTAATTTTAAGATTAAAATTGGTTGAATCTTTTTCAAGGAATGTGCTCTTCTGAAAATCAGAAAAGATAAAAACTTCTTTATTAAAGTTGTTGGATGTGTTTAGAATTTGAGAAGCAATTTTAAGTGATTTAACAAACGGTTTTGTAACAGAGGAAACATCAACATTTTCAATTTCTTTAAACGATTTGAAAGTATTAACCTCTTTGCTCAATTCGGATGTTAAGATAAGAAAGAGATCGTCACCACTTTGAAAGTTAGACATGATGTTTTTAATTTGTTCTTTTGCTTGATTTAAATAGGAGCCATTGGCGTCTATTACCGACATGCTAAATGAATTATCCAAAATAAAGACGGCGGTGGTTTTAGCCTTTGACCCCACTGAGGCAAGGGTTGTGGACTCCAGCGTAGGGCGGGCAAAGGAAGCAACAAGAAATAAAATTATCAATATTCTTAGAAGCAGCAAAAGCAGTTGCTTAATTTTAATCTTTCTAATTTTAGACTTTTGTAATTCCTTAAGAAAAGCAAGAGTGCTGAACTCAATTTTTTTAATTTTACGCAAGTTCAGAAAATGTAAAACTATCGGAATTGATGCAGCTAAAAGTCCGAAAAGAATTGTTGGGTTAAGAAAAATCATTAGATAAATTTGGCTTAGTCGTAAATTCGTTTGATATCAGTATTCTTAAAATAATGAAGTAAAATAACATCGAAAGTAAATCCCATTTCACCCATTACTGCGGCGCCAATTTGGCATAGACCAACCCCATGACCCCAGCCAGAGCCAATTAAAACAAACTTGGAAGGAACACCATCAATCTCTTTCCCTTTGTCCACAACAAACCCCGAACTATAAAGATGGCTTTCAGATAAAATTTTTCGTATCTCCAACTCCTTCCCAATAGTTAATACTTTGTTTGAACCAACAATTTTAAGTTTAATTAAACGACCAGAGTACCCACGCTCAATAGGAATTAAATCAATGATATTTCCAAAATCAATTCCTGAACGTTTTTTAATTATTGCAGAAATTTCTTCCTGAGTATATTCAACTCGCCAGCGATAAAAGTCTGTAGTGTCGCGGTCATAATCAACTAATACTTGAGAAAGAATTCTTTCGTCTGTTGTGTTGCAGTATGCTGAGGGATTATTTCTAATCCATTTGTCAGCAGCGGCTTCTTTTCTTAAATCAAGTTCATATTCTTCCGGGTCATATTTGTAATCAACAACTTTTTGTAAATACGGGTGTTCTATTGGCTCCCAAACGTTTTCAAATGATTCTGAAATACCACCGCACGATTTTGAAAACCGAGTATCGCAAATTTTATCATCATATTTTAATACTATACCACGTGTTGAAGCAACAGCTTCTTGAGCATTATGTTCGGTGAGCTTAGTAATGCCTTGATATCGTTGGCAATGGTCATCGGCACAAACATCATACAGGGTGTGATCTTCTTTGTCGTACCATTTAATTAATTCGTTGTTTGTTTTAATTTCCGATTCATATTCTTGATTAGAGGCAATTATATCTTTGCTTTTGTCTGTTTGAGCAAGAAGCCAACTTCGAGAAATAATTGAATGAGCCTTGAGGAGTTCGTGTGAACTGGTGGCATTCATCTCGGAGGAAATAACACTAGTTAGATAACTTTCAATGGGAAGCACATTAACCGCAGTTAAAACGCCATCTTCAATTAAAAACTTTAGTGAACCCTGGAACCGTTGATTCTCTTTTTGCTGCCAGTGGAAGTTTTTACCAATTAAAACCTCTCTTAAAAGAAACGTATTAGCTCCAATATCATCAGAGTAAAAAGTTGTGTTGTTTTCAACGGTATGGGTTTCAGAGTCATTAGAAATTGTAATAATATCATTTTCATATTTGGCTATATACTTTCCACTCCAGGGTTTTCCGTTACATGAACATTCAAAATCACCATGTAATTCAAAAGTGATTTCGTTGTTAGACATAATTGCAACACTAACATTAGGTTCGGTCATACTCTTCCTTCAAATTGTTCTTTTTTTTGGAAAACAAATATAATGATATGGAACTTAATATTGAAAAATATAGTGTAACTACTTAGCCAAAAATTATTTTTTACATATAACATGTTTAGCTTCAGAAAGACTTCTATCATTTAGCTCATCCAAAAAAGAAACAAGTTCTTTTAAAACGGTTTTTTCGTTATCCGAGATTAATTTTAATAAAATGTGTGGGTTTTTTTGAATCTTTTCAGAAGCAATAATATCGGAATAATTTTGCTCTGTAAGTTTATCTATTTTTCTTAGCTGATTTAGAGCATCAATAATTTCAAATGGGTTTGTTTTCCCATCCTTCAACTCTAAAAGCAATCTACCAATAAAATCACTAATAAGATTTTCTGGCACATCTGCGGCATTCAACCAAATTTTATCAACTTTTCTTTTTCCATTAAATAGTTTGGAAGTATAAAAGACCGAAACCACACCACGCTTTAGGGTTGAAAGAGCTTCTCTTTTTTCCTCATCTTTAATTTTGGAAAAATGGAAGAAGACGTTTTCATAGTGGTATAGACTTGTAAGAAAACCAAATCCTTTTTCAAAAATTTTCTTTACTCGGCAGAAGTCTAAAACTTTCTTTTCAATATTTCTGTTCATACTTTTGTTTTTATTTAATAGACTCTTTGCCGTTTTGCTCTTTGGCAAAAAGGTTTTTGATAAACTCGTAATTCCTCAATGCTGCCGTAGTCTTTGGAGAATTGGTTATTAAAATGTTTGACAATAATTCTATTTCACTCTTCTTTAATTCAACTTGGGAAACAACCTTAACCGCTACATTGCTATGGCTGTACAGTTTCTTTGTCTCTGCAAAAAGAAAATCGATCATTTTATTATTCGGATTTAGTATTTCAAAATCACTTTTTAAATTATTATAAAATTCATTTGCGAATAGAGACTCACTATATCCATAGTGTGTGCAGCAAAATCCGACATGAGTTTTTTGTGGAATAGAACCCAATTTCTTTACGGCTTCTTTCACAAATCTGTTTATAGAATTTTGAGTTTCAATACTATTGGGGTTATTTTGAATTTGAGTCTCTAAATTGGGACATGCTTGATTTATAATTTGTGCTTCATTAATTCCAAGTTTAATTAATTCATCCTTATAAACATTGGAGTTAATTGTTGTTGGTGTTCCAAAAAGAATTGTTTTTTCATCACTATTTTTAATGCTATTTCTAAAGAGATTAATTCCACAATCAAGAATACCTTTAATATTTATTTTGGAATTAGATGCGAACTCTGTATGTGGAAAAATTACTGAGAGGGTGTTGCATGCAATTAAAATTAGATCCGGATTGTAGTTTGCTTCAATAGAAGTTAACGCATTATTAAAGATTGTAACTTTTTCAGAAAAATCAATATTAGAATTATATCCATATTTGGAACTATAGAGGGAGTTAAAAAAAATCAATTCAGCACTTTCAAATATTGGTAGTTCGTTTAATCGTTTTTCTAATTCAGCAACAACCGAAAGCCCACCCAATCCAGAGTCTGTTATAACTATTCGCACATTCAACCGTCAAATTATTTACTTTACAATATTACTCTTTTTAGTTATAAATAAATGTGCTATTATTAAAAATTGATTCTCGACAGGAAATATAAAATGAAATTTTTAACACTACTATTTTTATCCACTACTTTTGTGTTTATCTCGTGTACCTCTACAGAAAACACGCAATCAGGTCCCATTGTTGATGAATATACAACAATTTTTCCGAACAATGATGTTGCGGATGAATTGGAGCTAATTAGCAAATCAATTCGGTTAATTAATAATCTTACATTTTATAAAACATACACGTTTTTGGATAGCTCAATAACCGATGAAAACCTAACGGACTTTGATTTGTTAGAGCGGGCAATTCTTAAAAACACAATTAGCAAAACCTCCTCAGGCACAGGAACTATTATTAATATTTCAGGAAACAAGGTTGCACTTCTTACAGCGGCACATATAGTTAGTTATCCCGATACCATTGTTGCCTATTATTCGGTAAATGGGAGGAGGTCAAAATATATTGAGTCTATTCTTTATAAAGAGAGACAAAAAATTTATTCCGATTTACCCGGAGGAGGAATGTTAAAAATAATTGCAAAAGATGATAGGAACGATATTGCTATTGTTGGTAACGCATTCAACACAATTACACCAATAAGATTTCCTGTTTTTGACTTTATTTTTGGAAATGCCAAAGAACTTAAGTGGGGAAGTTTTGTCTATCTTCTCGGATTTCCAATGCACCACAAAATGGTTACTAGCGGAATTGTTAGCAACCCAAATTATAATGGAACAGGTAATTTTCTTGTTGATGCCCCGATAAATAGAGGTTCAAGCGGTGGTTTGGTTTTGGCTATTAGAGGCACAGCTCCAAACTTTGAACTTGTTGGAATTGTTTCATCAGTTCCTGCAGAAAAAAGAACTATACTTACGCCCAACAATCCATCTCGTGATATAACTTTTCTGACAGGCACAATATATCGTGGAGAGATGACAATTGAAAAACTTGATGGAATTAAATATGGAATTGGTAAAATAGTCTCTTCGGAAAAGATTAAAACATTCATCAAAGAGAATGAAGCCGAACTAATTAATAACGGGTATCAAATAAGAGTTGAATAAAAATGTTAGAAATTGTTCTATAGCCTCATTGTTAAAACAAGTAATTTTTGTATAACAACTTTTGCATATCCGACCTATACAGACACACTTTTTTTATTCATATTTATTAATCAACCCAAAATCGAATGGAGTCCAAAGTGAGGATTTTAAGCCACTCTCTTTAAACGCACTATTCACCCAGGAGTTACAAGTTTTGAAACAAGAATAACTACCATTTGCTTTATAAAAGTCATCATTCCTTGAATATCCACTATTAGCAATAATAATTTTATTTCCACTCTCATCTTTTTTGAATGATTCAGATATGAATTGATTTAGTTTTTCCAATTCAGATTCACTTAAAACTACCTTTGTCCAAAACGTATTAATGTGTTTATATTTAGTTAAATGGATTACGGATGAACTATTTAAAAACAATGCTTTAAAAGTGTTGCCAAAAGTCAAATCGTTCCAAGTTGGTGTGTTTAAATAAAAGTTTTCGTCTCCCCACCCAAACGAGAAATATTTTTCGTCTTGTGTAAACCTTAAACCCTTCTTGAGTTCAACATTCAGTTCGTCAATATAAATTATAATGTTAAGATGAACACCATTGGTGCTTAAATATATTTCCTTGTTTTTTTCAATGTTTAATTCTGTTTTGTTTACCGTGATAAAAGTTAAAATTAAAGATATTATTATATAGCCAATAGGTATGCAAAGAAAATATAAAAACCACTTTGCTATTTTTTGAAGTATTTTCATTAGATGTTCACTATTGCTAAGTGTATAACAAACAGAACGAACTTTGCAGAATTATTACTAAATATTATTAGATGCTGCATTGCTGAAAACATTTGTGAACTTAAAAAACATTTTCACTGAGTTTAGGTTTTTTATTATTCATCTAAATACTTATCCGTAATTAAATAATTTTTTACATAATCCGTTATTCCATCTTCGAGGGATGAAATTTCTTGTGTGTATCCGGCATTTTTAATTTTATCAATATTAGCTTCTGTGAAATATTGATACTTCTCTTTTAAATATTCTGGCATATCAATAAATTCAATGTTCACCGGTTTTCCCATTGCGTTAAAAACAGAAGTTACAAGATCAACCCAAGTGCGAGCCTTTCCCGTTCCAACATTGAAGAGACCATTTACATCCTTGTTTTCATAAAAATGTAGAGTCATATCAACAGCATCTTTAACAAAAATAAAATCACGTTTCTGTTCACCATCTTTGTAATCATCTTTGTACGATTTAAAAAGTTTAACGGAGCCAGTCTCCATAATTTGTCCGAACGATTTATGCACAACGCTGCGCATATCATCTTTATGAGATTCATTTGGTCCGTAAACATTAAAATATTTTAATCCCACAACCTCTTCGTTATAACCTGTTTTATGAAGCCATAAATCAAGGAGATGTTTGGAATAGCCATACATATTAAGGGGGCGGAGTTTGTTTAACTCGCGTTCGTCATCCAAGTAGCCCATAGAGCCATCGCCATAGGTTGCGGCAGAGGATGCATAAATAAATCGTGCACGATGAGTAATGGCATACTTTGCAAGGTCCTGCGAATAGTGGTAATTATTCTGAAGAAGATAATCGGCATCTTTTTCTGTTGTAGAAGAACACGCCCCAAGATGAAAAAATGTATCAACCTCAAAAGGGACAGCATCATTAATGATTAATTCAATAAATTCATTTGGATGGTAGATATCAATAAAACGAAGCCCAGTTAAGTTTTTCCATTTCTCATCTGTTCCTAATTCATCAACAATAATTATTTCTTCTTCACCCATTTGGTTTAACTTCCAAACCAACGCACTTCCTATAAAACCTGCACCACCGGTTACTGTTATCATTTCTGCTCCAAACTATTCTTAAAACCTATTGAAACAAATTTAGGTATATTTGCAATTATCTTCAAAAAATAGATGCAGTACGGCTTGATTTATTTATGAGATAATAGAGCTTGAAGGTGAGACTCTTGGGAGAAGGTTAAATGGATATTGGAAGAGATTAGAGAGAGATAAAGAAAAAACATCCACGAAGCCTCAAAGAGACAAGGAAATGATTATAAAAGTGAATGTTCCATCCCGATAAAAATAATCGGGACAAGTTATGGCAAAAATATAAATATTATTAACACATGAAACATTCATGACTCTTCGAGCCAAACTAGGAGATGATTATAAAAAAAGCCTGTCATTCCGGCAATTTTTTAGCCGGAATCTAAAAAATAAAGCGAGATTCCGTCTAAACCTGTCCCGTGATGTTTTTACACGGGAAGCATGACGGAATGACAAGTTTTAGGAATTATAAACAGATGAATAATGAAATAATTATATACCAAACAGAAAAACTTACATCCCGAATAGAAGTAAGAATTGAAGATGAAACGGTTTGGCTTAACCGACTGCAAATAGCTTCTCTTTTTGATAGAGATGTAAAAACCATTGGAAAACACATAAACAATGTTTTTTCTGAAGGAGAATTGGAAAAAATTGCAACAGTCGCAAATTTTGCGACTGTTCAAAATGAAGGCGGTAGAAAAGTTGAAAGACAAATAGAATTCTACAACCTTGATGTAATTATTTCGGTTGGCTATAGAGTAAAATCTAAACAAGGTACACAGTTTAGAATATGGGCAAATAGAATATTGAAAGATTATTTACTAAAAGGCTATTCTCTTAACCAAAGAATGAACAGAATAGAAGGCAATATGTTTTCTATAATGAAAAAAGTAGATGAAATTGATATTCAAATAAATGCAAATTTACCCCACACACAAGGCGTGTTTTTTAACGGAGAAGTGTTTGACGCTTACACCCTAATGGCGAACATTGTACGCTCTGTAAAAAAAACCATTGTACTGATTGATAATTATATTGACGATACCGTATTGACCCATTTATGCAAAAAGAAACCTACAGTTAGTGCAATCCTTTTAACCAAAAGCATAGGCAAACAATTACAATTAGATGTTGAAAAAGCCAATACACAATACCCAAGTGTTAAAGTTAAAGAATTTAAAGATGCTCACGACCGTTTTTTAATTATTGATGAAAAAGAAGTGTACCACATTGGGGCTTCTTTAAAAGATTTAGGTAAAAAATGGTTCGCATTTTCTAAAATGGATGTTTCTTCTGTAAAAACTTTAGATAAACTAAAAAAAGGAGAACTTGTGTAATGGAGAATGTGAAATTACCAGAATGCGATGTCTTAGGGGTTGTCAAGTTATTAAGGGCAATCACCAGAAAGTAAAAATTATAACAATAAAGGTGATGGTTAACCATTGTTAGGAGATATTTATGAATAGAATAAACGAATTAAAAGAAATTCTTAGCAAAAGAATTTTGGTTTTAGATGGTGCCATGGGAACAATGATACAGAGGCACAAACTAACTGAGGAAGATTTTCGGGGTGAAAAATTTAAAAATCACTCTACAAATTTAAAGGGAAATAATGACCTGCTCTCCTTAACTCAACCAGAAATAATTTTAGATATCCACCGTGAGTACCTTAAAGCAGGTGCAGATATTATTGAAACAAATACATTTAATAGCACATCCATTTCACAATCTGATTATGAACTGGAAGAGTATGTTTATGATATAAATTATGAATCGGCAAAACTCGCTAAAATTGCTGCGGATGAGTTCACAAAGCAGAACCCGAAAAAGCCTCGTTTTGTTGCTGGTTCAATAGGACCAACAAATACAACTCTCTCGCTCTCCTCCGATGTAAATAACCCAGGATTTAGAGCAGTTGCTTTTGATGAAGTTAAGGTTAGTTTTAAAGAGCAAGCAAAGGGTTTGGTTAATGGTGGTGCAGATATTCTTTTGGTTGAAACAGTCTTTGATACACTTGTTGCCAAAGCTGCACTAATTGGTATTGAAGAATTATTTAATGAAATGAATCTTACGTTACCAATAATGATTTCGGGAACTATTGTTGACCAAAGCGGCAGAACGCTTTCCGGACAGACAACAGAGGCTTTTTACATCTCTATTGCCAACACAAAAAATCTTTTAAGTATTGGGCTTAACTGTTCGCTTGGTCCTAAGCAGATGCGTCCGCACATCGAAGAACTATCGCGAATATCAGATTGTTATGTTTCGCTATACCCTAATGCTGGCTTGCCGAATGAGTTTGGCGGGTATGATGAAACTCCGGAAGTTATGCGATATGTTTTAGATGATTATACACAAAATGGCTTTTTCAATATTGTTGGCGGTTGCTGCGGTACAACACCAGAACACATCAAAGCATTTGTAGAAATGGTTGAAACAGTAACACCTCGTATTCCAAAGAGAGTTGAAAAGTATCTTCGCCTTAGCGGAATGGAATCTTTTATAATTAATGATAATTCAATCTTTGCAAATATAGGTGAACGTACCAACGTAGCAGGTTCCCGCATGTTTGCTCGTTTAATAAAAGAAGAAAAGTTTGAAGAAGCGTTGGATGTTGCACGTCATCAAGTTGAAGGTGGTGCACAAATTATAGATGTAAATATGGATGATGCAATGTTAGATGCAGAAGAATCAATGACGAACTTTTTAAATATGGTATCTTCCGAACCAGATATTGCAAAACTTCCGATAATGATTGATTCATCCAAGTGGTCAGTAATTGAAGCGGGTCTTAAATGCTTGCAGGGTAAAGGGATTGTAAATTCGATTAGTTTAAAGGAAGGGGAAGAGGAATTTATAGCTCATGCAAAAAAAATAATGGTATATGGTGCAGCAGCCATTATAATGGCTTTCGACGAGCAAGGGCAAGCCGATACGTACCAACGTAAAATTGAAATTTGTGAAAGAGCTTATAAAATACTAATTAACGAAGTTGGCTTTCCTGCTGAGGATATTGTTTTTGACCCGAACATATTTGCAGTTGCTACCGGAATTGAAGATCATAACTCTTACGCTTTGGATTATATTAATGCAGTAAAGTGGATAAAGAAGAATTTACCATTTGCAAAAATTTCTGGTGGTGTTAGTAATTTATCTTTTTCATTTAGAGGCAACAACAGAATTAGAGAAGCAATGCACTCCGCTTTCCTTTATCATGCAGTAAAAGCTGGTATGGATATGGGTATTGTTAATGCTGGGCAGTTGGAAGTTTATGAGGAAATTCCTAAGGACCTATTGGAGCGAGTAGAAGATGTTATACTTAACAGAAGGGATGATGCAACAGAGCGTTTAATTGAAATAGCAGAGAGTGTAAAAGGTGAAGTGAAGGATGAGGCTAAAGTCCTTGAGTGGCGTAGCAATTCGGTTGAGGAACGCTTGAAGCACGCACTAATACGGGGTATTACGGAATTCATTGAAGAGGATGTTGAAGAAGCACGTTTAAAACTTAACTCGCCAGTAAAAGTTATTGAAGAACCACTAATGGCTGGGATGAATGTAGTTGGCGATTTATTTGGAGAGGGGAAAATGTTTTTGCCTCAAGTTGTAAAGAGTGCCCGTGTTATGAAAAAAGCAGTTGCGTATTTACTTCCCTATATTGAAGAGGATAAACTTAGTTCTGGTAATATTGAAAAGGCTTCAAAAATACTACTTGCAACGGTTAAGGGTGATGTACACGATATTGGCAAAAATATTGTTGGAGTAATTTTAGGCTGCAACAATTTTGAAATAATTGATTTAGGAGTTATGGTTCCCACAGATAAAATAATCCAAGCGGCTATAGATAACAAAGTGGATGCAATTGGTCTTAGCGGCTTAATCACCCCGTCATTAGAGGAGATGGTATATGTTGCTTCCGAAATGGAAAGACAAGGTTTAAAAATCCCACTTCTAATTGGAGGTGCAACTACATCGAAAGCACATACTGCATTGAAGATTGCAACAGAGTATTCTGGAATTACAATCTATGTAATTGATGCATCGCGAAGTGTTCAAATAACAAGTAATTTACTGAACAAATCTACTAAAGCAGAATTCGGGAAAAAGATTGCTGAAGAGTACTCAAATTTAAGAGAGGAGTATTTAAAGCGAGCTGAAAAGAAAGAGTATATATCTATAGAGGAAGCACGTAATAATAAATTCCAAATTGATTGGAGTAAACAAGAGATTGCGATTCCGAAAAAAATGGGAATTACAATATTAAATAACTTTCCTCTTGCAGAGCTAATTGAATTTATTGACTGGACTCCGTTTTTCAGAACTTGGGAATTAAAGGGAAAGTATCCGGAAATACTCGAGGATGAAAAATATGGGAAGGAAGCTGCAAAATTATTTAATGATGCTCAACTTCAACTAAAAAAAATAATTGAAGAGAATAGCCTTACAGCCAATGGAGTTGCCGGAGTTTTTCCTGCAAACTCAAGTGGGGATGATATCGAAATATACACCGATGAAGCAAGAACAGTATGTGAGAACAAGCTCTATTCAATCCGCCAGCAGAATAAAAAATCAGTCAATGCAAAAAACATTGCTTTAGCTGATTTTGTTGCTCCAAAAGAGAGTGGAGTAAATGATTACATCGGAGCTTTTGCAGTAACTGCTGGTATTGGAATTGAAAAGATAATTGCAAAATATCAATCAGAGAACGATGATTATAATATTATAATGATAAAGGCTCTTGCCGATAGGCTTGCAGAGTCATTTGCGGAACTACTGCATCAAAAAGTTAGAAGAGAGTATTGGGGATATTCTTCAGATGAAAAACTTTCCAGCAAAGAGATAATTAGCGAAAAGTATATTGGAATAAGACCAGCCCCTGGTTATCCGGCTCAGCCAGATCATACTGAGAAGCTAACAATTTTTGAGTTACTGGATGTAGAAAATAATTGTGGAATTAAATTAACCGAAAACCTTTCAATGTATCCTGCAGCTTCTGTTAGCGGATTGTACTTTGGGAACAGGGAAGCAAAATATTTCTCTGTCGGTAAAATATCAAAAGACCAAGTGGAAGATTATGCCATAAGAAAAAACCAAAGTATTGAGAAGACAGAAAAATGGTTAAAACCAAATTTGAATTATTAGTAGAGTCCTTTGGACAAAGCTTTCTATTATAATATACCGACAATGAAATGTTTGGTAAAAGTGTCTCCAAAGAGGAGAAACTCGCATTATCCCACTCAGAACGAGATTACATAAAAAAACCTCTCGCGAGAAGATGCCGAAAAAAGTCGTTTCGCTAAAGGAGATGCCGTAAAAAAAGTCCCCTCTTGGGAGGGGATTTAGGGGTGGGTTTAGTATCTTACCAGTAATATTTATTTGTAATTTATCTTTTTGAGATTTGTCTTTTCCAGTTCATCTGGGTTAGGATATATGGCTAAGTTCTCCCAGGGGATACCTGTTTGGTGTAATTATGACAGCAATATTTAAAGAGAGTAATATCGTGCCTATGGCACTTGTTTTTGTTTCGGTGATTTTATTTACCATAATTTCGTACCTACGGTACTCAAAGTTCCAGAGGAGCGATATTATGGTGATATCATAATAAGATAGATACAAAAGTGCCATAGGCACGACATTATTTGCTGAGTTAATTATGCCAAAGGCATCCTTGTAGGAGAACTTAGCCAACTAAATTAAGTGTGAGAGCCAAAATGAAAAATAAAACAAAACATCTTCTGCTGTTTGTAATTATCAATTTAACTCTTTTTGCACAGTCGCAAACCCTTAAAGAACTATACACCAAACAAAATTTTATGATTGAAATGAGAGATGGTGTAAAATTATATACTGTCGTCTATTCTCCAAAAGATATTTTGGTGCAATATCCAATCTTGATAACTCGCACTCCTTATAGCTCTCGTCCTTATGAAACCGATAAGTTTAGAAGATTTCCTACTCACTTAGTTGAGGAAAAATTCATTTTTGTTTATCAGGATGTTCGAGGAAAATATATGTCAGAAGGTGATTTTGTTAATATGCGACCGTACATCCCAAATAAAAAAGATAAGGAGTTTGATGAAGCTTCCGATGCATTTGATACAATAGAATGGCTTATTAATAATATTCCAAATAATAATGGTAACGTGGGGATTTATGGAATTTCGTATCCCGGATTTTATTCAGCAATGTCATTGAATGATTCTCATCCAGCATTAAAGGCAGTTTCACCACAAGCCCCAATTGCAGATTGGTTTGTCGGTGATGATATGCATCACAACGGTGCTTTTGCACTTTCACTTTCTTATGTTTTCTTCTCCACTTTTGGAGTAGAAAGATTAGAGCCTACAACTTCGCGAAGTACACGAATAGTTGATTTAACAGGTGATTCGTACAACTACTTTTTAAATATTGGTCCAATAAAAAATGTTAACAAAAATTATTTTCATAACTCAATTTCATTTTGGAATGATTTTGTACAACACGGAACTTATGATGAGTTTTGGAAATCTCGAAACACTTTAAACCATTTCAACAATGTTAAACCAGCAGTAATGACTGTTGGCGGGTGGTACGATAATGAGGATTTATACGGTTCACTGAATACGTACAAAACTATTGAGAGAAAAAATAGAGATGCTTATAATATTTTAGTTATGGGTCCATGGTCGCACGGTGGTTGGGCAAGAAGTGATGGAAGTTCTTTTGGAGATTTAGAGTTTGAATCAAACACAAGTCAATATTACAAAAATAATTTGGAGTTAAAGTTTTTTCAGTACCACTTAAAAGGTAAAGGAGAAAATAAACTCGCGGAAATCACTGTTTTTGAAACTGGAAAAAATAAGTGGAATTATTTTGATGAATGGCCTCCTAAAAATTCGGAGTTGGTAAATTTTTATTTAGGCGAGAACTCAAAACTGCTAAATAGAAAAACAAACTATAAACAAAGTTTTACGGAATATATTAGTAACCCAGCAAATCCAGTACCTTACACATCAAAATCTCATCAAACAAGAACCATGTATAACAAAACATATATGGTGGAAGATCAAAGATTTGCCTCTTCGCGACCTGATGTAATCTCTTTTGAAAGCGATAAGTTGAGTGAGGCATTAACTTTGGCTGGTCAGATAGAAGTTGAACTTTATCTCTCTACATCGGGAACAGACTCGGACTGGATTGTAAAATTAATTGATGTTTATCCCGATGTTTTAGATGAAACCAATTTGGAAGGAGTTGGAATGGCAAATTATCAGATGCTGGTTAGAGGTGAAATAATGCGTGGCAAATTCAGAAACAGTCTTGAGCATCCTGAACCATTTATTCCAAACAAAGCAACAAAAGTTAAGTTTACATTAAATGATGCACACCACACATTTTTGGAAGGGCATAAAATAATGGTACAAATACAAAGTAGTTGGTTTCCTTTGTTTGATAGAAACCCACAAATATTCTGTGATATTTATAATGCAGATGAAAGTGATTTTATGAAGGCAACTCAGAGGATTTATCATTCAGAAGAATATCCTTCAAAAATTGTTTTGAGGGTTTTGGAGTGATGGTTGTTTTTTTTGGAGGAATAGCGAACTTTTTTTTAATCCCAGAAGGATTATATTTTATTAGATAATGATCTAAGATGTAACCCAATCCCAGCGGGATTGTATTTTTTCTTTTGCATTTAAAAAATGGAATCCCGATGGGATTCATATTGTTTTAATTTTATTGTTCTCTATTAAAATGAAACTCCAACGGAGTTAAAATAGAAATAAGTTAAATTTGTAGTTGTTTTTTATAAGTAATCATCTTATAAATTAGAGGTTAATAATGGCAAATACATATTCAAGAATGTATGTACAAATCGTGTTTTCTACATTAAATCGTAATCCTTTGTTGCATAAAAATTATCGCAATGAAGTCTTTAAGTATATTAGCGGCATAGTTAACAAAATGGGAATGAAATCAATGGCTGTTAATGGTGTTGAAGACCATGTTCATATTTTCTGTGGGTTTAATCCAACAATAAGAGTCTCTGATTGTGTTAGAGATATAAAACGATTTTTATAAAGGAGAAGAAGTTTATTAATCAAAAACTTCAGTGGCAGAAAGGTTATGGGGCGTTTACATATTCTGCTTCGCAACTTGATCGTGTTATTAAATACATTCGTAATCAGGAAGAACATCATAAAAAGCAAAGTTTTAAAGAAGAATATTTTGAATTTCCGAAAACCATTTCATTGTCGGTATAAAACCATGTTTACAATGTATTACATATTGGTTGTTTTGTCAAGTAATAAAAAAGGCTAATAAACATTTTTAGTTTATTAGCCTTTATAAAGATTGTTTTAAGCAATTACTTTTCCGTCTATGGATTCGGGAATGTAGTAGCAGTAATTGCATTTGGTGAAAATACCATTTGAACAGTACACTTGCTTCCATTGGCACCATTTTCTGTTCCTGTTGCAAGTAAAGTTACTTGTTGTGCTACAACTGTCGTTGTTAGTGGTGCACTCATATTTGCAGTTGAATCTAAAGAGGCAGGAACTGTCCAGCCAGTAAAAGTGTTTCCGCCGCCGCCCATTGCAGCTGGTTTTCTGTAATATTGCTGAGCCATTGAGCCAATTGTTTGTAAATCAGCTACAAGAGCACTTTTGTTAGCCTCTAAACTGCTTGCAGTAAATACATTAATACCTACAACTACTGCGATACCTACTATGATTACACCAAGAACGATTAGTAATAATTGTTGTTGTCCCATTTGTTACTCCTTTGTTTGTTATTGAAAGTGTTAATTTGTAAATATATTTAATTAATAATTTCTGTTAAATAACTATCTGCTGTTACCGTCATTTTAACTTCTACTGAATCAGTGCCTTGTACAACTTCATTTCCAATTCCAATTAAAACAACTTTTTGTGCTGTAACAGTGGCTGAAAAACTTCCGTCCGCATTTGATACTAAACCTGCTGGAATTTCCCATCCAGTGAATTTGCTTGAACCACCACCCATTGCTGTAGGTGTTTTGTAGTACTTTTGTGCTTCACTTGCAAGATGTAAAAGATCATTTGTTACGTTGTTTCTTTTAGCTTCAATGGCATGTGCAGTAAACATGTTAATACCAACAACAACTGCTACACCAACAATAATTATACCAAGTACTATTAGTAATAATTGTTGTTGTCCCATTTTTAATTCCTTTTGTTCATTTAATAAGGTTGCATACTAAACAAGTATAATGCCACAACAAAAATTATTAATTGGATATTATAATAAGGCATTGAATTAGAAATATAAGAGAACAATTTGTTTTTTACTAATTCTATTTAGATAAGAAAAACCGAAAAGTTGTATTCTAAATAAATTATAGAGAAACTTATAAACAACTAAATGCTTTACACTAATTGGTGATTATTAATTAATAAGAGAGGAAAAATGGGAAACTCTACTGGTAATAATTACATGTTAAACATTGTGGTGGTAAAAGTTACGTGTAACAATTACACATGTGGTAATAATTACGGCTAAGGTAAAAGCTATTGGGATAGATTAAAGTTTCTGCAAAATATATATTGAAAAGTTAAAAACTCAGTATTTCTATAGGCTTTAATTGATATCAATTTTATTGGCTAAGTTCTAACAATCACAACACAATATATTCTTCTCATTTGCGATTGCTATAAAAAACCAACGTTTATGAATTTTCAGCATTTTTAAGTTATTAAAATATTGAATTAATCCGCCTTGGCGGACTAAACAAAGAAATTGGGCTTTTGGTACCGCACAGACATGATTAAATTTTCTCTATTATTTACGCCTACGGCATCCTTAAAGGAGAACTCAACCTTTTCTATTTAACCTTAATGTGCAATTCTCTTAATTGGTCTTCATCAACATTGGATGGTGAGTCGTCCATAAGTGAAGAAGCACTGCTTGTTTTAGGAAATGCAATTACATCGCGGATTGAATCTTCACCGGCAAAAAGCATTGCAAGTCTATCAAACCCGAAAGCAATTCCACCATGAGGGGGAGCACCATATTTAAACGCATTCATCAAAAAGCCAAATTTTCTATCTGCCTCCTCTTTGGAAATTCCAAGAGTATCAAACATTTTGGATTGTAATTCAGCATCGTGAATTCTGATAGAACCACCAGCAATTTCGTTTCCATCTAAAACTAAATCGTATGCTCTGGCATTTATATCTCCAGGGTTATTATCTAATTTATCCAACTCATCAAGATTTGGGGAAGTAAATGGGTGGTGCATTGCATAGAATCGTTTTGTATCTTCATCCCATTCGAGAAGGGGAAAATTTGTTACCCATAAAAGAGATGGTTTTGCATCTGGCTTAATTAAATCTAATCTTCGTGCCATTTCCAAACGGAGTGACCCCATATATGAGAGAGATTTCATTTTGGGACCAGAAATTATAAATATTAAGTCTCCAGGTTTTGCACTTAGACTATCTATTATTCCTTCTTTTTCTTCATCTGACATAAATTTTGCTACAGGAGCTTCAAGACCATCCTCTTTAACTCGCATCCAAATTAAACCACCTGCACCAAGTTGTTTAACGTAATTTGTGAGAACGTCAAGTTGGTTTCTCGTGAAATCACCGCAACCCTCCGCAAGTAAACCAGTTATTATTCCATTATTATCTATAGCATCTTTGAAAACCTTAAACTCAGTATTTTCAAAAACATGATTTAGTGTTTTCAGTTCCATATTAAACCGAAGGTCAGGTTTATCACTTCCATACTTTTCCATTGCTTCATGGAAGCTAATGCGTTTAATAGGTGTTTCTAATTCTTGATTTTTTGTTTCCTTAAATAGTTTGACCATCAACCCTTCAACGAGTGAGAAAATATCTTCTTGATCAACAAATGACATTTCAATATCAATTTGAGTAAACTCCGGTTGACGATCGGCACGTAAATCTTCATCTCTAAAACATTTTACTATTTGAAAATATTTATCAAATCCGGAAACCATTAAAAGTTGTTTATAAGTTTGAGGGGATTGTGGTAAAGCATAAAATTTTCCTCTGTGTATTCTGCTAGGAACTAAAAAATCTCTAGCGCCTTCGGGAGTTGATTTCATTAAATAAGGGGTTTCTATTTCGAGGAACTCTTGATCGTTAAAAAAGTTTCTTACGGAATTATACATTTTACTACGCATTAGCATGTTTTTCTGCATTTTTTCGCCGCGTAAATCGAGATAACGATATTCTAATCTAATATCCTCATTTACATCACCACTTTTCTTGATTGGGAATGGTGGTGTTTTTGCTTCATTCAATAGTATTACTTTATCAACCATTACATCAATCATCCCAGTGGGAAGGTTAGGGTTTTCTGTATCGGCAGGGCGCTTGCGAACTGTTCCTTCAATTGCAACCACATATTCTGAACGCAGCTTTGAGCCTTCTTTGTGCATTTCCTCATTATAAGTTGGCTCAAATATAACTTGTGTAATTCCATATCTATCTCGCAAATCGATAAATATAACTCCACCTAAATCACGGCGAGTATCAACCCATCCATTTAATACTATTTTTTCACCAATGTTTGTTTCACTTAATTCACCACAAGTGTGGGTTCTTCTTTTAAACGTCATAATGTATATTCTTGCATAATTATAAAAAAATTAACTACAAAAATAATGAAATCGTATTCCTATTCAAAGCATTATTAGTTACAGAACTTCTTTATGAATATTTATTTTCTCTTTTCTTCATTTTATTGAAAAAGTATGAATATTTATCCAATCAAAGTATTTAAAAAGTTAACTCACATCTAAATTATCAGATAAACCAGTAAACTGGTTATACGGTTTTCTAATTCTTTGTACCAATCCCGCCACAGCGGGATTGGTAAATATTTGGCTCTGAATCGCTGCCGTGCAGTATTTCTTCAGAAAAACAATTTGGGTTGTGTATATTATCAACTAATTGTTATTTTACGGAGTTATATTTTAGATATAAATAGATGGACATTCCTAAAATTAAATATCGAAGAGATGCAGCATTTGTTGAAAAACTTAATAACTTTTTCACGAATATTAGCGGGCTAACAATTTTTAACATTGAGTTTTTCAAGCAGTTATTTTCACTTCCAATTGAAATTGAACAAATAAAGAAACACATGAATGAGCTGGGTGTGAAGACATTCTCAATTGTAAGCATTATGGGTATAATATTAGGATTTGTTTTAGCACTCCAATCACATCCAGTATTGGAGAGGTTTGGAGCTACTGATTTTTTGCCGGCAACCGTTGCACTTACAATTATAAGGGAATTGGGGCCAATTTTAACAGCACTAATTTTTGCAGGTCGTGTAAGTTCTGGTATCGGTGCAGAGATTTCTTCAATGAGAGTAACTGAGCAAATTGATGCTATGGAGGTTTCGGCTATTAATCCGTTTAAGTATCTTGTGGTTTCTCGTGTAGTTGCTACAACTTTAATTTTACCAATTTTGTCAATCTACGTTATTATGCTCTCACTTTTAGGGGCTTTTGTAGCAGTAATTATGACGGATAATATGAGTTTTATCTATTTCAAAAATGCTGTAGTCTCTTCAATTACTTTTGGAGATTTAATTCCTGCATTGGTTAAAACGGTTTTTTTTGGTTATATAGTTGGAATTGTTGGTGCGTACAAAGGTTATACTGCTGATGGCGGAACCGAGGGAGTTGGACGTGCATCAACAACGGCTGTTGTAATGGCATCCTTATTAATATTAATTGTTGATATGATTATGGTTAAACTAACAATATGGCTTTGGCCAACTTTAGGGTAAATATTTATGAGTAAACCATTAATTGAAATAGTAGATTTAAAGAAAAGTTTTGAAAATTTAACTGTGTTAAATGGTATTTCGATAGATGTTTTTGAAGGGGATAATTTTGTTGTTTTTGGTCAGAGCGGTACAGGCAAAAGTGTTTTATTAAAATGTATTGTTGGTCTTTTACAACCTGATGGTGGCGATATTTTAGTAAATGGCGAAAGTATAATAAATTTATCTTCCGATAAATTAAGTGAGTTTCGAAAATCACTTGGGTTTTTGTTTCAAGGTGCAGCGTTGTACGACTCAATGTCAGTAAGGGAAAATTTAGAATTTCCACTTAAACGAAATTTTGATTTTACCCAAGATGAAATAGATCAAAAAGTGATTTCAACACTTAGCATGGTTGGTTTAGAGGAATCTGTTGATAAAATGCCATCCGAACTTTCTGGCGGAATGAGAAAAAGAATAGGACTTGCTCGCTCCATTATAACCGAACCAAAAATAATGTTGTACGATGAACCAACAACTGGTCTAGATCCAATAACATCAAAGGAAATAAGCGTTCTTATTTTAGAATTGCAAAAAAAATTAAATATGACTTCAATTGTTGTAACTCACGATTTACTTTGTGCTGAAATAATTGCCAATAAAGCAATTGTTCTGCATAATGGAGATATAATAGAAGAGGGAACTATTGATGAATTAACTTCATCGGATAATAAATTGTTAAGAAACTTTTTTAGTAGTGAAATTATAAAAGAGTAGTTTTTTTAGGAGAGAATTATGTTAAAATCATTTGAAGGAGCAAAGCTCGGTATCTTTATTTTTATTGGCTCTTTTTTAATTGTAATATCAATTTTTACAATTGGGAATAAAGAATCTCTTTTTGTTGAAACTGTAATTATCAATTCAAAATTTGAGAATGTTGAGGGTCTTAAAACAGGGGCGCCTGTTCGTTTAAGTGGTTTTACAATTGGAAGTGTGAACAATATAGTGCTTTCAGGAGATTCCTTAGGAACCGTAATTGTAACAATGCACATCGATAAATCTCTACAGCATTTTATACGATTAGATAGTGAAGCATCTATTATTACAGAGGGTTTAGTTGGAAAAAAAGTTGTTGCTATTAGACCAGGTTCACCAAGCCAAGCAATTGTAGGGGAAGGGAGTTTTATCAAATCGAAAACGCCTCTTAATATTTCTCAGGTAATAGAAGATACTCAAGCTATTATTATTTATGTAAGGGATCTCACAAAGGATTTTGCTGATATTGTGCAAAAAGTAAATGTGGGTGATGGTTCAATAGGAAAACTTGTAAATGATGATGAACTCTATTATGCTGCTGTGGATATTACAAAAAGTGCAAAAACAAGTTTGGATACAATAACCACAAAAATGGATCAGATTGCTGAGTTGATTGTTCAGACAAACAATACCGCCGCTAAGGTTTTTACTGATATTGATACATCAATGACAGCAATAAAAAACATTGTAATGAAGGTAGAAAGAGGAGAAGGCACAATAGGGAAACTTATTAATGATGAAGGTTCATACGATTCGTTAAGTTTAATGATTAGCAACTTAACTACATCAACAGAAGCTGCCAAAATGGGGCTGGTTGCGTTCTCGGAAAATATGGAAGCCCTAAAACACAATTGGTTATTTAAAAAATATTTTGAAGAACGTGGATACTGGAACCAAGAAGAAATTGATGATAAGATTAAAAAACTTGAAGAACAAAATAAATTGTTAGATGAAAAGTTAGATGAGTTGAAAGGGCTTGGGGTTGATGTCGAAAAATTGAAATCTGATTAAGAATATCACTGATAAGCGAGCACATTACAACTATCGAAAAATCGATGAAGAAAATAGTTGAGTTATCTGAGGAGACACCTTCTAATTATAATCAGTTAGTTCGCTGGGTTGTTAACAAAGAGGAACACGCAAAAAAGACACAGGAAATAGTGAGTCAATATTTTGTACATCAAAGAATTAAATTAACCGACTCATCCGAAAAAGAAAAATATAATAGATATATTCAACAACTCACTACGTTACATGAGATAGTGGTTTATGCAATGAAGGCAAAGCAAAGTACAAATTTGGAACAGATAGAAAATTTAAGAAAAAGTTTAAAGGCATTTGAGAAGCCATATTTTCATACTCACAAACATTAATTTGTAAGTAGCCGTAGGAACATAGCGGGCTATGTTCCTACGGGCTAAAGTAATTTATTCAGAATTTATCTCTGTTAAATCTCACCATCATATCTAAGCCACTCTTGGGTGCGGTAGAAGAACACAATGTAACCACGCACTTGAAGTTTTCCATCTTCAATCCATAGTTTACAGTCGTATGTTTTCCCTTTTTTGGGATCAAGAATTTCACCATCTTCCCATTCGTCATCGTCAAATTCCATATCCTTTAGAATTGTCATTCCAAGAATCTTTTGGTCTTTGCGTGGGTCGTCGTCATCGCATTTGTCGCATATTGGGTCAGGGTCTTCGCCAGGTTTTCTAAACAATTTAACAATGTCACCATAGAGTTTTCCATCTTCCAAATATAACTTCACAACAGATTTTGGATTTCCAGTTTCGTCATCAATTGTTTTCCATAATCCCGTTATGTCTTCATGCTGTGCAAATAGCACATTTGAGATTAATAGGAACATAATTGATACTGATAAGATAAATAGTCGTTTCATTCTTTCTCCTTTTATTATCAATGAGTTAATAGATTCTGCAAAATATGAATTTTTAGATAATTCTCAAAGTTCTATAAAATTCAATGTTAAATCGAGATTATACAAAAGTTATCATTCCTTACTCCAGGTAGAGCGTTTTGCATCCCGCAAAAGCTGGGTAAAAGTTAGAAACTGAATTTTTAAAATAAGTCATATAGTTTTACTAATTTTAGATAGTATATATAAAGCTAACAATTTAGAAGAAAATAAGATGAAATATATTTTATTGGTTATCCTATTATTAAGTAACATCCTTTTTGCACAATCTCCTATTGGAAAAGAGACACTTGCCCATACTTATTCAATAGTTGCACGAGATGAAAATACTGGAGAAATGGGAGTAGCTGTTCAATCACATTGGTTCTCTGTGGGAACCTTGGTTTCGTGGGGCGAAGCTGGAGTGGGAGTAGTGGCAACACAATCATTTATTAATCCAGCATTTGGACCAGAAGGATTAAAAATAATTAAAGATGGGAAATCTGCTAAGGAGGCATTAGAAATATTAATTAAAAATGATGAAGGAAGAGATGTTAGACAATTGGCAATTCTTGATAAAAGCGGAAACACAGCTGCATATACTGGAAGTAGATGTATTCCTTTTGCTGGGCATATAGAAGGTGTAAATTATTCAGTTCAAGCAAATCTAATGGAATCAGAAACCGTTTGGGGAGCAATGGAGAAAGCATTTTTAGAAACTAAAGATTTACCATTAGCAGAGAGACTATTGGCAGCATTGGAAGCAGCTCAAGCAGAGGGTGGAGATATTCGCGGAAAACAATCTGCAGCAATTTTGGTTGTACGAAGTGAATCAACTGGAAAAATATGGGAAGATAGATTGGTTGATTTACGGATTGATGATCATTCTAATCCGATACAAGAGATGAAGCGGTTACTAAAAGTTCACAGAGCTTATGAGCACATGAACAAAGGTGATTTGGAGATAGAACATGGAAACATAGAAGAAGCTATAAAAGAATATAGCACTGCAGAAGAAATGTTCCCAGAAAATTTAGAAATGAAATTCTGGCATGCTGTAACCCTTGCTAATGCTGGTGAAATGGATGAAGCTTTAAAGTTATTTAAAATAGTATTTTCTAAAAACAAAAAATGGCATACGTTAACGCCAAGACTAATAAAGCCCAAACTGCTAACAGTTAGTAAGTTGGATTTAGAAAAAATAATAAATTTAATCTATAATTAAAATATTATACTATACCAATTCGATTATAAAACAGATAAAAGAGAAATTAAAATGAAAACGAAAATTTATTTACAAGTTATAATTGCTACTCTGTTATTGGTGAATATAACAATTGCTCAAACTGGGAAGCCGCAATATGTGATAAGAACAGAACAAAACGGAGTTGATTTCGGTACATTCACAATTGAACTATTTCCGCAAATTGCACCGTTGCACTCAGCCTATTTCGATAGTTTAGTGAATATCAGTTTTTTTGATTCCACTGCATTTCATAGAGTAATACCAGATTTTGTGATTCAGGGCGGCGACCCAAACTCTAAACACTTACCACGCAATACTTGGGGCGAAGGTGATACATCTCAAGCAACTATTCCAGCCGAGTTCTCGGCAGTTTCACATTTGCGTAGTATTATTGGCGCTGCTAGGGATACGGATATTAATAGTGCTAGTTCTCAATTTTATGTGAACGTTGGTGATAATGGATTTTTAGATAGCAACTACACAGCCTTTGGTAGAGTAATAAGTGGAATGGATATTGTTGATTTAATTGTAAGTGTTCCAAGAGATGCTAATGATAACCCCAATGATAAAATTGAAATGTTTATAACAAAAGGGGGTTCAACAAATATAGTTCCTACAGTTCCTCTCCTTACCTACCCTGCAAATATGGGAATAGGGTTAATTGTTGGTGATACACTACGATGGGAATCTGATGAAGATGCTGTGCTGTTTTCTCTTCAAATATCTACAAACCAAAATTTTGATTCTCTCTATCTTAACACAAATGTGGGAAGGGATTTTCATAGACTCAGTTTTCTGGAATTAGGGAATATAAAATATTATTGGAGAGTTAAAGCCAGCAATGGCGGTAATGTTAGCGAGTATTCCACTCCGCAAGTGTTTTATTCATCCATTACTGCCCCTATCCTAATAGCCCCCGTAATGAATGAAGATAGTGTTTCGGTTACTCCAAAATTAGAGTGGCAGCCTGTTGATGGTGCCACTGGCTACAAAGTTTTAGTTTCGAGAGCACCGCAATTTTATGATAGGTACATAGTTGTTAATGTTGATACAATTACAATAACTTCATTTGTTACACCAGAATTGCAAGAGACAAAAAGTCATTACTGGAAAGTATATAGTTTGACTGATGAATATGTTGGCCCAAGTTCTGGTTTTAGTAGATTCGTAACATGGAGTTTAACTTCAATAAAATCAGCAGATAAATTTCTGCATAAATATTCACTTGCACAAAATTATCCAAATCCATTTAATCCATCTACTACAATCGAGTTTTCAATTCCTAAAGTATCGCAAGTTACGCTTGAAGTCTTTGATATTAAAGGGGAAAGAGTTAGTCAACTATTAAATGAAGAATTAAATGCTGGAACTTATCAATTCAAATTTGATGGTTCGCAATTAAGTAGTGGTTTATATTTTTATAAAATTATTGTTTCAACATTTCCTCAAAACAAATATATTTCAAGTTCAGCTACAGCAAGTTTTGTTGAAGTGAAAAAAATGTTACTTATCAAATAAAATGAAGAACAATTATGAGTAAAGAGAACAAAAGCAAAAAACTTTCACGAAGAGATTTTATAGGAAGGGCTAGTACTGGTGCGGTTGGAAGCATTGTATTGTTCCCAGCAATATCAAGTGGAAATGATAAAAGAGAGGAGAAGATTAGTAAAACTAATTTTAAAATGTTAGGCACAAACTCTCTTACACTAAAAGTAAATGGTAAAAAGATTTCAGCAAAAGTTAATGCTAATACTACATTGGTCGAGCTTCTGAGAGATCACTTAAACCTGACAGGAACTAAGGTTGCGTGTAATAGTGGAGAGTGTGGGAGCTGCTCGGTGTTGTTGGATGGAGAGGTAGTCTATTCGTGCCATATGCTTGCTCTTGATGCTCAAGGTAAATCGGTTACTACAGTTGAAGGCTTGATGGATGGTGAAAAATTTCATCCGGTTCAAGAAGCCTTTGTTGAGGAAGATGGGCTACAGTGTGGATTCTGTACGCCAGGACAAGTGATGGCTGCAGTTTCATTACTCAACAATAATCCGACACCAACAAAAGGAGAAGTGATGAATGGAATGGCTGGCAATATTTGCCGCTGTGCAGCTTATCCAAAAATAATTGATTCTGTTTTAAGTGCTTCGAAAAAAATGAAAGTTTAAAATTTAACTGAGAAAACTATGGCTCAAAAAATAATTAGATCGCAATACCATCTCTATGATGAAAAGATTGATACAATGGCAGAAGTTCCGGATAGCGAGCTAAAGCCGTTACCCAAAAACAAAGACTTAAAAGTTATTGGAAAAAGTATTCCGCGAATTGATGGAAATGAAAAAGTAACTGGTGCCGCTATATATACCTTTGATAAAACATTTGTGAACATTGCTCACGGAAGGACTTTGCGGTCACCATACCCCTTTGCAACAATTACTAAAATAGATACATCAAAAGCGGAAAAATTAAAGGGGGTTATTAAAATTATTCATACTTATAATACGAATGAGATAAGCTGGTATTGGGGAAATTCAAAACTGTTTGATAAAACAACAAGGTACGAAGGGGAGGAAGTTGCGTTTGTAGTTGCAGAGACGGAGGCTATTGCTGAAAAAGCAGTACGCTTAATAAAGGTTGAATATAAAGAACTTGATTTTGTAATTAATCCTGTTGATGCTGCAAAGGAAGATGCCCCGAAAATACACGAAGGTGGTAATATACCAAAGCGAAGAGGTCATAGTACTTATAGTAGAGGTGATTTTGAAGAGGGGATTAAAAATGCAGATGTTGTTGTTGAAGAAAAGTATATTACAGAGGTTGCAGTTCATAATCCGACAGAGCCATTTTGTAGTGTTGTTAAATGGGATGATGAACAGCTAACTATTTGGGATTCAACCCAAGGAATATTTTCTGTACGTGATTCAATTGCAAGTAGTTTGAAAATTCCGCAAAGTAAAGTTCGAGTAATTACAGAATATATGGGAGGAGGCTTTGGTGCAAAGCTGGAAGCTGGAAAATATTCAGTAATGGCAGCCCTTGTATCAAAAGAAATAAAGCGACCTGTAAAAGTTGTTCTTGATAGAAGGGAGATGAACTTAGCTGTTGGTAATAGACCAAACTCATATCAAACAATAAAAGTAGGAGCAAAAAGAGATGGAACTTTAATGGCTCTCGGACTTACAAACTATGGCTCAATGGGTGCGTATCCTGCAGGGGCGGGGGCACATTGGCCATTACGCTCTTTATACAAATGCGAAAATGTTACCACAAGTGAGTATAGTGTTTTCACAAATACCGGACGAGCTAGAGCTTTCAGAGCACCGGGGCATGTTCAGGGAACATTTGCACTTGAATCTATATTGGATGATGTAGCGGAAAAGCTTAAAATTAATCCGTTAGATTTTAGAATAAAAAACTTTGCTCCAATTGATCAGGATTCGGAACGCCCATATACAAGCAAAAAATTATTAGAGGCTTATGAAGTTGGTGCAAAAGCAATAGGCTGGGAAAACAGAAAAACTTCTGGCTCAGATAAAGGATTTATTAAAAGAGGCTTTGGGCTGGCATCTCAAATTTGGTGGGGTGGTGGTTACCCTCCCGCATACGCAACTGTAAAAATGAATAGAGATGGAAGTGTTCAAGTCCTTTGTGGTACTCAAGATTTGGGAACGGGTACCTATACAATAATTGCTCAAGTAGCTGCTGAGGTTCTCGAAATCCCGATTGAAAAGATTGATGTTTTAATTGGAGATACTCAAGCAACACCATACGCTCCATCAAGTGGAGGTAGTAATACAGCTCCTTCAATTACGCCGGCTGTCTATGATGGGGCTTTGCAAATAAAAGAGAAGTTGATGTCGGGTGCATCTGCACTATTGGAAGTATCACAGGAAAAACTGGTCTATTCCAAAGGCGAAATATTTGAAAGTGATAATAAATCAAACTCACTTAAAGCATCAGAAATAGTTAGGAAAATGCGTGAACGTGTTCTTGTTGCTACAGGTTCACGAAATGAAAGTACGAGTGGTTATAGAGTTAATACATTTGGAGTTCAATTTGCTGATGTTGAAGTAAATACATTAACAGGAAAAATAAAGGTAAACAAAATTGTTGCTGCACATGATATTGGAAGAACACTTAATCGTCAAACTCTCGAAAATCAATTTCATGGTGGAGTTATTATGGGATTAAGTTATGCACTTCATGAAGAGAGAGTAGTTGATGAATTTACCGGAAAAGTTGTGAATGCAAACTTACTTGATTACAAAATTGCGACTATGCTTGACACTCCAGAGATTGATGTAATAATTGTAAGTGAAGCCGATGAATTGGTTAGTGCTGTTGGAGCTAAAGGAATTGGTGAACCAGCAATTATTCCAACACCAGGTGCAATTGCCAATGCTGTTTATAATGCAATTGGAGTAAGAATTAACTCACTACCTATTACACCAGATAAAGTATTAATGGCTTTGAATAAGGAAGTATAAAAATGAACGACTTTAAATACATACAACCAGAAAATTTAAATGATGCAATATCAGCTTTGTCAAAAGATTCAATCCCCTTAGCTGGTGGTACTGATATACTAAGTTTAGCCAAAGAGAATTTGTTGGATTCAGCAAATGTTGTAAATTTAAAAAACATTGATGGGCTTGATAAAATTGAAAAGACCAATGCAGGAGTAAGAATTGGAGCGTTGACAAGATTAGCTGCCATTGCAAGTGATGTTTTTTTAATCAAAGATTTTACAATACTCTCTGAAGCAGCAAGTTGTGTTGCTTCAACACAAATAAGAAATGTTGGAACCATTGGCGGCAATATAGCCCAACGCCCACGCTGCTGGTATTTCAGAGGTGATTTTGATTGTTTAAAGAAAGGTGGAGATTTTTGTTACGCAGAGGTTGGTAAGAATAAATACCACGCTATCATTGGGGGTTCTCCATGTTATATCGTTCACCCATCGGATACTGCTGTGGCTCTTCTAACATTAGATGCATCACTTACAATTGCATCAAAAGATGGAAGTAGAGATATTAAAATTAGTAGCTTTTTTGTGAGACCAGATGTTGATGTTACCGTAGAAAATTTGTTAAAACCGGGCGAAATATTAACGCATATAAATATTCCTAAATTATCAAATAAATTTCAATCGGCATTTACTAAGTTTACTGAAAGGGGAGTTTGGGATTTTGCATTAGTATCCGTTGGTGCTGTAATAGAGAGGGATGCTGGAAATATTAAAAAGGGGAGCCTTGCTTTCGGTGGCGTTGCTCCAATTCCTTGGGTAGATAAAGAGTTAAATAAAAAACTTACTGGTCTTTCGCTTAATGAAGATTCGATATTAAAATTTTCAAATGAAGTTATGAAAGGTGCAGAACCACTTGAGCATAATGAATATAAAGTAAAACTATCTCAAGGCTTGGTTGTTGAATTACTTTCTAAATTTATATAAAGCTACGGTTCTCTAACAGTGATAGAATTTTGGAGAACCATAACTTCCTTATTATAATAACTCCTTTAAAGAAAGATAGTTTGCTTCAATTGTTTTATCCAAATCATCAGTTGAATGTGCGGTGGATATAAACATAGCTTCAAACTGTGAAGGTGCAAGATAAATTCCTCTTTCTAACATTTTATGAAAATACTTTCCATACAATTCTGTATCTGATTTTAATGCAGTAGCAAAATTATTTACAGAATGTTCTGTGAAGAAAAGACAACTCATTGAGCCAACCCTTGTCATAGCATAGGTTTTATTCAGTTTCTTCATGTTTTCTTTTAAGCCAGTTTCTAGGTATTTGCTTTTTTCTTCCAAAATATTATATAGGTTTGCATTCTTCTTAATGTGAGTAAGGGCAGCCAATCCTGCACTCATGGCAAGAGGATTTCCACTCAATGTTCCTGCTTGGTAAACAGGTCCAATTGGTGCAAGCGTATCCATAATCTCCTTTTTTCCGCCAAATGCACCAACCGGAAGTCCGCCCCCGATTATTTTTCCAAATGTTGTCATGTCAGATTCAATACCATAAACTTCTTGGGCTCCACCTTTTGCAACTCTAAATCCGGACATCACTTCATCAAATATTAAAATAATACTTTCTTCATCGCAAAGAGTTCTTAACTCGGTTAAGAACTCTTTGTTTGCTGGCACAACACCCATGTTTCCAGCAATAGGTTCAATTATAATAGCAGCAATTTCATTTTTGTACTCCAGAATTAAAGATTTAACTGAATCAATATCATTATAATCAGCAACAAGAGTATCGGCAGCATTTCCCTTTGTTACACCAGGACTTGTTGGTACTCCAAATGTTAATGCACCAGAGCCAGCTTTGATAAGGAAATAATCGGCATGACCGTGATAGCAGCCTTCAAACTTTATAAACTTATTTCTATTTGTAAAACCACGAGCAGCTCTTATGGCACTCATTGTGGCTTCCGTTCCACTATTTACCATACGTATTTTTTCTATTGATGGAACAAGTTCAGTTATAATCTTAGCCATCTTAATTTCAAGTTCAGTCGGCGCTCCAAAACTTGTTCCATTTTTAAGACTACTCTTTAAAGCATCCATAATAAAACTTGGATTGTGACCAAAGAGATGTGGTCCCCAACTTCCAATGTATTCAATATATTCATTCCCATCTGCATCATAAATTCGAGAACCCTCACCTCGCTCAATAAACAAAGGGGTTCCGCCAACCGAAGTAAATGCACGGACAGGAGAATTTACTCCACCTGGAATATAATGTTTTGCCTCTTCAAATAATTCTTTACTTTTTGTATAGTTCATTATGTTTCCTGTAATTAATCTTTTAATAATTTTGCAACATCTTTTGCAAAATATGTCAGTATCATATCAGCCCCTGCACGCTTTATTCCAACAAGAGATTCAAGCATTACACGCTCTTCATCAATCCAATCGAGCTTACCGCCAGCTTTAATAATGGAATACTCACCACTCACTTGATATGCTGCAAGAGGAATGTTGAATTCATCTTTTATACGGCGGATAACATCCATGTATGGACCAGCGGGCTTTACCATAATAATATCAGCACCTTCATTTATGTCTGATTCCGCTTCACGTATTGCTTCATCACTATTTGCTTCATCCATTTGATGTGAGCGTCTATCACCAAAAGATGGAGCAGAATCTGCTGCATCACGAAACGGACCATAGTAACCCGATGAGTATTTTACAGCATAACTCATAATAGGAATTTTGTTAAATCCATTTTCATCAAGCCCTTGGCGTATTGCAGCAACCCTACCATCCATCATATCAGATGGAGCAATTATATCAGCCCCTGATTTAGCATGAGATATTGCTTCCTTAACAAGTAGCTCAACAGTTTCGTCGTTTAATATTTCTCCATCCTTCAAAAGTCCGCAATGACCGTGTGAGGTGTATTCGCAAAGGCAAACATCAGTGATAACTAAGAGATTATTTACTTCCTTTTTAATAGCACGGACAGCACGCTGGATTATTCCTTCATCGTCATAGGCTTCAGAGCCAACTTCATCTTTATGTTCAGGAATTCCGAAAAGAATAATTGCAGGAATACCAAGTGCAGCAACTTCTTTGCATTCCTCCACAAGTATATCAATAGACATTTGATAAACACCAGGCATTGAGCGAACTTCATTTTTTACATCACTTCCCGGAACGACAAATAAAGGATATATCAAATCTGCTTTTCGCAAATGTGTTTCTCTAATCATATCACGCACAATAGGGTTGTGTCGTAATCGCCTTAATCTTACTGTTGGATATTCTGACATTCTATTCTCCTAAATTATTTTAATCTCTCTTTTGCTTTATTAAAAAGTATTTCTGAATTCTTAATACAATCTCCAACCGAAATACCACCAACATAATTACCACCTAAAATTATTCCTGGATTATTACTTTCAAATTCTCTGAAATAGTTTTCGTGCTCAACATATCCAATGTTATATTGAGGAATAGCATATTTCCAAAATTTGGACTTAACAAATTCATGCCTCCCAGTAATGTTCATTAGAGTTTCAAATTCTTTTATTACTTCATCTATAAGTTTGCTGTTATCATTACTAAAAAGTTCTGGCGAGCGAGCACCACCAATAAATAATGTGAAAGCAGCCTTCCCTTCGGGTGAGCGGTTATCAAATATAACTGAACTCCACAAAGCACCAAGAAATTTCTTTTTCTCCTTTGAGGGTATTAAAAATCCAAAACCATCTAACGGTTGTTCAATATCTTTTTTGTCATATCCCAAATAGAGTACCATTACAGGTGGGTAGTAAATATCGTTAAGATGGCTGCTTATATTAGAATCGAGATTACTAAGAAAACTTGATGCAATGTATGAGGGTACTGTTGAAATTACAACATCAGCTTCAAGTTTTGTTTTAGAATTATTCTGCTCATAAGTAATTTGATATTTATCATTCAAATTAGTAACTGAAGTAACAGTAGAGTTGAGCAGCACCTTATCGCCTAATTCAGAATGGAGTGCCTTGGGTAAAGTTACCATGCCATCAACGAACGAAAACATAGCTGCATCTTGTTTCGATTTTTCACCGCTCCTTTTCCGTTCTCTGGCTCCTTTAATAGTTCCTTTTATTAAACCACCGTAGAGTTCTTCAAGTCTATATAATTTAGGGAATGCTGATTTAACACTTAGTTTATCAGGGTTACCAGCATAAACCCCAGCAACGAAAGGGTTTATAGCGTAATCCAAAAACTCTCTTCCTAATCTACGGGTAACAAACTCAGAGATAGATTGATTATATCCATCTTTCGATTTTCCAATAAACGGCTCCAAAGCAAGTCTCAGCTTGGCTTTTGTGGAAAACAACTTGGTAGATAAAAAATCTTTGAGATTCATTGGGAGTGCTTGAAGTGTATTGTTTTTAAGAATATATCTTTTATTCCCTGCCTTGCTGCCATATATAAATTGCTCGCGAAGATTTAAATCTTCCACAAGAATTTTTATTAATGGTGTAGTTTCTAAACCGCTGTTAGGACCAAAATCAATCAAGTACCCATCCACCCTCTCTGTAACCATTGAGCCGCCAACCTCAGAGTTAGATTCAATAACAGTTACATAGTATCCATCTTTTTTTAACCAGTGTGCAGTAGCAAGTCCTGTTATACCAGCACCAATTATTACAACTTCTTTATTCATTTTTAATCTCGTTTAATATTAGATCGTGCAGTTGTTCAATAAACATAGGTGAATCATTTAATCCGGTCATAACTTTATAATTTGTAATGTTATTTTCTTCCGCTATTTTGCGGTATTCAATATTCAACTCATACAATGTTTCAATATGGTCGGAAACGAAACTGATTGGAATTACAAGTAAGTTTTTAACGCCAGCTTTACCAAGCTCATTTACCTTTTCTTCTGTAGATGGTTTAAGCCATTTCACAGGTCCCACTTTGCTTTGATAACTAATATGATGCTTCTCAGAATAATTACGCAGTTCCATTATTGAACGGATGCTTTCCAATATTTGCGATTGATAGGGGTCACCATTTGCAATTAAACTCTGCGGAACACTATGGGCACTGAAAAGAAGTTCAACACTATTTTGCAATTCTTTTGAGAACATCTCTATTCCCTCATCAATTCTTTTACTAATTGCCAATAAATATTTTTGCTGATTATGATAATTGTTAATCACTATTACTTTCCTTTTATCTCCATCATAATGCCTCCACCACTCATTGAAAGATGAGCCAGTTGTAACGGATGAAAAATGTGGATAGAGTGGCAGTAAAATTATTTTGTCATAATTATTTTCATTTATAATTTTAATCGATTCTTCAGAAAGAGGTTTCCAATATCGCATTGCTATAAGTACGTCAGCATTGATGTTCCCACTACTCAATGATTTTTCAAGCAACTCTCGTTGCCTCTCAGTATGCTCATTCTGAGGTGACTTGCCACCTATCAACTTATATTGTTCAGCAACTTTTGGAGCACGGAGTTTTGAAATAATTTTTGCAAATATTTTTTGACCAAATGGGATTTTAAAAATATCATGGTCTTGAAACAAATTATACAAAAATGGTTCAATTGATTCAAGTGAATCGGGACCACCCATATTTAGCAATATAACAGCAATTTTATTATTCATTCTTCTATCTTCTATACCGTTCTCGAATAGCGAACTTTGCCAGTCTCATTTTCTAAGAATCTGTCAAAGCACATTGCAATATTTCTGATTAATAATCTCCCCATCTCAGTTACTTTAATATTATCCTCTTCTATTACTACTAAATTATCGGGAAGAAATCCCTTTAGTTTTTCTAAACCTTTTGAGAAGTATTCCTTAAAGTTAATTTTGTAACTGTCCTCAATCGTTTTAAAGTGTAATTCAAAATCACACATTAAACTCATAATTACATCTCGTCTTAATATATCATCGTCAGACATTAAGTATCCTTTGGCAAGAGGAAGAATTCCTTTATCAATTTTATCAAAATATTCTTTCTCAGTTTTGATATTCTGCGAATAGACATTTCCAAATTGGCTTATGCTTGTAATTCCAAGTGCGTAAAGGTCAGTACCAGCTTGGGTAGAGTAGCCTTGAAAATTGCGATATAGTTTTTTCTCATTCAGAGCAATTGCTAACTCATCATCTGGTTTTGCAAAGTGATCCATTCCAATAAAAACATATCCAGCATAGGTTAGTGTTTCAATAGTATGTTTTAATATTTGTAATTTTACATCAGGTGTTGGCAGGTCTTCGGGTTTAATTAATTCCATATGTTTTTTCATCCAAGGAACGTGAGCGTAGTTGAAGACCGCAATTCTATTGGGCGATATATCAATTATCTTTTCTAATGTATCGCTGAATGATTCCAAAGTTTGGTGTGGTAATCCATACATCAAATCGAGATTAATACTTTCAAACCCCAATTCGCGAATCCATTCCACAGTTTGTCGAGTAATATCTTCGGGTTGAATTCTATTAACAGCAACTTGCACTTTATGAGTAAAATCCTGAACCCCCATGCTTATACGGTTAAAACCACCTTTACGTAATGCACTCAAATGTTCAAATGTTAATTCTCTTGGGTCTATTTCGCAGCTTGCTTCAACGTTTTGGGCAATGTTAAAATTAGAATTTATGAATGATAACAAATCAACAATCTCATCTGATGTTAAATGTGTTGGGGTTCCTCCTCCCCAATGGAGTTGTGTAATTAGTCTATCATCAGATAAGTAATTCTTAAGTAAGAGTATCTCCTTTTTTAAATAATCCACATAGTTCGCAATTCTACTACGGTTGTTACTTATAATCATATTACAACCGCAGAAGTAACAGAGTGTGTCGCAAAAGGGAATATGAAAATAGAGTGATATAGGAGTTTTATTACTCTCCATATTGTTCTCCGTTATAGATGCACGATACTGTTCATCAGAAAAGTTCTCAGAGAAGTGAGGAGCAGTAGGATAACTCGTGTAACGAGGTCCAGGCTTATCATATTTTTTTATTAAATCTATATCTATGTTAAACATTAAAACATCCTTTCTAGTGAAAGCGTTTGCTCTCTTCTTTTACAATATCAACAAGGGCTTTAGTATTTGCCGGTGAAATATCTGGTAATATTCCATGACCTAAGTTAAAAATATGCCCGCTACCTTTTCCGTATGAAGCCAGAACTTTGACCGCCTCTCTTTTTATAACATCTGTAGTACCGTACAGAACGGTTGGGTCCATGTTCCCCTGTATAGCAACTTTATCACCAATTTGTTTTCGCACTTCACCAATGTTGTGAGTCCAATCAATGCTAATTACATCAGTACCTGAATCTGCAAGTTCATCAAGTGAATGATGAATTCCCTTGGCATAACAGATGATTGGTTCATCTGCTCTTTCAACACTAACTATCACGTCTTGAATATATTTAAGAGAAAACTCTTTATATAAATCTGGCGAGAGTAATCCACCCCATGTATCAAATATTTGAATAGCATTGACACCACTTTTAATTTTAAGTGATAGATATTCAGCAACTGTCTCTGAAATTAAACTTAATAGTTTATGAGCAAGAGCAGGATTGTTAAAAATTAAACTCTTTATTTTGCTGAAGTTTTTAGAACCACCCCCCTCTACCATATAAGTAAGCAAAGTCCACGGAGACCCGCTAAATCCAATTAAAGGAACCCGTCCATTTAGCTCATGCTTTGTTAACTTAAGGGCTTCAAATACATAACTTAATTTATCGCTTAAATCTAATTTTGATAATTTATCAAAATCGCTTTCGTTAGAAATTGTCCAATCAAAACTTGGTCCTCTCGATTCAACCATTTCGTAATTCATTCCTAATGCTTCAGGTATAACCAAAATATCTGAAAATATTATAGCAGCATCAACCCCAATAATATCAATAGGTTGAAGCGTTACTTCAGTTGCAAGCTCGGGAGTTTTAACCATAGTTTTGAAATCAGAATTTGCTCTAACTTTTCTATATTCTGGCAAATAGCGTCCTGCTTGCCGCATAATCCAGATTGGTGTTCTATCAATTGGTTCCTTTTTGCATGCTCGTAAAAAGATATCGTTTTTTAAATTTTCCAAATTTATACTCAGTTTAATTTATAATAATTTCTAATTTCTGTAGTTAGTGAATTTAAGTTGTATTTACTTGGTAATATTTCTACACTCAAATTCTCTTGTTCCAATGCCCTCTTAGTTACTGGTCCCAATGTAGCAATTACCTTGTCGGAGAAATACTCTTTCACATCATCAACATTAAAAATGGAAACAAAATTATAAAATGTTGATGGACTTGTAAAAACAATTAAATTTATTTTAGTATTCCTAATCTTTTCTTTTTCAATATTAGAAATTTTCTCTGGAATTTCATTTTCATAAATTGTAATGAAATCAACCATAGCTCCTTTAACTTTAAGGGAGTTAAATAAATTTACTCTTGATAACCTTGAGCCAGGAATGAGAATAGTTTTTTTACTCACTAACTTTTCTGTTAACAATTCATCAAGGCTTTCCGACGAAGAATTGTTTGAAATTAAATCAACATCAATATTGTTGTTAAGTAGTACTGACGCAGTCTTTTCACCAATTGCCACAATATTAGTTGTATAACTAAGCGTAGAGAAATCATTTTCATAAAGTTGCAGAAAATACTTAGCTGCATTTATTGATGTAAATATTAAGAAATCGTAACTATCTGCATTATTTATTTTATTCTTTTCCTCTCTTGATAATTCCGATTTTCTAATTTCAATTGTAGGAAAATGAATAAAATTAACTTTGTCAGATTTAATCAAAGATTGAAGTGCAGAATCATTTCCGCTTAGTCCTGTAAATAAAATATTTATTTTATTTGAATTCATTGTTGTTCGTAAACTTCCGCTAAAACTTTTTTTCCGCCAGCCTTCAGAATATCTTTTGCAAGAGCTTTGCCAAGATTTTCTGCATCACTTATTTTTCCGCGGATTGTTTTTGTAAATGTTATTGTTCCATCAGGAGAGCCAACAAATCCGCTTAAATACAATCCATTACTTTTAATTTCAGCGTATGCACCAATGGGTACTTGACATCCGCCGCCAAGCGTTTTAAGAAATGCACGTTCGGCAGTAATAGTTGTCTCTGTAGCAGTATCGTGAATGCCGAGTGCAATCTTTTTTGCAAAGATATTCTTGGAAGATATTTCAATTGCAACAGCGCCTTGTCCCACAGCGGGAATAATTTGATCAGTTGGAATTATTGAAGAAATATGTTTTTTCAATTTCAATCTTTCTAAACCAGCACGGGCGAGAATCATTCCATCCCATTTGGATGCTGCAAACTTTTTTAATCTCGTTTGAACATTTCCTCTAATATCAACAATAGTAATGTCGGGGCGTAAATGCAAAACCTGGCTTGCCCTTCGTAGAGAGCCAGTTGCTATAGTAGCACCAACTGGGAGGCTATCCAAAGTAACTCTTTTTTTATTTGCAACTAATACATCTTCAACATCGTGTCGCTTTGTAACGGCTGCAAGCTCTAAGCCTTTGGGTAAAAGAGTTGGAAGGTCTTTCAAACTGTGAACCGCTATATCAATAGTACCAGCAAGTAGTTCGTTCTCAATCTCTTTTGTGAACAATCCTTTATCACCAATTTTAGAGAGTGCAACATCAAGAATTTTATCACCTTTTGTACTAATCTTTTTTATTTCTACTTCAACAGATTTGAATTTTCTCTCAATCTCTTTCTTTACAAAGTGAGCCTGCCAAAGGGCTAATTCACTTTTACGAGTTCCGATAATTATTTTTTCACTTCTCAATTTACTTTTCTCCATTGTTTCTGTTCTTATTATCCAAATTGAATAATTCACGAATTATATCAGAATATTTCTTTGCTGTTTCATAGTCAGTTCCAGTTTCCGAGAGGTGTTTTAAGTTCCATGTTGGATGGTGTAGTATTCTTCCAATAATTCTTTTTGTCATATTGTCAACTTTTTCAAATTCATAATCGTGAACTTTATGACGAATTTTTCCAATTTCATCGAGACGAATCTCTTCAAAGAAATCGCGAAAATCTTTTATTGTTGGTACAACATCCAATGTGTTAGCCCACTTAAAGAAAGTTGTCATCTCTTCCAAAATTATTTTGTTTACTTTCGGAATCTCTTTTTCACGTTTTTGTAAATTTTCATTAACAATTATATTTAGTGAGTCAATGTCATTGTAAAACATTCCATCAAGCTCTGAAACTTTAGGGTTTATATCTCGTGGAACAGCAATATCCATAATACAAGTAAGAACACCTTTTCGTTTTTTCATCATAGATTTAATTTCATCATACTCAATTATGTAATGGTCGGAACTAGTTGCACTAATAATTATATCAAAGTCTTCAAGTGAATCTTTCAAGGAGTTAAAATTGACTATGCTTCCATTTACTTTTGATGCAAGAACTTCTGTCTTCGATAGCGTTCTATTTGTAATAGATAGTTTTCCAATCCCCATTTCTCTAAGGTGTACTGCTGCTAAAGTACCTGTTTCACCGGCACCAATAACCAATGCACTTTTTGATTGAAAAGAGGAAAATATTTTTTCGAGTACTTTTATAGCTGCAAAGCTTATAGTTACAGCACCTTGTCCGATTGTGGTTTCATTAATTGAGCGTTTACCTACATGAACTGAAGCCTCGTAGAGTTTATGAAAAACTGTTTTTGAAAAACCCAACTCGTCTGATAGATAGAACGCATCTTTAACTTGTCCAAGAATTTGTCCGTCACCAACAATTAAAGAATCAATAGATGAAGCCACTTCAAGAATATGTTTTACAGCACTGCACGAAAAATAATTGTGGAAATGCTTAGATGCCAAGCCTTCAACGTGTTTAAATTTCAGCAAACATTTTTGGATATCCTCAAAGGTTATATTGTCTCTCTTCGGAACTCCAAATATCTCGGTTCTATTGCACGTGGAAAGAATAAATCCCTCAAAAAATATTGACTCTTTTAGAATTGGAATAAATTCTTTAATCTCATCAACACTTAAGTGAAGCGACTCTCTTAACTCAATAGATGCCGTTTTATGATTTATTGAAATGCCAAAAATATCCATAAAAAAACGTTTAAATCTTAATTAACAAAATCGTGAAAACTGTTGAGAACAGTATTGGTAAAGAGCAAAGAAAGGATTGAAAAGATAAATCCATAAAGAGAATATTTTGCAAATCTTTTTCCAATAATTTTTTTTCGCAACTTTAAAATAATTTCCACACAGTAAACTAACCATACCACCATAGTAGTAATAATTTTTGGGTCCCAATAACTAAATTCTGGAAATGCCGAGGGCATCCAAGTTAAACCAATTACTATTGCAATTGTTAAGAGAATAAATCCTATAATAATTGCATAGAAGTTAAGTAGTTCCAATATTTCTAAATTTGGAAGTCTCTTAAAAATGGTAGTGAATTTATTACTCTTTATATTTTTGTAGAGAAGCAAATACATTAAAGCATACGCAGCAGAAATTGAAATTGCGGAAAATCCTAAGATTGCAGTAATAACATGTGTGCCAAGCGGATAGTTTTGCAGGATGCTATGAACTTGGTAATCATCCTGAATAAATAGAGTGGACTGCATCTGAAAAATAAAAGCAACAATCAAAATAAAAACGCCTGTACCTCTTATATCGGTTAACAACTCAATTAGGAAATAAGTAAATCCTATTGAAAAAGCCAGAAGAGAAAAAATTTCAAACTGAGTTACAATGGGAAGATGACCAAGAAAAATGGTTCTTTCAACAAGATAGACAACGTGGAACAATAGTGTTACAAATAGAAAAAGTCTTTTTGCATTATGCAAAAATTTCTTGTCAGCAAAAAAATCATAAAGATAGCCCGCAAACGTTATAAAATATAACCCTAAAAGCCAGTAAGACATTATTTGCATAACTTGTAACATATCGGAATAATATTTAAAATTGTAAAATTAAAGTTCTTGCTATTATCTCTAAAAGTCAATGTAAATGGAATTTGCCAGTGATGCAGGGTCAAAATAATTCTCCGCTACAAAATAAAAACACATACACCACATAAGAGTCGTTGGTTGGCAATAACTTAGCCCATATATCCCAACCACTTACAAATACTACAATTATCAAAATATTTTGACCAAAAAAAAGGGCTACATTTTATTTTGTCCGTAGAACTCCGCGAGATGTGCTGGAAAAATAAAATGTAGCCCAAACACTTATAATTTAGAAAATGTAATTGAGTATATTTGCAGTTCAAAAAAAAGCACTTAGACAGACTTAATGCAACACAGGAATTGTAAATGGAAAACAAACTAAACATATTTTTACCAGGGCTCGATAATCAAATTCGTTTTGTTCGTAGGCAGTTAGAGTTGGAAGGAAAAACCACTTTAACACTCGGTTCGGCAAGTGAGGGCATTGTGAAAACCTTTGCAAATGAAACGAGTAAAAAAGCTGAGTTAGTAGTTGAAGACTACAGTTCCCTAATGAATTCGAGGCTTCTGCTTGGGGATGATAAAAATGTAAACATAAGATTAATGGATTATGAATATACAGATTTTGAGGATAGCACATTTGATGTTGTATATACTCAAGGTGGAATTTCAAATCCGCGAAGAAATAAAATTGTTAAAGAGATAAAACGAATATTAAAGCCGAATGGAGTTTTTTGTGTTGGCGAGGTTGTTAGCTTAAATGAAAATCTTCCTCAATTTGTTATAGATATATATGACTCTTCAGAATTAGAGCCACTTCAATTAAACAAAATTGAGAATTATTATTTAGAAAGAAATTTTGAAATAATTGAGAAGAAAGATTTATCGTTTACACTCAAAGATTATTATTCGAAAAATTTATATGAGTTAAAAAAATCTGTTAATGAGATGGCGGAGAATGAAAAATCGTATTACAAAAAATTAATAAAAATGATTAGCCACGAAGCCAAAGCATTTTTAAGCGAGGGTGCCGATAAATATATTGGGTTTTATTTGTTGATATTAAAGAGAAAGTAAAAGAAAACCGCTAAGGCACTACCAAAGGTATGCATACTGCAAAAGATGCAGAGAAAACAGACATTAGAATTTCTGCAAATAATTTTTATTTCTGTTTATTGCGATGGTTTTGCAACTAAGATTTTACTGCATAACAGTTTCCCGAAATGTGGGGGTCTAATTTACACGATTTAACTGCCAGATTAATAACAATAATTATATATTTCGCAGAGCGAAAACCAGACACTTATTATTTAAGACTCGTTTTTTACACATTTACTATTTTAGGTTTACTATGAAAATATTAACAAAATTATCTTTAATCATATTTTTTATTACAATAAATTTAACCGCACAAGTTGTTGTTTCAAATCCAGAATTTGCAACAGAGAGTGATTCTATTGTCATAATTTTTGATGCAACTCAAGGAGGACAAGGTTTGATGGGATATACTGGTAATGTCTATGCCCATACTGGAGTTTATACTAGTCTTAACAATACAAATTGGCAACATGTTATTGGATCGTGGGGTAATAATGCAACACAACCAAAGCTAATTCGCATTGATACTGATTTATATAAACTTGTCATTGGATATCCAAGAGAGTTTTATGGAGTATTCTCATATGAAGAAATCCAACAACTTAATTTTGTTTTTAGGAGTGCCGATGGAGGTTCACAAACGGGAGATGTTTTTATTCCAATTTTTCAAAGTGGTTTAAACGTATCAATCATTAAACCAACCGAGCGAAATCTATTAGTTCTGTTAAATGATGAGATTGATGTTGTTGTTAAGAGTGTTGATTCTGATTCTCTCTTTCTCTATCTGGACGAAACCCTTCTTACCTCTAATGCAGCAGATTCTATTGGATATACAATTACCGTTAATAGTGAGAATGACCATAATATAATTGCAAAAGCGTATTCAAGCAAGCAGGGATTTGTGTATGATACAGTCTCCTATTCAGTTAGGGGAGATGTTGTTGTTGAAGAATTGCCTGCTGGTGTTATTGATGGAATAAATTATATAGACAACTCTACTGTAACGCTGGTACTCTTTGCCCCTAATAAAGAGTTCATATATTTGATTGGTGATTTTAACAATTGGACTACAAACTCAAATTATTATATGAAACGAACTCCAGATGGTGAAAGGTATTGGATTACCCTAACCGGATTAGTACCAAATGTGGAGTATGGGTTTCAGTATTTAATAGATGGCAAACTCACTCTTGCCGACCCTTATACAGAAAAAGTATTAGAGCAGGAGGATGATCAAATTGATAACATCACTTATCCAAATCTTAAAGTATATCCTTATGGTTTAACAGATGGTTCAGTAAGTATAATTGAAATTAATAAAATAAATTATGAATGGACTGCTTCTAATTATCAAAGACCATCGAAAGAGAGTGTGGTTATTTATGAATTGCTGATTCGTGATTTCTTAGAGGCTCACAATTATCAAACTCTAATTGATACTCTTGATTATCTCGAGCGACTTGGAATCAATGCTATTGAACTTATGCCCATCAATGAGTTCGAGTTCAATAATAGCTGGGGTTACAATCCTGCTTTCTATTTTGCACCCGATAAATATTATGGTACCGAGAATGCACTTAAGAAGTTTATAGATGAGGCACACAAGCGTAACATTGCTGTGCTATTGGATGTTGTTTACAACCACACATTCGGACGCTCACCATTTGTTCGTCTTTATGCCACAGGAAATTATGGACCTCCATCGGCAGAGAACTATTGGTACAACGTAGAAGCAACACACGATTTTAATGTTGGATATGATATGAATCACGAATCGATTCATACAAGAAATTTAATAAAACGAGTTCTGCATCACTGGATTACAGAATACAAAGTTGACGGATTCCGTTTTGATTTATCGAAAGGGTTTACTCAAAAATATTCTGTTGGCAATATTGGTCTGTGGGGACAAAAAGATGATTCAAGAATCGCTATTTTAAAAGACTATTTCGATTACACACAAACCTTAGACCCAGACTTATATTTTACTCTTGAGCACTTTGCAGATAATTCAGAAGAGAAAATTCTTGCAGATTATGGAATGATGCTATGGGGAAATTTGAATCATAGCTACTCACAGTCTGCTATGGGTTGGATTGATGATAACAGCAGCCTGGAGTATGGTTACTACAAAAATAGAGGTTGGAACAATCCACACTTAATTACCTATATGGAGAGCCACGATGAACAATGGATTATGTATAAAAATTTAACTTGGGGTAGATCAAGCGGAAGCTATAATATCAAAGATTTAAATACTGCTCTAAATAGAATGAAGTTAGTTGGAGCGTTTTTCTTTACAATTCCTGGTCCAAAAATGATGTGGCAATTTGAAGAACTTGGTTACGATGAAGAACTACCAGTAATTGGAAGAACAGACCCGAAGCCAATCCATTGGGAATATATGGATGACCCCAATAGAATGAATCTCTACAAAACATACTCTGCATTAATGAAACTTAGAAATGAACAAGAAGTATTTACTGCCAAAGAAACAAATATAAATATGGATCTAGGTACAAGCGTTTATGGACGAAGAATAAACCTAACACACTCAACTATGAAAGCAACTATAATTGGAAACTTCAATGTTACCAGTTTAACCATGCAGCCAAAATTTCAAAGTGCGGGAATGTGGTATGATTACTTCTTGGGCGATTCATTAAATGTAACAGATATAAATATGAGTATTAATCTTGCTCCTGGAGAATTTAGAATTTACACATCGAAAAAATTGGAAACACCTGAAGAAGGTATCACCACTAATATAAGAGAGGAACGTACTACTGTGGTTAAGGATTATAACTTAATGCAGAATTATCCAAATCCATTTAACCCAACAACAACAATCAATTTTGCTATCCCCAAGCAGTCTCAGGTTAAACTTGCTGTTTATAATATTATTGGTGAAAAGGTTGCTGAATTAATTAATGCTGAAATATCGGCTGGTTATCATTCAATTAGTTTTGATGCAAGAAATTTGAGTAGCGGTGTATATTTTTATCGATTAGTAGCAAATAATTTTGTTGAAACTAAGAAATTAATATTGCTCAGATAGAACAACTTGAGAGACGACTCTTTGAGTTGTCTTTTTAAGTACCATTAAAATTCTTTTTCAATGTAATCCAACAAAGAGTATAGTCTGTTTTTTGAAAAATTAAAATTACTTTCTGCTGTTATCATCTCTTGCTCTGTTTGAATAAAGGGAGCGTCAATCAATTCACCTCTGCAATTTTCAATTAACATCTTCAAAGTTGATTCGGTCATTTCCAAGTGATACTGTAATGCAAATACATTCTTGTTATACACAAACGCTTGGTTTTTGCAAGCATCACTTTTAGCAAGCCGCTTGGCACCTTGCGGTATTTCAAAAGTATCTCCATGCCAATGAAAGACTGGCTTATCTGTGTTTAAAATATTATTTAACTCATAATCACCAATGTTCTCAACGGTTTCAATAGGGAACCATCCAATTTCTTTTTCTCTATTTGGCTTTACTTCTGCACCCAAAACATCTGCTATTAACTGGGCTCCGAGGCAAATTCCCAAAATACTTTTACCCTTATCAATTGCACTCTTAATAAATATTTTTTCTTCTGCTAAATATGGATGGTTTGCAATGTCATAAATACTCATTGGTCCTCCCATTACAATCAAAAAATCAAAATCTATGTTATTTGGAAGTGATTCATTTAAATGAAATTTTGTTAAACTAATTTGGTGGTTTTTTCTCTTTGCCCAGTCCAGTATTAAGCCTGGTGATTCATACTCGACGTGTTGTAAGTAATGTATTTTCATATTATTTGCTATTTATTAATTAGAGTAAATTATAAAATTTGAAATTCCATTTTCACTATATTTCATTAAACAAATATAGGAATCAATTGAATAGGTTTTTAATAGTATCAGTTTTAATGCTTCTTATTGGATGCTCATCAGCACCAAGATTTTATTCTGGAAAACAATTGCCTGTAGAAAATGAGAAGAAAAGAATTTTCACTTCCGAAGATAATGGAATTGATACACTCCGCAATCTTTCCAATGGAATTGAGATTGTAACTGGATATGCTTCATTCTATGCCGATGATTTTAATGGAAAACAAACTGCAAATGGTGAAACATATAATATGTATGAATTAACTGCAGCACACCGCACTTATCCTTTTAATACTATGATACGCGTAGTTAACCTTGCCAATAATAAAACTATAATTGTAAGAATAAATGACCGCGGTCCATTTGTCGATGGAAGAATTATTGATTTATCCCTTGGAGCCGCGATACAACTTGACATGAATAATACTGGAATTCAAGAAGTAAGACTTGAAATTATTGAGTGGGGAATAGATTAGATTCTGGATAATCTAAATTCTTTCTAACCGTTAGCTTACATATCTATCCAATAAGTGAATTTTAAGAGAAAGACATTGTCGGTGTCGGTTTCCCAAAGATTTATAAAATCATTAGTAACATTAAAATTGCCTTGGTTTTCATAATTAACTCTATCATTAGTCCAAACAAAATATAGAATTGAACCAGGCAAAACCTCATATCTGAAAACCATATTTGCTCTAAAAGATTTAAAGTTAAAATCGGGATTGTAAAAAGTAAAATTAGATTTGCCACTTCCATCTGGGTCAACAGTATATTCACTATTCTCGGAATCGTAAGTAATTGTTGAACCATTTTCACCGTAGTAGTTATAGTCTAAAGTTCTTGGTACAGCTAATTCTTTGAAGTGTGAATATTTCCCTACAGAAATAAGGGGTTGAATAAAAAGTTGTAAACTTATTTGCGGTGTAAATATCCAGTCAAGCCTAATATCTGCCGATATAGATTGTTGCTTCATTTCCGCAAAAACATAACGTGTTCCAAAAGTATTAACCGCTTTATAATCTTCTTTACGAGCGACCCATTGAATAAAGCTATTATTATAATTGTATCCTGGTTCAATGCTTAAATTTAATTGAGGTAAAGGCTTCCACTCAAATTCAAATTCAAAACCATAACCAGTACCACCAATTTCATTTTGGTTATAATTTATACTAAATTCTACTATTACAGGTTTTCTTCTATCAGATGAAATATTAGTACCAACAAAAAAACCAGCAGGGGATAATGTTTTAGGACCTCCTCGAGTACGTGAAACTGAGATTGCTTCAAAGGAATATCCAAATCGCCATCCAATATTATAATAATTAAGGAATTCCATACGAATAAAATTCATGAGAAAATTACTAATATTATCCCCTTCAAAATCGAATGATTGTGAGTGAGCAAGATATAAATATTTTTTTCTAAATATTTTATCTGGGTCGTACCACTTATACCCCAATACAAGATGTCCATTAATTTTATTTGCATTCCACTGAAAGCCAAGGTCGTTATATTCAAACCCTGGTGATACCGCACCAAGAGCAGCGTTGATATAGAAATTCCCCTTCTGCTTATTTAACATAACTCGAGAGTACCATCCCGATAAGAAGGTCAGGTTTGTATCTAAAAGTGCAGTAGTAGCATCAGGGCGTTGTGCATAGCGATAAGATTGCCTTTGCTTTATCTCAATAGCATCTTTGGAGCCACTTGTGTATGAACCAACAGCAGACCCTGTAATTACATAAGTTTCATCCTCGTCAAGAAAAATCCACCCATCTGTTCCAAATGTATATGCTTGATTAACTAATTTACTTTTAATATTAGAATTACTTACATCCCTATTAACAGATGTAAATATAACTCCAAGCCCTTGCTTGCTATCGTTAAATTGTTTCTGAGTTCTGAAAACACCGTAGTGTGTAAAGGGTTCAATCTCTTCTCGAAGAGTCCTTCGGACATCAAATTGAGTTCCATCTAATTGTAGAGTTGCGTAGGTACGTTCCGTAAATGAGCTTACTGCACCAATAGACCATGTTTCATCAATCTTTCCTGATAATTTTGCAGCACCAAGAATTCGTGTTTCACCTGGTCTATCAATATAATCATAGGCTGAGTTTGGCCAAACTTGTGGTGAGCGTCCTATTCTTCTTGTGTAAAAAAGTTCAGGAGTTCCAAAATTGAACCCCCAATTATTATTTGCTCCACCCTGTCCAAAGTCAAATATGCTAGCACCTTCAATAAAAAAGGGGCGTTTCTCTTGGTAGAAAGTTTCGAATGCACTTAAATTTACTACGGCAGGGTCCACTTCAACCTGTCCAAAATCGGGAAATATTGTTGCGTCAAGATTTAAGTTACTACCAATTCCAATTTTAAAATCGGCTCCTATTGAAGTCTTAAATTGATTGATTGAATAGAATGGATCGTTATCATCGTGTTTTAAGAATTGAACTTTCTGAACAACGTAAGGTAGTAGCTCAATACGTTGTTTCATTTTAATACCCTCTAATCCTACAAGTGTTGCCATTTTTGATGCATATCCATTTTCATCCTTTGGTACCATAACATAATATGATTCTTCATTTTTTCTTTTTATATCTCGTTCAAAGTTGATACCCCACTTCATATCATCCAATTCGTTAAAACGTAATTGTGAAAATGGAATTTTAATTTCAACATTCCATCCTTCTTCATCAATAGAAACTTCCGAATCCCAAATACCATCCCACGAATCATCAAACCATGTATCATTTGAAATTGTAGCATCGCCCATTGAACCTCCAGCATTCACTGCAAACCCAAACCCAGTTCTTTTATCAAAGAATGTATCTATCCCAATAATAAACCGATCAGTATTTGACCAATTATCTCTTCTCATCAATGCTCTATCAATCAGTTCTGGTTCAGAATCAAACAATTTAGCTGAAAAATAGATGAATTCATTATCATACCCAACCCATACATGTGTTCGTTCACTCGCAGGTTCACCTTCATCAGGTTCCTTCTGTGTGAAATCATCTATCGGTGTTTGATCATAAAGTGGTTCGTCAAGAATTCCATCAATTACTATTGGTGTCTCTAACCGATGTGCTTTTACTTTTTTGTTAATAGGTTTGTTTGCAAGTAATGTTGTAGATAGTAATACTGTTAGAATAATAAGTGGATATTTAATTTTTTTCATGCGTCTAATGTTTATTTTTATTTATGACAATTGAGACTCTTTAAAAACAAATTTGTTTCAAAAATATTAACTAATTTAAATTAGAATTTAATTGTCTTATATTTAAACTTAATAAATTTGATTCTTATTTTTACAATACAAAAGGTGATAGTATGAAAAGAAAAACAACTGCATTATTTATTATTGTTACATTATTCATTGGAATTTCATCGTGTGAAGAACTAACCGAACCCCAGCCTGCCCCTAAAAATTGTGAGGTTGAAGTTTTTACTGTAAATACATCGTCAAGCAAAACTGTTAATTACGAGGTTATAAAAACTGGTGATGTAACTGTTGAATATGTTAAGTATTATAGCGACAACGGATTTGTAACAATAAACAATCCTACCAACTTTCCAATGACTTTAAATTTTACTTTATCTTACGAACTAGATTCCATTGGAGTTTTCGCAAAAGCTGAAGTTCATAATGGAAAAATAGAAGTTAAAATGAAAGTTACAAGTAATAACAATACAATTTCTCAAGAAGATGCTTGCTCACAAATTATAAACTAAGTTTAGTGCTTTGGAATATTTTTAGTTTGCTTTATTTGAAGTAAACCAGATTGTATCATTCTTGTTTTATAATTTAGATTGAGAAGCATCAGTAAAGTATTTTCACTGTCATTTTATATTTTGCCTCATCTCCAATAGACATTGGTTGCTCTTACCTAATTCTTATTATTAAAGTAATTCCTCTATACTTGAAATGTTTAAAGCTAGTAATGTTATACTAAAAAATAGATTATTTTTTTTTCTTTAATGAGAACAAATTTATATTTTAATTGTATTAGCTTTATTAAAAATTATTAAGAGGTTCTTAAAATGAAAACAAAACTATTATTATCCATTCTCTTTATACTTCCATTTTTATTTCTATCAGCTCAAGAGAGCAATCAGAAATCGGTAGCAGTTACAGTTTACAATAACAATCTCGGAGTTGTTAAAGATTTACGAACTATCGATATAGCCTCCGGAATATCAACAATTAAACTAACCGATGTTGCACAATACATTGACCCCACAAGCGTCCATATTGGAATAGATGGTGAAGTACTAGAACAGAACTACCAATATGATTTAGTTAGCATCAATAAAATTCTTAAAAAATATCTCGATAAAAACATAGAACTTATAAATGAAAAAGGTGAACTGTTAGAGGGAACGCTGCTTACTGCTAACAGTAACCAAATTGTTTTAAAGAAAAAAGATGGTGGTTTGTTAATGCTGCCCAATACCAACAAGTATCAAATTTCTGTTGAAGAACTTCCGGAAGGATTAATTACAAAACCAACTTTGGTATGGATGGTAAGTTCCCCTAAATCGGGCGAACAAGATGTGGAAGTTTCATACCAAACTTCCGGAATGAACTGGCATGCAGAGTATGTTGTTGTATTAAACGAAGATGATGACAAACTTGATTTAAATTCGTGGGTTAGTGTAGATAACAATTCGGGTACAACTTTTAAAAATGCGAAATTGAAACTTATTGCTGGAGATGTAAATTTGGTTAAACCCCAATATAATCAGCGACTCTATAAAGGGGAAGTAATGATGGCGATGGATGCAGCACCCTCGCCGCAATTTGAAGAGAAATCTTTTTTTGAATATCACATTTATAATTTGCAGCGCTCCACAACTTTAAGAAATAATGAAACAAAACAAATTTCTCTTTTTGATGCAAAAGATGTTACCGCAAATAAAAAGTATTATTACAAAGGTGGAAATTATTACGGAAATAATTCCAGTGGTAAAGTCTCTGTAATTATTGAATTTGAAAATAATAAAGCAAATAATTTAGATGTTCCCATGCCAAAGGGGAAAGTTCGTGTTTACAAATCTGACGGTGATGCCCTTGAATTTATTGGCGAAGATATGATAGACCATACTTCAAAAAAAGAAAAAATAAAATTAAAAATAGGTGATGCATTTGATATAACTGTAAAAGATGTTCAAACAGAACATAATAAAATTTCTAAAAGGGCTTACGAACAAGTATTTGAAATTACAATTAAAAACAAAAAAGATGAAAACATAGTAGTAGATGTTGAACGCTCCCTTGGTCTTAATTGGAAGATATTAAATTCATCATTAGATTTTGAAAAACTTAATGTCCAAAATATTTTGTTCAAGGTTCCAGTGAAAGCTGATGGGAAAACCGTACTAAAATATAGTGTGCGATATTCCAACTAAGGTATGTTGTTTGGATGCTTGATTTTTTAAGCGGATGTTGATACAAGTGTTAAATTATTTTAAGCAAATTAACTACTCAGCAATTTAACCCTTTGACAATTTCATTTTGTATATTAATGTTTCAGAGTTTACAATATTTATGAAATAAAAAATCAGCAAATGGAAAACAATATTAAATATCTCCAATATCCCACAACAAGAGATGTGGTTTTTGTTTTTGGTGCAGGGGCTTCACATCCCGATGGTGTACCATTGCAGCGGCATATACTTCCAATGATTTTGAATGATGATGAGATAGCTGGTTCTGATATTGGAAAAATAGTTATCCAATTTATTAAAGATAATTTTGCTTTCGATTCTGCTACAAACGACTACCCGCACCTTGAATCTCTATTTCTCTTTTTAGACCACTTTATTCAGCAGAACGAAAGCCTTAGTAAAACATATACTAATTCTGTTCTTCACAAAATTAAAGAACACTTAATTATATTAATTCATTTTATTGTAAACAAAGAGACTTCCACAATAAATAGTACTTACCATAAATTTTGGGAAGCTGTAGAAAAATATAATTCTAATATTTCAATAATTACGCTAAACTATGATACACTTTTGGAGCAAGCGTTTGAATTTATGTATGAGCGAGTTGGTTATATTGATTACTCCTTTCACCTTATGAACTATAACAAATCTGATGATTTAAAGCATTTTAATTTTTGGCTCAATCCACGCCAGCCAATTCAGACCCACTCGGAATCGAACCCAGTTCCATTTAAACTTATTAAGTTGCACGGAAGTTTAAATTGGAAATACTGCAACTGTTGCAACCAAACTTTACTTACTCCTTGGGATAGAGAAGTTGACTTGAACAAAGGGAAGTTTACTTGGTACTCTAAGAAGTCTGAAACAAGTTACGAATATGTTTGCCCCATTGATGGAACTGATTTTGAGACTTTAATTCTAACTCCTTCTTTTGCAAAAAATATAAATCAACAAGTTATTTCACAGTTAATTAGTGAAGCAGGAAGAGAGATAAGAGCAGCAAAAAAAATTGTTTTCATTGGATATTCCTTCTCCAATGCTGATGTTCATGTACGTGCACTATTTAAAAAGCATTTGCAGCCAGAAACTGAAGTTGTGGTACTTAATCCGAGACTTACAAAATCATTAGAGTTAAAATACCAGTCAATTGCCAAAAATCTCGAGTTCGTAAGTTCTTCTTTTGAAGACTTTGTGGATAACAATGAATTATTAGAATTGATTTTTTAATTAGTAATTAATCAAAAAAACTTTTTCTGAAATTTTTCAATATTCTCATCAGAGCCAAAAAGCACCAGCAAATCATTACCCTTGAATTTATAATCAACACTCGGAATCATTACCTTTTCATCTGTTTCATCAGATAAAACTGATTGTTTATGTTTAATCATTAAAATTTCTAAACCATAGTTGTTTCTAAATTTCAAATCAATTACTGTCTTTCCAACAAAACTCCTTGGCACTCCCTTTTCAATTATAGAATATCCATCAGCAACTTTGGAAGTACTTGATTTATTTAAGGTTCTCAGTTCATTAGCAAAACTATCTTTCACGTTCATCTTCATCGCAGCTTTGTTGTAGCCCGATATTACATCTTGACGTCTAACCACTCCAACAATATTTCCTTCTTTCGATTTTACTGGAAACTGATGAATGCTGCTCTTACCCAAAAGTTTAAAAACATACTCAAGATTATCATTTTCATGTACTATTGTAATTTCTGTTTTTGCAATATCTTTTGCAACCAACATTTTACTAAGTGTATCGTACTCAGTAATGATAGGCATAATTTCACTATCAGTTATTACACCATTTATTTCTCCACTCTCTGCAAGGGTATAAACAACATTGTGCGGATTTTCAACTAACTGACTAATGAGTGACGGTACTGGAAGACTTGCACTAACTGTAAATATATCTCGCTTCATTACATTCAATACTATAAGAGATTTTAGAACTGATGCATCCCTTCCTGATGATACTTCAAAACCCTCCGCCTCAAGATGAATTGCGGTGATAGAACCCTTTAGCTTCCATTGTACAATCATTGTGCTAATAACTACTGAAAGCATTAAGGGAAGCATAAAAGCATAATTCTTTGTCATTTCAAATATAATTAAAATTGCTGAAATTGGGATTGAATTTACTCCGCCAAGTACTGCCCCCATTCCTACCAAAACATAAGTTGTTGTATCAACATCAATACCAAAAAATGTTTGGAGTATAACTGCAAAAAGATATCCAAAAGCTGCACCGATAAAGAGTGAGGGAGCAAAGATACCCCCAAATCCGCCCGAGCTTAAAATTAGAGGTACAAGAATAAATTTCAAAACTAAAAGAATAATGGCTAACTGCCATGTTATTTTTTCGTTAAGCAATTTGTTAATTGTCTCATAACCAATTCCAAAAATTTCACTATAAAAATATCCGGTAACACCTACAAGAAGACCAACAACAGACATCAGCACCCATTGCGGATATTTAGTTTTGAGATGCTTGTTAAATAACTCACTTATCACAGAGGAGTATCGGATAAAGGATAACGAAAGGATGCCGGCAAAAACTCCAAGTATTATGAAGAGATAAAAATCTTGATAAGCACCAATATCAGCATTTGTAAATTGGAATGTTGGATTATCCCCGAGAAATATACGTGATACAATACTAGCAGTAACGGAAGCCAGTATTAACGCTGAAAATGTTGCTGTGTGAAAATCGTTTAGCAAAACAACTTCGAGTGCAAAAAATATTCCGCCAAGTGGAGTGTTAAAAACGGCTGAGATTGCAGCACCAGCACCAGCAGCGGTAAACATTCTTTTTCGTTGGTCCGAGAGGTCGAACAACTGCCCCAATTTACTTGCAACCCCGCCACCAATTTGAGCGGCAGGACCTTCGGGACCAACTGTACCACCAGAGCCAATTGAAATTGCAGGGGCAATTGCATGAAATAGTGTTGTTCTAAATGGGATATAACCACCTCGAGTTGAGACAGCTTTTATCACATCAATTACACCCTTTCTTTTTGCAGTTTTGGGAAAGAAAAGAATCATCCAACTTTGGAGCAGCATACCAATTATAGGAATAGCAATTACAACACCAAGCCCAATAAATAAGAATTTGCTAAGTACAAAATCAAAAAAGAAGTATTGAAAGAAGTGGATAAGTTTATGAAATAGTACAGCAGCCAGACCAACAGAGGCTCCGGTAATAATTGCAAGGATTGAAAAGACTGTATATTCTGGGAACTCGTTATTAGAGAAAAAATTCTGTGCTGAGTATCTTACACTACTTATTCCTCTCTTAATGAGTTTTCCAATATGCCATATTTTTAATTTATTATTAAACACTTACCATAAAATTAGTTTCGTGAATATAAAATTTTTCCGCCAACAATTGTCATATCAACTTTAGTATCTAATATTTTACTGTCAGAAACATTTAAAATGTTATTGCTCAAAATAGTGATGTCGGCTAATTTTCCAATTTCGAGTGAACCTAATTTATCATCTTGGAATGCTGCATAAGCTCCATTAATTGTGTAAGATTTTAGAGCTTCCATTCTTGTCATTTTTTCTTCCGGGAAGAATGTGCTTCCGTTAGAAAGTTGACGCGTAACGGTTGCAAAGTAATTTTCAATTGTGTTAATGCTTTCAACTGGTGCGTCGGTTCCATTACAAATTGTTGCACCGCTATCAATAAGTTTTCTCCAAACATAAGCACCACGTTTTGCACGCTCGCGTCCTAAACGTTTTTTAACAAATATTGCATCCGAAGTTGCATGAATGCCCTGCATTGCTGCAATTACATTTAACTCGGCGAAACGAGGAATGTCTTTCCTGGTAAGGTGTTGAGCGTGTTCAATTCTCCAGCGTAAATCTGTTTTATCAGGATTTCGCTTAAATATTTTTTCATAAATATTTAAGACTTCACGATTTCCTTTATCCCCAATTGCATGTGTACACATTTGGAATCCATTTTCAATAGCAATCTCTGCAGTTTTTCTTAAACTGCTAATAGAGTTTACATTTAATCCAGTATGATTTGGCAAATCAGAATAATCGCTAAACATCCAAGCCCCTCTGGAACCAAGTGCTCCATCAATATATGTTTTTATTGATCTTACTGTTAAATGATTATTACCATAATTTATTATTCTATAATCGGCAATTCTTTTTTCAATTTCACTATTCTTTCCATAAATCATAACATTAAGCCGTATCGGTATTTTTCCTGAATCAATTTGTTCTTTGAAAAAATCAATTTCATCAAACGTAGAGCCAGCATCGTGAAAAGAAGTTATCCCATATTTTAAGCATTCTTTAATAGCAAGTTGAACTGCTTTTTCTCGATAATTGTTAATTTCTTTTTCAGTTCTGCTCTCTAAATATTTTTGATATTTGTTAGAGATGAGTAACATTGCTTCTTCTTCAAAAACTCCAATAGCATTTTTCAAAGAATCTCGGATAATTCTTCCGCCTCTTGGATTTTCAGTAGAGGTATCAATTTCTGCAAGTTTCATTCCATATTTATTAGTAAATAGAGCATGCCCGCTTGCATGATTTAATATAACCGGATTATATGGAGTAGCTGAACTTAAGATTGTATGAATTGGATAACCCTCAATATTTTCTTCAGGTACAGGATCCCATTTTTCTTGATGCCAGCCTCTGCCAACAATCCAATCGCCAGGCTGTGCATTTTCGGCGGCTTCGGCAACAAGAGCAATAACTGCATCCCAATTTGTAGCTTTGCTTAAATCAAGAGTCATTTTCGATTCACCAAGCGATAAAAAATGTGCATGGCTTTCAAAAAAACCGGGCATTACAAATCTTCCTTTTAAATCAATTACTTTTGTATTCTCACCAACTAATTCTTTTATTGTTTTTGTAGTTCCAATATTTTGAATTGTATCAGCTCTAATTGCTATAGCTTCAACTTTTGGAATACTCTCATCCATTGTAATAATGTTTCCATTTATTAAAACTAAATTGGGAGAATTGTTACTGATTGGTTCGCATGCAATTAAAAATAAAAGGGCAATTCCAAATAATGGAAGGAGGTGTTTACTCATGATAGTTTCCAAATACTTATTTATTTGAGTTGTAAAGTTACTTACTTATCTAAATAAAAAAACTATCAAAAAACAAAACTTGCACCAATGTTGAAGGTCTCAAATGTTAGAGGAGCCTCGTTGCCACTTGGGTTAAATGGCCAGTTCATGTTTTCTTGACGAAGCAAATAATATCCGTAAAGATATCCTGCTTTTAAAGCAAAATTAAATATTGGTCCAAGAATTGGAGAGCTATCAACAATTTCATCAGTAAAATGACTTAAAATATTGTAGCCAGCTTGAGAAACAATAAAACTTCCTGACCAATACCAGAAAAGGTGTCGCCTGTAAACCACAGATGTTTCGTAATACGGATTTATTTGAAATGTTGAAGCAATTTCAATTTTCATTCCATAAGTAGCTCTATCTCCAAACCGGAATGTGCCGAGATAATCATCTAAAATTAGTGCGTCGTTGTCAACAATTCTATCTGACTTTGATTGTTGAAATAATCTAGTATTACTATAACTACTCAATTGTGTCCAAACAAAATCTTGCGAAATATAAGGGGTAACTGAAATAAATGAACCACCATAACCAATTCCATCTCTAGAACCAAATCCAAAACGATAGGTATCTGTTAAAATTTTATTATCTGTTGAAGAAAGGTTTTGGGCGTTAGAAGATAGGTAAGAAGCGAAGATATATCTTTCACTTAAGTCAACCAAAATTCCTTTAAAATTTTTCTGTTCACTTTTACCTAATTTAATATCCCAACTTCCAACATCAGCAAATTCACCCGAAATATTTTTATTGCTTGGTGAGCCAATGCCATAATCAATTTCTATCATTGGGCGCGATTTATAAATAAAGTCTAAAACATTTTCATCTAAATAATCAGTGTAAATGTTTTCATCATCTTGTGCTACGACAAAACTTGTAATTAAAAATAAAAAATAAAATAGTATTGGTTTCATACGGTCCTCTGTGTAATAATTATTCTTTAATTAATATTATGCTCCTCTAATGCAGTTAGTAGAGTTTCTAAAAGTAATTCGTTTTTAACAGGTTTGGTTAAAAAGTAATTAACACCCGCTTTGTATGCCTCTGCTCTATCACGTTGATAAGCATGGGCAGTTAAAGCAATAACAGGAATATTTTTATACTTATCTATTTTTTTAATTTCTTGGGTTAGCTGAAGACCATCCTTTTCACCTCTCAATGAAACATCCATTAAAATTAAATCGAACTCATAATTCTCGAGTTTTTCATAAAAGGTTTCAGCTGAGTTACTCATCTGAAGCTCAAATCTTCTTTTCAAAAAAAGATTGAGAAATTTTTGGCTATCTTCATCATCTTCCACAACCAATAGTTTTCTTTTTTGAATTTCTGAAGTCATTTCAATTTCCTATAAATTAGGTTATAATTAATATTTTTATTTTACTAAGATACTACAATCAAAATAAAATTAAAACTTACTAGTGCTAATAGACGGTTAAAATTTTATCAAGTTCCTTTCTCTTTATATTTGGAACTAATGTTTCTATTTCCGGATATCCTACCACAACTAAGAGAAAGGGAGTCTCATTTTTAGGTCTATTTAATATTTCTGATAAAAAACTCATCGGACTTGGGGTGTGAGTTAATGTTGCAATACCAATATTGTGTAAAGCAGTAAGAAGTATTCCTGAAGCTATCCCAACAGATTCTTTTGTATAATAGTTCTTCTCCTTTTCCCCTTTTCTATTAGTTTTATATTTCTCTTCAAATACAACAATTAAATAAGGAGCAATTTCAAGAAACGGTTTATTCTTATTGGTGCCAAGTTGCTCAAGGTCGTTAAGCCAACTTTTGGGTGCTTTGTTTGAATAAAACTTCTTCTCTTCTTTTTCTGCTGCAATTCTAATTTGCTTTTTTACCTTTGGGTCCTTAATAAGAACAAAATGCCATGGTTGCTTATTAGCTCCGCTTGGAGCAGTGCTTGCAGTTTTAATTGCATTCTTTATTGCTTCAATTTTAATTGATTCCGAAGAGAAAGTTCTTACACTTCTCCGACTATTCATTTTATCAAAAAACATATCCGAAATCTTCACCAATTGATTATCGGAATACTTTGGGTAATTGTTTAATGGAATATATTTTTCTTTTTTATTACTCAACATAAAGTTTACGAAGTTCCTTCATACTTCCCGGATCACCAATTATGGTTATCCTATCTTCTTCAATTATTTTTGTATTTCCCTTAGGAACAATTAGCTCTCCACCTCTTTGTAGAATTGCAACAAGACACCCGCTTGGAAATTTAATATCTTTCAATTCTTTGTTGATAAACAATTCTGTCTTTTTCCCTTTCAGAATATGAAGTGCTAAGAAGTTATCATCGTGAAGCAATGCTTCCTTTAATTCCTGCTCATCTTTTGCAGAGTTCCATGCTTCTGCAAAAGAATCATCATCAACTCTGCCGGCAATTTGTGCTAAAATTCTTAAATGCTGTGTTGGGTTTTTCTCCGGACTAATTAAAAAGAATACTGCAGCAACCCTTTGCACATCTTCTTCCTGATAAGTTATAGGATTAAATATTGGAATATTAATTCCATTTTTTACACGCATTAAAACAAGCATCGAACGTTCAATTCCACCACATCTAAAGTGAGGCAGTGCAACACCGCGCGTTACAGGTGTAGCACCAACACGAGTTCCTTCCATTATCCGTTTAACTATATCTTCTGCCGAGAGGGGAATATATTTTGAAACCAAGCTGGCTGTTAAATTAACTGCTTCAGAAAAAGTAATATCATCTTTTATATCAAAAACTTTGCATTCGGTAACAATTTTGTCGAAAGGATCACCCTTGCGTAAACCTTTCTCTTTCAAAATCCCTCTTAGTTCTGTATCAAGACCTTTGAACCTCTGCTGCCCCAATCGTTCAAAAATATGATAAATTGCACCGTTGCGTTCAACTTTTCCACGAGCATAATACCAATACCACAATCCGCCAGCTATAACCAAGCCAGATAAAAACATTATCGGTAAAGCACCCATTTCAAAAATTAAATAGAGGGATGAGACAATTCCAAAAATTTGTAACCAAGGATAGAAGGGTGCTTTGTATCCAGGGTCGTACGATTCAATTTTACTTTCACGCATAATTATTACTGCAATAAAAACCAAAGTAAACATCAATAATTGAAATGCACTGGCTAATTTTGCAATACCAGTGGGGTCAAGAAATATTAGTAAAATGATAATAATAGAAACTGTTAAAATAATAGAGTAAACAGGTGTATTAAAACGTCCAAGTTTTTTTAAATAGGATGGCATAATATGGTCACGGCTCATTGCAAGCGGATATCGTGAGGCACTCATTGTTCCAGCATTGGCAACAGAAACAAACGCTATTATTGCAGCAATAGAGAGAAGTATCATTCCATAATCGCCAAATAAAATTTTTGCTGTAGATGCAACAGGGGTTAAATTTCCCATAAGCTCAGACATTGGTAAAACACCAACCATAACAGACGTTCCTAAAATATAGATAAGGATAGATACTCCGAGAGCAAGAAAAACACCGAGAGGTAAATTGCGTTCAGGGTTTTTTACTTCTTCTGCAAGCGAGGCAACTTTTGTAACACCTACATAACTGATATAAACCAAGCCAGCAGTAGCCATTATAGAATCGAACCCTGCATCAAAAAAATTATTAAACTGGTCATAATTTAATTTAGGAATTCCGCCAGCTACAAAAAAAGTTAGTATTGAAAGGAGAGTAACAACAAGATAAATTTGAAATTTACCACTAGTCTTGGAGCCAAAGATATTTAATAGACCAAGAGCTAAAGCGAGAACAACAGCAATTGGTGTAATTGATAGACCTGGAATAAAAAGAGAAATGTAAGCTCCCATACCTATTAGAGCAAACGAAACTTTAAGTATTAAAGCAAGCCAAGTACCAATGCCTCCAATGGTACCAACGAGAGGACCGAGGGCACGATCGAGAAAATAATAAACACCACCTGCTCTTGGCATTGCAGTTGCAAGTTCAACAACACTAAGCATTGCCGGTATCAATGGAATAGCTGCAAGCACATACGCAAGTATTAAAGCAGGTCCTGCTTGTTGAGCCGCCAACCCGGGAAGCAAGAAAAATCCTGCACTTAAAGTTGTACCAGCTGCAATTGAAAATACTCCAAGTAGAGTAATTTCTTTTTTTAATCTTTTCTTTTTTATCGCCATAAGTTCAATATAATTCCTTTAGGGAACAGATTATTTAAAAGAAACACCCTTATTGCTAATCTGCTCTATAAATAATTAATTTCTATTTTATTTCGACACCCATCTCTTTCAATAAGAAATCGGCACCGCCAAGTTTTTGTGTAATCCAGAGAATGTACCGGATATCAACACCAATGGAACGGCTGTAATCGTCATTCCATGCAAAGTCGTTTATTGTTGCTTCGTATGCTCGGTCAAAGTTAACTCCAACTAATCTTCCTTTTGCATCAAGAATTGGGCTGCCGGAGTTGCCACCCGAAGTATCCATATTATATAAAATACCTACGGGAATTGATTTTAATTTTGAATTGTAAAACTGTCCGAAATCTTTTGCATCATACAGTTCCCTTAACTTTGCTGGAATTGCGTACTCACTTCCCAAATAACTTTTTTCAATTATACCTTTTAAAGATGTAATTGGGGATGAATAAACAGCATCGCGTGGTGAGTATCCTTTTATGTAGCCGTAAGTTAAACGTAGTGTGCCATTGGCATCTGGAATAAAGAGTCTGTTTTTCCACTCTTTTTTAACCTCATTAAATTTTGGAAGAAGTTTACTTAACGCACCCTTAATTTTGTCGTTTTCACTTTTAAGGTATTTATATTGTTCATTTAACTCTAATGCAAATTTAATTAACGGATTATCGAGTTCCTTTAATTCATCTAATGATAGTGTTAAAAGCTTATTGAAATTTTCTTTATTCGTTATCTCTGCTGAAATAAAACTACCTTCAACAAATTTGGAAATAGTTGATTTATCAGTATCATTATCGAAAGCATTATCAATAGCATCAATTCTTGAACTTTCAGAAAACATACGTGCATCACTAATCATCTTTATAAGTAACTCTTTCCTAATTGATTCAAGAGAGATCTTGAAGGTATTATCAAGTTTGCTGATAGATTTTGCAATGTTTTCATCTTTAAATGACACTTCTCTTTCAGAATTGTTTTTTTCTTTTTCTTCTGCATTCTGGATAACAAAACGTGCCAGTTTGAAATCATCCGACAAGCGAAATAGAGATGAGAACCACAAATTGGCTTCTGCTAAATCTAACCGTTCTGAATAGACATCATTTATTTCAGTAAACAGGGTTTTATAATTTTCATTTAAAATAGGGCTGCTTTTAATAAACTTTGCAATCTCTTTCTCCTCTTGCTGCTTAGTCTTTATCAATTGAGTATTACGCAAACCTTGAATTTTCCCTTTGTAGTTTTTCATTACGTTGGAAAGCCGTTTAATATATGTGGAATATGCAAGAGACATTTCATCATTTTCATCTGTCTTTGCTTCAATCAAATTTATTGTCCACTCGTACAACTCTGAGATATAGGGCAACAGATAATTGTACTGGTACTCAATAAACTGCGAAGGCTGGTTGCGAAAAGTTCTTTTAGGATAGCCAAGAATAAAAGTAAAATCCCCCTCCTCTACTCCATTAGGATTTACTTCAAGATGGTTCTTTGGTTTAAATGGAACATTCTCTTTGTTATACTCTGCAGAACTTCCATCGGGTGCAACATAGGCACGCATAAATGTGAAATCGCCAGTGTGGCGAGGCCACATCCAATTATCCCTCTCGCCGCCAAACTCACCAATTGTTCTTGGAGGTACGTAAACTAAACGAACATCTTCAATAATTCTGTACTTAAATAAAACATACGACTGACCAGCGAACATCTCGGAAACACTTGCCTCTATTGAGTTCTCTTTATCGGATGCCTTTTCCCCAAGCTCTTCCATTTTTTTTGAAATGATTTTTGAACGCTCTTCCAAATCATCAATGCCCACAACAGCTTTAAGAATAATATCAGAAACATCTTTATACGATTCTGTAATTTTCACTATATAGTCTTTTGCATGAATCTCTTTTTCCCTTGATTCAGCAAGGAAACCATCCTCCAAATAATTATGCTCCGGTGTTGATGCTGCATTAACACCAGCAAACGCACAGTGATGATTTGTGATAATCAATCCATCGGGAGAAACAAACGAGCCTGTACAGCCATTAACATTTACGAGTGCATCAATTAAACTAATTCCATTTGGGTTATAAATATCATCTTTGCTAATTAATAAACCAGCCTTTTGTAAATCAAGTTTTTTAATTTCACTAAGCGGGTATTGCCCTTCCTCTGGTGCCTTTGCTAACAATACCGAAAAAGTTGCAAACAATATAAAACTAAAAAGAGTTAATGCTTTATTCATTTTAAACCTTGTATGAATTGAAAAATATTTTTGTGCAAGCTAATAAATTGTTGGTTAAAGCTAAAGAAAAAACGGAGGTGTTGGTGTGCGTAGGGACGTAGCGAGCTACGTCCCTACGGCAATTATCTCTTTAAATTTTGTGTTGCCACATCTAAAATCTTAAGCACTTCTAACGCATGCTTTCCATCTGTTCTTGGAGTTGTATTGTTTTCTATTGATTCAAAAAAATGTATTTGTTCTTCAGCCAATGGCATTCTATTATCAAATTCAATTACTTCATAATCAGCATCAAATTTTTCAATAACTCCATTAACTTCCTTGAAACCTTTTGGAAAGAATTTTAGCTTTTCTGTTTTTAAAGAGTCTTCAAAAACGTACATTCCTTTATCACCAATTATAACCATTCTCTGTTCTTTGAAGGGGTGCAGCCAGCTTACAAAAATATGTGCTTTAATGTTGTTCGGATAAGTTAAGAAAGTCATAGTCGTATCTTCAATACCTTGCTGAATAAAGGCTCCACCGTTTGCTTGAATCTCTATTGGATTATCTCCAACTAAAAACTGAATTACAGAAATATCATGCGGAGCAAATGACCAGAGTGCATTCTCCTCACTTCTGATAGCACCAAGGTTTAATCTATTGCTGTAGATATATTGTAATTTTCCTATTTCACCATTTTCTATTCCATCTTTTATTCTAAGCACTGCCGGATGAAAAAGAAGAACATGTCCAACCATTAACTTAAGGTTTAGGCTAAGACTAAGTTGAAGCAACTCATCAGCTTCATTTGGAATGAGAGTAATTGGTTTCTCTACCAATACATTTTTACCAGCCTCCATAGCTCTCTTTGCAATTCCAAAATGTGTTTCGGCTGGTGTAGCTATTATAATTGCATCTATTTCTTTATTGTTTATTACAGAATCTAAATCGGTTGTAAAATTTATTTTGGAATTTATGGAAGCCACAACTTCTCGTGCATTCTCCGAAAAATCACATACGGTAATTTGCTCTGGATTCAATAAACCATTGGCAGTCTTTACGTGGTTTTTGCCCCAACGCCCTGCACCTATTATTGCTACATTAATATTATCAAAATTATTCATTTGTTTTCTCTATTTATTTTAAAATAGCAAACTGATTTAACAGATAAAAGTTAATCGAAAATATTAGTTCTTTTTATCCGTTCTTATTCGTTTAATCAGTTCAATCCGCGTGCTATTCTCTATTTACTTCACAAACATTTCTATTGTTTTTACTACAAATTCTATCTGCTCTTTTTGTAACTCAGGATAAATTGGTAATGCAATTGAATGCGTTGCAGCAAAATCTGCATTCGGGTATTCGTCCTTTGAACTTGGTAAATCTTGGAAACACTCTTGCTTGTGGAAAGGTACCGGATAATATATTTCGCACCCAATTCCATTTTCCCTTAAATGAGCAAGTAACTCATCCCTATTTTCCACTCGTATTACATATTGGTTGTAAATGTGATAATTCTTGATACTTGATGCTTGATTCTCGTTGCTCGATTCTGGTTTGTAAACGGCTTTTGGAAGTAACACTTTATTATTTTCATCTAAAGTAATTTTCCCTTCCTCCGCAGCCAATCCAGCTTCAACAAATAGTTTTGTGTATAGTTCTGCATTGTCTCGTCTCTTCTGCGACCAGCTATCTAAGTGTGGTAATTTTACACTCAAAACCCCTGCTTGAATTGCATCTAAACGGAAGTTGCCCCCAATCATACTATGGTAGTACTTTGGTTTTCCACCATGTACTCGTTTTACTTTTAGTAACTCTGCAATATCATCATCCATTGTAACAGTCATTCCACCATCACCAAAGCATCCAAGATTTTTACTTGGAAAGAAGGAGTAACATCCAACATCACCAATAGTACCAACGCTTTTACCATCTTTGTATTGAACAGAAATTGCTTGTGCTCCATCTTCAATAACTTTTAGATTATGTTTTTTTGCAATTGCCATAATTGGATCCATGTCTGCACTTTGCCCATATAAATGAACTGGAATTATTGCTGTTGTCTTATCAGTAATTTTTTCTTCAATCAATGCTGGGTCAATGTTAAAAGTTACAGGGTCACAATCAACAAAAACTGGAACTGCATTTAATCGGGAAACAACACCAGCAGTTGCAAAGAATGAATAGGTTGGTACAATTACTTCATCCCCTGCTTTAATATCTAAAGCCATTAAAGCTAATAAAAGTGCGTCTGTTCCAGATGATACACCTACAGCTCTCTCTGCTCCAAGATATTCACAAATTTCTCCTTCAAGTTTTTGTACTTCAGGTCCAAGAATAAAGTATTGCGTCTCTGCCGTATTTAATAGTGCAGCATCTAATTCACTTTTTAATGATTTATACTGTGCCTTTAAGTCTAATAATGGTACATTCATTTTATCTCTCTATATGTTTAATTTAATAATTGTTTCAAATTCAACAGCTAAATAGTTGGTTTTAATTTTTAAACCAAGTATAAAAATAGGATATTAAATAGAGAAAGAAAATTGAAAAATTGAGAGCATAGCTTCTGAAATGTATAAATGCTGTTCAAATGATTTTTAGGTGGCTAAAAAATTACATTTGTAATTTAAAGATTGATGAGTAATAGTGCCACATAATCCCAGAGGGATTATACTTTTGTAGAAACTAAGATTAAAATATTTTCCAATCCCAGAGGGATTGAATTATTTTTTGATTCCAATTTGTTATTAAAAATGGAATCCCTCTGGGATTCTTATTCATTTTGTTTTTTTGTTCTAGTAAAGTGTAACTCCTAACAGAGTTATTAAAAACATAATTAAATTTGACATAAAAAAAGGAGAGTAAGAGGCATTATAGATAGAGACTTTTTTGTAGAGTATTTCAATATGATGCGTAATTTATTTTATCCACCGAAAAACAACTTGAACCGTAAATGCTCTGAAAATATAATGAGGCAGTTAAAATTCTCGAAGTAATAGACAAGCAATAATTTTGAAAATTCCGTATTTTTAAAAATTAGATTTTTAAGAAAATAGGAGAAGAAAATGACAGAAAATTTTGATATGATTCAAAAAGTTTATGCTGGCTTTTCTGAGAAAGTTAACAAAGCACGCGAAATTATTGGAAGACCTCTAACTTACTCGGAAAAGATTTTATACTCTCACCTTTGGGATGGAGTAACAAAAGAATTTAAAGGTGGTGTTGATTATGTTGATTTAGCTCCCGATCGTGTTGCAATGCAAGACGCAACGGCACAGATGGCTATGCTGCAATTTATGCATTCGGGCAGAGATAAGGTTGCAGTTCCATCAACAGCACATGCCGACCATTTAATTCAAGCAAGAGACAACGCTAAAGCTGATCTTGATAGAGCCAATGATGAGAACAAAGAGGTTTACGATTTTCTTGCATCGGTAACACAAAAATATGGTGCAGGATTTTGGAAAGCTGGTGCAGGAATTATCCATCAAGTAGTTTTAGAAAATTATGCCTTCCCTGGCGGAATGATGATTGGAACAGACTCACACACTCCAAACGCTGGCGGCTTAGGTATGGTTGCAATTGGTGTTGGCGGTGCCGATGCTGTTGATGTTATGTCGGGAATGGCTTGGGAACTTAAATGGCCCAAACTTATTGGTATAAAATTAATCGGAAAACTTTCCGGATGGACTTCCCCTAAAGATGTAATTTTAAAAGTGGCGGGAGAGCTTACCGTTAAAGGCGGCACTGGTGCAATTGTTGAATATTTCGGTGAAGGAACAAAATCAATTTCTGCAACCGGGAAAGGAACAATCTGCAACATGGGTGCCGAGATTGGTGCAACAACTTCCCTATTTCCGTTTGATGAAAAAATGGCTGCATACTTGAAGAAAACCGGAAGAGACGATGTTGCAGAGTTGGCTAATAGAAATGCTGACATTTTAAAAGCTGATAACGAAGTTTATGAAAATCCGGAAAAATATTACGATCAAATTCTTGAAATAAATTTAACCGAATTAGAACCGCATTTAAATGGACCATTTTCTCCTGACCGTGCTTGGACCCTATCTAAAATGAAAACAGCTACCAAAGAGAACGACTTCCCTGAAGAATTAAGTGTTGCTCTAATTGGAAGTTGTACAAACTCCAGTTACGAAGATATTGACCGTGTAGCAAGTATCGCACGTCAAGCATTGGCAAAAGGATTGAAGGCAAAATCTGAATTCATAATCACTCCGGGATCCGAGCAAGTGCGTGCTACCATTGAACGTGACGGACAGCTTCAAACTTTGGTGGATTTTGGTGGTGTAGTAATGGCAAATGCTTGTGGACCTTGTATTGGAATGTGGCAGCGTATGGATAATCCGGAAAACAAACGGAATAGTATTGTAAACTCATTTAACAGAAATTTTGCAAAACGCCAGGACGGAAACCCTAATACACTTGCATTTGTTGCATCTCCGGAAATAACAACAGCTATGGCACTCGCAGGAAAAATTACATTCAATCCTGAAACTGATACTATAAAAGATGCTGATGGAAATGAAATAAAATTAGATTCTCCGTTTGGTGATGAATTACCAGAGAATGGTTTTGAACCAGATTTGCACGGTTACCTTGCACCTATTGAAGATGGTTCTGCAATTGAAGTAAAAATTAATCCGGATAGCGAAAGGCTTCAGTTTTTGGAAAGATTTGAAGCATGGGATGGAAATGATTATAGAGATATGCCCGTTTTACTTAAAGCAAAAGGGAAGTGTACAACCGACCACATCTCTATGGCTGGTGCATGGCTCCGTTTTCGAGGACACTTGAATAATATTTCTAACAATTTTTTATTGGGCGGAATTAATGCTTACACAGGCAAGGCTGGCGAAACTAAAAACCAGTTAACTAATGAATATGGTGAAGTTCAAAAAGTTGCTCGTGCATATAAAGCCAATGGAATTAATTGGGTTGTTGTTGGTGATGAAAATTATGGTGAAGGTTCAAGTCGTGAACATGCAGCTATGGAGCCACGTTATCTTGGCGGTAAAGCAATTATTGTAAAAAGTTTTGCACGTATTCATGAAACGAATCTTAAAAAGCAAGGCATGCTTCCACTAACATTCACTGAGCCAAGTGACTACGATAAAATATTGGAGAACGATAGAATCAGCATTGTTGGTTTATCCGAACTGACTCCAGGCAAACATGTTGATGCTGTTATTACTCATGATGATGGTACATCTGTTGAGATTAAATTGAACCACACTATGAACGATAATCAAATTGAATGGTTCAAAGCCGGTAGTGCGTTAAACTTAATTGCATCACATAATAATAATTAAATAATTTTTGTAGGGAACGAATATTTTCGTTCCCTATATAACCTTTATTGGTGTTCCTTATTTTTACTAAATATTTTAGAATTTTTTTGATGTTAAAAGTAAACGAAATATTTTATTCCATTCAGGGAGAAAGCACATACGCAGGTGAACGCTCCGTTTTTGTTCGGCTAACTGGATGTAATTTACGCTGTACATATTGCGATACTGAATATGCCTTTTATGATGGAGAAGAATTTTCTGTAGATGCAATTATTGAAAAAGTGAAATCGTATAATTGTAATCTTGTTGAAATTACTGGTGGGGAGCCATTGCTGCAAAAAGAAGTTTATAAATTAATGAATAGACTTTGTGATTCTGGATTTACTGTTTTGCTTGAAACAAGCGGTTCCCTCTCAATAGAAAATGTTGATGAAAGAGTAATTAATATTCTCGATTTCAAAACTCCATCCAGTAAAATGGAGAAGAAGAATGATTTCAAAAATGTTGATTTTTTAAAACCAATTGATGAAGTGAAATTTGTAATTGGCTCAAGGTTAGACTATGACTGGTCGAAAAGGATTTTAAAAAAATATCGATTAAATAAAAAAGTAAAAATATTGTTCTCATCAGTATTTGGAAAAATTGAAGATGAAGAGTTAGTAAACTGGATTTTGAAAGATAACCTTAATGTTAGATACCAACTACAGATGCAAAAATATATTTGGGAACCTGATAAACATGGTGTATAATAAAAAGCAGAAGAAAGAAAACCGGAAAGACGCAAAGGTAATAATTAGAAAAATTAAAGAAAGAATAATATGAAAATAGCAAAAGATTTTAGATGGGAAATGGCACACAGATTACAGTGCCACAAAGGAAAATGTTTTAATCTTCACGGACACTCATACAAAATGCAAGTTGAATTTGAAGGTAGTGTTAACACGAGTACAGGCATGGTGTTTGACTATTTTGATGTTAAAGATATTGTTGCACCGCTTGTTGATGAACTTGACCATTCTGTAATAATTTGGGAAAAGGATTCTATACTAATTGAAAAAATTTCAGAATTAAATTCTGCACATGTTGTTGTTCCTTTTGAAACTACTGCTGAAAATTTGGTTAGATATTTTTTGGATAAAATCGCGAAAGCTACGCTACCAAAGGAAATTACAAAAATAAAAGTCCGAGTTTGTGAAACCGAAAATACTTATGCTGAAGATGTAGTGAAGTTATAAATTCAATTTCTGCGGCGGTATTACTCTTATAATTTTTCTTTTGATAATTAGTCATACTTAATACGCATCTTTTCTTTGCTTCAAAGCTAAAACAAAAACTATGATATTTTCATTATCAATACTATAAAGCAATCGATAATCTCCAATTCTAAATCTATAGAGTCCTTCAAATTCACCCTTGAGTTTTTTTATGCTTGGCCCAAAATACGGGTTCTTTTTGAGTTGAGGATAAACAATGTTTTTAATTTTTGAATAAATTTTGACAGAATTGGTTTTCTTTAAGTTTTTCTGGAAGGATTCTGTTTCAGCTATATTAAACTCACTGAACAATTTTAAATTTCCCAGTTGAAATATCCTTTAGTCCCTTGTTTATCTCTTTCTTCAGACTTTCATCGTTTTCAATAATAATCATTTCACTATCTGAAACGTATGAGGATAGTGACAAATAATTTACTGCTGCATATTCAATAAAATTTGAAATTGTTCGCTTTTCACCATTTGCGGCAGTTTTTAGCAAGGTGTATATATCATCGTCAATTCTTAGCGTTATTGTTTTACTCATAGTAAATCTTTTTTATTCTAATTGTATTCAAAAGTATTCAAAAGTATTCACAAAGTCAATTTTTAGTTTTTATTACGGGAAAATGGATTGTATGGTAGAGGTCATATAATATGCTACCTCTACATTTAATCTAACTCACTCAAAATATCTTCTATCCGCTCTTCACTTAATTCATCTCTTGTTTTAAAAGAATTTAGAATTACATCGGCTTGTTGGAGAAGTTTTTTCTTGTAATATTTTGGAGCATATATTGAAGCATCAATCATATAAAACCGATTATTTTTTTTATCCAAAAATGAATAGCTGATAAATGGACCGCCGCCAGATTTATCACTAAACTTCCAGAACCCTTGACTCATTAGTGCATATCGCCCATTAAAATTAGCTTGCGAAACCATTGGTTTCGACATTCCAAAAGCAATATCAACATAAACAGAATCATCACTAACTCTAAAATATTTTTGTGTAATTCTATTTCTGATATCTATTAAGCTATCGTTATTCAAATACTTTGCATTAGCATTTTCAATCCAGTGAACAAACATCCAGCGTTCTAGATCAGTATTTCTTCCACTTCTTAACCAAACAAAATTATTTGCCGAATCACTAATAGCAAGGTTAACAGCTGGTTGAATATACAAAGTCCAATCATACTTACTAAAAATATCAGCTTTCATTTTCTTCAATTCTAAGTTTGGTTTATATAGTTTTGAAAATAATCTCTGGTTGGATGCCTGCCTGAATGAGTAGAGCAACTCCTCATTTTTTTTAAGAATGTTTTTCTTGAGTTCTTCAACAGAGTTAGAAATTAGAAACATAACAAGCTGATCTTTTGCCCAAAGATTATTCTTATTAATAAAAGATTCTTCATTGTTTTTCACTAATTCAGTAACTGATGAATCTAATGTGGCTTTAATATATTTTGATGTATTATCATCTGAATCTAGCACACCAAGGATAATAATGTTTTTTCTGTTTTGTAATTTTCTTAATTTTCTAAAGTTCTCTCTTTGCAGATTAAAAAGATTTTCTGCTTGCGGTGTATAAATTATCTTTTCAAAAACATGCAGCATTTCTGCTTCTAATTCGTAATAGAGCGATGAGTCGGCAATTACAATTATATCATCCCCATTTCCAATAGCTGGTCTTTGAGAGTTTGAGCATGACGAAAGGGAAATGAGTAATCCTGTAAGAATAATTAAAATGGGTAAAAGTTTTATTTTCATATCAGTTAAATTTTATTTTAAAAAGTAAAAATTATACAAAGGTGTAGAGCAATAGTTTCATCTGTTTACCTGTTCCGTCCTGTCCCGATCTTTTTGCGGGATCTTTTTGCGGAATAATTTGTAGAGCGAATCTCCTTGCCTGTCCCTATGGGAATTCGCTCTTGCTATTAGATAGAAACGAAATCCACAAGGGACAGGAAGGACTTTCGTTCTACAATTTTTTTTATAATCTCCGTGGCTCCGTAGGTCTGTAAGACTCTTACAGAGAATCCCTTTGGGAGAGTCTCATGCTGTAAGCATCCTTACAGGACAGACATCCCCTTGTGTCTTTAATAAGCATGCTCGTTTCATATTGACTTGTTTTGCTTGGCTAAATAGGAACATTGGGTAACACCAATTCTAAATTTGGCAAAAAGATTGAATACAATATTGCCATTGTACCACAGACTGCAATGGGGACAGTTAAATTATCATCAGCCCAACCGTATGAAACATTTTCAATTATTGCAGCTACTGCAACCGCAGCAAACCCTATTAAATATTCAGTTAAGCTACCATCTATTTTAGGAGTAATAAGCATTACTAAACTTCCAAAAAGAAAAAATGATAGAGTACCCTCAAGGCTTTTGAAAAGAAATTTATGCCGTCCAAACTTTCGTCCAATTAGTGCTGCAAAAATATCACCAAAAATAAGTACAGCAATTCCCAATAGTACAAAGGCTTTCGGGAAAAAGAGAACAGTTACCAAGGCACCTATCAAAACGTAAGTAGCTCCACTTAAAATAATTTTATTAGAATTAATTTCATGCTCCCTCATCATAAATCCAACAATGGAATACAAATACTTTTTATATGCGGGTGAAATATAACGAGCCAAATCTAAAATAAGTGAAACGACTGTTAAGGGAATTAGTATTGTTAATGCCAATTCCCTTGTTACAAAATAGTAAATAACGGCAATTGAAATAGAGAGTAGATGAATACTTTTTCTAAGCAATTCAGCTTTATAATCTATTGTTCCTTTATCAAGTTTTGTCGTCATTCTTCTCTTCTAAGTTTCCATTAGTAGTGCGGTCTTCTTTCTCTTTAATCATATCTTTAACATGCTCTGGAACTTCTCCATTTCCATTTTTCTTTACAGGTGGTAGTTCTTCACCCTTAATAATTTTTTCAATCTCTTCAGAATCAAGTATTTCTCGTTCCAATAATTCTTTAGAAAGTTTATGTAAAACATCCATATTTTCTCTAAGTATAGACTCAGAACGTTTCATAGCATCCATTACAATTAATTTTACTTCTACATCAATTTCTTGGGCTGTTAACTCACTAAATTCTTGATGTTTTGTAACTTCTCTACCAAGGAATAACTCTTCCTGTTTAGCTCCGTAAGAAATAGGTCCCATTTTTTCACTCATCCCCCATTCACAGACCATTTTACGAGCAATACTTGTTGCTTTTTCTATATCATTTCCTGCACCAGTAGTAAAATTATTGAATATAACTTTCTCGGCTGCCCTTCCACCCAAAGCGTAGGTTATAACTCCTTCGAGATACTCTTTTGTATATGTATGCTTTTCATCAACAGGAAGATATGTTGTAACCCCCAAAGCCTGTCCACGAGGGATAATAGTAACTTTGTGAACTGGGTCTGCTTCCGGAGTTTTAAGTGCAACCAGCACGTGTCCTATTTCGTGATAAGCTGTAACCTTTTTCTCTTTTTCAGAAATGATAAGGCTTTTACGTTCCATTCCCATCATAATTTTATCTTTTGCATCTTCAAAATCAATTACTTCCAGCGATGCTTTGTTTTTGCGTGCTGCTAAGAGAGCAGCTTCGTTAACGAGATTGGCAAGTTCCGCTCCCGATAAGCCTGGCGTACCCTTTGCGAGTGTTTTCAAATTTACATCTTTAGCAAGAGGTGTTTTTCTGGTATGAACTTTAAGAATTCCTTCTCTTCCTTTTACATCCGGTCTATCAACAACAACTTGTCTATCAAAACGTCCGGGTCTTAACAATGCTGGGTCAAGTACATCGGGTCGGTTAGTTGCTGCAATAATAATTACACCACTGTTTTGTTCAAATCCATCCATCTCAACAAGAAGTGCATTAAGTGTTTGTTCACGTTCATCGTGTCCGCCGCCAAGCCCAGCACCACGCTGGCGTCCTACTGCATCAATCTCATCAATAAAAACAATAGAGGGGGCACTCTTCTTTCCTTGTTCAAAAAGATCACGAACACGGCTTGCACCAACACCAACAAACATTTCAACAAAATCGGCACCACTAATTGAAAAGAATGGAACTCCAGCTTCACCAGCAACGGCACGTGCTAAAAGAGTTTTTCCTGTTCCGGGAGGTCCTAATAATAGAACACCACGTGGAATTTTACCACCAAGTTTTTGGAACTTATCTGGCTCTTTTAAAAACTCAATTACTTCTTCAAGTTCTTGCTTGGCTTCATCTGCACCAGCAACATCTTTAAATGTAACTTTTGTTTGTGAATCGGATATTAATTTAGCTTTACTTTTTCCAAAACTAAAAATACCTTTTTGCCCGCCGCCAGCACCCCCCTGCATACGCTTCATAAAGAGAATCCAGACACCAATAATTAATATCCACGGAACTAGCCCAAATAATAGGGTCATCCATTCATTCGATTCTTTTACAAAAGTGAATTTAATCCCTTTCTCTTTCCAAACCTTAACTTGGTCTTGAATAATTGGTTCAACAAGTGTAACTCTAAATTTCTCAATATTTTGATTATTTATGAATTCCTTCTTTTTGAATGTACCCTCAAAAATGTAGTTGTTCGCTTCATCTTTAAGAACTTTTGCTTCACTAATTTTATCGCTATTAATAAAAACTTCATACTGATCGTATGTAATTTCCATATTTGTTTTATTTCCTTCCTGCATAAATTGCATAACAATTACTGCAGCAATAACAACTGCTCCCCAACTTAAAACAGATTTTATAACTTTTGACCAATCAAAATCACCATCCTGTTTTTTGGGGTTGAGAAAAGGCTTCTTTTTTGGGTTTCCCTTTTTTTCGTTTTTTTCGTTTTTTTCGTTTTTATTATCTGACATTTCTAATTTATTAAACTCCTTGTATGTTAAAAGCGGACATTCCGCAGAATGTCTCTACATTATTCTTATTCACTAAGTTGATAAATTGCCCGTAAGTTTCTAAATTTTTGGGCATAATCTAATCCATAACCAATTACAAATTGGTCTGTTATTTCAAATCCAATATAATCAATTTTAACATCATATTTAAGACTGTTAGGCTTAACTAAAAGGGAAGCGTACTTAATGGATGCAGGTTCTAATTGCTTTAACAAACCATCCATATAATTAATTGATAAACCCGAATCTACAATATCTTCAACAACTATTATGTGTCTTTCGGTGATATCGGCATTAAGTTCTTTTAACATTTTTACATTACCCGATGAGATTTTTTCATCGCCATAACTGGAAAGTTTCATAAAATCCATTTCGCAATGAATTGTAACTTGTTTCAATAAATCGGATAGAAACATAAATGAGCCATTTAATACACCTATAAATATTGGAAGTTTCCCTTCATAGTCATGTGATATTTGCTCTCCAATCTCTTTTACACGTAGAGCCAATTTCTCTTCAGAAATCATTGGAATAAATTTTTCGTTTCCAACTTGTATAAAATCTTTTTTATAATCTATTTTACCCATAAGTCTCCTCAAAAATGATATTTAAATATATAGTAAGCTATAATTGAAGGTAAAGGAAAAGCAACTTCACTTTTAGATACACCTTACAAATAATTTAATAATCCTTTTAGTTTCATTATTAATTTTTACACTTTCATCTATTCTATTACCAACAACCCAGATTATTTTATTTCCATTTAACAAAACAAGTTGTTCCTTTTTATTTCTTGAATTTACTTTTGCCTCAGTTAAAAAATCGGAAATCTTTTTACTCCCTTTTAATCCAATGGGTTGAAATTTATCTCCGTTTTCCCATTTTCTAATTGTAAGTGGAAATGAAATGTTATCACCGTTTATAAACTCAATATTTTTAGATGATGAAAATTTAACACTCTCTAACTCAACAATTTTTGCCGAAATTATTTTGTTTCCAATTTGCACTTCCTGATTTAACTTGAGTTCGTAACTATCGCTAATACTTGAAACACTTTTTGCCGTTACCAAAACGAACTCTCTCTCTTTTATGGCAACAACATTGTTACTTAATTCGGCTTTACTTCCAACCTGCAATGAAAAAATTGATTTGATTTTTGAAATATCATCAAATGTAAAAACTTTTTTAAATTCTTTTTCAAGCCCTAATTTAATGGAGTTTGGAAAGATGTTTTCAAATTTTTCAGTTGCTATTAGATTCGAGATTTCAATTCCCGATTCACTTTTTGTGATAAATTTTTTCCTAATTTCATCTGCATAATCGTGAATTGCCTTTTCACTTTGGGAAGCAATTTCAGAAAACCGTAAAATATTATTATCAATTCCAGAATTAATATTTTCTTTAACTTTTGGAATAATTTCATTCCGCAAATAATTGCGTGTAAAATCATTTTCAAAATTAGTGGAATCAATTCTATATTTAATTTTATTTGAATTAAGATAGCTTAATATATCTACCTTACTTACCGAAAGAAACGGACGAATTATATTATCTCTTTTAATTGGAATACCGCTTGCACCCTTTAATCCTGTTCCGCGAAACAGATTTAATAAAACTGTTTCTGTGTTATCTTCCAAGTTGTGTGCCGTTACAATTTTTGCTGCTTTTATTTTGGAAGCATGTCCCGACAATTTCTGATATCTTAAATTACGTGCAGCTTCTTCTATTGATTGTTTGTTTTTATCGGCAAATGTTTTTACATCCACTTTTACAGATACAAAACTAACACCTACCTCTTCACACAACAATTTACAAAAAACCTCATCCCCATCCGATTCATCCCCGCGCAATTGATGATTTACATGCATTGCTGTAATTTCAATTTCAAACTTCGATTTAAATTTATGAAAAAATTGGAGTGCAAAAACAGAATCGGGACCACCACTAAGTGCAATTAGTAACTTATCTCCATTTTCAAACAGTTTTTGCTTGGAAATGAAATGAATGATATTTTGTTCTATCTTCCTATTCACTTTTTCTTGAGGGAATAAAAAAAGTCTGACAGAGAAATTTCTATCAGACTAATTTAATATAAAATTATTTCCATTTTAATCAATTGAAAGAACTTCAAACTTAATGGTTCCTGCAGGAACTTGGGCGTTAACAATTTCGCCTACTTTTCGTCCCATAAGTGATTTACCAACTGGGGAAGTTAGCGCAATTTTTCCAAGTTGTAAATTAGCTTCTTCAGGTGAAACCAACTGATATTCAAATTCTTTTTGATTATTAAGATTTTTAACTTTAACCTTTGAGAGAATATGGACTTCATCTTTTGGAAAGTTTGAGGCATCTATAATTTGTGCTCTAGAAAGAAGATTTTCCATTTTACTAATTTTTAATTCCAACAAACCTTGAGCATCTTTGGCTGCATCATATTCAGCATTTTCGGATAAATCGCCAAAAGACCTTGCTTCGGCAATTGTATTTGCCATCTCTTTTCTACCAGTAGTTTTAAGTTCTTTAACTTCGTTTTCAATTTCTCGAAGTCGTTCTGGTGTTAAATAAACAAAATTTGCCACGGATAAATCTCCCTATTTAAAAAAAATTACCACTGCTTTTGCAGTGGATAAACAAATGTAAGTAAATATTGATTTTTTTTCAATAAAAAAATTAAGATAAAAGCCACCTTATCAAATCGAAAAAAGGCGAAAACTCCAGGTGTCCTCCCAGCCAAAGGATTAACCTGTCGTTCCCGCCTTACTGAAGTTTTATAATTACTTCAGAGATATCAGTTTATTTAAGCAACATCCCCGAAAACTATCCCGCTATGCGGGACTATTTTAGCAAGAGCCCCACAAAAAGCGTGGGATTGTGTTGAAATAAATATCTCGCTTTGCGAGACTTTATTTCAACAGCAACATTTTCTTTGTCATATTTACTTTATCACCAACTAATTTGTAGAAGTAAATTCCGGAAGTAAGATTACTTGCATCGAAATTGAAACTATATTTACCAATAGTAAAGTCTTGATTTGCAATTATTGCAACTTCTTGACCAAGTACGTTAAATACTTTTACTACATATAATCCAGCTTCAGGAATTGAGAATTCAATTATTGTTGATGGGTTAAATGGGTTCGGATAGTTTTGTGCTAAACTAAACTTAGTAGGTGTTTCTGATTCTGTATTTATACCTGTAACACCATCAGCTTTTTTGTAGATAGCTCCTGTGCTTGTTCCAGCATATAAAGTTTGGGTAGCTTCATCAATCATTATTGAACTAACTTCGATGCCTCCCATTCCTAAACTAGACCAGCTACCAGTAGTTGGAGAAGTTGCAACAGATGGATTTCTGCTATCTGCTTTACCAAGTGAACCAGTAATATATTTATAAACACCACCTGCCCATGTACTTATATATACATCGTTACCATAAACAGATACTGAATATATATGTACATTTTGCAATCCTGTATTTACTTGAACCCAGCTTTCACCTTCATCTGTAGATACATACATACCATCACCAGAAGTAGCAGCATATATATTATTATCAACATCTGTAGCAAGAGACCAGATAAATGGGAAGCCAACTGGTAATTGAACCCAAGTGCTTGAAGCAAAATCATACTTTAATACTCCAAGTGCAAATGTTCCTACAAACAAGTTGCTATCTGTAACTGTTAATGTTTGAACAGCATAACCGCTCATTAATAGACCTTCGTTTATTGCACTCCATGTATCACCGTTATCGCTCGAAGCAAAGACTCCGCCACCCCAAACTGCTGCATAAAGAACATTGTTTAGTGAAGTTATTGAACGAACATCACCATCAAGGTCAACTTTTTTCCAGGTTGTACCATTAAACTTATAAAGTCCAAGGTCTGTACCTGCGTAAAGAATTCCATCAAGTTCGTACAAAGACCAAATGTATGAAACATTCATATCTTCGTTAAGAAGTTTGAAATCGTCATTATCATTTAAGTAGATGTTTCCACCAACTGTACCAACATATAATTGACTATTAGAACCTTGATACATTGTCCAAATCATTTCGTTAAGACCAGTACCGTTAGTTTCTACCCATTGGCTGCCATTATCAGGATCATCACCATTGTTGGGGTTAACATCCACATTAACAACTATAGGGGCACATGAAATATTGTTTGATAAATCGATATCTATTTGGTCGTAACTTTGAATTTCAGCACAGTTTGTAATCTCCGGATTTCCATTAATAGAACCGTGGAAAAGAGAATTATTCATCTGTCCTTGACCTTCGAAGAATTTACAAATCATCTGTCCGTTAATTACACCAGCAACAAAATTAACTTTTGCCCTTGGTGCAAGTATTGAACCTTGAATATCGATTCCTTGAATTTTAAGTGTACGAGTTTTATAGAAGTTATAGAGAACATTTCCTATTCCAGTACCGTTAACAACCAAGCCACCAGTCCAAGAAACATCCTTTCTGCTAATATTTACTAATACAACGGAGCCATTTGGAACATTGATTTCCATATTATTTGCTACAGAAAGATCGTTTCCGTCAACTTCAAATACGTTTAATATTGGTTCTGTACCAGTAAGGGTTAATCCGCCCCATTCAAATGTGGTTGTACCAGTTGCAGCTTTTGTAGATAGTTGACTTGAAAGAGCTTCCAAATCAATTTTTGCTTGTGCAAAATCAACAGGAACAGGGTCTTCTTTTCTAATTGAACCATCGCTGGCAAGATTTGTTTGTTGTACATCAAGATATTTTCCGTAAACAATGTTACCACCATAAACTTGACCACTGGTGTAAGTAAGTTTACGTCCAACAATTAGAACGTCCACTGTTCCTCCGGATAAAGGAAGTTTATCGCCAACACTATAGTTACCAAATGTAGCGTTTCTACCTACAGCAACTTTACCTTCAGTATCTGAAGAAGGCTGCACTACATCTTTAAGTACAAACAAGTTAAATTCTGCAGCAATTCCTAAATCGAATATAGGAGCTTCACCGAGACTTAAGTAATCAACCTTAACTGTAATTTCTAAGCTTTCGCTATCGCCAGCAGCAATATCGCCAACATTCCAGATACCAGTTGTTGTATCGTAACCAGCAGGGTTAGATGATTGATAAATTAAACCTGCAGGAAGAATATCAGAAACTGTGATGTTTGTACCATCAGTTGAGCTATTATTTGTTACTGTAATTGTATAAGTAAAAATTGCTTCATCATCAGGGTTTACGTTGCTTGCAGTTTTAACAATGCTTAAATCGAAATCGTTAACAGATTGAATATATATTCCAGCATCCCAAGTTAGGTCAACTTCGCCAGCAATTAAATCTGTACAAACTGTTTTTCCGGTTGTTTCATCTGCATCAGAATCAACTGCAGAATCATTACCAGCATTTTGTGTTGTAAATAGATAACCATTAGGGAGTACAAACTCTACATAATAGTTACCAGGTTCTAACTCATCAAATAGATAATATCCATCATTATCTGTAGTGGTTGTTGCAACAAATAAATCATTACAATCGAAAAGATTTACCGTTACATCTTTAACACCATCTTCACCTAAATCTTGAATTCCGTTTTCGTTATCATCATACCAAACTCTATCACCAAGTGATGCTTTTTCTTCACAAATAACTTCAACAGAATGGCTATCATCATAGCGAATGTTTTCTTTATATGAACCATCGGGCATTTTTGGATGACCAATAGCCCAAGCTTCATTTTCCAGAATTCCGCAATCATCTTTATTGGTAGTATAAGAAGCTGTAAATTCCCAAGTTTCGCCTGGTTCAACTTGAGCATTTCTAATTTTATGATCTCCATTAGGGTTTAGCATTGGGTCGTAAACAGAAGCACCACCACGTAGTGGTAAATCGCCACAATTAATAACTTTGAATGTATAATTAATTAGATCGCCAGCATTAACTGTTGCAGGACCAGTTTTAATGAAAGTAATACAAGTTTTGAAGAAACCAAAATCGATTGTAAAATCATCATCATTATTAGAAATTGTAACTTCCGAGCTATTATTTTCATCTCCGTTGCTATCCACAGTATCATCGTTGCCTTCGTTAGCATAAGTTAGATACCATTTCTCATTTGCAGAACCTTCAAAAACTCCGCCTGCATTAAAGTTAGCATCAGCTATTTTAACAACGTATGTTTCATTTTGCAATTGAGTAAATTTATAATATCCGGAAATATCTGTTGTGTCGGTTGAAAGAAGAGTATCATTATCATCATATAACTCAACAATTACATCGGCTATACCAATTTCACCATTATCTTGGATGCCGTTTACATTGGAATCGTGCCAAACATAATCGCCAAGTGTAACTTCGTTTGGCTGCCAAGTAATATTAGCAATTGCAGAACTAGTAGCTATTGTTGGTGTAGCAAGAACCAATTTTTGTTTTTCATCTGGTTTATCAACGTGAAAATATTTTGTACCTTGTGGAATAGTAGCTTGTGCCAATGCTGTAATAGTAGCAAAATTAGCTCCATCTTGAGCAATTGTAAAAGTTGCATTACCATTTGCATCTGTTGTTACTTGGTTAGTACTTAAATTACCACTTGTTGTTGATAAATTAACGACTAATCCGGCATAAGGATTTCCATCTGTATCAAGAGCATTAATTTGAAAAGTTCCTATTTCTCCTTCAAATATATTTTGAGGGGTAGGAGTTATTGAAAAGTAATCGGGGTAAATAGTAGAACCTGCATTTGCTGCAACATCAGCAATAATTTCATTTACTCTATCTTCTATTTCCGAATCGCCTATTGTTGAAACATCCAATCCATCGGCATAATGCCATAGAGTTGCCTGAATTGCTGAGGCTTCTTTTTTATTTGTACTAAGGGAGCCACTATAGGGGAAAGATTTATAGGGAAAATAATTATTTAAGATATATGTAATTTCTGTTGAGGTTGGTCCTTCATCGGTATAGTTTTGATTATAAACCAAGCCATTATTTATATCGATACAATAAAAATTGACGGCATTACTATCAACAGTGCCGTTAAATGTGCCTGCCCAATAATCGACAGGATTTCCTGTATATGGGTTTGTTAATCCACCAATTTTTTGCCCAACATCTGTACCAGTAATAATGGCTATGCTTGTGCCTTGCACATCTTTCAGATTTCCATTTTCTGAAACAGAAATAAATTTACCAATATTCTTTAACTGAGATGCCTTATCTTGAGCAATATTTTGCCCAACAAGTAGAAGGGAAAAGAATATGATTGCGAATAAACTTAGTAATGTTTTGTTTTTCACTTTTGACTCCTTTTGTTTATGTATTATTAAATTTCTTATTAGTGTCGCCTTATACGCAAAATTAGTGCCAAATTGTAATATTTAGATAATGATTTATTTTTCACTTCATAATATTTTTACATGTGTCAGAATGAAACCAACTTAATTAATGTGTCTTGAAATGTAACAGTTAATTAAAGTTTAAAGTATTTCGTTTATAGTTTTAGTCCGTAGTGGTGTATTATTTTTTAATACTATACGTTACTTTTCTATTTTCGAAAAAAAAACATCTTTTTAAAGTGATTTTTTGAAATTTGAAAAGGAGGTGCTGATTTTGAATACTGCAGTGATACAAATGGGAACGGTTAAAGCATAAAATATTATTTGGTAAAGTAGTTATAAATGATTATCTTTTTTTAACAATTACTTTATAAAAATGGAAAATAGAGTGGTGTTAGAGTGCAAAATAAATATTACAAAGAAGAGCAAACCAAAACTTCTTTCCGAAATTCGCAATAAAATGCGAGCTACAAGTTATAGCATAAAAACAATAGAAGCATATACACATTGGATAAAAGATTATATTAAATTTAATGGCACTACCCACCCACAGGAACTTAGTAAAGAGCATGTAGAAAAATATTTAACTTATCTTGCTGTAAAAAGGAATGTAGCAGCATCAACACAAAACCAGGCTTTGGCTGCTATACTTTATCTATATAAAAATATTGTAACTAAAGAAATTGGTTGGTTAGATGATATAGTTAGAGCAAGAAAAAGTAAAAGGCTTCCTGTTGTATTTACGAAACAAGAAGTACGAGAAATCTTCAATTATCTTGATGGAGTTCCAAAATTGGTTTGCTCCTTACTCTATGGTTCTGGAATGAGATTAGGTGAAGCATTAAAGTTGCGTGTAAAAGATGTTAATTTTGAATACAAACAAATTATTGTTCGTGAAGCAAAGGGAAATAAAGATAGGATAACTACCCTGCCAGATAAAATTATTTCAGAACTGAAAGATCAACTAAATCAAGTATATCTTCAACACAAAAAGGATTTGAAGAAAGGTTTAGGAAAAACAAAACTACCATTTGCATTAGCAAAAAAATACCCTAATGCGGATATTGAATTTGGATGGCAGTATGCTTTTCCTGCGGATAAATTTGTTAACGACAAAGAAAGCGGGTTAGTTTTTAGATATCACATTCATGAAAGTACAATACAAAGAAAAATTAAAGAAGCAAAAAGAAAAGCTGGCATTATGAAGCATGCTACATCACATACATTTAGGCATAGTTTTGCTACGCATTTGTTGGAGAATGGATACGACATTAGAACTATTCAACCCCGTAGGGATCCCTATGGGAGAGCTATTGGGTCATAACTCAGTTAAAACAACAATGATTTATACCCATGTAATTAATAGAGGAGCCGGTGTGCTTAGCCCGCTAGATGAATAAAAAAATGGAAGATGTTAGTTTTGCATATTTTGCATGATAATAAACCAGTGGTTTTTTGCAAATATCACTGAAAACAATTGTAAAATAATAAGTTACGAGGATTAATTTTTTAAATAAAAGTTGTTGGTTCGGCAGATACTGCTAATCTAACAACTACAAATAAACGAGCTGTTGTAGCTCAAGTAATAGTTAGGGTTCCTTTTTAAAATAAAGAATAATCCTAGTAGTTTTCAATTATTTTTGATTTATGTGTAAGAACACTTCTAATTTTAAAACCGAAGGAAAGAAAAATGCGAAAACTATATATCAACTCTTTAATTATTACATTAGTAATATTTTCAACTTCAACTATACACTTTTCAAACGGGATAGATAGTTTAAAAAAAGAACTTAATAATAGTATAGTTGATACAAATAGTATTAAAATACTAAATGATATTAGTTGGAAATATTTAACAAATAATTTAGACAGTTCATTCTATTTTATAAGAAAAGCAGTTCAATTAGCTGAATCCAAAAACTATCCTCGCTGGCTCGCCAAAAGTTATAATACATTAGGAGTTGCATACTGGTATCGAGGTTTATTGGATAGTGCGTTGACAGAAATTAAAAAATCCTATGCAATAAACAAAATATTTGGTAATGTCAGAGATATTTCCAAAAATCTTGGCAATATTGGAATGCTCTATGATAACCTTGGAAAAACTGATTCCTCAATTTACTATTATGAAAAAGCTCTCGGTTATTTTGAGGTTAATAACGATAAAATAGGAATGGCGAAAATTTTTGCAAATCTTGCACTGATTCAAACAGATTTAAAGAAATATGATATAGCAATTGAACAGAATGATAGAGCAATAAAATTATATAATGAAGCTGATTATTTAGAAGATATACCTAGAGTTTTAGCCAATAAAGGTTTAATTTATATTAATTTAGAACAATTTGAAAAAGCTTTGGAAATTTTTGACAATGGATTAGAAATTGCGGAATCACAAAATAACTTGTCTGTAAAAGCTAAAATTTTTGAATATATTGGCAGCACCAACAAACGTACCGGCAAAACTTCCGAAGCAATTGTAAACATTGAAAAAGCTCTTGGAATACATAAAGAATTGGGTGAAAAAATCTCTATAGCGAATAATCTACTTGAATTGAGTAATTTATTAGTATATGAGAATAATTATAATCTTACCGAATTTTATCTAAATGAATGCAGTTCACTATCAATAGAAAACAAGCATGTTCTTAAGAGATTATACAATAATTATAAAATTTTATATACACTGAAAAAGGATTATAAAAATGCTTATTTATATTTTGAAAAATTTACCGAACTTAAAGAGAGTTTATTAAATGAAGATTATAATCTGAAACTGGCTGATTTTCAGGTCAAATACGAAACAAGAGAAAAAGAAATTGAACTGCAGAAAAAAAATGCCCAATTACAAAATGAGGAAAAATTAAACAAATTTTATTTGCTGTTATTAATAATTGGGAGTTTGGGAAGTATAACCATTGGCGGTTTATACACTAAAAAACGTTCTGCTTATCTAAAACTTGTTGAAAAAAATAATCACATTTTTAATAAGTGTAAAAACTCAGCAAAAAAGAAAGAAACTGAATTAAATGAAACACAAAACAATATTTATTCTGTTTTTACAAATTATTTAGAAAATTTAACCTCTTACGGGAAAACAGACCTCACGTTAGATGCAATCGCTAAAGAAATAGGTACTAACAGATCGACACTTTCGGAAATAGTAAATATTATTAACCCTAATGGATTTTCAACATTAATTAATATGTACAAAATAAATGCTGCTATTAAGTTAATGGATTTACATCCTAATTGGGATATTAAATCTATTTCAATAGATGCAGGGTTTAAATCTTATTCAACTTTTTCTGAAGCTTTTTATAAACACACGGGAATTAAACCTTCGTTTTATAGAAAAAACAAAGACAAAACATATGATAGATTATAAATGTCAAGAATATTTAAAAGTATATATACGGATTGATAAATTAGGAAGTATTAAAATTTATAACATTTACTTTTATCTTTAACTTACAAGCCATAATTGTTCATTGTTTTTATGCAAAATAATGTGCGTTTATTTTGTAGTACTTAAATTATAATTTTGTTCCACAGTTTAGTGAGGCACATAATGAGTAAAAATCCAAAATTTAAATTTAGCAATTTGTTTTTATTAATAGTTGTTTTCTTGGCAATGGGGGCAAAAGATATTTACGCTCAATATGAAGTGCACTGGAATAGTCCTGTTTTTCAAAATATTAGATGGGAAAGGGGAGAAACAGTCACTTTAACATGGCGATTGGCTGTTACAGTTTCTAATAATAACTATTCAATACTTTTAAGGCAAAAATCTGGACCAACCTATTCTACAGCCATTCCAACTCCATCTTGCTCGGGACCTTCTTGTAGTATGCAGTGGACTATACCAGATTACTTACCAAATGGCAGTGATTATTATATGGTTTTATCTGCTTCTAATAATAATGCATCTGATTCGGAAGAAAGTGTTACCTTTACAATTGGACCAAGTCCATCTGAAACACAAGTTCGCTTAAGAAGTCCAGATACAGGGTTAGAAAATATATCTACGAATCCAACTCTGCAATGGTACGCAATGAATGATGCAGAAAGTTATCAGTTTCAATTATCAAATCAACCATCCATGGGAACACCTTTGAATATTGATTAGGAGAATCTTAGATCAATAAATTAAACTGCTACCAATCTA
>JAKIUC010000046.1 GCA_021647785.1 Melioribacteraceae bacterium
AAATTTTTTTGGAGTATTTATCAACAAGTTTTTTAAATGCAATTTCACTTCCGTTCAGAAATTCATCAACTAATCTTTTATCTTCCACAGAATCCATAATTAAATTTAACTATCGGTTTGACAAATTTAAAACAGAAATGGTTTAATTATTCTTTTAGTAATCACTTAGAAGATTTATGAACTTATGATAATTGCTAAATTATTTTATTGTTGAATTGCTGCAAAAGTTTAGAGTAGTATAGCCGTTTAACAATGAAATCTGTTCTTCTGCCAAACTTTAAACCCTTTTAAACTTTTATGTGTCAAACCCGCAGAAACAATAATTAACATATTAACAAAGGAGTAACAAAATGAAACGAATAATTATTCTAACAACAGCGGTTTTATTAGTAATAAGTAGTGCACTTAACGCCCAACCAGGAATGGGAAGTTCGTATGGAAATAGGCACAAACAAGTAGATGATTGTAGTACACATAATATTAAAGCCAAATTTGGAGCTGGACAAATGAACCGCTTGGAGAAAATAAAGGTTTTGCTGAAACTATCGGCTGAGCAAGAAGCAAAAGTAAGCGATATAAAATTTGAACATGATAATATTGTTTTAGATGTAAAAAATAAAATTGCAAAAAATCGTTTATTAGTTCGAAAAATGATGACAGATAATAAAGTTGACCAAAAGAAATTACTCTCCCTTTCAAGTACAAATAGTGAACTGCACGGCAAGTTGGGTTCATCAAAAATTAAAATGTGGTTAGAGATTTACAATATTCTTGACGATACTCAAAAAGAACAATGGACAAAAATGTTTCTAAAAATGGGACAAAAAGGGAAGCATAATAAAAACAACTTCAGAAAAGGTGAATACGGAGAATTTCCTAAAGGGAGAATGAGATAATATAAAAACGAGAATTGCAATTACTATTTAACCATTGCTCAATTGTTGCATTGCTCAATTGTTTAATTATTAACTTACATGTTTTTAACAATTGAGCAATGTAACAATAAAACAATTCTCTAAATTACTTTTACAAATCCCCTTTTATGGGTCTTAAAATTATCTCTTCTGGTACTAAATTATAATCAATAGAATAAAGCTGATAGATAAACTTTGCTACATCTTCCGGCGACATCATTTGGCTTGCATATTCGTTTAACATTTCTGAAGACCAGATGGGAGTACGTGTAGCACCTGGTAAAACATTAATTACCTTAATATTATACTGTCGCACCTCTTCTCGCAAAACATTGGAATATGCTAACAACCCAGCCTTAGAGGCAGAATATACACTGCTATTTTGAAATGTTTTTTTTGCAGCTACCGAAAGAACATTGATAATAATTCCACCACCACGTTTTTTAAAATGGGGGAGCAGACTTGTGATTGTTCCAATTGCTCCAATTAAATTTGTTTGAATAATTTCACTAACATCTTTATGTGAATGATTTTCAGCAGTAGTAAAAGTTGTAACTCCTGCATTATTGATTAAACAATCAACATCAAATTCTCTAAGTATTTTCTTAGAAACTTTGGAAATCTCATTTGTGTTAGAAACATCCAAAGGGAATGTTTCAATATTATTCGAAACCTTAATCGCTTCTTCTTTCATCTTTATAAGTGCTTTTTCCCTTCTTGCAGAAGCAATGCAACAAATATTATTGCTGCTAAATTGGTAAGTAATCGATTTTCCAATTCCGGAATTTGCTCCGGTTATCCAGACTGCTTTTTTCATTTCGCTCATATTAAATTCTATTTCGTGATAATAAATTAAGAAATTCCATTCGTGTTTTTTCGGCACGGAAGGCACCATGCACGGCACTTGTTGTTGTTGTTGAGTTTTGCTTTTGAACTCCACGCATCATCATACACATGTGATACCCTTCTGCAACAACTGCAACACCTTTGGGTTGTAATTTTTCTTGCAGCACATCAGCAATTTCTCTTGTTAACCTTTCTTGCACTTGCAGCCTTCTTGCAAACATATCTACTAATCTAGGGATTTTACTTAAACCTACAATTTTACCATTCGGGATATAGGCAATATGTATTTTCCCAAAAAACGGAAGCATATGATGTTCACACATACTGTAAAAATCGATATCCTTTACAATTACCATCTCGTCATATTTCTCTTCAAATATAGCGTCATTCAAAATGTTATCAACATCTTGATGATAACCTTTTGTTAAGTATTTATACGCCTTTGCAACTCTCTCCGGAGTTTTTAACAACCCTTCACGCTCAGGATCTTCTCCTATTTCAGTTAAAATAGTTTTAACTTTTTCTGATACTATTTCTAAGTTCAAAACTTACTCTCCTTTATATTCAGCATAATTATTTTCAGTTTCATATAACTTAACTGAATATAATTTACCTTCACTTATTTCATTTTCTAATAATTTCCAAATTCCAATTGCAATATTTTCTACTGTTGGAATTATACCTTTCATGAAATCTATATCAAAATTAAAATGATGATGATCCACTTTTGATATTACCTTTTCACGAACAATTTTTTTCAATTTTTTCAAATCAATAACATAGCCAGTTTTAGGATTTATTTCACCAGCTACTATAACTTCCAAAATATAATTATGCCCATGTCCATACTGGTAGTTGCATTTATCATAAACTGCATTGTTTTCTTCATCACTAAGTTCTGGATTTGTTAATCTATGAGAAGCACTAAAGACCTCTCTACGAGTTACATAAACCATAGCTGTCCCTTACTTCTCTTTGAGATATTTTAAGATTTCATTTACATGTCCGTTAACTTTTACTTTCGGAAATATCTTTTCAATTTTTCCTTTTTCATCAATTATAAAAGTTGAACGCTCCACACCCATATATTTTTTTCCGTACATACTCTTCTCTTTCCAGATACCATATTTAGGAATAATTTTAATATCTTCATCACTAAGCAAAGTAAATTTCAATTCATATTTATCTCGAAATTTAATATGCGATTTTTGCGAGTCTTTACTAATTCCTATAACCTTAGTTTTAATTTTATCGAATGCTTTCAGCGAATCGTTAAAATCACATGCTTCTGCTGTGCATCCCGAGGTGTTATCTTTTGGATAAAAAAAGAGTACTACTTTTTTTCCTAACAAATCTTTTAATGCAACTTTATTTCCGTCACTATCTGGCAAAGTAAATGCAGGAGCTTTTTTCCCTACTGCAATTTCCATAATATATTTCCTTTATCTTTTTTATTATTTGTAATAACATTTCAAATAATTTTTGAACTATATTTTAAACATCTAAATTTATTTGATATCGAAAAATAATGTTTTCTGAATTAATAATTTGGATTCAAAAAAATATTATATTTGTACTAAGTATAAATAATAAAATTTCAAAATCATAATTTTCAATTTAATATGAAAGATATAAACAGAGTATGAACAAAGAAAAAGCACATGATGAATTTAAGTTATTTCTAAAGGCAGGAAAGCACCGAATAACTCCGGAACGGTTTGAGGTTCTTAGTTATGCATTTGAAAGTGGGGATCACTTTACTGCTGATGACCTTTATCTTGAAATGAAGAATGGGAAATCAAATGTTTCGCGAGCAACAGTTTATAATTCTTTAGAACTACTTGTAAAGTGTGAAATGTTAGCTAAAAGAAATTTTGGAGAAAATAAAACTTTTTATGAATCTTCATACAATAGAAAGAATCATGTTCACTTAATTTGTAAAGAATGTGGTGAAATAATTGAATCGAATAATATAAAAGTTGCAGAGTTAGTGAATAGCATTGCAAAGAAAAATAATTTTATAAACGAATCGTTTCAATTTAATATTTTGGGCAAATGCAAAAAACATTCTAAATAAAAATAATCTCAAATTACCAGCGATTCGGGGTCAAAATTAAGATGTGCAAAAACAACAAGTTATAGGATATACTAAAAATTATTTTCCGGCTAAAAGTGTTTATAAAATCCCGCAAGGCGGGATTAAATATATGTATTTTATATCATTAACCAACGACTTAAGTCGTTGGTTAATAAGGAGTTACACACATTTCAATCCCGCCACTGCGGGATTTATTAGTTGAAATTAATTTGACACCGCATTGCTGCAAATTACAGGGGTATTGGTATAGTTGAGAATTTCCCTTTCACCGTTAATTCATTACCTTCTGTTGGAGTTAGGTCAAATAAGGTACCAGTCATATTAAAATTACCTTCAATTTTAGTTGAACTTGAAGTAGTAATTTTAAAAGTTCCGGAAGACATTATATATAAGGTTGAATCATTTTAACAGTATCATTTTTTTGCTCTCTACAAAACTGCCTGCGTGCAATCGATAAAAATAGACACCGCTTGTTAGGTTGCTTGCATCAAAACTCACTTCATAATTTCCAGCTTTTTGCTGTTTGTTTACAAGCGTTGCTACTTCTCTGCCGAGTATGTCGTAAACTTTAAGAGTTACTAACCCACCCCCAACCCCTCCCAAGAGGGGAGTTTGAACCGATGGTATTGTATATTTAATTGTTGTACTTGGGTTAAATGGGTTAGGGTAATTTTGCGACAAGCTATATTCTGTTGGTAATTGTGAGCCTTTATTCCCATTAACTCCAACGGGAACGTAACTGAAATTCGTATTATAAAAACCTATTACATCATTTGTAATTCTGCGCGCTTCGGTTATTGAATTTAATGCATCTGTTCCACGTCCAACAATGTAGGCTACTATTATTTCTATTGGTTTTCCTTTTACTAAATCGAATGGTCCTGTTGAACCAAACTGTCTTTGATCATCTGGTGAGCTATTTATCCATCCATTTTGTGTAACTGGATTACCTGAGTACATTAATGATGGATTTATAGAACTGCAATCTTCGTTAAATACTTTACCAAATTCCCAATTACATGGGTCAACTAAATCTCCACCCTTATTAAACCCAAGCATATAGTCTCGCAATTGAGATTCATTATCTAGAGCATTATGTGGTAACCATATATTAGAGGAGATAACATTATTTTTTGCACCAGGGTATTCCTCTACCCCTAATAATTCTCCTTTCCTATTTCTTGCAGAATCAAGTGGCGTATCAATTCCCTCATCATAAACTCCATTACCATCTGTATCAATAAAAGTTTCACCTTCTATATAAACTGGTGGAGCTTGTACAAATGAAACAAAGATTGCTGGAGGATTAATTCCAAAATCTTCATCTTCACCATCATTGTATGTATAGGAAGAGTTAAGTGTTGAATCTATACCAATCAAATCATCAATATACTCACCATTATCCAGATCAGCCCATGCTCCAAAATAAACCGAATCAAGTTTATCAGCAACAGTTCCCATGTTTTCAATTTTATATCTAAAAAATATCACATTAGCAAGTTCTGGTGAAGTAGGTACATTATACGAAAAAGCAGTTTGTTTAATTTCAATTCCTTGTGGTTCAACATTACTAAACGTTCGGAATTGGGATGAAACACCATCATTATAAACTGTGAAGGCAGTAACATCACCTATCATATCTGGTTTATCTTCATTTGTATCCCAAGTACCATTGCCATTTAAATCAACTGGATTATAAATACCATCACCATCGCCATCATAAAAATCACCACCTTGTTCCACTGCATTCTTCCAATCAGTCCATGAGTAATGAAAATCTGGTAGTAATCTTCTTACAACGTAAAATTCAGTATAAGATTCTGGGTTAGCAACTGTTCCAGCCTCATAATCCTCAATGCGAGAAGCTGTCATCATTCCATTTGCCCAGAGGTTTCCATTTGTATATCCACTAAGAGCAAACCCTGCTGAAAAGATAACTCCTATATCGTCAAACCTACCTCCGGTTTTTCGGTTACCAATCTTAAAATCAGCTATTACTCCTCTTGAATTTATCGGTAATCTTAAATTATTATTATCAAAATAAAACCCATCCCCACCATCCCCACCAAATGGAGAACTAACACTTTTACTTGGAGTCAATACTCTATTACCATATATATCTGTTGCAGATATTTGATATTGAAACAGAAAATTATAAGGTATATTAAGCAAATCATTACCAAAAATAAAATCTCCCGCTGCATCATCATTGTTCAAACCATCATCAAATAGTTGGAGGGAATCTAAAACATTTGATAATGTATAATAGAACATTACAGAATTAAGAGTATTTTGTGAATATACTTTAGAATTTATATTTACATTAGCCTTTGGATTATTATTTAGAAAGTGGAACTCAGTGTTATATACTGCAGGGATTGCTGATTCATCATTACTTTCATCGGCAATACCATACCATAATGTATATGCCCCATCCCTATTTGAAATAAAAGTAATATACTGTTTATCATTAACTCTGCTTATATTTTGCCCTCCGTCAAAATCGACATACTCTGTAAATTTATTTGGAGACCCCCAACTATAAGCCCCATCTTCCAGTTTTGAATAATAAATATTCGATTGAGTATATTCTTCAAAAGGGGTTAACTCTGGTTGAACAAATGTCAACCAAAGAGTATTGTTGGAACCCTTTGTAACTCTTGGTCTCTCTTTATTTAATCCATTATCTAAAATAATTTTTGGGTTACTCCATGTTTTACCACTATCAATACTGGTCAATTCATAAATATTGGATGTATCAGCATTACTTTTTCGATAAATTAAAACCAATGAATTATTCCAATGCGAATTGACTGATGAAAAATGAGGGGGACCATCTTCAACAGTTATCATTGTATTCTTCTCACTCCAAGTAACTCCATCATCACTTTGGATATTGTAAATCTTATTTTGTCTGTTATAAACAAACCAAATTTTGTCATCATTAGTTTGAGACAAACTAGATTCCATAATTTTTCGTGGACGTATTATTCCAATATCTGTTACAAGTTTTGCTGGTTCTGACCAAGTTGAACCATTATCATCCGAATAGATTAAATAATGAAATTTCTGTTTGTACGTAACAAGTATTCTTCCACTATTTATTTTTAGTACATTTAGGTCGGAAAGTGAATCCCTTAAAATTGTATTATCAACAAGTATTTTGGATGTACCCCAAGTTAAACCATCATCTAAACTTTTTGACATGTGCAAGTCTGTTGAATCAATCCAAAATGTTATCAACTCATTTCCACTACCCTCAATAATAAATGATTCTGGAATTGTATTACTTATCGGTTCGAGTAATGGAATTTTTTCCATTTGTGCTGATAAACTAATTGTTAGTACTAATAGTAATTGTAATGTTAAGTTCTTCATTTTTTCCTCTCCCTTCCTTAGTCCGGCGAAGCTCGTTCTTTGAGCGAAGACGGATTATTAGATATTAAATTAATTATTTTATTAAAATCCACCGTGTACCCCGAAAGAAATCGGGACCTCGCAAAAACAACGGGGCAGGCAGGCGGGACTGTCCCAAAATAAATAAACACTCCGTGTTCTTTATTTTAGCAACAGCATTTTCTTACTTTCATTAAAGCCTTGCCCAGTGCTGTTTGTAGCTTGCAATCGATAAAAATAGACACCGCTTGTTAGGTTGCTTGCATCAAAACTCACTTCATAATTTCCAGCTTTTTGCTGTTTGTTTACAAGCGTTGCTACTTCTCTGCCGAGTATGTCGTAAACTTTAAGAGTTACTAACCCACCCCCAACCCCTCCCAAGAGGGGAGTTTGAACAGATGGTATTTGATATTTTATTGTTGTACTTGGGTTAAATGGGTTTGGATAGTTTGCTTCCAATTTGAAGGAATATTGTTCAGTACTACCTTCAATTTCGGAATCTTCAACATCTGTTATAACCGGCATTTTCCCAACAGTAAATGCAGGTGCTATTTTCCAATTCGTTTTATTACCAGCCATATCAATAAATTGCAATTGTAAATCGATTGATGCTGAGTCGAGATTAGCATACGAAGTTAAATCGGCTTTGTATAAGAAACCAATTGTACTATCCTCCGATATTGTAAAAACTTCAACTGGCTTCCATTTTTCTAATCCATTTATTCTTACAGATAGTTCGGTTCTTGAAGAATTTATGGAATTATAAATCCTCGAGTAAGAATAATCTAAAAGGTTGTACTCAATATCAGCCGAGGAGAAATAGATTAAAATTGAATCTCCTATAGAGAAATGGTCTTTAATTTCTCTTGTTTGATTTAGAAATTTCAGGGATGTAATTTTAGGTGGTGTAGAGTCTTCAGCAGAAAGATCAAAATCAGAGACTAATTTTAATTCTCCTTCTATACCATTCAAACTATAATTGGATGTTGTAAATTCAACTCGGTAATATTCCTCAGGCAGCATTTCCTTTTTTAGGATAGTATTAGAATCTGATTGCACTAAATTGTTATTTTTATCAAATACCTTTAATATTGAATTATTCTCCATATTATAAAAGAATTCTTGGTTTGAACCATAGAAAGCAAACGATGTGATAAAATTGTAGTCTTCCCAATAATTATTCAGAAATAATGCATCACTAAAAAGAGGATTTCTCCCAAAAACAATTGGAGAGTCTTGATTAGTAAGTAAAACATCTGCTGATGGTTTAAAGCTACTGAATGGTTGTAGTTTTCCATTCCATTCTAATATCAATGGTGTAGAATATCCTTCAAAACCTTGGATACTAAATGTTCCGGCAAAAAAACTTACAGATGGTAGATAAGTGTCATTTTTAAATGAAGATAATAATATTTCTCCTCGCCAACTACTGGAGTCCATTTCTCTAACATAAATTTGGAATCCTCCCGTTCTGAATAAATTACGACCTATAACACCATCATTAAAAATTGATAGTTCGGCATTATCAACTCTACTTCGAACTTCTATCTCTCTCCTTATAAATGTACTCGGATCATTTTGTAATAATAGATTATCTGATATACCCTCAAGTACTGTATGATGTACTATTGTAATTTTTTCTGCGGCTACTTCATCAACTGAAGATTCTGAAAAGGATAGTTTGTATCTATCAGATATATCTGAAAAATATAATGTGTCATATGGGAAAGAGTAACTTGCACCTATTAATGGAGTTGTGAGTGGCGGGAATAATATGAATTGTTTACTAGGGTATTCTAAAGGGTTACCCAATTCATCAACTCCGTCATAAATCACTTTGATTTCTAAATTATTAAAATCCAAATCGACTCTTTTGTAATCAGTAATTTCAATTTCTTCCTTGGTTAGAATTTTTATTTTTTCATCACCATGAATAGAAGCAAAAATATCATAAGTATTTGGAGGTAAAATTATTTCAGCCTCATACATATCGTTAGAGAAATAAATAGGTGAAACATAGTTAGACCCAATAATACCTCCGAAAGGTCGAGGTGAGTCGGAAACTATAATAAGTTTAGCTGCCTTCACAAATGCAAATGGTATATGCAAATTTTCATTCCCTGAAATCAATATATTCCCATCATAGCTAAGAGAAGCCCAGTCAGGAAAGGGTACTATTGAATTATCAACTGAAAGTTCTACTATTATCTCCCCTTCTGCACCTGCATCAATACTAATTGATGTTGGATAGAATTCAATATTTATTCCGGAATGGTCAACATCTTTCTGAAATGAGTAAGTCTGCATAATATCAGAATGATTACTAATTGTTAGTGTATCTGCAACAACCCAATTTGTCTCTTCCAGATTATCAATACCAAAACTTAATTGAGATGGAAAAATTGTTGTTTGAACTTTTGCAGCTTTAAGTGCATCAATTCTTCCAGCACCTTGAGCCATAGCCTCCTCGCCAATATCTATTGAGGTAGTCATTAATGCTGATTTTAATTCTTCTGGTCCCCAATTGGGATGGATCGATTTTAGCAAAGCACACACACCCGCCACTATCGGAGCTGCCATTGATGTACCGCTATACTCAACAGTTCCACCACCTAATTTTAGTGAGTTAATATCAACACCTGGTGCCACAACATCTGGCTTAATTGAATAAGTTTTGTTAACAGGTCCTTTAGAACTAAAAATTGCCAGTTTATCCTCACTATCCGATGCACCTACTGTAATTGCAGATTTAGCAGTTCCCGGACTACCAATGCTTTTATAAGAATAACCATTGCCCGCAGCAATAGAAGATGTTATTCCTAAAAAAGAAGCATTATCAACAGCAACAGATGTTGGGTCATCTGGATTTCCGTAGTATGAACCAAGACTTAAATTAATTATATCTACCATATCATCTGTATTACCATCCCCATTTGGGTCGGCACAATATTCTATTGCTGCAATAATATCATCTCCTCTACCACGTCCGGATCTATCCAAAACTTTTAGGGCAATTAGTGATGACTTTGGTGCAATACCTATAATTGAATCCCCATCAGCAGAAACAATTCCAGCCACATGTGTACCATGTCCATTATCATCAATTGGATCATCATCGTTATTAATAAAATCGTATCCTCCAATTACTTTAAATCCTGGTCCGAAACCACCACCTAATGCTGGATGCAAATAGTCTATACCAGTATCAATTATTGCTATTACAATGCTATCTCCTTTAACACCAAATTGACTCCAAACTGAATCTACTTTAATTAGTGATATACTCTCCGAGAGATTAGCTTTCATCTCTCTATTGTAATGTAATTTCTTTACATATTTTAATTCGTTCAGTCTATTTAAGTTCCCTCTTCTTACTGTGGCACTTACACCAAAAAATAGTTTATAAAATTCTTTATTTATTTTTATCTCATTTGGCTGTAAGTCATTCAATTTATTTAATTGGCTTTGCTGCATATCTTCTAATACATTCCTTATTTGGGAGAACCTATTAAAGTAGATACTTTCATCAGCATATCCATCCATTTTTTTTCTAATTAGATAGGGAACCTCTTTGAATTCAATAATAATCTCCATTTTTTCATCAAGATCAATATTTTGAATTACAGGTTCTTCACCTTCAATGGTTGTTATAATGCTTGGAGTATTTGTGTTAGTTTTAAAATATCTGTCATAGATTTGACCTGCTGTAGAATTTGAAGTCTCTTGGTTTAATAATGGATTGCCCTTCTTGTTTCGCAGAAGTTCATTTAACTGGTTTATCTGAGAATAAAGATTTGAAGTTGTTAGTAGAACTAAGATAATTGATAAAATCCATTTCATTTCGTGCCTCATTTTTTTGAATACGAAAGTTAGTTATATTCATCTTTTAGAATCATATATTAATATAATAATATTTAGAAGTATGTCAAAAGATAAATAGAAGAATTATTGATTAGGTAAATATTTTTACCCTTTATAAAATATGGAGAAGGCTTAGGAAAAGGCTAAGTGTTAAGATTAGTTTATATATTGCATTATAAATGCTCGTTTCATTGGTTTTCAAACCAAGAGTTCTTGTAACACAAACTCTTTATTCATAAATTGTATTTATTATTAATTAATATATAGGAGCAACAATGGAAGCAATAACAGGATTATCACTTATGGTAATAGTTGGAGTAGTACTTTTTCTAATTTTATTTACATACTACGTACCAATAGGGCTTTATATTACCGCATATTTTTCTGGAGTTAAACTTAAAATTTTCAAAGACCTTGTTGGTATGCGTCTTAGAAAAGTTTCACCAATGACAATTGTACGTAGTCAAATTTCTGCAACAAAAGCCGGCATTGGGTTAGATACATCAATGTTAGAAGCACATTACCTTGCTGGCGGAAATGTTGTTAATGTTGTTAACGCACTTATATCTGCAAGCAAAGCTGATTTACCTCTTTCGTTTGAAAAAGCTGCTGCTATTGATCTTGCCGGACGTAATGTACTTGAAGCTGTGCAAATGTCTGTACTTCCAAAAGTAATTGAAACCCCGATGGTTGCTGCTGTTGCAAAGGATGGAGTTCAGTTAAAAGCAATTGCAAGAATTACTGTGAGAGCTAATATTGAACGACTTGTTGGTGGAGCAAATGAGCAAACTATTCTCGCAAGAGTTGGTGAAGGTATTGTCTCTACAATTGGGTCTAGTACTTCCCACAAAGATGTTCTCGAAAATCCGGATAATATCTCTAAGGTAGTTCTTGCAAAAGGGCTCGATTCCGGAACTGCATTTGAAATTCTTTCAATTGATATTGCAGATGTTGATGTTGGTACAAACATTGGTGCTATTCTACAAACAGACCAAGCGGAAGCCGATCTTAAAGTGGCTCGTGCAAAAGCTGAAGAGAGACGTGCTGCTGCTGTTGCTCTTGAACAAGAGATGATTGCAGAAGTAGCTAAGATGAAAGCAAAAGTTGTTGAAGCAGAAGCAGAAGTTCCACTTGCTATGGCTGACGCATTCCGTAAAGGTAATCTTGGAGTAATGGATTATTACAACATTAAAAACATCCAGTCCGATACTGAAATGAGAAATTCAATTTCAAAATCAGATTCAGATAAAAAAGATAACCCAGAGTAGAAGATGGATAATATAGTAGATTATCTTATAATTGGGTTTTTCATTATTAGCTTTTTAACTTCTATTTTTAAGAAGAAAAAAGTTAAAGCAAAACCGCAAAAGGTTGTAAATACTACTTCTGATAGCAATCAGCAAAAAGTAGAAGCGAGAGGTGCAAAGGCTAAAAGTCCATTTGATGATTTTTTCAAATCAATTAATGAAGAATTAGCTAATGCAAAAAAAGAAGTTTCTCGCTCAGAGGTTGATGAATATTACGAACAAGCATTGCTAAATTCTGATGCTGCTGAAATAACAGAGCAAAGTTCTTTTCAGAAAGCTACGGCTTCACCACTAATTTCAGAAGTAGTTTTACCGGAAAAGAAAAAAAGTGTTTCCATAAAATCGTATCACGAATCAGTTGAATTCTCAAAAACGAAACGTGAGAATGCGAAATCTAAAAGTATTAAAAAACGATTATTGCAGAATGATTCTATTAAAGATTTCATGATTATAAATGAAATTTTAGGGAAGCCGAAAGCACTGCAAAGATAATGGCAAAAAGATACAGATTAAAAAAAACAGAAAAAACGGGCAGTCGAGAACCAATTATTGACGAAGCCCGTTTTTCTATTAATTACAAAGATGAATTAAACCAAACTCAATTCGATGCTGCATCTGCAATTGAAGGATCTTACCTTGTTATTGCTGGTGCTGGTACTGGTAAAACGCGAACTCTTGTTTACAGAGTTTCAAGATTAATAGAGATGGGTTACGACCCAAAATCAATTTTACTTTTAACTTTTACTCGCAAAGCTTCTCGCGAAATGATGAACAGGGCAACTGAACTTTTAGACAACCGCTGCTCAAAAATTAATGGAGGAACGTTTCACTCCTTTGCAAATTCAACTTTACGCAGATATTCTAAAGCCATTGGGCTTGATGCTAACTTTATAATTTTAGACCAGGGTGATAGCGAAGATGTAATAAACTTAATACGCGGAGAGATGAATGTTGCAAAGTTAAAGAAGCGGTTTCCGAATAAGCAGACAATTCTTCGTGTAATTAGTTTAAGCCTCAATACATCCCGTTCAATTGAAGATATTTTGTTTGAGAGCTATCCGCATTTTTCTGAACACATCGATAAAGTGCTTGAAATTAAAGCCAAATATGAAAAGTATAAATATTCTAACTCCCTTTTGGATTATGATGATTTACTAATTTACTTGCTTAAATTTTTAACTGAACGTAGTGATGTAGCGGGCAAAGTACTATCCAGCATTAAATTTATAATGGTTGATGAATATCAGGATACTAATAAACTACAAGCAGATATTGTAAAAGCATTGGCTTCCATAAACCCAAATGTTATGGTTGTGGGTGATGATTCGCAATCAATCTATTCTTTCCGCGGTGCAAATTTTAAAAACATTATGGATTTCCCAAAACTCTTTGAAAACACGAAATTAATTAAACTTGAAGAGAACTACAGAAGCACAAAGGAAATTCTTAGTTTTGCAAATCATCTTCTGGAATTTGCTGTTGAAAAATACCCGAAGAAACTTTACACAAATATTTCTGATGGCGAACTTCCAGCAATAGTTTCTGCAACTACGGACAATATGCAATCCCGATTTATAGTAGAACGCATTTTGGAATTAAGAGAAGAAGGAGTTCCACTTGATGAAATTGCCGTTCTATTCCGTGCCTCCTATCATTCATTTAATTTAGAAGTTGAGTTAAACAAAGCGAACATTCCATATGTAAAGTTTGGAGGTATGAAGTTTGTTGAAACTGCACACGTTAAAGATGTACTTGCGTTTCTTCGTATCTCGATGAACCCGAAAGATTTTGTAAGCTGGTATAGAATACTATTGCTGCACGAGGGAATTGGACCTAAGCGGGCACAGATGATTATGACGGAGTTGACAAGCATTGATATTAATAAAATAAATATCCCCTCCGATCTTGCAAAGAACAAACTTCTAGAAAAAGTTATTCCACTCTTGGAAATAATCCAGAACTTAAATAGAAATTTCAAACTCCCTGCAGATCAACTTGAGTTAATTTTAAGCTACTACGATCCATTGTTCAAAAAGAAGTACGATAATTTTAACAAGCGAAAAAAAGATTTAGATGCACTAATAAACATTGCAAGCAACTATGATAATGCTTCAACCTTCCTTGCTGATATGGCATTAGAGCCGCTGCAAGATTCGGTTACTGATGTTGCAGAAGAAGATAAAGAAGATGAACAACTTATACTCTCAACAATCCATTCTGCTAAAGGGTTGGAATGGCACTCGGTTTTTATAATTCACGCAATGGATGGATTTTTCCCGGCAACACAATCTTTCGATTCACAAGAATCTCTCGAAGAAGAGAGACGCCTGATGTACGTTGCAGTTACACGTGCAAAACAAAATCTCCACATTTCATACCCAACAAATATTTTTGATAGATACAACGGATATACACTTGCAAAACCATCTCGATTTATTTCAGATGTTGGCGAAGAGCTTGCTGACGAATGGATAATTGAAGAGGATATTTGATGCTAATACTAATCTACATATTATTTAGTGTTGCACTTTTACTTTTAATATTTGATTTGTTCATTTACTCTGCTCTAAATAAGTTGTTCAGATTCACCGAGCAAAAATCGAGCAATCTTAATGTATCTGTTGTAGTTGCTGCTAAGAATGAGGCTGCTAACATTCATAGATTAATTTCTGCACTCTTAAATCAGAACTATTCAAAAGATAATTTTGAAGTGATTATTGTTGATGACACTTCAGATGACAACACGTTTATTGCTGCTACAGAAGCAACCAAAGAGATAGATAACTTCAGAATTATAAAAGTAGAAGATAAGTTATATAAAGGGAAAAGAGGGGCATTAGATATTGGAATTAAAGCGGCAAAGCATCCTTACTTACTTATCACTGATGCAGATTGCGAACCAGAAAAAGAATGGATTAATTCATTCGCAAATAGTTTTGAAGTTGGGAATGATCTTCTCTTTGGCATTGCCCCTTACAGAGTTGCTAATTCAATTACTAATTTGATTGCGAGATTTGAAAACTTGCGTTCAAACATAATTGTTTTTGCTTTTGCTAAACTTGGTCTTCCCTACTCAGCCTCAGCACGTAGTTTCGGATTTTCGAAAGAAGCATTTTATAAAATTGATGGGTATAAAAACACAACCGATACTTTAAGTGGAGATGATGATTTATTACTTCGAGAAGCTATTAAAAACAATTTAAATATTGGAATGATAATAAACTCGGATGCCTTTGTATTCAGCAATACAAAGGATAAATTCACAGATTATGTAAATCAGAAATCACGACATACTTCAACCTCTATTCATTATTCGTTAAAGAACAAATTACTACTTGGGTCATGGCATCTATTCAATTTAATATCTCTTTTTTCTATTTTTGCATTACCATTTGGAACTGAATTTATCTTCCCAATATTTATTAAATTAGTAATAGATATTTTTGTGTTAAACAATTTTCAGAATAATTTTGGATGTAAAATAAACCCACTCTGGTTTGTTATTTTACAGATTAATTATGAGTTAAATTTAATTTACTTCTTTTTAAAAGGATTAAATTTTTCAGATAGATGGGAGTAAACATGAACAAAAAAGAACTAATTAAATTGGCGGTCGAAGCAAAAACTAAATCATATTCACCCTATTCAAAATTTAGAGTTGGGGCTGCACTATTAACAAAGGATGGCAAAGTTTTTAAAGGTGCAAACATTGAGAACGCTGCTTACGGTGCTACAATGTGTGCTGAGCGGACAGCTATATTTACTGCAAAACTTGAAGGAGTTGAAGAGTATTCAGCAATTGCAATAGCTTCTGATAGTGGTGATTATATTCCTCCATGTGGCACCTGTCGTCAAGTACTGCTTGAACTATGTGGTGAAAAGTTAGATGTTCACATAACAAATGGTGATGGGGAAGTAAAAACTTTCAAGTTAAAAGAACTACTCCCCTTTTCGTTTGGTGATAAAAATTTGAATGGATAGTAATTAAATATGAAAATTTTCTAATGTCAAAATCTAATCTCTTTTTTGTATCTTTCACTTAATTATTTAACAACTAAAAATGGAAATATGGTAGATCTTGTCCCACACCCTGTCCCTCACAATACTGGATGGATAGAAGTAATCTCTGGCTGTATGTTTAGTGGTAAAACTGAGGAATTAATAAGACGCTTACGCAGAGCCAAATTTGCAAAACTAAAAGTAAAAATTTTCAAGCCAAAAATTGATGACCGATATTCAAAGAGTGAAATTGTTTCGCATAGTGAACAAGCACTCCCTTCAATAATGATTGAAAAATCTGATGATATAATTTTGTTAGTAAAAGATGCCGATATAATTGGCATAGATGAAGCTCAATTCTTTGATGAAAATATCCCGGACGTAGTTTTAAAAATAGCTAAACTTGGTAAAAGGGTTATTGTTGCTGGTCTTGATATGGATTTTAGAGGCAAACCTTTTGGGTCTATGCCAACCCTTCTTGCTATTGCTGAGTATGTAACTAAGCCGCAAGCAATTTGTGTTGTTTGTGGAAGTCCTGCTACAATGACTCAACGCATTACAGATTCCCAAGAGACTGTTGTGGTTGGTGCTACAGATAAGTATGAAGCTCGCTGTCGTAAACATCATTATATACCTTAAACTTGGAGTGATATGGATTTTATTTCTATTTTCAGAGGAATGTTTGGGATATTATTATTAGTCGGAATTGCGTTTCTTCTTTCTAATAATAAAAAGAACATCAATTGGAGATTAGTGTTTACTGGTCTTGGTTTACAATTTATCTTTGCTATGTTAATTATAAAGGGTGAGTATCTCGCTGGTTTTTTCTCCCCACTTGGTTGGGTTAAAGTTTTTTTTGAATGGGTTAGTAGCTTCTTTGTTATAGTACTGAACTTTACCACAGAAGGTGCAAAATTTATTTTTGGTGATTTAGCTATAAGTCCCGGTTCTGAAAATAGCATGGGTATGTTTTTTGCTTTCCAAGTTCTTCCTACAATTATTTTCTTTGCTTCACTAATGGCAGTACTTTATCATCTCGGAATTATGCAAAGGATTGTTCAAGCTATGGCTTGGGTAATGGCTAAACTACTTGGTACAAGTGGTGCAGAGTCTCTCTCAGCAACTGCAAATATTTTTGTTGGTCAAACAGAAGCACCATTAATGATTAAACCCTTTATTAAGAAGATGACAAATAGTGAACTTCTCACTGTTATGGTTGGTGGTATGGCAACTGTTGCTGGTGGAGTAATGGCAGCATACATTCAAATATTAAGTCATACTTTTGCAGATGTTATGGGATTATCAATTGGCGAAGCTCAATTAATGTTTGCTACTCACCTACTTGGGGCAAGTGTTATGGCTGCACCAGCCGGATTAATAATCTCAAAAATTATTTATCCTGAAACAGAAGTACCAGAAACAAAGGGGAAAGTGAATATTAAAATAGAGAAGACTTCATCAAATGTAATTGAGGCTGCTGCTACTGGTGCTGGCGAGGGCTTACACTTAGCATTAAATGTAGCAGCAATGCTATTAGCATTTATTGCACTAATTGCTCTTTCAAATTATATGCTAGAAGGAGTTGGTGATATAATTGGAATAAACTCTTTTCTGATAGCTGAATATGGTAAACCATTGAACTTGCAATTTGTCCTTGGATATATTTTACAATTTCTTGCCTTTGGTATTGGGGTACCGTGGGAGAGTTCGCTGCAATTTGGTTCTTTGTTCGGAACCAAAATTATACTAAATGAATTTGTTGCTTATTTCGATATGAGTTCTCTTATTAAATCAAAAGAATTAGTAAATGAGAAAGCAATTTTAATGGCTACATATGCTCTTTGCGGATTTGCAAACTTGAGTTCTATTGCTATTCAAATTGGAGGCATCTCACCATTAGCTCCAAACAGAAGGTCTGATTTAGCAAAGTTAGGGCTCCGTGCCTTAGCTGGCGGGGCTTTAGCAACCTTAATGACAGCAACCCTTGCAGGAATTCTTTTTTAGGATAAGTATATGATTAACATTGAAGATAAATATAAAGAACTTACAGATTCCTTAAATGAACAAATTCCATTTTATCCTGAGATAGCTTTAATTCTTGGTAGTGGACTTGGTGAGTTTGCTGAAAAAGTTAATACAATTAAAACAATTCCAACAAATGAATTGCCTAATTATCCTCACTCTACTGTAGAGGGTCATAAAGGATTTATCCATTTCGCAGAATTGTTTAATAAAAAACTATTAATCTATCAAGGTAGAATTCATCCTTACGAGGGTTATAATATTTCTGAGTGTGTTCTTCCAATCCACATTGCTCATAAGCTAAATGTAAAGAAAGTAATATTAACCAATGCTGCCGGAGGTTTGAACCATTTAAAACCCGCTGACTTGATGTTAATAACTTCGATGAATACTTTTAATATTAAAAAGGAGTTAACTGAACTTATAGGATTAGCATCATTAGAAATGAGAAATAGATTTTTAGATTTCCCATCTGAACATTTAAATAAAATAATTAGAAGTGCTGCACTTAAAGAAGAAGTTCCTCTAAAAGAAGGTGTTTACTGGTTTGGAATGGGACCCAGTTATGAAACTCCAGCAGAGATAAAAATGGTAGAGAAGTTGGGTGGAGATGCTGTTGGAATGTCCACAGTACATGAAGCAGTATATGCATCTGCACTTGGTATGGAAGTAGGAGCAATTTCGTGCATCACCAATTATGCGGCTGGTATATCCCCCAATAAATTAAATCATAAAGAAGTTATGGAAACAGCCGAGTTAGTTAAAGGGAAATTTGAAAGACTAATCAAAAAAATAATTAAATTACTATAATTTTAAGAAGATAAAAGTGAAGGAATTAAAATGAAGAAAATATTTACTTTATCAATTATAATATTCTTTTTGATTTCATTTCCCCAAACAATAATAGCTCAGGATAACTCTCCAAAAATAGAATCCCAAGAAGTAGAAGAAATTGAATATAAACCAATTGCAGTAATTGAAATACCTCAGAAAATAGAAGAAGTCTCTGCGTTTCTAAAAAAAATAAATGCTGTAGAAATTCCTGCTACGGAAATTGAAAAACTTAAAGAAAATTTCACTACTTATTTAGAAGAGATAGAGCAGCTAAGGAAAGAATCGACAAAAGAGATATTTGATAACTCTACAACTAAGAAACTAAAAGACTTCAACTTAAAATGGAATTCACACTTAGTAAATATAGGGGATTTCAAGAAACAGCTTCAAGAAGCATCCGAACGGTTGGCTCACAAAAGAGAGCAATTAAAGCGAGTTTTAGAATATTGGGAGTTAACACACTCCAATGCAAAAAAAGAGAAAGCCCCTAAACAACTGATGCAAAGGTTGCGAGACCTAAAAAAGGAAGTAGAAAAAACCGACAAAGCATTATTTGGAATTCTAAATAAAGTATTAGCAATACGCGATAAGGTTTCAATAGAAGAAGTTGCAACAAACGAAACATTAAACCTTATCAAAATTCAAATAGAGGAAAACCGTTCTTTAATTTTCACTTTTGATTCTCAACCTATATGGATTGCATTAACAGATTCGACCGATACAACTACATTTGCACATAGTTTAAATTCATCAACTACAAGAGTTATCTCAGCCCTTGTTGAGTTTTGGGATATGTATAGTGAAGAATTTCCATACTACATTGGGTTTTACTTTTTTGTGTTATTAATAATACTCTACTTAAAAAGATTTGGTAATAAAAATGTTGATCAAAAAACTGTTAAGGTTGATAAATATTCTATTAGAATTCTTAACAAACCATTTTCAATTGCAATCCTAATTACAATTTACTTTCACTTAGCCTTCTTTCCTCTTGCACCATCAGTAATAGCAGAGCTTGCTAGAATTTTACTTGTACTCCCAATTCTTTTTCTTTTTCCAACATTTATTTCAAGTACTTCGCGAGGACCACTATATTTTATTACCTCCATATATTTATTGCAACAAATAATTGAACTCACAATTGGCAGCTCAATCTATTTGAGGGTATTCACAATTCTCCTTACAGCACTGATGATTACAGCCCTATATTGGTTCTTGAAAATTGACACTTCAAAAATTATTGCTAAAAGAAAAAAAATTATTGCTGCTCTCCATGTTACTTCAAAATTATTAATTGTGATTCTCTTTATTTCATTGTTCGGAAATATTCTTGGAAATACTGCTCTTTCAACATTAATATTTTCAGGAGTTATGAGAACTATTTATGCCTCAATATTTCTTATAACCAGTCTGCAAGTTGCATACACATTGTTAACAATACTATTGGAAACAAAAGCGGCTAAGATTTCCTATATTGTTAAAAGAAAACGTAGTGAACTAAAAAGTACTTTATTCAGTTTAGTTAAAGTAATTGCAATCTTTTTTTGGGGTAAAATGTTTTTAATGAATTTTGAAATTTACGACTCAATTTCTGAACTTTTTATTACAATCTTCACAACCCCATTGGAACTCGGTTCTTTTTCAATAACTACAAGTAGTATCGCATTATTTTTTATTTCCATTTGGCTTTCCACTAAATTTTCAAAAGTAACTAGATTCTTTTTTGAAAATGAGATTTTTGCAAGAGTAACACTCCCATGTGGAGTTCCAGCTGCAATTTCCTTAATGATGAATTATACTATTCTCACACTTGGCTTTTTATTTGCTCTTTCGGTAGTTGGCTTTGATATAGAGAAATTTGCAATTGTTGCCGGTGCACTTGGTGTTGGTATTGGTTTCGGATTACAAAGCATTGTTAATAATTTTATCTCCGGATTGATATTATTATTTGAACGCCCTATTCAAGTTGGTGATACAATTAGTCTTACAAATAATTTATTAGGTACTGTTAAGAGAATAGGAATAAGAGCAAGCATTGTTCAAACCTTTGATGGCTCTGAAGTAATTGTACCTAATGCTGATTTAATTTCTGGGCAAGTTACAAACTGGACTCTATCTGATAGTCGGCGAAGAATAGAAATTAAAATTGGTGTTCATTTTGATGCTGACCCTGATGAAGTTATGAATATTCTTAATAAAGCTTTAGAAGATAGAGAAGATGTTTTGAAAGAGCCAAAACCCTATAGCCTCTATAAAGGTTATGTAGAAAGCACACAAAATTTTGATTTAAGATTTTGGACTGCGAACAATGATAATTGGATATTTATCCGAAGTGAGATTTTGCTAAAAATAGTAAAAATGCTGAATGATGCAGGTATAGAAATTCCATACCAGCAACAGAATGTTTATTTAAAAGAATATGATAAAAAGAAAAATTAAATATAGTTTTCGTACTATATCCAATATTTACTTTAAATAAGATTTTCTTTCCGCATCCATTTATCATTATAAATGCTGCTTAAATATCTGAAACCAGAATCAGGGAAAAGTGTAACAATATTAGCTTCTTCATCAATTTCTTTTGCCAATTTTAAAGCTCCATAAATGTTTGCTCCACTAGAGCCACCTGCAATTATACCTTCTTCAAACGCTAATTTTTTAGCCCACCCAAATGCCTTTTTATCAGTTACTTGAATCATATCATCAATATATTCCAATTGTGCAGTTTTAATTAAAAACTCATCCCCAATACCTTCAATAAAATATCTTTTAGATTCAACTATTTTTCCACTTTTAAAATAATCGTAAAATATTGACCCAATAGGATCAATTCCAATTATTTTTATTTTCGGATTTTTCTCTTTTAAATATTTTGCACTACCAAAAAGAGAGCCGCCTGTTCCTATCCCTGCAACAAGATAATCAATCTTCCCTTCTCGCTGCTGCCATACTTCTGGTCCAAGTGTTTCGTAATATGTTTCATTATTATTTAAATTATTGTGCTGGTCAATATAGAAAAGTGATTTATCATTTTCAGATAGACTCTGTGCTAAGTTATTGTAGGAGTATTTCTCCTCTGGAGGAATTTTTGCATCCACTTTAATAACATCAACTCCAAGCACTTCTAACATTTGCAATTTCTCTTTGCTTGTTGTATCACGAATAACAATTTTTAGTTTATAACCTTTTTGTCTGCAAACAATTGCTAACCCTAATGCTGTATTACCAGATGAGTTTTCTATTATTGTATCACCAGGTTTCAGCTTGCCATCTGCTTCTGCTTTTTCAACCATATACTTGGCAATTCGGTCCTTAATGCTTCCACTAGGATTCATAAATTCCAGTTTAGAAAATATTCTTGCTTTAACATTTTTTGATATATGAGTTAACTCAACTAACGGTGTATTTCCAATTGTTTGTAGTAGGTTCACAATATTCTCGTATTCTTATTTATTAATGATATTGCTGAAGCAGCCGTTACCACTGCTGTTTCAGCTCTTAATCTATTATTTGTTAGGCATACAATTTTGGCGTTGTCAATAGTTTCAATCTCCATTTCAGATAACCCACCCTCAGGACCAAAAATAAAATATCTATTACTATTTTCTTCTTCTTTTATAAAATCGCCAAAGTCAATTAAAGATTTTTGATCCAATATTATTTTTTCACCTTTCAAAGAATTAATATTTCTTAAGGATTTCTGATATTCAATTTTTGGCATATAAGTTCTTAACGATTGCTTCATAGCAGAGAGAGCAATTTTATTCCAACGCTCCATCTTTGCACCCTTTGGTATTGTACGTTCTGTATCAATAATTATAAAGTTTGTTATTCCTAACTCTATCGATTTTTCTAATTCAAATTCAAATCTATTATTACTTTTAAGACGAGGGAAACAGAAATAAATATTACTAAATTTATTTTTGTGTTTTTTTCTATTCCGAATACTTGTACTTACGCTACTTTTAGTAATTTCTGTAATTACAGTTTCAAAATAATTTCCTGAACCATCAGTTATATGCAATGTATCACCAACCGAATGCCGCATAACTTTTGTAATGTGCTTGAACTCATCACCAGTTATAATAAGGCTTTCGTTACTAATATCAGTTGTAAAATAAAGTTCAATATCAGAAAGATATTCCTGTTTCAATTAATAATTCTCCTTTCCCCATTTCATTAAATGCGTACTCAATTCTGAATGAGCTATAGGGTAAAAATAAAAAGGATATACCTGCACCATATCCAGAGTTAAAATCATTTAATAAAACTTTCTCATTATTATTAAAAGTTGTTGCTGCATCTATAAAAACACTTGCTATTATTGATACTCTTGCACGTGTTAAACTATTTGGAAGTATTGGTAAATCCAACCCAAAATTCCATTCTTCCAAAAGAGGATGCCCCATTTCTATTGAACCAAATATTCTATTATTACCCTCTCTCACTAAATATCTATTACCACGAGTATAAAAATCATAACCTAATAAAGGGTAATCATAGTAAGGAACAAACTCACCAAAAGTATGCTTAGCATGAAATCGTCCTTTAATCATAAGGGATTTATACAATTCACGATAATTTCTTGCGTCAATACTAACAGAGTTGTAATTAATTTTACTATAGCCTAAACCATAGTGGGTTAAATCAAGTGAAAATAAATAACCTCTATTTGCAAATTGTTTTAGGTTTCTTGAATCGAGTAAATATGTAATTCCAACACTAAATTTCTCATCTCTTGAAGTTCCTGAAGCCATATAGTTATCAACATTATTATTTGGAGCATTTATTTTTGAGTAACTAACTGAAAGAAAAATATCACTTGATGTATTTAATCTTTTACCAAAAATTGATGCAACAGCAATTGTGTTAAAATCAAAACTACTTCCATTTGCAATATCCAATGTAGGGCTTTTATTCACAGGGGTTCCAACAGCTCCAGAAAAATAGAAGCTAATTTCTGCTGATGGAATTATAAGGGGATTTTCATACTGCAAACTATAGAATGGGTCATACCCCAATGATACTGTGGCTCTTATCGTTTCGTTACGTCCTCTAAAGTTTTTATATTTTAAACTTATTCCGTATGATGTTCGCTCCATAGTTTTTTCACGAATGTATAAAAATGGAACAGGGAAGATATACCAACTCTCTTCAATCAATATCTCAACAACATTATTCTCGTCCCCAACACCTTTCTTAACTTCAACTCTAGTAAATATCCCTAAACTAAAAATACGTTCCCTATTAAAAAAAAGAGTCTCTGAATTTACCGAATCACCTTCAGAAAAAGTTAATTCCCTTAGAATAACAAATTCTTTAGTTCTTTCATTCCCAAATATTTTTATAGAATCAACTTTGAATGAACTCTCATTAACAAATGAAATAGTATCAATACTCTGTGCTGATACTACTGCTATTGCAAAAATGAAGAAGAAATATATTTGATTTAATTTAATCATTCTATTGAACTACATACTAAAAGTTTTATAAGCAACATACTTTAAAAACAATTATAGTGTTCAATTTTTATACACTTGTCTTGAATTGTTGTTATTCCCTTTTCAATACAGGGTTGTAGAGCTTCATCGTTCCATATTCCAAGTTGTAACCAAAGCACTTTCGGGTTTAAAGCAAGAATATCCGGAATGATTTGAGGTATATCTTCAGACTTCCTAAAAACATCAACAATATCAATTTTAAAGGGAATATCTGTTAACTTTGCATATACATCCATTCCTTCAATTTTAGGTTTACCAGGATTTACACCTACAACTTTATAACCACTATCTTGAAGAAAACTTGCAATCATTCTACTTGTCCTCACGGGGTTACTCGAAATCCCAACAACAGCAATAGTTTTAGCTTCTTTAAGTATTTTGCATATCTCCATTTTAAGTTCCTTAGAATGATTTTATTTAATATTCAATTAGTATATTAAAGTCTATTCATATTCAGTAAGTGGTAAACAACTACAAATTAAGTTCCTATCTCCATAAGCATTATCTATCCTACTAACAGGAGACCAATACTTATTCTCTTTACTATGCACAAAAGGAAATGCCGCAACTTCGCGAGAGTAGGAATGCGTCCATTCGTTGCTAATAACTTCATGAATTGTATGCGGAGCATTTTTTAGTGGATTATCAACTCTATCCATCTTTTCATTTTCAATTTGCTTAATCTCATTTCTTATTGAAATCATAGCATCACAAAATTTATCCAATTCAGTTTTTGATTCACTCTCTGTAGGTTCAACCATTAATGTTCCGCCTACAGGGAAAGAGACTGTTGGTGCATGATAGCCATAATCCATAAGCCTCTTAGCAATATCTTCAACTTCAACATTAGCAGATATTTTAAATTGACGCATATCAAAAATCAATTCATGTCCAACATTTCCATTAACTCCAGTATAAAGTACAGTGTAATGTTTTTGTAATTTTGCTTTAATATAATTTGCATTAATAATTGCTGTGGTAGTAGCTTCCTTTAGTCCTGCACTACCCATCATTTTAATATAGGCATATGAAATTGGAATTATAGATGCACTTCCCCAAGGTGCAGCAGATACTGCAGTCATCGATTTTTCACTTCCAATTTTTACTACGGCATGACCCGGTAGATATTCTGCAAGATGTTTAGCAACTACAATTGGTCCAACTCCAGGTCCGCCGCCTCCGTGTGGAATTGCAAAAGTTTTGTGAAGATTTAAGTGGCAAACATCGGCTCCAATAATTGCTGGATTTGTATAACCTACTTGAGCATTCATGTTTGCACCATCCATATAAACTTGTCCACCATTCTCGTGAACAATTTTACACATCTCAATAACCTTATGTTCAAATACTCCATGCGTTGAAGGATATGTTAACATCATAGCAGACAAATTATCTTTCTGCTCCTCAGCTTTTAATTTTAAATCTTCAAGAGAGACGTTCCCATAATCGTCACAAGCAACTATTACTACTTTGTTGCCCGCCATTACAGAGCTTGCGGGATTTGTTCCATGTGCAGATGATGGAATTAGCACAACATTTCTGTGACCCTCTCCATTATTAATATGAAATTCTCTAATCACCATCAAACCGGCATACTCACCCTGTGCACCAGAATTAGGTTGAAGAGATGCTGCTGCAAAACCAGTAATTTCACAAATCTGTTTTTCAAATTCTTTAAATAATTCCAAATAACCTTCTGCCTGATTCAATGGTGCAAAGGGGTGGAGCTGAGTAAACTCTGACCAGGAGACTGGATAGAGTTCTGCTGTAGCATTTAGTTTCATTGTACATGAACCAAGCGGAATCATAGAGGTAGTTAAGGATAAATCCTTATTCTCCAATCTTTTCGCATAACGCATCAATTCAGTTTCAGTACGGTATAAATTAAAAACCTCGTGGGTTAAATATTCTGATTCCCTAACAAAATAATTATCAAATGATTTCTTTAATTCACTTATCGAATTAATAACATCAATAGATATTTGAGTTTCACCCATAGCTTCTTTAATAATGTTAGTAATAACTACAACATCAGTAGTAAAAGTAGATTCTGAAATAGAAATTCCAATCGTTGTTTCATCAATATATCTTAAGTTTACTTCTTTATCGAGAGCAATTTTGCTAATCGATTTAGCAACATCTTTATTTGTAAATCTTAATTTTAATGTGTCAAAATAGTTTTCATTTAATTGCTCAACATTAGAGTTGGAAAGGAGTTCAGCCAATAAAGTAGTGAGTCTGTTTATTCTAAATGCAATATTTTTAATTCCAACTGGTCCATGATAAACAGCATACATCCCTGCCATTATTGCAAGAAGAACTTGTGCAGTACAAATATTACTTGTTGCTTTTTCGCGTTTAATGTGTTGCTCTCTTGTTTGCAAAGCCATTCGCAATGCTGGGTTACCTTGGCTATCAATAGATACTCCAATAATTCTTCCTGGCACTTGGCGTTTGAAAGATTCCTTTGTTGCAAAATATCCAGCATGAGGTCCGCCAAATCCCATAGGAATACCCAAACGCTGTGTAGAACCTACTGCACAATCTGCACCGAACTCACCAGGAGGTTTTAAGAGAGCCAAACTAAGTATATCTGCTGCAACCACCTTGAAAATCTGCTTCTCCTCTGCTCTTTTAAATAAGTCAGAATAATCAATAATCTCTCCATCAACATTAGGGTATTGAACAATCATTCCAAATAGATCATCCGTTAATTGAAAATCTTTTACAGATACAATTCTAAGTTCTATTCCTATTGGGTTTGCTCTTGTCTTTAGTACATCGAGAGTTTGCGGAAATATATCATCAGCAACAAGAAATACATTAGATTTCTTTTTCTCTTTCTTGCGAGAATTATAAAACATAAACATAGCTTCTGCAGCAGCAGTTGCTTCATCTAATAGTGAGGCATTCGTCAATGGTAATGCTGTTAAATCAGCAACCATTGTTTGATAATTAAGAAGTGCTTCCAATCTTCCTTGTGAAATTTCTGCTTGGTAAGGAGTATATTGTGTGTACCAGCCTGGGTTTTCAAATATATTTCTTTGAATTACTGCTGGTGTTATTGTTGGATAATATCCAAGACCAATATAATTTTTGAATACTTTGTTTTTCTTTGCAATGTTTTTTAAGTCAGTGAGTAATTCTAATTCACTAACTCCATCACCAACATCAATTCCATTCTCTAATCTTATTGTTTTGTGTATTATTTTATCAAGTAATTCTTCTGCCGATTTAAATCCAATTTCATTAAGCATTTCCGCTAATTCAGTTTCATTAGGACCAATATGACGATCAACAAATTTATCAGAAATTTCAAAATTCACTAAGCAAACCTCAATCAAAAAGTTAAATAATAAATAAAGTGTAAATATAGATAAAGAATTTATTTCTTTTATCTCAATTCTTTTATTTGAACATTATAGTTTTACTTTTGCTCAAGTGATTATTAGGTGAAGAAAATATTTGCTATATAATTAACCCTGATGACTTATATTAAAGCTAACTGTTCAAAATATCTTTTATAACTATAAACTATTTAGAATTATCTTTAAATTCTAATAGTGTATTTTTTGCAGCCTCTTGTTCAGCCCCTTTTTTATTTCTTCCTCTGCCAATGCCATGTGTAATTTTATCAATATGAACTTCAATAATAAATTCTTTGTTATGGTCTGGACCTTTGGAACTTACAATTACATACTCTGGAGATGATAATTTTATGGAATGAGTGTATTCTAATAATTGCCCTTTAAAATTATTATCTACTTGATAATTCCCAGACTCTAAATTTGGTTTTACAAGCCATTTAATAATAAATTTTTCTGCTGCATCAATCCCTTGATCTAAATATATAGCCCCAATTAAGGCTTCTAAACAATCTGCAAGAATTGTCTTAATTCCAACTTCGCTATCTTTGATAAATCTACTATCGTACAAAAGATATTTTTTAAGTTGTAATCTTTCCGCAGAATCATAGAGTGCATTTCTATCAACAATATGTGAACGAGTTTTAGTTAAAAATCCTTCATCTTCATCTTTAAATTTTGTAAAAAGAATTTCAGCTACAATCATTCCAAGTACAGCATCGCCAAGGAATTCGAGCCTTTCGTTCGATTTATTTAACTCAGTAGTTCTTTCCAAATATGAACGATGAGTTAAAGCTTTTGCAAAAAGTATAGGATTATTAAATTGAAGTTTAAGTTTTTTGGAGAGAATATTAAGTTTATTAGTCTCATACTCAGAGACATTTTCAATCTTTCTGTTTTTTTTAAAAGCAGTAAATAAATTCGCGAATAGTTTCATCTGTTTATAGTAATTTGTTTTTATCAGAAAAGATAGTACTACTCATTTATCCTTATCTCAAAAAGAAAGTTTAATACTATTTTATTTCGCTAATTAACAAACTTTCTCTATTCTGAATATTTCTTAAATAGTAGTGTAGAGTTATGACCACCAAATCCGAAAGTATTTGTTAAAGCATAATCAATATTTCTTTCCACTGCAACCTTAGGTGTATAATTTAAATCACATTCAGGGTCAGGTTCATCCAAATTTATTGTTGGAGGTATAATTGAATTTTGAATAGCAAGAATACAAGCAATAGATTCAATAGCACCAGTAGCACCAAGCAAATGCCCGGTCATAGATTTTGTTGAACTAACTGCCAATTTGTAAGCATGTTCTCCAAATAGTTTTTTTATAGCTTTGGTTTCATTTATGTCATTTAGGGTAGTTGAAGTACCGTGTGCATTTATATAATCAACATCTTCAGGATTAACTCCGCCATCACGTAACGCCTCACGCATCGAACGAAAAGCCCCCTCACCTTCAGGAGCAGGTGCAGTAACATGAAATGCATCGCCAGTTAAACCTGCACCAATTATTTCAGCATAAATTTTGGCACCACGCTTTTTTGCATGTTCTAATTCTTCCAAGATAAGAGTACCAGAGCCATCACCCATCACAAAACCGTTTCTATCTTTATCAAAAGGACGCGATGCTTCTTTGTACCTATCATTCCAGGTAGATAAAGCACGAGCAGAATTAAAACCGCCAATAGCCATAGGTGTTATTGAAGCTTCAGCTCCACCAGATACAATCAAATCGGCAGAACCTCGTTGAATAATAAAGAGTGCATCAGCTATAGCATGTGTAGATGTTGCACATGCAGAAGTTGTTGCATAATTAGGACCTTTTAAACCAAACTTAATTGATATTTGTCCGGCAGCAATATCTGAAATCATCATTGGAATAAAGAAAGGAGATATTTTTCTAGGACCACCCTTCACAAAATTCGTAGTCTGGTTTTCGAATGTTTCCATACCCCCAATACCGCTACCATAAATAACACCAAATCTCTCAAGGTCAATAGCATCAAGGTCAAAATCAGCATCATCCATCGCCATAGTTGCTGTTGCAATGGCATATTGGCAATAAAGGTCCATTCTCCTGGCTTCTTTTCTATCAAGATATTCTTCAACATTAAAGTTTTTTACTTCACAAGCAAATTTTGTATTGAAATTTTCAGTATCAAATCTTGTAATTAAGTTAGCACCATTTTTTCCGGAAATAAATCCAGCCCATAACTCTTCAACATTATTTCCTATTGGCGTAAGTGCTCCTAGCCCAGTAATTACAACACGTCTATTACTCATTCTACAATCTCCTTTAAAAATAAAAAAAAGAGGCTGTTACAAAAGTCAATCATTAACTTTTGTAACAGCCTCAAAAAAAAATAATTAACCTTTAAGTTCGGTTAAATATTTAACTGCATCACCAACAGTTCCAATTTTTTCAGCATCTTCATCTGGAATTGAAACATCAAATTCAGATTCAAAACCCATAACTAACTCAACAATATCTAATGAATCAGCACCAAGATCATTTGTAAATGATGCTTCACTTGTAATTTGTGATTCTTCGACACCCAATTTGTCCATAATTATTTCTTTTACTTTTGTTTCGATATCCATATTAACTCCTTTTGTTTGTTTGGATCCATTTATAAAAACTACATTACCATTCCGCCATCAACAGTAAGAACCTGTCCTGTAATATAATCGGCATCAGAGCTACATAAAAACGCTACCGCTTTAGCAATATCTTCAGGTTGTCCCATTCTTTTTAACGGCACATTTGTTAGTAATGCTTCTTTTTGATTATCATTCAATTTTGAAGTCATATCTGTTTCAATAAAACCGGGGGCAATTGCATTAACATTAATATTACGAGATGATAATTCTCGTGCCATTGTTTTTGTAAATCCAATTACACCAGCTTTTGATGCAGCATAATTAGCCTGCCCAGCATTTCCCATCAATCCTACAACAGAAGCTATGTTAACAATTTTTCCAAAACGCTGTTTCATCATTGGTCTCATTGCTACTTTTGTATAATTAAAAACACTTTTAAGATTAATATTAATAACCAAATCAAAGTCTGCTTCAGTCATTCTCATTAAAAGATTATCTTTAGTAATACCCGCATTATTAATCAATATATCAACACCGCCCATTTTTTCTATTGCAGCTTCAATAGTTGCTTCCGCTTCTTCATATTTAGAAGCATCGGCTTTGAAACCATAAACTTTTGTTCCGTTACCAATTTCCGATTCAATTTTTTTCGCATGCGCATTAAAATCATCACCGTCAACAACAACATCAGAGAACATAACACTAATACAATTTCTTTTTGCTAATTCAATTAAAATTGATTTCCCAATTCCTTTTGAACCACCAGTTACAATTGCTCTTAACTTCCTATCTTCCATTCTTTAAAAACCTTTAAATTCATTAAATATATTTTTTCACTGAATAATATACGATTTAACGTATTACATTTCCACTTTCATTAAATTATTGAACAATTTTATAAATTATTCAAATACTCAATATCTTCTAATTTTTCAATCCCAAAAACTTCCACATTTTTATCAATTCTTTTAATCAAACCTTGTAAAACTTTACCAGGTCCAATTTCATAGAATTTAGAAGCACCATCAGTAATCATATTTTTTATTGTTTTTTCCCACTGTACAGGGGCAGATAATTGTTCAAACAATAATTTACTTATTTCATTTTTTTCAAATACTGGTTGTGCAGTAACATTTGCATAAACAGGAATTGCAGCATTAGTAATTTTTGTTGTATCCAATTTTGCTAACAATTTACCTTTAGCCGAAGCCATAAGTGGAGAATGAAAAGCTCCGCTAACTACTAATTCTTTTACAAGTTTTGCACCACTCTCTTTTAATATTTCCATCGCTTTATGAACACCTTTAACAGAACCAGAGATAACAACTTGCCCAGGAGAATTAAAATTGGCACTTTGTACAATATCTGATTTAGAAACTTTTGTACAAATTTCATCAACTTTTTCTGGAGGTAATCCAATTATTGCTGCCATAGTTCCAGGTTGCTCAATACCAGCTTGAAGCATAGCTTCACCACGAGTTCTAACTAATTTCAAAGCATCAATTGCATCAATTGCACCTGCTGCAACAAGGGCAGAGTATTCTCCCAATGAATGCCCAGCAACCATATCTGGTTTTAGGTTTTCAATTTTATTAAGAGCTGCAATACTATGCAAAAATATTGCTGGTTGTGTAACATCAGTCTGCTTCAACAACTCCATTGGTCCATTGAACATAATATCTGTTAATGAAATTCCAATAGCAGAATTGGCACTATCCATAAGCTCTTTGGAGGAATCATATAAATCTTTTCCCATTCCAACATACTGAGAGCCTTGCCCAGGAAATACAAATGCAATCTTATTCACTACTCTATTCCCCAAACAAGATGCACGGCACCCCAAGTAAACCCACCACCAAAAGCGGAAAGAATAATGTTGTCACCTTTTTTGAATTTACCATCACGATAATATTCTGTTAAACACAATGGAATAGTAGCAGCAGTTGTGTTTCCATATTTTTCAATATTTATTGTAACTCTCTCGGGATTAATTCCCATTCGTCTTGCTGTAGCATCAATAATTCTTAAATTTGCCTGATGAGGAACTAAGTAGGCAATGTCTTCACCTGTTAGTCCACTTTTTTCCATTATTTCAACTGCAACATCAGCCATCCCTTTTACTGCCGCTTTAAAAACAGATTTACCATCTTGATAAACAAAATGTTCTCTATTATCAATGGTTTCGTGGGATGCCGGATGGAGGCTACCACCGGCTTTCATGCGTAAAACATCTCTTCCCGAACCATCTGTTCTTAAAATAGAATTTTGAATGCCAATATCTAAATCGTTTGATGGCTCTAATAATACTGCTGATGCACCATCACCAAAAAGTATGCAAGTGTTTCTATCAGTATAATCAATTATAGAACTCATTTTATCGGCTCCAACAACTACCACTTTTTCACACTGTCCACTTTCAATTAAACTTGTTCCAGATTGCAAAGCAAATATAAAACCAGAGCAGGCTGCTGATAAATCATACCCCCAAGCATTTTTGGCTCCAATATTATCTTGTACTAAACAAGCAGTTGCCGGGAAGAGCATATCGGGAGTAACGGTAGCAACAATAATTGCATCAATATCAAGTGGGTCAGTGTTTGTCGATTCCAATAAATCTTCAATGGCTTTAGTAGCCAATATACTTGTTCCACCTTCTTCAAGAATTCTTCTTTCCTTAATTCCAGTTCTGGCTCTTATCCATTCATCATTTGTGTCAATAATTGATTCAAAATATTTATTATCTAAAACTTTTTCAGGTACATACATCCCAACGCCAGTAATAACAGCGGTGCGAAATTTATTTCTTTTCTGCATTGTGAGTAAGTTCTTCCTTAATTTTTTCAATTAAATTTTTATTGTACATTTCCCTCGCACGTAAAACCATGTTCTTAATTGCAAGTATTGAACTTGACCCATGACCTATAATACTTATTCCATTTACACCAAGCAGTGGTAAACCACCAAGTTTATCTGCGTTTGCATTTTTAAGAGCTTCTTTTAACGGACCTCTAATGAGACCAACCTTAAGTTTTTTTACTAAACTTTCATCAGCATAAGTTTTAAATGTAGATTTAAGGAATGGTATAATACTCTCCGCAAATTTTAATAAAATATTCCCGACAAAACCATCGCAAACAATTAAATCTACTTTGCCTCCAAAAATATCATTACCTTCAACATTACCAACAAAATTTAATTCCGATTCTCTTAGCAATTTAGCGGTATCGGTAGTTAATTTATATCCTTTGCTATCCTCTTCGCCAACATTTAATAAACCAATGCGTGGGTTTTCAATTCCGTAAATTTCTCTTAACAAAATTGAACTTAAAAAAGCAAATTCAAAAATATGCTGCGGTTTAGAATCGACAAATGCACCAACATCTGCTAAGTAAGTAAACTCTGAATTACTGTTTGGGATAGGTGCAGTAAGGGTGGGACGTGATACTCCCTTTATTCTTCCCATTCCGAATATGGAATTAACAACCATTGCACCAGTATTGCCAGCACTTACAAACGCATGTGCTTTCCCATCTTTTACCAGCTTAGTACCAACAGCCATCGAAGAATTTGGTTTGGTTTTCATTGTTTCGGTTGGATGGTCGTGCATATCAATTACTTGGTCAGCATTAACAATAAACTCAGAATTAAAATTAAGATTGTTCTTTTTAATTACATCTTCAATTTCATCTTTTCTACCAACCAGAAATAAATCGAAATCTTTTGTTTCATTGAAAGCATCAATTGCACCAACAACAGCATTGTGCGGAGCAAAATCTCCACCCATTGCATCTATTGCAATTGCACACTTAGATTTAGTGTTGTTTGTCATATTATTTTTCGTTTAATTTAAGATTCTGGAACGAACATTGAACGACCAGCATAGTACCCGCAATTTGCACATGCTCTATGGTTCAATTTCATTTCTCCACAATTTGAGCAAGCTGTTAGTGTAGGAGCCGTAGCTTTATAGTGGGTTCTTCTTTTGTCTCTTCTACTTTTTGATATCTTTCTCTTTGGATGCGCCATATTATTACCTTATTTTAATTTAGTTTTCATTTTCGACTACGCTCAATGCAACGCATTTCTACTATGCTCAATGTACCGCATTTCGACTATGCTCAATGCACCGCATTTCTGTTATATTCAACGCAACGCATTTCTATTGCTCAATGCACAGCATTTCGGTTACACTCAATGCAGAGCATTACAAGCCTTTTAATTTCAATAATTTTTCCCATACGGGATTACTTGTTTCAGCAACACAATTACATTCTTCTTCATTTTTGTTAACACCACAAATCGAACAAAGACCTTTACAATCCTTGTTGCAAAGAACTTTCATTGGTAATGTTAACAGAGCATTCTCAATGGTATCGCCGGATAAATCTATTTTATCATCACTTGATGATAAATAATAGATTCCACTTTCATCTTCATCAGCACTACTTCTGTTGTTAGTAAGAAAGTAGATATTCTTAAAATCCGTTTCAATTACATCTTCATATTCTGCCGTACATCTATCGCAAACTTGTTTTGCATTAACTTGAAGATTACAATTTATAATAATCTGTGTGGACGATTTATCCATTTCACAATTTAAGAGAGCAGTACCTGCAAATTTTTCTTCAATACTAAGTTCTTCTACTTCTGTTTTTAAAACAAATTTATGAAGACCATCTTTATAATTTGTGAATTTTATTTGCATCGACATTCTAATTCAAATTTAGCTTGTAAAGTTAGATAAAGTGAGGTTCAGAATCAAGAAATAGTTATAACACAAGAAATAGTTGCCTTTGCAATGTAACTCCGTATAGTTAAAAATTTATAGGTGGAAAGAAAAATCACTTGCACCAAATTCAGACACCAGTACTGTTTCAAAAAAAAAGTGGAATCTTTTATTATTATTATTATATTCAAGTTTACAAGTAAATAGTAATTACTCTTTTAAAGATATTTAATTTTTTTTAATTTATGTGGATGGGGCAATTATGAAAAAAATTCTAGTTGTTGAAGACGATACTGTTCTAAGAGAAAACATTACAATTATACTTGAAGAAGAATATTCTGTTATTGAAGCTGAAAACGGAAGCAAAGCAATTAGTATTTTAGAGCAAGATCAAAATTTCGATTTAATCCTATCTGATATTATGATGCCAAATGTTGATGGATATGAACTATATGATTATACTAAAAGCTCTGAGATTTTATCTGATATCCCTTTCATATTCCTTACTGCCCGTGCTGATTATTCTTCTATTAGAAAAGGAATGAACTTAGGAGTGGATGATTATATCATCAAACCTTTTGCAATAGATGATTTACTAAATGGTATTAAAACCAGATTAATAAAAAAAGATAAAGCAGTTAAAAAGTTTGAAGATCTTAAAAATAATATTTCCCTCTTTATCCCTCACGAACTACGTAGGGTATCCTCAGAAAGTCAGATGTAGAAATTTTTGATTTCAGCAAACTTCACAATGTTCGCGACGAACAGCGTTAAACCAATCCAAGTTTCTGAAGTATTTTTTAGTTTAGCTTTAATTTGATT
>JAKIUC010000047.1 GCA_021647785.1 Melioribacteraceae bacterium
CCATCAAAGGTTTCATATTTTGCTGCACCTTCGTAGATGTTTGGATTGGTTGCTGATGGGCTTAGCATTGTTACATCTGACCAGCCATTAAATGAACCTCGTGCGGATAAGGTATCGGTTGCAGGATCAAAACGTGCTGCTGCTATTTCTAATTCCATATTACATTGGAATGAGATTGCTATGGTTGATAATTCACGTCCATCATCATCATCAAAATATGCTAAGAATGTATCGGCACTTGCTGGTACTGTATAAGTTCTATTTGGAACTGATTCCCATCCATCACCATTTTTTACAAACTTAAATTCATGTTCATCACCTTCTGTTAGGTCTAATGTTACTGAATAGACTAAATCTCCATCTCCATCAGACATTGAGGTTGCACCTGCATCCCAGCCATTCATTGTACCGGCTATTGTTACTGTACCTGTTGCTGCATCAAAGTTGCCTTTGTTTACTTGTACACTCATATCAACTTCAAAGGTAATTGGTACTGTTGGAAGTGCTCCCATAACAGCTTTTTGGATTCTTGGAGTTCCAGTAGAAAATGTTCCAACGTATGCAATTGTTCCATCTGGCGAAAAATCAATTCCTCTTGGAAGCTCTCCATCTTCAGGGCTATCCCATAAAATACTAGCACCTAATTCTTTTGTAGCTGTATCATACTCATACCAAGCTACATTTTCTAAAGCGGTATCTCCACCTCTCGAATCATTTGAAATCCATAGTTTTCCTGTAGCTGGGTTCCAAGCAGAAGATTCAATAGACATACCTTCATGAGTTGAGTCTGTTAATGTAAATTCAGAGAACTCATCTGCTCTGGTATAAATAAAGGTTTTTGCAGCAGTAAACGGCATCCAATAAATTGTAAGTCCATCTGCTGAAACTTCCAAAGTTCTTGAGATTGCTGGAGGACCAACTACAGCAGCACCCAAGTAGTTCAAATCAGTATCATAAGTAGCAATTTGATTTGTACCACCACCAATTACTGGTCCAACATAAATTGTACCATCGTCTGATACTGATGGTGCTGTGGGTGATGAGCCAGTTTCAGTAATATCTGCACGAGCCATTCCTACACCAGTTTGGTAGTTAATCTTAAACATCTTGCTTCTACTGGATTGTACATAGAGAATATTACCATTCTCATCAACACCAAGACCTCTACAATTTCCATTTAGAGTATCCACAACAAAGCCACCACCTGTAGCTACTGTAGAAATTGGTGAGAAATCAGCTTCTGTACCATCAGCATTAAATACTACAATTCCAGATGTTGCAACTGAATCATCCCCAAAAGGGATATCTTTGAAGTAACTTGATACCCAGACTTTTCCATCAGGGTCAACCGCAATACCATGCGTACCACCAGTGAATGATGTGTCTGGGAAAGCACCTTCGTTTGTCCATTGTGCATTAGCAACTGATGCAAACAGTGCTACCATAGCCAATACAACCATTAGTTTTTTAATCATAATACCTCCTATAGTTTATATGATAGGTCTTAAATAAATAAAGAATAATACTGGTATAAAATCATAATTTTTATCAAAAGATACAATAGAAATATTTTAATATATTAAATAAATTAATAAAAAAAAGCTAGCTCTAATATATAGAACTAGCTTTCAATAAATGCTATAATAAGAGCTACTATTTTAATAACATCATTTTTCGTGTTTCGTTAAATTTACCTGAAGATATTCTATAAACATACATTCCTGTAGAAAGATTTGCTGCATTGAAATCTACTTGATAAGTACCAGCAGATTTAACTTCATTAATTAATTCAGCTACTTCTTGCCCAAGAATATCAAACACTTTGATTGTAACAAGTCCACTATTAGGAATTGAAAAATTAATAATTGTGCTTGGATTAAAAGGATTAGGATAGTTCTGAGACAATTCATATCCATTAGGCACTTCAGAACTAATAACTTCAACACCATTTACAACCATGGAAAGTTTTTGTAAACGTGGGGTACCATTAGCGAAAGTACCTATATAAGCATTAGTACCATCTGAATCAAATGCAATACCTCTTGCAAATTCACCATCTTCTGGTGAATCCCAGTTTAGAGCTTCTGTAAATGTTTTGCTCTCTACATCATACGCATAATAAAATAAATTACCTTTTGTAATGTCATTTCCACGTCCTGCATCATTTGATACCCATAACTGTCCTGTAACTGGATGCCATGTTGATGATTCAATACTCATTCCAAAATGAGTAGAATCTGCTAACTCAAAAGAACTGAACTCATCGGCTCTTTTATAAATAAATGTCTTCTGAGCAGTAAACGGCATCCAATATAGAGTTAAACCATCTGCTGATACCTCTAATGTTCTTGCTATTGCTGGAGGTCCATCAACCGCACTACCAAGATAATTTAAGTCTGTATCATAAGTTGCAATTTGTTTGCCAGCTCCTCCAACTACTGGACCTACATAAATAGTTCCATCGTCTGATACTGATGGTGCTGTTGGGGATGAGCCTGATTCTGGAATAAGTGCTCTAGCAATTCCTTCTCCATTAGTATAATCTATTTTAAGCATTTTGCTCGGACCAGATTGGACATAAAGAATATTTCCATTCTCATCTAAATTAAGACCTCTACAATTTCCATTTAATGTATCAACCGTAAAACCACCACCTGTAGATACTATGAATATTGGTGAAAAACTTGTTTCTGTACCATCTTCATTAAAGACTAAAATTGCAGATGTCAAAACTGTATCAGTTCCATCTACTAAAGGAACATCTTTGAAATAACTTGATACCCATACTTTTCCTTCTGCATCAACTACTACTCCGTGTGTTCCACCTTTGTAACTCGTATCTGGGAAAGCACCTTCGTATGCCCATGGAGCATTATTGGCTACAGGAGCAAGCGGGGAAGCTAATTCATCAACAACAACTTTTTGTAAACGTGAAGTAGTATTTGAAAAAGTACCAATATATGCAGTATTTCCATCTGGTGCAAAAGCTATACCTCTTGCAAATTCACCATCTTCTGGTAAATTCCAATTTAACGCATCAGTAAATGTTCTGCTTTCAACATTATAGCCATAGTAGTACAAATTACCTTTTGTAATATCAGAGCCTCTAGCAACATCGTTTGATACCCATAGCTCCCCAGTAACTGGATGCCATGTTGATGATTCAATACTCATTCCAATGTGAATTGAGTCGGTAAGATCAAAAGCACTAAATTCATCTGTTCTTGTATAAACGTATGTTTTACCAGCTGTAAATGGCATCCAATAGATAGTAAGTCCATCAGCTGAAACTTCTAATGTTCTTGCTATTGCTGGAGGTCCATCAACCGCACTACCAAGATAATTTAAGTCTGTATCATAAGTTGCAATTTGTTTACCAGCTCCTCCAACTACTGGACCAACATAAATAGTTCCATCATTTGATACTGATGGTGCTGTTGGTGATGAACCTGATTCTGGAATAAGCACACTAGAGATTGCTGCCCCAGTTGTATAATCAAGTTTAATCATTTTGCTTGGACCAGATTGTACAAAAAGTACATTCCCATTTTCGTCTAAGTTTAATCCCCTGCAGTTCCCGTTAATTGTATCAGGTGTTCCATTAACGTCAACAATGTAAATTGGTGAAAATGATACTTCTGAACCATCCGCATTAAAGACTTTAATGGCTGATGCTAAGGTTGTATCAGTTCCATCAATAAATTCAACATCTTTAAAATAACTTGATACCCATACTTTCCCGTCTATATCTACTACTACCCCATGGGTTCCCCCATAATTAGTTGAATCAGAAGAAGGCCACGCACCGTCATTTTTCCACCCTTGTGCGGTAATTAAGGTTGAAATTAAAACAACCAATAAAATTGGTGAAATTAGTTTTTTCATTGTTACTCCTTACTTAATTAATGATATTGTTTATTTATAGTGCATATTAGCATAGTATTAACTTATCTGTTTTATATTATTTGTTTTATACTAATAACCATTCATAAATATAAACTGTTTAAAAACAGTTTATAAAAAATTATCACAAAATATTTACTCTATCCTTAAAATCCCTATAAAGAATTCAAAACACTAGTCTATTAATCTCTACCAAATTCTGGAGCACCAATTTTTTCCATATTTAGTGTATAAATAGTTTGAGTTGTTTCTATACCAACACCAACAAATTGTTCTCTAATGGCATAAAGATTAACTCCTGTACTCCAGCCAAAATTAATAATTTTAGGATCAATTAAATTTTCATACCAATACCCATACGAACCATCAGCATTAACATATATCATTGGGTTTAATCCATCAGTACCAATATATAGCTGACCGTCATTCGCAAAGGTTATTGCTTTAACATCCAGAATATCATATCCATAATTTTCTGATAATTGGAAATAATTTTCTGCACTTCCAAGACTATCGGCTGATATTATTGGCATCCTAATAATATCTTGTGAAGTTTCTGATTTAACTGCCATATATAAATAATCATTAAATATTTTTATAGAACTAACATTATCTGCAAAATCGAAAGATTTAATATCTTTATCGGGTGTAACTCTATAGATAAATCCTCCCTTTCCCGCAGTCCAAATATTTCCATCTTTATCAAAATCTAAATCGAACATTGCAGTACCGTTAGCAAATGCAGCAAATATACCAGGAGCATTTCCTTCGGTAATTTCAAAAATAGCTCTTACACCACGAACCCCATAAAGTGTACCTCCAGTTTTATACTTAAGGCTAAAGTAAAAAGTCTCACCACCTTTTGGTGCAAAATCTACCATCTCTCCATCTGGAGTAATTTTTTTAACACCCTTCCCTGCACCATCTTCTGTTAAAGAGAAATAGAGATTTCCAAGTTCATCTGCAGTAATTGCATAAGGTTGTTGAAATCCTAAGAAAGGATAGACTTCAGCAACTGCCGCTTCTAACTTATACAATTTAGAATCGCTGAATTTTTCTACACCAGCAACAGCAATTTTTACTTTAATGGAATCTTGTACTAAATCAGGAGCTAAAACCCTTAACTCAGTTTCTGTAGCATTTAATACCTTTGCTGGAAGTGACCCAAAATAGACAAAATTATTTGCAACTTCAGACGAGAAGTTTTTACCAGAAATAGTAATTTCAGTTACTCCAGCCAAGCCTTGCGTTGGGTTCATTGAAGTAATTACTGGTGTGGCTCCAGGTTCTTTATCTGAATACAAACTTGGAGTTGTATCAGGAGAGCAACTTATCATTAACATAAAAGTTATGATAGAAACTATTGATATAATTACTAAATTGTTTTTCTTTTTCATTTGATAATCCTATATTTTTCTTCCGCCTGTTAACGGCTGAAATATTTAATAGAAATTTAATTATTTATATATTTAACTAAACTATTTTTATAATGTTAATTTTAAAGCGATGCGATGAATATCTTTAAAATATTCCGCTGGTGTAAATGAGTAATCGAAACCAATTTTTGTTCCATCCTCTTCAAGAATAATACCCGCACCATAACTTAACTTACCAATATCGGAATTTGTTATATATCCGCCGCGGAGTGTAAACGTATTATTAAAAGTATATTCTCCTCCTACACGTAGTAGTTCTTTATTATCTCGAGGATGCTCTGCATCTATTGCAAATAGGAATGTATGTTTAGCAGGATTTATATTTGTAAAATCGAGTAAGTTCATTGATAATCCAATAGTAAATGCTAACGGTAGTTGAAAGCTTTCTTCAAAATATGTTATCTCCTGCGAAAAATTACGAATTGACATTCCAAAATTTAAACTTTTATATCCGGTTTTATAAAGAACACCGAAGTCAAACGAAACAACATCCAAATCAATTTTTCGAGTTTCATAATTATCATAATCACCACCAACAACATGCCCTGCACCATAATTTTGATAGACATACCGAACATCTCCACCTACAGAAAATTTATCGGAGAGTGCTCTGGAATAACTAAACCCCACTGCTAATGCGGATGGTTTGTAAACACCAATATCAAGAGAACCACCATCGGGACCAATAATTGTTTGATTAAAAGCGCCATAATCTACATTGAGAAGTGAAAGACCAAAAACCCCATATAAACCATTTGCCGGAGCATAAGTTAAAGCAGCATGGATATAGTTAATATCAGCAATCCATGTTGTATTTGTAAAACTAACATTAAACAGAGATGTTTGCCTTGAAACACTTGATGGATTATAATAAAGGGAGGCAGAATTACCTTCTAATGAAGTAACAGCCCCACCCAATGCTGCACCCCTTGCATCGGCACTAACACTTAAAAACTTCATTCCACTTTGTGCTAATTTTACTTGAGCAATATTATTTTGTATTGCAAAAAGCAGTATTATAACAGACAAGATAATTTTTAATTTATTATTCATTTAAGTACCTATTACAATTTTATCTAATTATCGAAAATTTAACAATTTCTCTGTCACCGGTTTTACCATCTGTAATTACTGCAATATAAATACCACTAACTACCAATTGGTTAGAAGATGTTCGCAAATCCCAATCATCCGAACCACTACCATCATTATGCTCAATAGTTTTAATTAATTCACCGAGTTCTGTAAAAATTAGGATTGTTGCAACACCTGAAAGGTTATCGAAAGAAATTTTATTACGTTCAACACTACTGCTTCCAAACATCCAATTATCGCTTGCTGAAATAATATAAGGATTTGGATATACTCTAACTTTATCAGTAATATTATCTTCACCCCTACTTCGTTTAAATGCTGAAGTATAAGACTGAGTATAAGACCTATTACTTTTTAATGTATGTGCAGGAATATTTAATGCAGGATTTGCCGGCTGATCTTCACCAACTGAAACAATGTAGTAATAATATGCTATATCTTGTCTTTGAGTTGTATCTTGATATTCAAGAACATCTGAACTTAAATCGGCAATTTTTTCAAATTTGGAATAATACTCGTTACTTGCATAGCCATCTACAGCTTCTAAAGTATTTCTGTATATTTCAAATCCTTTTACCTCAGGACCATCCGGATGAAGCTCCCAACTTAAATCTATTCTTCCACCACGTGAGTTAACCTCGAAGCTTCTTGGCGGATAAGGTGCAAAGGGAATATCCCAATCGTTTTTATAAGCATCCATTGCTCGCTCAAATGTAACATGAAGGGAATCTTGACCTCCAAGCACAGCAATATTTTTCTCTGCAGTACTTATAGTAGCAGCTTTAAATAATTTTCCAATTTTAATTGCCTCATCTCTACTTAATCCGGAAGAACCTTCAACAATAGTTATTTTAACACTATCACCATAGGCAACTTGATATGGACCATAACCATTAACATACGAGTAACCAGCACCATTTACAGATTTATCACCACCAACTACGAGGGAACCAACATAATCGCCACCAGTAATCCAATCTGCATGGCTCTCCTCAGGATGACCTTTTACCATCATTGCGTATCTGTCTTGCATTTGCTGACCATTAAAAGTATCGGCAGCATATTGCAAAGCACCATCCGATGATTCATAGCCAGTAGTACTTGGTTGATTAGGATCATCTATTGTTTGATCGGTTCCATTTTGAGCAAATAGAGTTAGCATGCCTGAAAACTGAGCAGCACCAAGTCTTCCAACTGTATCTGCTGCATTTATTCTTGCACCATATCCTTCATCCGGGCGCCAAATGGGACCGCCAACACTATTGTAATCACCAAATTTATCATAATATCCGTGCCATGCATAAGAGTATCTCAACTCTGCATTTAAACCAGCTGGATATGGACCAACTTCATTATTAAGGGTATTTGCACCCCAAGAAGTTGGGTCACCAAAAAGAATTCTTGTTTCTTTAATAAAACCATGTCGTCGCTGGAAGTAGAAATAAACATCCTCTAAATCTCCGTCTGTTCTTTCAATTTCATCATCATCATCTATATTTCCAGTGTTGATAAAAGTATATTCTGTAACATGGAAATTATCATAGTAGGGATTACTAAATTGAAAAATCTTTCTTTTCATCGTCATACCAAGTTGAGTATTTACTACATTGTAAATCATCTGATCATACGGCATGTTCGGGTCTAATTCATCAATAGTAATTTGCTGCCCCGGATAGTTAGTTAATTCTCCATCCACTCTAACTTCTGTTGGTTGAAACTTAGCATACTGTTTAAACTCAATTGCAAAAAATTCACTAGAGCCACCGGTTTGTGGTCTTGGTCCGCAATGAACTACTTTATAATCAAAAGTAGTATTACTCGCTTGAGGGTCTGTATAGTTTCGGGTACCAATCCACAATCCTTTTGCTGCCTGCATATCTTGTTTAGGATAGTAAGCTGGCCACTGCCATCCCCACAGTTGTTCTTTACCTGATGCGTTATCTTCCTCTCTTTCCTGACCAATACTTGAATACCAATTGTGGAAAGAACCAACATTTAACCATTTTTCAGTTTTTCCTATGCTTGATTGAGCGTTACTTTCACCAATTGGTACAATAATGAATGCCACAATCAATAAAGAAAACATTTTATAAAAATCTTTTTTCATAATTCTACCTAAAATTTCATATGTTTATATTTTTTAACGCTGTCATTACGAAGGAGTGAATACGACTGACGTAATCTGTTACAGATTGCTTCATCCCACAAAACGGGATTCGCAATGACATTCTTAAATTTTGTATTTGTCTTTTGATTAGTCAAACTTATTTCTCATCTATAATGAAATATTAAATTTTAGCCCGAAGAATATGTTCCTCGGATTTAAGAATGTAAAGAAACTATAATTTGGCATATCTATATATGATTTATCTTTAAGAACTTTATTCATTTTTGTTTCATCTGATCTTTCCCATCCTGAGCCTGTAGAATATTCATAAAACCGTCTTGTTTGGGAATCATAATATATTAGACCCTCATCTGGGCTTTCAATATTATTAATATTTGAAACAGCTTCAATAGGAGTATATTCAGCACCAGTTACTCTATAATCACCAGGTTTATCATTTCCAGGTACATTATAGTATTTTTGCGTTTCACTATTAACAATGTTTTCAGGTAAATGAAGTGATTTCATATAATTATCGTAGTCAAAATTAAATCGTGAAAAGCCTGTTGAAGAGAGAACTTTACTATTAAAAACATTATTTAGCTGAACATAAATTTGAATATCGAAAGTTCCAAAATCCAAACCTTTTGAAAGACGAATATCTGTATTATAATAATCTAACCATTGCAGATTATTTGTTGTCTTAGCACTTTCACCAGCATCTCCTTTCCATGATGTATAACTACCAGCTTTCCATGTTGAAAGAATATTTAATCTCCACCCGCTAATTAAATCACCAAACCCAACAGGTGTAAATATATCGATATTTGCTCTTGCAAGTGGGCGAGGTATAGGTTTATCTTGTTTGAACCATGTTTGCCCGGAAGTGTTAATATATTCAGTTTGGTCAACAGAAGATTCATAATATCTTCCCCATCCAAATTTACCGAGTGAAGTAACCATATAGTTATAGTTCACAAAACCAGTAATCCAATCACCACGGTTTTTACTTATTTGAACTTCAAAACCTCGAATATCTCTATACTGTATTGGTTCGGTTTTAAGATAATTAACAACCCCATCAGCACTTGTATAACGAATATCGCGTGACTCATTTGTTATATCTTTATAATAACCAGTCATTCTTAAAAGATATTGGTCGAACAAATTGTGTTCATATCCAACTTCGTATGTAATTGTTTTTTCTAACTTAGCATAAGGGTTTGCAAACGAGTTAACTTTTCCAAAAGAATCCTCTGCAACAAGATATAAATTATTTGGAGTTGGCAAAGTTTGGTAATGCCCATAATTTAAGAACAACTTACTATTAACAGTAATAGGAAAAGCAACTCCAATACGTGGCATAAATATTAACTGCGGTGTTACTTTTTCTTTCACAATTAGGTTATCTCTATTGGCAGCATTTGAAGCAGATAAACCAGGGTCGAAAGTTGAGTATTGATACCAGTCAGTATTTGGGTCAGAGTATTCTACACGTACACCAATTGTAGCAACCATAGCCTCAAATTCTAATTTATCTTGTATATACCCAGCTAATAAAATTGGAGTAGTATCCCAAGCATAAGTACGATTACTGGTAGAATAGAGTTCAGAGACTCTTCCATAATTTGTATTGAAGTTACTCATCCTAAATAGAAAACCAACCTTAATATTGTTAAACTTATCAACCTGACTTGATAAATCGAACTTTAAATTAAAAAGAGATACTTTACTTGTATCACGTGCTTGGCTATAAATAGAACCCATCAGCATATTACTGCCATTCCACACATTTGATGCACCCTGGTAATATCCAAATGGAGCTTCATCAACATAATAGTTGTTTCCAAAAAGATTTTTCTCGCGTAAATCTCTCACAGTTCCCGGATTTGTATTATACTCTGAATTAAAATTACTGAAAATAAGATTATAGAATGTTGATGGATTTATAACGTGAGTAAATTTTGCAGCAATACTAGAACGATTAACTCTTGTTGGAGAAAAGTATGCATCAGAGAAAAGAACTGCATTAGTATAATTACCGTAATCAACTCTATCAGCTAATTGCCAGTTCGATTTAAAAAGTCCAGTTCCACCAGATGTACTTCTTGTAGTACCAGACTGTGCACCAAAATGACCTTCAACCATCAACTTCATTCCTTTAGCCAAATCAGATGTAAGTTTTACTGAAGTATTATAATCACTATAATCTGGAGTTGAAAGAGGGACTAAAAGCATAGTTTGGTTTTGCTTGTAACTTGCTAAAAACCTAAGCCCACCAAGAGATTGACCAAAAGGTACCGGACCGCCAACAGAGACATCAATATCATAATCGGGCTTTTCAATATCAAATGTTTTTCGGTATTGCCACAAGAATAACTTTTGAGCAGCTTCCGGGGTTAGGTCATCATCCGGATTATCATTTTGTAGTGTTCCCTCTGCAAAAGCATTCCATCCCTGAAACTCCGGGTATTGACGCTTTTCATATTCAGACCAAGCACCATTGTTTGTACCTGTCCAAGCAACTGCATCATCAAGATAGGGTCTAATAAAATAGGAGTTAGGATCATTTACAGAAGCACCCATATGTTTATTTGCTGCTGGTCTAAACTGACCTTGAAAACTGACACTATATTTATGTCTGTCCCCTTCCTTAGTAACAACCTCAATTAAACCAGAGCGTACATCTCCAACATCAGCAGTAAAACCTCCGGATTGAACACGAATTTGCTGTACAGAGGTTATACTTAAATTGTTATAGGATGAATTATCACGCCCATCTCGCATAGAGATACCGTTTACTTCATATACAACTTCATCACCCGAACCGCCTCGAATTGTACCTCCTTCAACACCTGCTTGAAGACCAACAGCACCAGCAATATCTATTACAGGTAAATTCCGAAGTTCTTCTGCATTTAGGTTGGCACTACTTGAAGCAACATCTCTCTGAACTATTGGTGTAACTGCAACTACAACAACCTCATCTGTTTTAATGGATGAATCGCTTAATTTAAAATTTGCTTCACTCGTCTCACCAATATTAACACGTAGGTTTGAAATTGTTTGTGGTGCAAATCCTATGTAGGATGCTCTTATATTATACTTACCAGGTGTTACATTAAGAATTACGAAGAAGCCATCTAAATCAGTTGCAGCTCCAAACATAGTTCCATCTATAATAACATTAACCCCAATTAATGGCTCTCCTGTTGTAACATCAGTTACAGTTCCTGTAATTTTGCCCGATTGAGCAGTAATTGAGATGGTGGTTAGTAAAATAAATACAAATAGTAGAAATTTTTTCATATAATTTCCTCTACGCTTAACTATTTATGAATAATATCGGTTATTAGTTTTATAATAATATCCTATGTGAAATATAGGAATTATTTTTAATAAAGTCCTAATTATATTAATTATATTTAGAAAATATTGAACTTCAAAAATATTCTATCAATAATTTCGTTGAAATATTCCAACAAAAACAGTAATACTATAACTTTAATAAACACACCCCTTAATCCCCTCTCAAGAGGGGAAATGCCTCCATTCCACTCTGTGGAATGCTGTAAAAACCCCCTCGTGAGAGAGAAAACATAGCCATTCCACACTGTGGAATGGCTATAAAAAGTCCCCTCTTGAGAGGGGGTTGGGGGTGTGTTCTTTCCTCCCAAATATGCTTAACTTTTTATGTTAACACCATTGCCTAAAAGAACCGGACAAAACATAATCACTCAAAACATTTTGCTTAATGAGTAATCCCAATACAATTGGGACTGTGATAAGCTTTTGTCCAAAGCCTTCTGTTATAAAATAAACGGATCCCGCTCTGCGGGATACTTTATTTTATCAGCAGCCCCGATAATGCGGGACTGTGATAAAAGAATTACTGCTAACGCAGCATTATTTTATCAGCAGCATCTTCTTAATTGATACAAATTCTTTTGACTGTAATCTGTACAAGTATAAACCACTTGTCATTTCAGAAGCATCAAAAGAAATATTGTAAATGCCGGCTTGTAAATCTTCATTAACAAGTACTGCTATTTCCTGACCTATTATGTTATAAACCCTAAGAGATGTCATACCGCTTTCAGGTATACCAAATGAAATAGTTGTTACAGGATTAAAGGGGTTAGGATAATTCTGCTCTAAAGTATATTCTTGAGGAAGACTTAAATCAATATCCTCCGCAGAGACAACAGAATCTGCTGCTGTTTTAAATTTAAATATTCCAGTCCACTCGCTTTGTCCAAAATCATTACTCGCTAACACACGCCATGAGTATATTTTATTAACTTCTAAATCTTCATATTTAAAAGTTGTATCAGCAACAAGTGTATCTATCATTAAATCTTCCAAGTTAATGTTTAATCCTTCTGATAGCTGGAGGTTATACTCCGTTGCTAAATCGGAACTATTCCAAATAAATGTTGGGTTTAATTCTATATCCAAAGATACATCTTCAGGATATATTAGTGATGTCATAAGTGGAAATCCGGTAGCAAATTTGAACGCTTCCGAAAACAGACTACTACCACCATTGTTATAAGCTCTAACCCTCCAATAGTAAGTTGATGCACCTTCAAAGCCACCGAGTGTAATTGTGGTATCTTTAATATTATCAATATCAAATACTCTTTGAGAAAATGTTTCTATTAGCGAAACTTGTATTCTAAAATCGTCCGAATATTCATCACCCTGCCAAACAAATGTTACAGTATCCCCCAATGTGCTTAAGTCATGTAAAGGAGAGAGCAATATTGGAATCTCTGGTAGAATAATTATTGTTTTCAATTGGAATAAATCTGCCCATCGGCTAATACCAAAATCATTTCTTGCAGTTACACTCCAAGCATAAAAAGTACCTGGTTTCAAATTGGCTATCTGGAAAGTTGTATCTGTTACAATTGTATCAACAACAATTTTTTCTGAAGTAATGCCAAGTCCTTCAGATAATATAAAGCGATACGAAACTGCAATCGGGTTACTACTCCATTCAAACAATGGATTTAATTCGACATCAATTTCCTGGTACATTGGTGTAAGTAGAATTGGAGCAGCAGGGTATGCAGTTGTAAAACTATAACTATCAGCAAAATTACTTTCACCAGCAAGATTTGCAGTTTTCACCCTCCAGAAATATTCTGTTTCCCCAGATAAACTAGTAATTTGGTATGAGGTATCTAACAGCGAATTTTCTGAATAAACAATATTTGTAAAAGCTACATCCGTAGAGAGCTCAAACGAATAAGAACTTGCATTATTTGCATAATTCCAAACAAGTTGCAGTGTATCTCTAACATCAATCGAGGAATTAAATGGTAACAATAGATTTGGTACATCTGGTAAAACAATGGAAGGCTGGTATTCAAATTTATTACTGATACTACTTTCATTATTATTCCAATCAAGTGCTGTTACGTAGTAGTAAGCATTACTCGTTGGAAAATTTTCATCAATTTGCACAAAATGATTTGATGTTATTTTAAATATATTCTTTGGGTCTGAAATATCTGTTGTATCAAAGTTTGAATCCTCCGAACGGTAAAGAACGTAGAACTTTATCTCCTCCCCTTCCGGAATATCCCAAGTTAATGCTGTTGTTCCAATTCCGGCAACTCTATCAAAACGTAAATTTGTTGGTTTGTTTGGGGCAACAGTATCTTTCCAATCCATAACCGGAAGTAGTGCGGGATATTTATAATAGCTATTAATTAGTGTATCTGTAATTCCCCCTTTGTTATCGTCAAAATTGTTTGATGTAAAATATACTTCTCCAAAAATTCCATCAGTCTCACGGTTTAGAGTAACCATTTTCCCAATTTGAGTTTTATCAAAATTAGATTCACCTACTCTGTAGTAGGCTAAGCCCGGATAAATATGCCTATCGTTACTAACACTTGCCCACCAAGGAGCTAACTTTCCGTAATCCTGCCCGCCGCCAAATGACCAGTAAAGTTGGGGTGCAAGATAATCTATAATTTGTTCATCCAACCAAGTTACTGCATCGCAATAGATAGCACTATAAACATTCCATCCCCAAGTACCCTCTGGTGTTCCGCTTTTCCAAATACCGGGTGGGCTTTGTCCAAATTTTACACGAGGGTTTACAGCTTGTATTGTTGCATAAATCATACGGAGCAATTCATTTACATTATCTCTACGCCAATCCCCTTTATCTGTAAAGCCATTTGGATAATCGGCAAATGTTTGATCATCCTCGTTTGTAATTCCAGATAGATAAAAGTAATCATCAAAGTGAATTGCGTCTAAATCATACCTTGAAATTATATCTGTAATAACATCAACAATATGTTGGCGTACTTCGGGTATGCCTGGGTCTAAAATTTCATCCCCATCAATATTTAAAACCCACTCCGGATGTCGTCTTGCAACATTCATTTCATCGAGAGCTAAATTGTAGCTTGCAAGTCTAACTCTGTACGGATTTAACCAAGCATGCAGTTCCATACCACGTTTGTGAGCTTCTTCAATTGCTATTTGCAGCGGGTCAAAAAATGGAGATGGGGCTTTCCCCTGCTGCCCCGTAAGCCAATATGACCAAGGCTCAATATTTGATTGATACATTGCATCAGATGCAGGACGTATTTGCATTATTACTGCATTGATATTGGTTGCTTTTAAATAATCAATTATTCCAATTAAATCTGAAATCTTTTTTTCTGTTGTATTGGATGGACTTGAGGGCCAATCGATATTACGAACTGTGGAGAGCCATGCACCTCTTAGTTCACGCTTAGGTGTAGTGGTTTGTGAAAATACTTGAGTCACTAAAAATAATATAATGAGTAATATTCTAATAGGATATCCGATGTTATTATTATTATACTAAAAACCTACTGGCTAAATGGTAACTTACCCTATTTTTTATAAAACTTCAAGAAATATCGTTCAATAATCTAATAGATTTTGAATGTTTATTCTCATGGCTACATTTTATTTTGCTCGTAGAACTCCGAGAGATGTTCTGGGGGAAAAGCCACATGTGTCTTTTCAATTTAACTTTCTCAAATTTATAGTGAGATGAATAACTTAGTATAACCTAAATTGAACATAACTCACAAATAATTATCGTCGGGTTAACAAATACTATTTTCCCTTTTTATAAATAATGCACGTTACGGTTTTATCATCGCCACCCATGTTTATTGTCATTCCGTATGGACGTTCATCCGAAATTTTAATCTGTGCATCTCCAGCTTTTCCGGTAAGCTGTTGCCAAACTGTTATAGCTTGATGAACTCCAGTAGCACCAACAGGATGCCCCCATCCAATGAGACCACCAGTAGTATTGAATGGTACTTCGCCATTGCGGGCTGTGCTGCCGTTTAATACATATTCCGTACCTTTACCAGGCTCTGCAAATCCAATTGCTTCTGTAGCCATTATACCAGCAATAGTAAAGCAATCGTGAGTTTCAACAGTACCAATTTGTTCCTTTTTAATTCCAGCTTTTTCTAATGCTTTTTTTACTACCTTTTCGGTTGTGATAAGTCTGGTAGGGTCTTCAGGTTGTGTTGTAATATCATCTTCTCCTTGTGCAAAAGCAATAACTTCAACAGCATCATTTTTATCAATACCACAACGGCTTAAACCTTCCTCCGTCATAATTGCCAATGCTGATGCTGCATCTGAGACTTTGGAACAATCGAACACAGTTAAATTATCTACAAATACTTTTCCATTAGGTTCAATGTTTGCAGTTTCTTCAAGATTAGTATCTGAGTTGTGATATTCTTGTGCAGTAGAATCAAGGCGAGCATTTTCAATAGCATTTTTGTACCAGCGTACCATTGCATTTCTTGTAACTTCCCTTCCATACTTTTCGTAATATGCACATGCCCTCACACTAAATTGTCCTGGGAAGAAGTGTGCATGACCATCCTTTCTATCTTTCCACCAACCAGCAGTAGCAAGTATATCAGCACCATAAACAGCTTTAACAGTATTCTGAACTTCAAAGCCAATAGTTAAAATAACATCACTCTCATCGGATAAGAGAAATTTAATTCCTGTAGCAACAGCCATACCACCAGAGCCACACGCACCTTCCACTCTAGTAGATGGTTTATATTTTAATTTTTCATCAATGTAAGGTGCATATCCAGGAAGGTTTGCCTGCTTATTATATTGCGAAGCATTGAAATTACTAATTACTGTTTCATCCACATTTTGTGCCCCGCCAATTTGTTTTAATGTTGCTTCGCCCGCCTCTTTAATATAATGCTCTAAGCCTGGTCTTGGTTTTTTAGGATGAAATTCTTTTCTACCTGTACCGAGCGAAATTGTGTTATAACCAGCAGTGATATATATTTTCTTCCTCATTATAATTCCTCCCAAGGTAAAAAATTATTAATTGGACCGTAGCTGTGGAAGAATCCGGTAAGCATAACATTGTTTACATCTTTCCCAGTTCTCGCAACGTTTTGTTCAATTAGTTTTAATCCATTCTCTCTTGTTGCATGCATAAAACTCTTAGCAACTTTTGCTCCGAGAGTATCGAGTGAATTTAAACTTTTGAAATATGTAGCTAATAAATCTGTTCTATCTTTAATTTTGATAACCTCTTTCCATTCTATATGGTTATCCGGTAGATTACCAATTAAATTATCCATTTTTTCAGAAATAACTTTAACATCAACATATTCATTATTGTAGAAATCGTAGATTGCAGATATTTTCCCTTTTTCATATTTCATAAAACCATCTTTTTGAGACCCATCAGAATTCTGACCACCTTTAACTTCTCTATCGAATAGTTGGTCTAATAAATCGCTGTGCAAATCTTCATTTTTAAAATAAGGGTTCATAACTTCCATAATATATTTGCAGACATCAATACCAACGTAATCAATTAGTTGAAATATTCCCATCGGGCGAATCATAAATTCTTGCGAAACTTTATTAACAATGTAAAGAGCTTCTGCAAATCCAAAATCTGATTTTAGGTCGTTCAATAATTTTATTCCAAACAGGGCATCTCTCATAAAATGTCCGTTACCAATAAAACCCGCTACATCATTGGAGTTCACAACAAACTTTCGCAATCTTTTAGCATAGATTAATGCAAATTCATTAAGTTCGGTAAGTGTATCGTTTCCATTTATTAACTCTACTAATTTTTGAATTGCAGGAGGGTTGTAAAAATGGAATCCTATTATTCTTCCCTCAAGTTTAGTTTGCTCATTTAAATAACTAATAGGAACTGAAGATGTATTAGTAAAAAACCAAGGAGAAGTTTCACTATTCTCATCAATCTGTTTAAATAATTTAATTTTTAATTTTGGATTTTCATTAACAGCTTCAAAAATTACATTTGAATTAAATGTGTTTTCAATTCTAATTGAAGGACGAATAACCGAAAGAACTTTGGCAATGTATTCATCAATTATTTCGCTGTTGTAAACTAAGTTTTTATTTTCAGAATATGCTTTACGCAGAAAAACTATTTTTTTCTCAGCAATCTTACGAGCTTGTACCCTCACATAATCAGCCAATCCAGCCAATGCTTTGTCAGAAACATCAATTGCATTTAGTACAAATGTAAGATTTTCATTCTCTTTTTTGAAACTTAAATCAGCCATTTCAACGGCTGTTAGTAGTAGTATTCCACTTCCCATTTTGCCAGCAGCCCCAAGAACAGAGACGTTGGAAAGCCGTTCATCATAAGTCATAAATATTATCCTTTTAAAATTAACAATGAGAAAAAATAGTTTTTTCTTTTTAGAAAGACAAGGAGAAATTAGGGGTAAAATGAACTGGGTAAAACTATACCGACAATGAAATGTCTGTGAGACTCTTAAAGAGGATTTTGTTGTGTTTACCACTACCTTTTTCTTATCTCTTTAAGAATATCTAAAATCTCATCTTTCTCAATATTGATATTTATACCTTTTACATTCAAAGGAGATTTTTTTTCTGAGCAAGCTTTTACTTCAAAAAGACTTCCATCTTTTCGTTTAATTAAAACGGTTCCCTCTCTCTTTGCTTTGTCGAGCAAGAAAGCCAATTTTTGACGTGCTTCACTATATGTATATGTTTGCATTTTAAACCTCAATAATTTTTATTTTCATTTTTTCTGCAATATTTATTAAACCTTTATCAAGTGTTAGTAAAGGAACACTAAACTTTCTTGAACATTCAAGAAAGTATGAATCATAAGCATAAGTATTATACTTACTTGCTATTTCTAATGATGCAAATAGATTTACATCAACAAATCTTATAGGGATCATTGAATAGGAATCTAAAACTATTTTTACCATTTCAAAAGTGATTCTATCTCTTTTAAGCATCGCAGAGAATGCGTTCCCTATCTCCCAATGGAGTGAAGAGGGAGCAACCAATTCCTCCCCTTTTGTTATTTTCAAAATTCTTGATTTACTTTTTTCATTTGTCAAAACAGCAATTATCACAGAAGTATCAACAACAATACTCATAGTTCCTCCCACTACAAATCTATTGTACAATTGTACTAAAATATACACGAATTTGATCTCTAATACAAGCACTTATACTAACTATTGGGAAATCTATGGTGGTATTGCAGGTATTTTAGGATTTATAAATGTAAATGCCGCCTATAATAGTTTCAGTAACACTGTTGTTCGTCTTGAATTTTTAAAGTTTCTTTAACAATTTTATAAAACTGATATACCGACAATGAAATGTCTGTGAGATTATGTGGCACTGTTGCTCATCAATCCTTAAATTACAAATGTAATATTTTATCCACCTAAAAATCATTTGAACCAGAGAAAAGTAGTTTTAGAATGTAACATTTCTTAGTTTCATTCGTCCATATAAAAGTGTTTTCTTTACTAAATTTCAACTGAATAATTTAGGGTACAAAATGAAATTATTTCCAATAGTATTTTTAATCTTTTCTTCAATTCTTTATTCACAAGTAACAAGTCTTTCTGGAAATATTAACAATAATGAGACTGACAAACCAATTTCTTTTGTTAACATTGGTGTTAAAGGAACTTATTTTGGGACAAGTTCAAATGAGTTTGGTCAGTTTAAACTTGCACTTAAAAATGGCACCCACAATTTAATTTTTAGCTGTGTGGGATATGAAACAAAAACAATAGCAGTTACAATGCCAAATGATAGTGAAGTTTTAATTAACCTTAAACCCATTTCAATAGTGTTACCTGAAGTAATTGTTAATGCAGAAGAAAATCCTGCCTACTCAATAATTAGAAAAGCTATTGAGAATAAAGAAAAGAACAAAGAAGGTTTATTAAATTATCATTATGATTTTTATTCGAAAAATATTTTAAAGTCGGGTAAAGAAATTATTTTTATGGAAGAAGATATGGGCGAAGGATTTATTAATTTACCCGATGATGTAAAAGAAATAAAAACGGAACTACATCATACAGAGAATATTTCTGGAAAAGTATTTACACAAATTGACTTAAACTTTCTCGAAAAAAAAATAATAGATTTCACTAATGATTCTATAACCCTTGGTAAATTTGTATTTCATTTACCAATTTCAAAATTTGCTTTTGACTATTATGATTATCAACTTTTAGGGATTCAGCAAAGTGGCAATCGTAATTTCTATCAAATTAAGGTTATTCCCCTTTCTGATATACGACCAACTTTTAAAGGTGAAATTTTGATTGATGATTCTTCATATGCCCTTACAAACTTAAATCTGACTCTTGAAAATAGAAACTTAATGCCCTTTACAGAATTTAAAATGTCGATTATCCAAAATCTGACAAACCATAAAAAATATTGGCTCCCTAAGTATTATAACATCGATGTTATATATAGTATAAACTATTACCATCTCATAACTCTTGATAGTGCAATTACTTCTTACGTAAAGGTTTTTAACAATCATGCTATTAACATAAATAAAAGTGACTCACTTTTAAAGAACATAAGTAGAATTGGTGATACAACATTTAACTTAGAACCTAAAATAATAACACAATCTAAAATTGATTCTATTAGATTATACCCTTTATCATTAGATGAAATAAAAGCATATCAAGATATAGATAGTACTAAAGATATTGCTACATCTCTAAAATTTGGCGGTATTGGTGGTAAGCATATTAAATCGGAAATAAAAAAGAAAAAAAATAAAAAGAATAATAGTTTCAACTTTGGAAAACTTTTTAATTATACCGATTTTCAAAATAACCGAGTTGATGGAATAATGCCTGGATTAAAATACTCTTATGGAATTGCTGATACAGTATTTAGGTTTTCGATAAATGTTGGCTACACTTTAGCAAGTAAAGATATTAAGGCAAATCTTTCATTTTATTTTCCAACAAAAAATAGATTTTTTAATGGAATTGAACTTAGTGGAAATTACGGAACCAAACCAACATCAGTTTATAGTCACTATCCAAATTTGTGGAATGGTATAGCAGTAACACTCGGTTTGGAAGACCATTTTAATTATTACTTTTCAAAAGGTGGAACTCTTGGAATTGTGAAAAAATTTAACAAAAAGACTACTGCAAAACTAAGCTTTGCAGTAGAGTCACAAAGTTCTGTTAATGCAATAAAGTATTACAGTATCTTTAATACAAATAGGGATGTTAGAATTAATCCAAAAATAACTAATGGTACAGACAACAAAATTGTTCTAAATATTAACAGCGGCAAATCTCCTTTTGAAATAAATTTAACAACAGCAAATGGATTTGTTTCCCAAGTTGATTTTTCTTCCAAATTATTGGGAAGTGATTTTGAATATGCAAGAGTAAATGCCGTATATAAATTTTATATTCGTACAATATACAATGAACTCTTTTTTGCACCTTATCTTGGCGTTTTTATTGAAGCTACCTCTCTGTTTGGGTCGTATGGACTGCAACATTTATACACTCCACAAACTGCTTTAAGTTTCTTTTCACCTTTTGGTGCTTTTAAAGGTTTGCAGCCATATCAACTAACTGGTAATAATAGTATTGCTATTCACATAGAGCATAATTGGCGAAAAACATTTTTTGATATGCTTGGTATTTATTTCCCTGTAGCCTGGAATTTAGAATTAACTACAGGAGTAAGTGGTTTAGGTATTTGGAACAATAGTAATAATCTAAAAAAAATAAGTTCGGATGGTTACTATTGGGAAATATACGGAGGTATTGCAGGTATTTTAGGATTTCTGAACATCAATGTTGCATATAACAAATTCGGAAATACTGTTGTTAGGTTTGAACTTTCTAAGTTTCTCTAACGTTTAATAAAGATATAGACTTAACATCTTAAATTTTTCAACCAAACTATCAATCAACTTCAAACGATAAGCAGCACTTTAGTTTACCGCAGGGTCCGCAATGCTTTGTAAGAAATGAAGTGAGATTTTGTTCATTTGCAATTTGTGTAGTAACCTTTTTGAAGCTGCTTACAAAACTAGTGCAACAATACTCTCTTCCGCAAGAGCCAACACCACCAATCATTTTTGCTTCATCCCTTACACCTATTTGGCGAAGCTCAATTCTTGTTTTAAATTCGGTAGCAAGTTCTTTAACCAATTGTCGGAAGTCAACCCTACCGTCGGCAGTATAATAAAAATATAGTTTCTTTCTATCAAATTGATAATGGATATCAACTAACTTCATTTCCAATTTATGTTTTGTAATTGACTCCATAAAAAACTCTTTTGCCGATTTCCCATCATCAATGTTAGCTTGGTAATGCCTTAAATCTTCTTCATTTAGTTTACGCAGAACTTTTGGTATATCTTCTCCAAATAAACCAAGGCGTTGTCGTTTATATCTTACAACTTCTTCAGTCTCAGTTATTATTGCTACTTCAGTACCCTCTGGTAATCTGATGAGAATTAAATCATTATTATTTAATTCCACATCATTGCCATTAGTGTAGCAAAAATGTTTGCCAACTAATCCTTTACTATTTGCTTCAACAATTTTTCGCTTATCAATTTCAGTTCCATTACTAAAATCGGGGCTACATCCTCCGCAAGAAGCATCAGCACTCTGTAGCTTTTTTATATCGTTTAATATTTTATTTTTGAAGAGATTATTATATGTAGAATTGAGATTAGGTACAACCGAATCCAATTCGCTATTATTTATAAAAGATAGATCTAAATTATACATTACGTATTACCTTTTTGTAATTGCAGTGATGTTAAAGATAATGTTCAATATTAATAGATTCAAGTTAATGTTTTTATCCATTTCATTTCTAAGGTTTGTTAATGAAAATATTATTTCATCAAGTTGCACATAATCAAATTTTGCAATAAATTTTTGAATAGTATCTTCGTATTTTTTGAAATGAATATTACCACTTCCAATCTTCATTTTTTGAACATCAATAAACCAAGTTACAAATAGTTGAATAATAATTGGAACAACATTTTTCGATTTTTTCTCTATTAGATTATTAAATAGTTTAATTGCAGTATTATATCTATGCCCTAACGAATATCTCAAAATATTTATTGATGTCTCTTGAAGGTCATCAAACCCATACTCCAACAACTTAAATACATTATAAACAGAGCCATTAGAAAATGGAATTATCTGCTGAGCTAAAATTGGATCAATACTAAAGCGGCTAATTAAAATATCGTTTAAAATATTATCTTGCAGAGCAGAAAACTGGATTTGCCAACAACGAGATTTAGTAGTAGGTAATAAATTTTCCGGTTTATCTGAAATTAAAATAAATATTACACCCTTTGGTGGTTCTTCGAGGCTTTTAAGTAAAGCGTTTTGAGCTTCTTTGCTCATGAGATGAGCATCTTCGATGAGAATTAATCTGTATGGTAATTCATCATAATTAATTGAGAGTGATCTCTTTATATCTCTGATACTGCTAATTTTAATATTATTTGCACCCTCAATAAAGACTTCATAAAAACTATTTTCCGATTTTTTACGAATCTCATCTTTAATGTTTTCTAAATCACTACTGCTTATTTTTTTAAGTGGAAAATCATCAGGCAACTCTCCCTTACCACGCGGTAACGGAATTACATATTTAACCACCGGCTCTTCAAGTTTATCTATTTTTGAAGTAAAATCTTTGGAGGGAAGATGTAACCTTAATAATTCCTTAATGAACTCTCTTGCAGTTAGATGCTGACCAACATTTCTTGTACCTGTAAATAATAACGCATGCGGAATTTGTTCTGTGGTAATAAACTTATTGAGAATTTCAACTACTTTATCTTGTCCTGTAATTGAACTCAAATGGTTAGACATAATTAGATATACTCGCCATCGTCATCCATAAAGAGGAAATCTTCATCTGTAGGATAATCGGGCCAAACATCTTCTATAGTTTCAAATAAAACTATTTCATCTTCAGAGCTATCATCAATATCAACTAACTCTTCTAAATTGTAAATTACTTCACGTGGTGCACCAATGCGGTCTGCATAATCAATAAGTTCTTCCTTTGTGGCTGGCCATGGTGCATCATCAAGATAAGAAGCCAATTCAATTGTCCAAATCATATAGTGTTATTCCTTATTTATAATTCTTTGCTAATTCAAATATTTTAACATCATCAAAAATAAAATTTCGAGGATTTAGAGCAATTCCATTATGTTTAACTTCATAATGCAAATGAGGTCCCGTAGATAAACTACCAGAACTTCCGGTTAATCCAATTAAATCGCCCCTTTTTATTTTCTGACCCTTTCTTACTTTATATCTATTTAAGTGACCATATAAAGTTTTGTAACCAAAACCATGGTTAATAATAATAGTTTTACCAAGACCACCTTTTCTTCCAATAAATTCTACAACTCCACCACCAGGAGCATAAACTGGAGTATTGTAATAAGCTAAAAAGTCAACACCATTGTGCATTCTTTTAATTTTAAGAATTGGATGTCGCCTCATACCAAACCTATCGCCATAACTTCCGGTAGTTGGTTTTATTGCTGGTAAAGCATCATACAGTTCACTGTTCAATAAAAATGCTTTTTTAATATCTTCATAGTTCTCATTTTCCAATTTTATTTTCAGCTCTATTGTTTCAACATAATTATCAAGAGTTGAAATAATATCATTAGCTTCAGAGCTATTTGAAAAAATTAAATTATTAAAAATTGAGCCGCCCGTTCCAATATTTCGTTCTTCATCAGTAATCAATTCCAAATTATTTTTCATTCTCAAATCGTAATTTGTTATTGATAAAGAATCTAACTGAGAGTTAAAAACTTGAAGATTATTTACAATTTCTGACAATTCCTTCTTTAGCATACTATTTTCAGTTTGCAGCGTTTTTAATTGGGAATTTGGATTAAGTGTATAATTTAAAATAAAATAGACTCCAAAAATAAAGAAAGAAATTAAAAGCGTGGATAAAGCAAGAAGATAGAGAAATTTTCTGTGATATTTCTCAATCTCTATAAATTTTAATTTGCTTTTCGAAAAATAATAATATTTCTTCATACTTTTTTTCCCCCCACTTATCGAGAGAGAACCATTTCTTTTAAAAATTGTTTTTAATTTAAATCTAATTTTAATAATTTAACTTTTGGATAATAGTTTTGTAAATTAGATTGAAACAAAACATAATATTTTGGAGCGAAAGTACTAAAATGAATCATTTTTGTCAAGACAAAGTTAAATATTCAGCAATTCGGGGTCAAAACATTTTGATAGTAGTGTTTGTAAATCCCGCTGGGCGAGATTGAAACATGTACTAAGTCATTGCTAACCAACGACTTAAGTCGTTGCAGTACTTAAATTTAATCCCGCACTACGGGATTTTAGAACCTTCAAATAACCAGAATATTATTTTAACAAATAACAATATTTTACTACATGCTATACGGTATAGGTGTTTTCATTGATTTCAGTTTTGGACACAAATTGTGTAAATATTTTTTATTCTTGTTTTATTCAAAATCATGTTCAAAATAATCGACATTTGTGCTACTAAGATTTCCTTTCCCTTTCATCTTTTTCTGTATTCTCTCAGATAGAACTTTTGCAGCATCATAATCATAATGTTTTAATAAATAATTGAGTGCAATTACTTCTGCAACAACAGTAATATTCTTACCAGATACAATTGGCAATTTAACATAAGGCAGGTTAACATCCATAATAGGAATTTTTGAATCGTCTAATCCAGTTCTGGTATAGGCTTCATCGGGGTCCCACAATTCTATTTCAATAACAACCTCAACACGTTTCTGAAAGCGAATTGCACGTACGCCAAACATGCTTCTAATATCAATAATGCCTACTCCCCTAATTTCCATAAAATGGCTTGCAACATCTGTACCTGCACCCATCAATATTCCCTCACCTTTTTTTGTGAGAATTACAACATCATCAGCTACAAGTCTGTGTCCACGTTCAACAAGATCTAATGCAACTTCGCTTTTCCCAATTCCCGATTTACCAACAAACAACATCCCAACACCATAAACATCTACAAATGATGCATGAACAGAGAGTTTGCTAGCAAAAATATCATCAAGAAAATCAATAATTAGAAATGAGCTTTTTGATGTATTTAATTTAGAACCAAAAATTGGAATACTTTTCTTTTTTGCTAATTCTAATAATTCCTGGTATGGTTTAACTCCATTTGTAATAACTATGCACGGAATTTCAAATTCAAATATCTTTGAAAATATTTTTTTTCTTTTTTCAACTGAAATTCCATTTAAATAACTAATTTCAGTATTGCCAAATATTTGAATTCTATTATAAGTAAATAGACCCACAAACCCGGCTAAGGCTAAACCGGGTCTGTGTAAATTGGGCTGCGTAATAAAATGTTCAAATCCTATTTTACCCGTATAAGAAATTAATCCGAAATTTTTCTTTGCATGTTTGAAAAAATATTCGATACTTATTTTCTCTTTTCGAGTAATATTATTTTCATTAATTTGCATTTATACTCACTTAGAAATTCTTTTCGATTTCTCCCTTTTAAGTTGTCGTTTAAGTTTATCTAACGCAATGTTAACCGATTTTGAAAACTCTTCAGAATCTTCAGAAGCAGTAAGAGTTTTCCCAGGTATCTTCACAATTATTTCTGCTGTTTTAATACTATCCTTTAAGTGCGTATAACTTAGCACCACATTAACATCAAGTATTTTTTCATTATATTTTTCTAACGTTTTTACTTCATTATTAATAAATTCTTTTAACGTATCTTTTGCTTTAAATTTTCTAGAAGTTATGTTGATATTCATTGAAGCCTCCTATGATTTTGGATGAGATGTGTTATAAGTTTTTTTTAATCTTTCAATACTTACATGAGTATATATTTGTGTAGTACTCAAATTTTCGTGCCCCAGAATCTCCTTTACCCCCAATAAATCGGCACCTCTATCCAACATATGCGTTGCAGCACTATGCCTTAAAATATGAGGTGATTTTTTTGAAATATCACTTACCTTTTGCATTTGTTCCTTTACATGTTTCTGAATAATTCTTGGGTAAATTCTATTCCCATTTTTTGCAAGAAATAATGGTAACTCTTTTGAAATAAATTGAAGACTATCTAAATATTTTTCTAATGCAGTAATTGATTTTGTTCCTATTGGTACATATCGCTCTTTTGAGCCTTTCCCTTTTACCTTGATGCTTCTGTTAGATAAATCGATATCACCTATGTTTAAATTACATAGTTCAGAAACTCTTATTGCAGAGCCGTATAAAAGTTCAAATATTGATATCAATTTTAGATTGTTTTTGTTTTCCTCCTTGTCGGATAATAATTTAATAATTTTTTCGTAAGAATCAAGTGAAAGTGTTTCTGGTATTTTTCTTTTTATTTTCGGATTTTTAATATCCTTCAATGGATTTTGCTCAATAATTCCATTTTTAATTCCAAATAAAAATAAACTGCGAAGAGTTGTTAGTTTACGAGCAATAGTTGTTGTTGAATTGTTTTTAAAATTAAGATTAACAATAAATAATCTAATATGCTTTTTAGTAATTTTATTTATTTTAATAATATTTTTTAATTCTAAGAATTCTTGAAATTGTTTCAAGTCACTACTATATGCAGAGGTTGTATTGTCCGAAGCATTTTTAATACCCTTTAATTCACTAAGGTACTGACTAATAATATTATCAACTCTCACTTATGTTCCCTATTAAATCTTCAATAATAAAAGTAAAACTGAGTTATGCCTAATTAATAGTATCACTTGAAAATAATGTAACTCTACTACCAGGAAGAATCCTTGCATCGTAATCAACCAAAGAAAGAAGAATCATCCAGTTAATATCTTCTAACGTTAGGTTATTTGTAGGAAATAATAATATCTGTTCTAACAATATTTCGAAATCAGATGAATCAATTAATCCAATATTTTGGAGGTGAATTAAATAACTGTAGTACTCAACTCCTATTGCATCTATCTCTTCATCACACAAAATTCTAATATTTCTATTTTGTTCAGTAAATTCAATATTTTTTTCAATTCTATTAGCAACAATTTTATCGTGTACCAAACTAAAAGCAGCAGAGACAGTCTGCTTATCAAACTTATTTTCACTTGCAAGATTTTTTCCAACATCTTCAAGCGAGTACTTTTTATTTAATCCATCTAAAATTTTTGTTAGAACTTCAATAACTTTAGTAGTCATATTTTAATAGTATATTTTTAAAATCGTTTTCAAATTTTTTAGTTAATTTATTCTCTTCTTTCTTCATCTTTCTTTTATCCGAAGCACTTTTATCATCAAATCCAACAAGATGAAGAATTCCGTGTATTATTAATCTTACAATTTCACTTCCAAGATGTACATTAAACTTAATGGCATTCACAATTGCTTCACTAATTGAAATAAATATTTCTCCATCCAAATTAGTAGTATTTCCAGAATAGTTAAATGTAATTATATCGGTATTATAATTATGCTTAAGATATTTTTTATTAATTTTAAGCATATACTCTGCATTAACAAAATTCACATTTAATGATTCTATTGCAAAACTTAGTTCTTTAGATAATTTATTAACAAAGGAATGTACTAATCTTTTTTCAACTTTAATCTGTTTTGATGTAGAAATAGAAAGATTTTTCAAAAGTAATTTCTCATAGTTTGGAACTGAATATATCTTATTATCGAATTATTATCAAGAGTATTTAAAAAAATATTTGAACTATTTTTTTGATGAAGTTTGAAGTTATTTTTACCGAGAAGTTTCGCAAAATATCTCTGCAATTTTTAGAATTATTTACGTTTTGAAAGTATGTCGTTATTTCAGTAAAACTAACTTCTTCACGTCAGTAAAATCATCAGCAATAATACGGTAAAAATAAACACCAGAGGCTAAACTTGAAGCAATAAACTCTATTTCATGATTACCAGCGTTCATAGCTTGGTTTGATATTAATGTCTTTACAACCTCACCAATTACTGAATATATTTTCAATTCAACCTTGCTCTCTTTTGGTAACGAGAATCTGATTACTGTACTAGGGTTAAATGGATTTGGGTAATTCTGATACAATAAATATTCTCTTGGAATTAGATTTTTAATTTCGTTTTTAATAAACTGACTGTTTCCAAATAGAAGTCTGAAACTGTTTTCTTTATGTATAGATTTAATTGGAACGGTCTCTTCATCAAAGTAGTAAACTTTTGATAGTCTTGTATCAATTAAAACTATTTCATAATCTTGATAGTTCTCAAGTCCGCTTACGTTTAATTTATATTTTTTATTTTGCTTTAGGTTTATTCGTAAGTCATATTCTATTCCTTCACCAATCTCTGTTCTGTAATCTTCAATTAAAAAATGTTCGAGAAGACTATTTATTATCACCATTCCTTCTGAGCCAATATATCTTGGGAAATAAATATCGTATTTATCAAAACCACTAACAGCATCTTCCCTAAAACCTAATTTTACAAAACTACGAGTTTGTTTATCATCTTTCAATTCAAGCTCAATATCGTTATTTGTAACCCCTACTCTTTTTGCTAATCCACCACTATCTTTTGTGTGATATGGAATATTTATAGATGTTACTCCATCATCATTTAAATAATAATAGCCAACGTAGGGTTCAAAATTTGTTGATATGGAATATGCTCCATTATATTGATAGATAACGTCGGATGCATTATTCAAACTATTAAGGAGTTTCACATCATCCCATTTTACTCCTATTTCAAAAGGATTTGAGATAATATTCCAACCATTATTTAGTGCAATTGTTGTGTAGCCGTTATTAACAGGAACTGACTCAAAAGTTTCATTTACCTTTAGGTTTTCTTCTGCAACTATCCAAAAACCAAGTCCGGGTTTGAAGTTAAACTTAGAAGTACCATCGTACTCTTCTAAGTAATCACTCGGGGTACCTTCTTTACCATTATCAAAATATGCTTTCCATGTTGTTCCATATTCTCCTTTCATAACGTCTGATAGAGAGTAATTACCATTACCTGGCAATCCAATCATTCTAAAGCTTTCATCTGCATCTACATTACCAAAACTTACTTCTCGTTCTACTACAACTGTTAATGGGTAGATAACAAATGTATCATCTGATTGATCTATTATTGAAGTATCTTCAACTGATATTACTTTTACAATGCAATCTACAGAAGGTGTATTTGGGATATTCCATGAATAGCTTTCACTATTAGCAACAACATCACTAACTATAGTAATCCAGTCTATACCTTCATTAATAGAACTTTCAAGAGTTATGTGTTCAATATTTCGGCTATCCCAAGTTATATTTACTTCATCTCCAACATCAAATATCTCATTTCCGTTCGGATAGGTTATTGTTACAAATGGAGTTAAAACAATTGTAAATTCTGAGTCGGACAAATCGTAAATTAGATTATTACTTGCATCACTTATTCTAACTAAACAATTTTCCGATTCTATTTCTGGAACTATCCACGTATATGGAGACGAGGAAACAGAGATTGAATTTTCAATTGTTATCCAATCAGTTCCTGAATTTATTGAGTATTCCATTTTAACATTATCTACATATTCACTAACCCAAGTAATATTTTGTGAGGTTCCACTTATCCAAGTTTCTCCACCATTTGGGGAAGTTACTACTACAGTTTGTACAACAACTTCCTGAACTATTTTGAATGTTTCATTGCTTACATCACTCGGGTTACCATCAGTATCACTTATGCGTACAATACAATTGTCCGACAGTGTGTTTGGTATAGTCCAAGTATAACTTTCTGTTGATGCAGTTATTGAGGCAATAATTTCTATCCAACTTCCTCCGTTATCTGTGCTGTATTCTATTTTTACACTTCCTACTTCATTGGATAACCATGTGATATTATGGATGCTGTTTACACTCCATTCTTCTCCACCATTGGGTGATGTAACTTCCAATGTTTGTGCAATAACATTTTGAACTATTTTAAATGTAGAATCACTCTCATCTCTAATATTTGAATTACTCGTACTTGTTATTCTTACCTTACATTCTTCTGATGGGTTGTCACGAACATCCCATGTATAACTGCCATTTGAAGATGGGATGGAATTTATAATTTTTCTCCATATAATTCCGTTATCTGATGTGTATTCTATTTTTATACTATCTACATTACTACTTGTCCACTCAATTGTTTGGTTTGAACCAACTAACCATTCTTCACCACCATTGGGTGAGGTAACTTCTAATCTTTGTACGACAACATCTCGAACTATCCTAAATGTTGAATCACTTTCATCTCTAATATTTGTATTGCTCGTACTTGTTATTTTTACCTTACATTCTTCCGATGGGGTGTCACGAACCTCCCATGTGTAACTGCCATTTGAAGTAGCCACAATTGAAGAGGTACCTGGTATTACTTTCCTCCAAATAATTCCATTATCTAATGTATATTCTATTTTTATACTATCTACATTACTACTTGTCCACTCAATTGTTTGGTTTGAACCAACTAACCATTCTTCTCCACCATTGGGTGAGGTAACTTCGATTGTTGGATTTGGAACCGCATTAATTGTAAATACTGTATTACTAATATCAAATACATTTCCTCCAACTTCGCTTATTCTTATCTTACTATTTGTTGAGGGCGTGTTCGGAATTGTCCAGTTGTAGTTTCCATCTGAAAGTGTTGATGAAATTACTGTTGACCAACTACTTCCGTTGTTGGTACTATATTCTATCTTTACATTTGCAACATTACTACTTGTCCAGTTTATGTTATGATTGCTACCAACTTCCCAGTTCTCTCCACCATTTGGAGAAGTAACCACAATGGAAGGTTGATAGATTGAAAACACCGCATCGCTCTGGTCAGTTATACTCACATTCGTTGCATCACTTATTTTAACTTTACAGTTTGTTGATTGTGTATTTGGTACAGTCCAACTATAACTATTGGCTGCTGCCGGTGTTGAAGCAATTATTGTTGTCCAACTTGTTCCGTTATTCGTAGTGTACTCAATTTTTACATTGCGTACATTGGAACTTATCCAAGTAATATTTTGGGAAGTGCCAATAAGCCAATTTTCCGTTCCATTAGGTGATGCAATTACAATTGTTGGTTGTGTATTTTCATAAACAGAACCATTTATTAAATCAATCTCAACAGCGTTAAAATCAGTATCTTGAATATCTGCAGAATCAGCATCGAAAGCAATAACAGAGTTGCCACCAGAGTAGTTAAAAACTAAATCAGCTATATCTCCGTCAAGAAGATCTAACCCATTTGCAGTAAAATAACCTAAAGAGAGTCTCCCTCCAACTTCATTTCCTACTAATGAACCACTTACAACATTTTCAAATCTCACAAATTCTAATACAGCTGCATCGTACATTACATCTAAATTAAAAGAACCAATATTATTTAATTTCAATCCAGATAAAGGTACACTAACTTCAGTGCCTGCAATTGCAGAAATATTACCCAAAAGCATTGACGACCTAACTATAGTTTCACTTATAGAACCATCAATAAATACTGCATTAATTTGATTTGAGAAACCATCAGAAATTTGATTAGTTCCCAAGAAACCAACAAAACTTGCTCCACCATTGTAAACAAACTTTAAGTCCAATATTTTTGAAGCAATATCAACAGGAGTAGTGTTAAACCAAGCAATACTAATAGCATTATCTTGAGGATTTACAACAAAAGAGCCTCCTATTAGATTGTTATTTGCTACTTCAACAAATGTTAAAACAGTTGAATCATATCCAATATTTATATTAACACTTCCTAAATCGTTAACCTCAGCGTTGATAGGTACCAATACTTCCTCACCCATATTGGCAGTAATGTTAGGGATTGACACTGTAGTACTTGGAGCCAATCCAACAGTAAAATTAGCATCACTTTGGTCTGTTATACTTGCATCTGATACATCACTTATTTTTACAATACATTGATTTGATGGGCTATTTGGTATTGTCCAATTGTAATTCCCTGCACTTGCTGGTGTTGTTGCTATTACTGTTGACCAACTACTTCCATTATTTGTACTATATTCAATTTTTACATTTGTTACGTTAGTACTTGTCCAAGTTATTGCCTGTGTACTTCCAACAATCCAATTTTCACCACCGTTTGGTGAGGTGACAACAACTGTTTGTTGATAGATTGTGAACACTGCATCACTCTGGTCTGTCACACTTCCATCCGAGGCATCGCTTATCTTTACTTTGCAGTCTGTAGAAGGTGTGTTTGGTACTCTCCATAAATAACTTTCCGTACTTGCTGCAGTACTTGCAACAACTGTAGTCCAGTTTGTGCCATTGTTCGTAGAGTATTCTAATTTAATAGTTCTGCCACTATTATTATCTGCCCAAGTTATATTATTTGTAGAACCTGCTCGTAGAGATTCTCCACCATTGGGTGAGGAAATCAAGAAAATTGATGACAAAGAACCACTGGAAGAAGTACCTTCTCCAATAGATGCTAAAACATCGGAACAATGCAAAAAGAAGAATATGAATAACGAAATAATACACATTCTTTTCATAGTTACCTCTTAATAATAAATATATCTATCATTTTTACTATCCTACTTTTACAATTATACATTGTGTTGTGCTGTTATGAGTAAATGTCAAGTTTCTATTAATCATATTGTTTGTATTTATACTTTTTCATTTAGTCTTTATTCTTGTTTCTAATCCTTCAAGCACCTTACAATAAAACCGAAATACGTACCGCGATAGATGAAGTAAATATTATCACTATTGGTGTACAGTCCCAGGTAGTAAGCGGCATCAGTAGTACCCTCAGAACTCCAAAAGTGAGCGTTATCACCTAAAGCGTTGAAATAGCCATCACCGGTACGGTAGCCCGCAAGTAGCGCAGAGAAGCCGCTTGTGTTTGTACCAGCACCACTGCCTGTTCCTTCTCCTATTGCTTTTAATGCATTCCCGTCATTATTTACCGCTGTCTTTAATGTTTCAAATTCACTTAGTGTTGGTATATGCCAGCCATCTGGGCATATACCTTGGGTACCTGGTGTTGTACTATACTGCATCGCTTCATTCCATTGGTATAAACCGCCATAAGTTGTACAGTTTGCAGGGTCATTGCCATAACAGTATTTTTCAATTGTGCTATTATTGGTGGCATCTTCACTCCCTTGTATCATTGACCCTACATCAAGATTCTCTTTTAGCCAGCATTGGTCGCCTATCTGTACGGTGTTGTAAGTCTTACCTGCATAAGTTACAGTCGGTATGCCGGGGCAGGGAGCAAAAATAGTTTGAAATGACCACACACTTGACCAATCTGAAATACCATAGCTATTAGTTGCACTCACTCGCCAATAATATGTGGTAGAATTATTTAATCCGGCAATTTGCTGACTTGTGTTGGTTAAACCACTCTGATTATATACAAAACCGGAGAAGGAACTGTTTGTTGATACTTGCAATGTGTAGCTTGTTGCTCCGCTACTCGAATTCCAACTTAAGGTTGGGGATGTGGATTGATCTGTTGTACCGTTTGTTGGTGACGATAATGTTGGTACTTGGGGAGCTGTACCTACAGTTGTAAATGACCATACACTTGACCATCCCGCTGTACCGTAGCTATTAGTTGCACTCACACGCCAGTAATATGTGGTAGAATTACTTAAACTTGAAACTTGCTGATTAGTACTGGTTA
>JAKIUC010000048.1 GCA_021647785.1 Melioribacteraceae bacterium
TTTCCTTCGTGGAATTTTTTTAATAATCTTCCACGAGCAGATTTGAGTTCTTCCCTTATTTCCTCCTCATTTAATGTTTTTAGTACTTCTGCAATTCGCTTTGTTGGTAATTCTAATTTATCATTAAGTACTAAAATTATACGCTGTATATAAGTAAGTTGTAAAAATTCTCTTTCTATCTGTGTAAAAAACTCTTGGTTACCTTTGGAAATATCATCAATTGCTACATTATCTAATTCAATTTTCTCAACATTTTGTAAATAAATAAAACTGCGAACAATTGCAATCTCCTTTAACTCCATTTCAAAATCGGAATCTGTTTTTATAAGTTTTATTCTCTTCCAAATAATATAAAAGACCTCGGCACAAATTTTTTTAGCTGCTTTTATATTTGGAACAAGCCCAAAAACAATAGAGTAAATGCGCGGCAGAAAATGGAGAGATAATTCAATAAATTGATGTTTTCGTCCTAATTTCGACTGGTTAATTAAGTGATTAGTATATTTATTATTACTATTCAATGTTAGTCCTTATAAATTTAATAGTCTTTGGAGCTTTTTGTTTAACGCAGCTAAAACGGGGCGAAAATATTTTTCATAATATATTGATTTTTGACACCCCACCTTGAAGGTTTGGTCAAAATTTTTTATTACTACCGTCGTTTTATTATTGACTTGACAATAGTTTTCTTAATTTTCAAAAATAGTTTTCCAGTCATTTTTTTCAGGGTCAAAAAGTTTTATTGAGGTTAATTCTCCTTTTTCGTTAACGCCTAATAAAAAGTATGGCTTCTGATTATATACAAATTGCTTTGAAATCATATAAAAATTAAGTCTATCATCAGTTGCTTTTAAATCAAATTTCCAACTTAATGCATCCTCTTTTAGTGATTCTGGAATTTTAAAACCTTTATAGGAACCACCACCGCCGCCAATATCTTTTGGTTTGGTTCTATAGGTTTTTGCATTAGTGCCAATATCATTCATTTGTTGAATTGCCATATCTCTAATTTGCCCTGAGAATTGAGTATCAAATACCTCTAACGAAACTGTAACAGCTACTCCAATAACAATGATTCCTAATACAATTAATAATAGTTGTTTTGTTCCCATAATGTAATTCCTTTACTTATATCGTTAAACACCAAGTTTTCGCAAGCATGTATTAAATCAGATCCAATAGATAGGAACGAACAATACATTTTAACTAATAATTTACAACCTGGCACTTTCTTCAAGATTAAAAATACGGCGCCAGAAGACTCTACTCTTGCTGACGCCGCTGAGGACCACTTCAGGCTAACCAGGCCTGAACTTTATGTTCATAAAATGAACAATAAAAAACAAATGGGGTAGAAGTTATTTAGAATAATTAGTAATTAATCTACCTCTATTATCTATGTAATAATTGTGCGAAAAATGGGAGTATAGCTCTAAACTTCGTGTTTCTCTATTCTTTTTTACCTTCTTGGTTTTAATTATACTTTGATAATCGGCATAATTGATTAATTGAATTAAATTATGCTTGATATGTTCCTTTGTAAGTAACAATTCATTATTATCATATTCCATTTGTTCAAGCAATTCGTTTATTTTTTTTGAAATTTCAATAACGGTACGAATAGATCTTTTGGAAGGTAATCCTTTTTTATTTTCATTACTTCTCTTTTCAAAATCCATTTTCTCGTTCAACTAAGTTGTAAAATGTAATAGTTTTTAAGCTATACATCATTATCGGATTATTTACCATTTAGTTTAGAAAAACATGTAAAATGTTTTTAATCAAGAAAAAAAGTGGAAACACTAAAAAATATTTGCCAAATAAGTAATTATGCCTTATATTGTAAGTTATAATTTATAATAAACCTTAATAAATAAGAATGATTGACGAAATAGATGTAAAAATACTAAATACCCTTCAGGATGATGGAAGAACAAAAAGAAATGTTTTGGCTGAAGAAGTAGGACTTTCATTACCTTCCTTAAGTGAAAGACTTAAAAAGTTGGAAGAGAACGGAATTATTACCGGCTATTTCACAAAGATAAACCTCAAGAGTTTCGGATTGGATTTAAAAGTCTTTATAACCATCCACACAGAATCATCTAAAAACTATGAATCATTTGCACAGCACGTAAAAGAAACAGACGAAATTCTTGAATGTTATGCTGTATTAGGTGAAGGTTCCCACGTAATGAAGGCTGTTGTAAAAGATTCAGAAGCCCTCGAAAATCTGTTGGGCAGAATTCAATCGTGGAAGGGTGTTAAACGAACTCATTCCCGATTTATTCTATCAACAATTAAAGAAACTACAAAAATAAATGTAAAAATAAAGGAGAAATAAATGGTTCGTTCTAAATTAGAATATATTTGGCTTGATGGTGCATATCCAACACAGCAAATGAGAAGTAAAACTAAAGTTTTATCAGATTTTAGTGGAAAAGTTGAAGATGTTCCAATATGGTCATTCGATGGGTCTTCAACAATGCAGGCAGAAGGAAATTCGTCCGATCTTTTATTAAAACCAGTTCGTATATTCAACGACCCTGATAGAAAAAATGCTTACTTAGTTATGACAGAAGTACTAAACGCTGATGGTACACCACATAAAACAAATGCGAGAGCAACAATTCATGATGACGATGGTGACTTCTGGTTTGGTTTTGAACAAGAATATGTGTTATGGGATTTAGCTCACCATACACCTTATGGGTTTCCTGCACCTGGTTACTACCCACCTCCGCAAGGACCTTTTTACTGTTCTGTTGGTGCCGAGTACAGCATTGGTCGTGAAATTGTAGAACAGCATTTAGACTTATGCATAGCTGCCGATATAAATATTGAAGGTGTAAATGCGGAAGTTATGAAAGGACAATGGGAGTACCAAGTTTTTGCAAAAGGTGCTAAAGAAGCCGGTGACCAAATGTGGGTTGCTCGTTACTTAATGGAAAGAGTTGGTGAAGAACATAATGTAAGAATTAACTTAGATCCAAAACCTGTTGCTGGTGACTGGAATGGTTCGGGTATGCATGCTAATTTTTCGGATACTACTTTAAGAACTTGCGGCAGCAAAGAGACCTACGGAAAAATTTGTGAGGCATTTGGTACTGAAGAAGCAATTGAAAGACATATAAGTGTTTATGGAAGTGATAATCACAAAAGATTAACTGGTTTACACGAGACACAGGCAATAAATAAATTTAGTTATGGTGTTTCAGATAGGGGTGCCTCTATTCGTATTCCTATAGCTACTGTTGAAGCTGGTTATAAAGGCTGGTTAGAAGATAGAAGACCTGCTTCTAACGCAGACCCTTACAAAGTTGCATCTGCAATTATTGATACAGTGAAAGGTGCTTCAAGATAAATTATATTTTCATAAAAATTAATTAGTTGAAAAACTAGTTAGTACGTACTCCGATATGGGGAATGTGTTGTGCCGACATATTCCCCTTTTTTTTACCTAATGTTATCCCCTTATTTTCCCCTACGGAAAACACTATTTGTTTATTTTGTTCGGCTAAGTTCAGATGTGAAGTATCTCAAAAAATTGTAAATTGATATTCATAATATTATTAATTTGTATTGAATAGTAATGAGCAAGAAAAAGAAAAATTCAAAAAAAAGATTTATTAAAGTTGTGAGTGCTGCAGTAGCCCTTGCATTCCTTATATTTATTCTGTTTTTAAATTTACCGCAAAAAGAAAATAAAGAAAGTATTGCTGTGAAAAAATCGAGCATAAAATTTAAAAAAGATGGTGAGCTAACATTCCAATCAGCAGAAGGGAATTACATTTCAAAGATTGATATTGAGATTGCTGATAATGATGATAAAAGAACTCATGGTCTAATGGATAGACTTAGCATGGAAGAAAATCATGGAATGCTTTTCATCTTTCCGTATGAAACTATCCAATCTTTTTGGATGAAGAATACTGTAATTCCGTTAGATATAATTTTTGTGAATAAAGAAAATGTGATTGTTACAATACATACAGATACTGTTCCATTCGATACTGGACAATATCGTTCAACAAAACCAGCCATAATGGTTGTGGAAGTTGTTGCCGGCTATACTGATTTATATGAAATTAATGTAGGCGATAAAATTGTTTGGAGAAGGAATTGAGGCGGGATTTGGGTTTCGGGTTTCGGGTTTCGGGTTTCGGGATTTGGGTTTCGGGTTTCGGGTTTCGGGATTTGGGTTTCGGGTTTCGGGTTTCGGGTTTCGGGTTGCGGGTTGCGGGTTTCGGGTTGCGAGTTGTGGGGTTTCGAGTTTCGGGTTGTGTGTGTTAATTTAAAATTTTGGTGGGAATATGAAGAGTTATAATGATTTAGAAGTGTATCAATTATCATATAGTTTAGCGATTGAAGTTCATAAAATGTCTCTCGAATTACCAAAATATGAAATATATGAACAAGGGAGTCAGATTAGACGATCATCAAAAGCGATTAAAGATGCGATTGCTGAAGGATATGGACGACGACGATATAAAGCTGATTTTATAAAATATTTGGTTTATGCTCATGCCTCATGTGATGAAGCAATTTCACAATTAAATATGATAAGTGATATTCATTATTCCAATAATCCATTAACAGACTTAATAAGTAGTTATAATTTGTTAGGAGCAAAAATCAATAAATTTATTCAATACGTAGAAACTAATTGGAAGACTAAATAACTCAAAACTAGGAACTCAAAACTAGGAACTCGTAACCCGACATCTGGTTTTAATGAAAAAAATAACGGATAGACCATGAACAACAAATTTTATAACGATTTCGATTTTGAACGTGCTGAAGAAAGCATTCGCAAAGATGATTACAGAACCCCTTTCCAGATTGACCGCGATAGGTTAATCCACTCATCCGAGTTCAGAAGATTGCAGGGGAAAACGCAAGTATTTTTACCAGGCGAAAATGATTACTACCGAACCCGCTTAACGCACTCAATTGAAGTATCGCAAATTGGAAGATCAATTACAAATTACATCACTAAAAAACATTCTGAAATATTTAGCGACACATTTTTCATTGATGAAGATTTAGTTGAATCCACTTGCCTTGCTCACGATTTGGGGCATCCGCCCTTTGGACACGCAGGTGAAAGAACTTTAAATATTTTGATGAAACCCTACGGTGGCTTTGAAGGAAATGGGCAAACACTTCGTATGCTCACCGATACATTCTATACAATTGGCGATGGCAGAAGAGGAATGAAACCAACACGTGCTTTTGTTGATGCAATTTTGAAATACAAATCTGTTTTTTCAAAATTTGATAATCCTAAAAACCATTTCATTTATGATTATCAAAAAAAATATGTTGACTTTGTTTTTGACGGAAGGGAATTGCCAACAGAGTTGAAAGACCCGAATAAATTAAATGATTTTAAAAGCATCGAATGTCAAATTATGGATTGGGCAGATGATGCAGCCTATGCAGTAAATGACTTAGTCGATTCAATTTCCGGCGGATTTATAAATACAGCCAAACTCCAAAAATGGAGAAAGTCGAATTTAGATAATCTATCGGAGGCACAAATTGAATCACTAAATAAAATTGAAAAATGGATTACTGAAGAGAGATACAAATCAAAATTTGGTTCTGAGATTGGTGAGTTTATTCATGCCTGCTCTATTGAAGTGAGAGAAACATTTATGGACGATTTAACAAATAGATATAAATATATTTTAACAATTGAAAAAGAGAAGTTTAAACGAATTGAAATGTATAAAAGAATTGCAGTCGATTTAGTTTTCCGTGCACCGCAACTACATCAAATGGAATTTAAAGGAAACGAAATGATTAAGAAAATGTTTGATGCTTTTACAGAAAATTATGTTGATGAAATTACAGGCATTGAACTTCTTCCAAATTTTACAAATAATTTAATAAAAAAAGAGAGTGATAAAAGTGAAAGAGCAAGGTTAGTCTGCGATTATCTTGCCGGAATGACAGATGCATTTGCATTAACAAATTACAAGCGATTATTCGACCCAGACTATAGCTCCATTGCAGATATCTTCTAATTGACAAATGATAATGGAGAATTGATAATTATGAAAGAGAATGTAATTTTAGATAAAAGTTTAGACTTTGCAGTTCGTATTGTAAATTTGTACAAATATCTTATTTCGGATAAGAAAGAATATGTTTTGTCGAAACAAATATTAAAAAGTGGAACAGCAATTGGAGCATTAGTGCGAGAAGCCCAGCAAGCTGAAAGTAACGCAGATTTTATTCACAAATTAGCAATTGCTCTTAAAGAAGCAGACGAAACTGATTATTGGCTGATTCTGCTTAATAAAACTGACTATTTAAATGACGAACAATTTTCATCATTAAAAAATGATGCGGAAGAATTAATTAAACTATTAATTTCAATCATTAAATCTTCAAAAGAAAAAAAGAATAAAAAATAATTATCAATTAACCATTATCAATTGGAAACCTATGTTAAGCCCAAAAAAAATAAAAAAGAATGAAGAAGAATCCGTAACCATTGAATGGAAAGATGGACGCATACATACAATCCCAAATAAATTTTTACGTGATGAATCGCCCGATGCGAGTAACAAAGGGGAAACAATACTTTGGACCCACTACGAACCAGTTCCGCAAGGACCAGATAAGCCTGGCAAATATGAAATTAAAAATATCGAAGTAGTAGGGAGCTATGCAATGCAAATTACTTGGGGCGATGGCTACAACCACGGAATTTACACTTGGGACTTACTCGAAAAATGGGGTGAGTTTTGGAAGATGAAAAATGATTTAAAAGAAAATTTGGAATAATCTTAGGAACGTCAAACGGCGTTCTTTTTTAAAATGGTTTAACAACACAATAAATTTCATTGAAATATTTCTCCACGATCTTGAATTTCGGGTTGATTTCGTTCTCTTAAAAAATCATCTGCAAATAGGTCTAAATCATCAAAGAAACTTTCCCAACCATCTTTTCGTGGAAAAATAATAATTGCATCTCCAACTTTTGAAATCAATGCATCTTTCGCTTCAAATCGATATTTTTTTGGTAATCTAATAGCTTGGTTATTACCACTTTGAAATATTTTAACTGTTTCCATTCTAAACCCCACAAGTATATTATGCAATATGCACGTTTTAAGTTTGTATGTCAAATTGTTTTACATTAAGATTTTCTCAAACAAATACTCATCATATTTATTCAAAGGGCAGCCGCATTTTTTGGATGGGCATTTAACGAGTTCATTACTAAACTCAATCCCTTCATATATATTCCCAATCTTTCTTTTAATTTGATGACAAGGATATACATTTCCATTCGAGAAAACTACTGCTGCATTGCACCCTGCATTACAAAGTTCTCCTTTTTGAGCAAAGCAAGAAATCTCACTTTTACTAATTTCAAATAACTCCAACTCCTTATGGCTGTAGCTTGCGGGATAGGTTTGCCCACTATAGTTTCCGTAAAATGGAGCAAAAGTTAATGTGATAGAATTCTCTTTCGCAAATTTTGCAATTACATCCAATTTGGTTTTTACTTTTGGATATGCTACTGCTTCGGCAAAGATATTGAATCCATTCTCTTTTAAAATATTATAGTTCTCTATAAATCTGTTAAGCAAATTCATATTCATCAATTCCTCGAAATGAAATGATGCGTGGATGTGAAGCACTCTATTTGCATCAATTTCTTCTGCAATTTGTTTGATGTTTTTTGAAATTAAATTACTGTTAAATGAAATGTAATGTTTCTTTGTAATTGCTTTACATGCTTCCACAAAATTTGGAACAAGAGTTGGCTCACCTCCAGTAAAACTGATACGAAATGTTTTATCAGTTTTATCCAAAGTTGAAATTAGCTGCTCAATTTTTATTGAATGAACTTTCACATTTGTGTCAGTTATTTTCCCAAAGCAATACTCACAATCTAAATTGCATCGTTTGGTTACATCCCAATGGAGCCACGCATCATAATCTTGATTTTTATTCCGTAATTTTTTCATAATAAAAAGATAACCACAAAGGTTTAAAGACCCAAAGAGAAACACAAATCAGCATAACATAAATAATTCTTTTGTTTTATAAAATGATTATTTAAGTTAATTAACAGATAATATATAACTTATTGAAATTTTTATAAATGAGGTTTTTATGAAAAATCAAATTTATCTATTTATAATTTCACTTTTAGCTTTTACCTCTATCCATGCTCAATCAGAGAGCGAAGCACTTCTAAATATTTTCAATTTTTCTAATAATGTTACGGCAGTTACTAATGATGTTGTTTCAGTATCTATTGATGCCGTTTGGCTTGCAAGTGAAATTATGGGAACTACTACCATCACTGGTACATTAAATCAAAACGCTAATAACTATTGGACTTACAGTGCCTCTCCATCAGATAAATTAATACTCATATATTCTAATGGAAGTTCTATGGAATTTGTATTCACCACAATTTATGGATATGATGAAGGGAGTGCGGAAGATTTTAAGAATTCTCATACAATGGATTTTACCACATATATTAAAGATTATCTAAATTTACGAATTCAGAGTAGTGCAACTCCAAGTTCTGATAAAACTAATTATGTAAAAAAAATTAGTGGAACATATATAGAATTTGCAGAGACATACACACTTGATATAGAACATACTTCAGATACATATTATTATGTTAGTGGTTCTATAGCTATGTCTGAATTTAACGATTATATTGTTGGAACTGCAAATTCAAGTAGTAAGAGTTATACTTTGAATGACCAATTTTATGTATCTCTGGCACACAATAGTAATTCGGGTACTTTTGCAAGATCAAAAAACAGATGGTGCAATAGTTCATCAACAATGGGGAATACATCATACAAATTTGATGGAATGAGGATAAATTGGAATGGAGGAACTCAATTTGCTGATAGTGCTAATGCAGGAATTTATAACATAGTAATTGATAGTCATCAATGGTTAGTTGAAGGAAGTGTGCTGAAGAATAATCAAAACTATGGGAGTATTGAATTTAGCGAAGATGTTATTAACGGAACTAATGGTCCGTATTTAATTGCAGTACTTAGTAGTGGTGAAACCGTTATTCTTAATTCTCTCTTAAATCCTATTATTACATCAATAAAAAATGAGAAGGCAATAGTAACAAATTATTTTCTTGAACAAAACTACCCCAATCCTTTTAACCCAAGTACAAACATTTCATTTACAATTCCGGAAACTGGAGTAGTAAAACTAAATATCTATAACATACTTGGCGAAGTGGTGTCGGAATTGATAAACGAAAATCTTGAAGCGGGCTTTCATCAATATCAATTTAATGCAATTAATTTACCAAGTGGAATTTATTTTTACTCCATTTCAGTTAATGGATTTACGAAAGTTAAGAAGATGAATTTGATAAAATAATTTTTAAACAATTTCAGTTTGCAGAAACTTCAGGAAAATATTTCTTTTTTAATGTATAGTACCAAGCGAAGCTTAAAAAGTAGGAAACAATAAAATTTCCAATAATAATTATTGTAAACCACATTAAGATATTTAGCAGGCTTGCATTTAAACTAAATGCAGGAACAAATCCGAAGAGGAATGGAGCCACATATAAAAACTTAGCAAACTTAAAAGCGTTAAATGCAGTAGGCCAAATGGGAGCCTTAGCAATTGCTGCTCCTGCAAAGGCAGCAATACAAACTGGTGGCGAGATGTTGGAATCTTGACTTAACCAATAAACAATCATATGTGCTGCAATAGGATTAACACCAAGATGTGATAAAGCAGGAACAGCAACAACAGCGGTAATTAAATATGCAGCAGTAACGGGAACACCCATTCCAAGAACTAATGAAGCGAGAGCAATTAGCAAAATTGTAAGAACCAAACTTCCGGCAGCTAATTCAATTACAATATCTGCAAAAGTTAAAATCAATCCGGAAAATGTAAGCATCGAGATAATGATTCCAATAATACCAACAGTGGCACCAATTTTTAAACTATTTTCTGTTCCTTTTCTTGCTGCTTCAGCAAATCCTTTAAAATCAATTCTTGTCTCTTTTTTAACCCAGCTAACAGCGATACAAGCTAGAATTCCTGTAACAGCAGCAAACCCAGCAGAGTATCCAAGGAACATCAGCAGAGTAATTATTATTAGAGGAGCCATAAAATACCACTCCTCTTTAAAAATCTGCTTAGCAGTTTTTCTGCTTTTATCACCTTTAATGTTATGTGCTTTAGCTTCGTAATGCACCATTACAAAAACGCTGAAAAAATACATAGTTGCAGGAAAAAGAGCAACCAGCATAATGTGTGCGTAGGGTATTCCGGTAAGTTCTGCCATAATAAATCCGCCAGCACCCATAATTGGAGGCATAAACATACCACCAATAGAGGCTGCAGGTTCAATGGCACCGGCAACTTGCGGTTTAAATCCGGCTTTTTTCATTAAAGGTATTGTGAATGCACCAGTGGAAACAGTGTTGGCTATTGCACTTCCGGAGATTGAACCAAACAGTGCACTTGCAATTACAGCAACTTTAGCTGGTCCGCCAGTTTTGTGTCCAACAGCAGCCATAGGAAAATCAATAAAAAATCTTTGTGCTCCAGACCTTTCCAAGAAAGCACCAAAAAGGACAAAGAGTAATACATAAGTTGCAAGCACGTTAGCCATAATTCCGAAAACACCATCTTCTCTGAAAAAGATTGTTGTACAAACTCCAAGAAAAGTATCGCCAGGGTGCATAAATAAGTCAGGGGCGTACTCGCCATAAATACCATATATTAACATTGCAGTACCAATAATAACAAATACAAATCCAACAGCTCTTCTTGCAATTTCAATTCCTAAAATTACACCTATGGCGGCAACATATTGGTCAAGATCAGTCTCAATTCCTGCTCTGTAGTTTAGGTTCTCATAATTGTAAATCCAGTAAATTACAGAAGAAGCTGCGAGAATCATTAACACATAATCTAAAACACGTAAAAGTGGGTTTGAAGATTTATAAAGCATGAAGACTAAAATGTATGTAATTAAAACATAGATTCCTCTATGATACTCAGTTGGTGCAGGGATCCAAACAGCGGATATGAGATAGAATATTACGAGAAATACTGAGAGACCAGTAAAAGCAGTTTTTTCAAATTTATTTAAATTTTCAAACATTTTTTTCTCTAATTGAGTAATAAAAGAAGGTTAAATTCTAATAATGACAGCATTATTAATTAGGCCATAATTACGCAGATTGACCGCTTTGCTAACCAATCTACGTTACAAATTGTAGCACAGATTTATTAGTCCATTCTTTGCATAACCTATTTTACTAGTCCATCTCATGGGAGATTTCTCTAACATTTATTATTCTTGGGGGGCTACCGAAGGCATACTTACAGTAGTAGCATTACAAACAGAGCAAAATGAAAAGAAATATTATTTTGTTAAAATAGAGTTGCTATATTTATTAGGTTATACAAAGCCTCCTATTTAATAACCCCCATCTCTTTCCAAAACTTTGTTGCACCATCATGTAAAGGGGTAACAATACCAGTTAAGCCACCTTCAATTGACATCTCTCTCGCTGATTTATGAATACTTACCATGTGAGCCAAACCTTTTTCGCTATATACAATTTTTAATAAATTATAAACAATATCTTCAGAAACTTTTTTGCTTGCAATCCAAATTGCTCCATCTTGGAAAGATACTATATCATTATCCTGTCCTTTATAAGTACCCGCAGGAATAATAGCCTTTAGGAAATAAGGATTTGCTGCAAAATACCCTGCTTTTTCTAATTCATCCCAGATACTTAGCAATTTAATATCTTCCTGCAAAGCTACTTCAAGAATTGAAGCATTATACGGACCCGAAAAAATCCAGAATGCATCTAATTGACCATTTTTGAACGCATTTGCTGCACTTCTAAATCCTAAGTTTTCCGCATCTATTTTATCCCATAAATTTAAATACTTTAACATTGCTTCACAATTTGCTGCAGTACCAGAGCCTGCATTTCCAATTCCAATCTTTTTGCCTACTAAATCATTTAAAGTATTTATTCCGGAATTTTTCCGAACAACTAACTGCCCAACTGCACCGAAGAAGAAACCTAATGCACGTACATTTTCATATTTATTTGTATCCTTTGGTAATGTGCCATTCAATGCAGCATAAATTTGACTTGAAAAAGCGATTCCAAAACTCGATTTACCGCTATTGCACGTTCGTATATTTTCAATTGAACCACCGGAGGATGAGGCAAGTACTCTAATTTTATTCTTTTTTGCAAGTGTAGAGATTGCACTTGCATAATATTGGTATGTTCCGCCAGAGGGACCGCCAGAGAATCTGTACATTTGCGAGAATATATCTATAGGTATTATAAAGGCTATGGCTACGAGAGTTAGTACTATGCTTTTCATTTTATCCTTTTCTAGTATTTTGTAAGAGATACTTATAATTAGAAAAATTTGCTTAGTGAATTTAATAATATAATTACTATTAAACCGAAGTCGTTTTCATTGTAGGTATATAACCAGCCAAAAGTATGATAGTTAATGACATTTGGCTGAATAAAAATTTTTAACTCTCGAAAAGAGAATCCATGGTTAAGCTATTTTGAACAATTTCTAAACTATAGCTATTCTCTTTAATGCCATATGTAGTAACCATTAAATGGTATATATTGTGTAACAAAACCAGATTCAATTAACTCTTCGATAGTTTTAGTAAAAGTACCTCCAGAGGTTACTTTACTTTTGCTAATTAAATGGTTTCTTGTACATCCTTTGCGAGTTGCTGCAAGTTTTTTTATGATGGAAATATGAAGGTCATGATTAGTGAATAATGAAGCAAAAACAAGGTTAAATTCATTTGCAAGAAGACCATCTTTAGTAAAACACAAACGATCTAAAGCTTGAGCAACACTTTCCCCTTTTCGCAGTTTTTCGAGATAATAGGGTACACCACCAATAGCCATGTATAATTGCAGTATATCATATCGCGAGTATTTTAGAATATTTTTCTTTAAAAATATTTCAGTTTCATTTAGGTTAAAAGGTAACAACCTAATGGTTTGCGTTATTCTGTTGTGCAACCCACCTTTGTTTTTAATAAAGCTATATACGACTAGCGATGCGGGGGCAAAATAAAAATGAATAAAAATACATGTACTGCACTGCGTGTAACAAGTTATAGATATACTAAAAATTATTTTTCCAGCTAAAAGTGTTTATTAAATCCCGCAAATGCGGGATTTAATAATTGAAATTGATTTGACTCTGAATCGCTATATACGACATCTTCTCTTGATTTTAACAGAGAGAAAACCTAATTTTCTATTTCGTATTAAGATTAAAGTATCTATTGAAAACTTCTTTTATTTTTCGATTATAAGAAATAGTATTTCATTTAACAGAGTTTTATATGGGTAAAAAGAGAATTTTACCACAAAACATAAATTCAAGAATTTCAGATTTATTGAAAACACTAACTGATGAAGAGGGCGGCAATAATCAGGAAGTTGTTGAACTTCTATTAGATATTCAAAAACAGAATACTCAACTTGGTAACAATAAATTACCTGCTGGTGAAATTGTTTCTCCTTATAGCGATGTAACTGAACAGAAACAAGCTGAGCAAATAATTGAACTTTCTGAAATGAATTTAAAATCATTAATTAATAACAGAAAGGAAGCAATTTGGTCAATAGATAATGAGTATAACTATATTATTTTCAATGATTTTTTTAAGGAACTGTATTATAAAACTTACAAAATTAAATTAGAAGTTGGGATTAATGCTTTAGATTTGCTAACAGGTGAACTGTATGATTTCTGGAAAGTGAAGTATGATAGAGCGTTATCCGGAGAAAAATATTCATTTGAATTTAAAGCAAAATCAGGAAAAAATATACATCATTATGAAGTCTCTCTAAATCCAATAATTTCCCAAAAAAAAATTACAGGTGTCTCTGCGTTGAGTATTGATATTACTGAACGAAAACGGACTATAGAAGCATTAATTGAATCGGAAGAAAAATACAAAATTATTACAGAGTCTTCCTCCGATGTTATCTTTTTTACTGATAATTATGGAAAAATACTCTTTGTAAATGAAAGTGTAGAGAGAGTTTTAGGATTTAAGAAAGAAGAAATAGAGGGAAAAACATTTAAAAAATTTGTTCCGCGAAAAGAGATACCTAAATATTGGAGTCAAATACAGGGAGTGTTTCTTAATAAAGAAAATAAAAGTTTCATAACAAAAATTTATCATAAAGATGGGCATGCTATTGATGTTGAAATAAATGTAGGGTTAATTAAGCATAATGGTAAATTAGTTGGGCGAGGTAATATGAGAGATATTACTGAACGAGTATCAATTGAAAAGGTTTTAAAAGAGAGTGAAGAAAACTACAAAGGTATTTTTAATACATCATCCAATGCAATTTATATCCAAGATAAAAATGGAGTATTTATTGATGTTAATGTTGGTGCCGAAGAGATGTATGGATATAAGAGAAGTTTTTTTATTGGTAAAACACCAGAGTTTATAAGTGCCCCTGGTAAAAATGATTTAAATGCAGTTGTGAAAGCTGTTAATAAAGCCTATAACGGAGAAGAACAAAAGTTTGAATATTGGGGTTTAAAAAAGAATGGTGAAGTGTTCCCCAAAGATGTTAAACTTTATTCGGGAAATTATAATGGGGAAAAAGTAGTAATTGCCGTAGCTCAAGATATTAGTGAAAGAAAAGAGGCTGAAAAAGCACTTCGTGAAAGTGAAGAGAAGTATAGAGTTATTTTAAACTCTACTTCCGATTATTTATTTACTGCTAAAATTTCAGGAAAAGGGAAAAGTAAAATTGATTGGGTAGGTGGTTCTTTCAAAAAGATTACAGGGTTTACTTTTGGAGAATATTTAAAGCGAGGGAGTTGGGCTGCATCTCTACATCCGGAAGATGTTAATATAGATAATGCAGCATTTGAGGAACTAATACAGAATAGAAGAATTGAAGTTGAGGTGAGAACATTCAACAAAAAAGGGGAAATAGTATGGGTTAGATGTTCAACTTCGCCAGTGTGGAGCAAAGAGGAAAATCGGGTTGTTTCAATTTATGGTGCTGTAAAAGATATTACAGAAGAAAAGAATGCTGAATTAGCAATACAGGAGAGTGAAGCAAAATATAGATTAATAACAAACCTAACTTCCGATTATCTCTTTTCAACAACTATTGATGAAAATGGAAATAATAAACCTACTTGGGTAGGTGGGTCATTCGAAAAAATTACGGGTTATACTTTTGAGGAGTACAAAAAAAATGGCGGATGGTGTGCAGCGTTACATCCGGATGATGTAGCAAGAGATAGAGTAGCTTTTAAGCAACTTAGTAAAAATGAAAATGTAAAGCTTGAAGTAAGAACATTTAATAAGAGTGGGGAAATTGTTTGGGTTGAAACTTTTGCTTCCCCTATTTGGGATAAAAAGAAGAATAAACTTATTGGGATTAATGGAGCATGTACAGATATTACCAAAGAGAAACTTGCATCTATTGCTCTTAAAAAGAGTGAGGAAAAATATAAACTTCTCTCTTTGGTTACATCAGATTATGTTTTTGAAACTGAAATTAGTGAGGATGGAGTAAGTGAACTAATTTGGGTTGGTGGATCGTTCGAAGAAATTACAGGGTATAGATTTGAAGAGTATAAAAAAATAGGTGGCTGGCGAGCAGTAATTCATCCGGATGATATTAAGATTGATGATGATGCTTTCAAAGAAAATTTAGCGAACGAAACTGTTTCAATAGAAGTAAGAACATATCATAAAAATGGAAATATTATTTGGGTTAGGGCATTTGGTTACCCGCATTGGGATTATTCTAAAAATAGATTAGCAGGAATACTTGGTTCTGTTAAAGATATTACAAAAGAGAAAGAAGCTCTACTTGCACTTCAAGAAAGGGAGGAGAAATATAAATTAATCTCAAATATTACTTCCGATTATCTTTTTGAATCAAAATTTAATAAAAAAAACATTCTTAAAACAATTTGGGTAGCTGGTTCATTTAAAGAGATGACAGGATATACTTTGGAAGAATATCAGAAAGCGGGTGGGTGGTCAAAACTTCTTTTTAGAGAGGATATAGCAATTGATGCTGAAGCATTAGAAGAGTTAAAGCAAAACAGAAAAACTGTTGTTGAACTTAGAACACATCATAAAGATGGAAGAACAATTTGGGTTAAAAACTCTTGTTCTCCTATTTGGGATAAGGAGAATAATAAAATATTAGGAGTTATAGGTGCTGTTAAGGATATTACGGAAGAGAAACAGAATCAGATTATTCATGAAATTCAATATAATATTGCAAACGCAATAGTAAACGCTACAAATACTAAAGAACTTTTTTCGAAGGTAAGAGAGGAACTTAACAAAATATTAAACACAACAAATTTCTTAATAGCATTTTATGATGAGAAAACAGGAATGTTTCTTCCTGATATTGATAAAGATGAAAAAGATGATATTAAAACTTGGTCTGCAGAAAAATCTATTTCAGGTTTATTGATTGAAAAGAAAAAGAGACTTATAATTAAAAAGGAAGAAATTCTTGAACTTGCAAGCTCGGGAAAAATAGATATTATTGGAACAGTTCCTGAAGTATGGCTTGGTGTTTCACTAAAAGTTCGTGATAAGGTAATTGGAGTTATGGCGGTTCAGCATTATACTAACCGTAATGCATTTGATAAAAAAAGTGTTGATTTATTTGAAGTAATTGGAAATCAATTAAGTCTTTACCTAGAGAGGAATAGAGCAAAAGAGGATGCTTTAAGATTATCACGGGCAATTGTACAAAGCCCAGTTAGTATTGCAATCACAAATCTCGAAGGAGAAATTGAATATGTTAATCCAAAATTTGAAAAAGTTTCGGGATATACATTTGAGGAGGTTATTGGAGAGACAACGAATATATTAAAATCTGATACTATGTCTAAAGAATTTTATCAAAATCTTTGGAACACAATTTTAGGAGGAAATGATTGGCGAGGTGAATTTCTTAATAAAAGAAAAGATGGTGGTCTCTATTGGGAGAATGCTGTAATTTCTCCTATTGAGAATGATAGTGGAGAAATAACTCATTTTGTTGCGATAAAAGAAGATATTACAGAAAAGAAAAAAATGATAGAGGAGCTTATTGCTTCAAAAGAGAAAGCAGAAGTATCTGAAAAAATTAAAACAGAATTTCTTGCACAGATGTCACATGAAATTAGGAGTCCGCTAAATGTAATTTTAAGTTTTGTTGGATTATTAAAAGAAGACCTTGCAGAAATTGCAACTGAGGAGATGATGCAAAGCTTTGAAAGCATTGACTCTGCAAGTACAAGAATTACCAGAACAATTGACCTTATTCTAAATATGACAGATTTACAATTAGGTTCCTACGAATCTACAATTGAGGAGATTGATGTTATAGAAACACTTGATAGAATTAAAAGTGAATATAACCACTCTGCAATAATAAAAGGGTTAGAATTGAGGCAAAGCATACAATTTAATAGAAAAAAAATTAGCTCTGATAAATATGCACTAGTACAGATAATAAGTAATTTAGTTGACAATGCAATAAAATATTCTGATAGTGGTTTTATCGAGATTTTTGCTGATAATAACGAGAAAAGGGATTTAGTAATAAAAGTAAAAGATACTGGAATTGGAATATCAAAAGAGTTTTTGCCGGAGATTTTTAACTCGTTTAGCCAAGAGGAGCAAGGTTATACACGCTCTTATGACGGAAATGGACTTGGTATGGCTTTGGTTAAAAAGTATTGCGATATTATTTCGGCAGATATTTCTGTTAAAAGTAAAAAAGGGAAGGGTACAACCTTTACTTTAGTAGTTCCAAGTTTGAAAATAAAATAACTCCACAATCCCTATTGTCGTATCAATTCTGTGAAAGCGTATTATTGCATAGCATTGTCTGTGAGACTTCTACGGAGAACTACTACGTAGTTCCTAAAAAAATTGCTTTATATTTTCTAATATTCAACCCCGCTGGGGATGTTTTTATAGACCGCAGAGTGGTCTGATGTTTGCAGAAAACATTTACTATGATAAACAACAACCACGTAGTGGTTTAATGGAAAACAGAATACGATAGGGCATAGTTGATACGACACTATAGCTTTTTGTTCTAATTGGTTTCTTCCTTCATAAATATTTTTGAATCAATCTCTTTTATTAAATCAATCACATAAGTTAAAGTCTCTTCGGGTGAGCGGAACTTATTTTGCATCTCTATTTTCATCACTTTTTCATTTTGTATGAAATGAATTTCACGAGCATATTTTGAGAGAATAAGCTGCATAAATTCTTGAAATTTGGTTTCATAAAATTCCTCTTTATCAGCTTTTGGAAGTATAACAGAAATTTTATTTCGAAGAATCACTACACGTTCCATTAATGTAATGGAAGCATAAAAGCGAAGTATGGCTGCTTGAATAAGTCTATCAATTATTAGTGGAAGTTTTCCAAATCTATCAATCATATCTTCTCTAATTTCTTTAACCTCTTCAATTTTAATTATTGAAAACAAAGCAGTGTAATAACTTAGTCTATCTGATTGATCGGGCATATATGTTTTAGGAATTCCAAGCTCGAAAAAAGTATCAATAGTAGGTTCTGACCTGTCAAGAGTTCTTGGAAGATCCTTAAACTCATCTCTGAATTCACCTAACTTTAATTCCTTAACAGCTTCATCTAAAAGTTTCACATACATATCAAACCCAACGGTATCAATGGTTCCGCTCTGTTCTGTGCCCAGCAGATTACCTGCTCCGCGTATCTCTAAATCGCGCATCGAAAGATTGAAGCCTCCACCGAGGTCTGTATATTCTTCAATTGCCTGTAAGCGTCTCACAGCTTTTTTCGAAATTGTTTTTAAAGATGGCACAAGCAAGTATGCGTAGGCTTGTCTGCTAGAGCGTCCAACACGTCCACGAAGCTGATGAAGTTCAGCAAGCCCAAACCTATCTGCACGGTTTATAATAATAGTATTCACATTTGGAATATCAATGCCAGACTCAATAATTTTTGTTGCAATAAGCATGTGATATTCATTGTTCATAAAATCATAGATTACTTTTTCAAGCTGTGCTGGTTTCATTTGCCCATGAGCTACTGCAATTTTTAATTCTGGAATATAACGCTGAACATAAGCAGCAATTTTATCTATTGATTGCACACGGTCGTGAATAAAATAAATTTGCCCACCTCTTTTAAGTTCTTTCCTCACATAGTCCCTCACTTTTAGAATGTCAAATCTCTGAACAGAAGTATAAATAGGTTGTCTGTTAGGGGGAGGCGTTGATATTAATGATAAATCTCTTGCACCAAGTAAAGAGAGATTTAATGTTCTTGGAATTGGTGTTGCTGTTAAAGTTAGAGTATCAACATTTGCTCTAATAGAGCGTAGTTTCTCTTTTGCCATTACACCAAAACGATGCTCTTCATCAATTATAAGTAAGCCTAAATCATTAAACTTTATATCCTTTGATAAGAGGCGATGTGTTCCTATCACTATATCCACCGTGCCATTTGCAAGTTTTAGCAGAATTTCTTTTTGCACAGATTGTTTTACAAAACGTGAAAGCACAGCAACCCTAACGGGGAACTGATTTAACCTATCTTTAAAAGTATTGAAATGCTGCTCAGCCAAAATAGTTGTTGGTACAAGTATCCCAACTTGCTTACTATCGCTTACTGCTTTGAAAGCAGCACGTACAGCAATCTCAGTTTTGCCAAAACCCACATCACCGCAAACAAGCCTATCCATAGGGTTTTCGTACTCCATATCAGCTTTTACCTGCTCTGTTACTGATGTTTGGTCGGGTGTGTCTTCATAAAAAAATGATGCCTCAAGTTCTTTCTGAAAAATTGTATCTTCACTAAACTTGAACCCTGGAGTGGCTTTACGCTCTGCGTAGAGTTTTATTAAGTTACGAGCAGCATCCTTTATTTGTCCTTTTACTTTTTTCTTTGTGTTTTTCCATTGGTTACTACCAAGTATTGAAAGGCGTGGATGCACATCCTCGTGCGAGGAGAAGCGTTTAATTAATGAAAGATAATTTAGGTTTACATAAACAACATCATTATTAGCATAAATTAGTTTAATAGATTCTTGTTCAATTAGTCCAATCTTAATCGTTTCAAGTCCGGTATATTTTCCAATTCCAAAAGTTTCATGCACCACATAATCGCCACGTTTTATGGAGGCAAAATCTTTTACTTTCGATTTTTTATACTTTGCTTTACTAATAATTTTTGTACGGTATGGTTTATTGAAAAGCTGATAGTCAGTCAGGATAAGGAGTTTATCCTCTCTAACTACAAATCCAGCTTTAATTGGAAGCTCAATTATTTTAATGATTCCACTATCGAGTAAATCGCTAATTTCGTTTTGGAAATCGAATAGTAAATCGAACAAGCGTTTACTTTGAAACTCATTTTCTGTTGCAATAAAAATTTGAAAATCTTTTGATGCATATTCAGATAAAATATTAAATAGTAAATCGAAATTTGAATTAACAATAGGGGCTTCTGCAATTGGAATATTGTATCGGTTATCTTCTCCAATTTCTTGTTCAATAATCCACTTTACATTTTTTGAAAGAAGTTCATCCAACGTATAGGGGAGTACTTCAATTTCTTTTTTGGTTTCGTTATTCTCTTCAGCTAAGGCATTATCAGCAAATATTTCTTCCTTCAATTCAGTTTCCATATTATCATCAACAACAGTTTCCGCAAGGTCTTCCTTTGGGTTCTCAAATAATTCTTCCAAAGCATATTGAGAAGCAAAAATTATTGAACTATCTAAATATTCAAAAATGTCGGTAAGTTCTTCATTTTCTGTAGTAGAGATATTTGGAGCAAGAGTTACTGCCTCTGTTCTACCAGTAGAGCGTTGACTTTCAGAATCGAAGTATCTAACCGATTCGAGGAAATCGCCATCGAACTCCACTCTGCACGGATGCTTTTCACTGAAAGACCAAAAATCGATTATTGAACCGCGAATTGAAAACCCTCCAGGGTTACCTACAAATTTATCGCGTGTGTAATCGAGCATATCGAGATATTCAATTAAATCATCGTAGGTAATCTCGCTGCCAGGCTCAAGTTTTGTTGTGTTTTTATCAAGAGATGATTTTTTAGGAAATTTAGTTTTAAGAAGTTTATAAGTTGATAGAAGAATAAATTTATCTTTTTGATTCAGCGAAGTAATCTTCTCTTGAAGTATCTCAGATGTAAATTCATCAATAACCACAAGCCTTTCACCCATTCCAAGAATGGAGAGTTCAACTTTTAACTCGTCAACCTCCTTTCTTGTTGGCATAAGTAGTGTAAGTTTATTTTCATCAGAAAGAATTGTTGAAACAATTAAACTTTTAAGAGAACCAGCAAATCTGGAAATATTAATGGGGGATTCTTTTTTTAATTCAGCAGTTAGTTCAACAATAGAATTTAGTTTTTGAAATTTATCTAATAATATATTTTTCATATTTTTGGTTAAGTAGTAAATAATACAGCAAATTGAATACGCAGCGGCGGACTAAAAGCCCAACTTTTGCATTATGTAGTACACATATTTTTAATTCAAAATTTTAATGTTTGAAAAAATATTGAAGTCTCAAAAAAGTTGGGCTTTTTTACCCAACTTAGGATATCTTCATTTTTTTTAAAATCTAAAAAAACTTCCGCAATAAATTATTGGGAAGAACGCTGCAAAGATAAGAAGATATTGAATAATAAATTAGAGGTGAAGTTTTGGCAGCGATTCAGAGTCAAATCAATTTCAATTAATAAATCCCGCAGTTGCGGGATTTATTAAACACTTTTAGCCGGAAAAAAATAATTTCTCGTATATCTATAACTTGTTACACGCAGTGCGGTACAGGTATTTTTACGCATCTTAATTTTGACTCTGAATTGCTGAGTCTTGGCTACATTTTACATTCCACATAACTTGTCCCGATGCTTTTTATTAGGAACTTGTCCAAGTTTACCCCCGATGTTTTTGGCGTGGATTCTTTCTCCCGCGAATGCGGGATTGCACAACATAAATTTACCTTAATACTTAACCTTAAAATCAATACTCTTCAAAACAGAAGACCCAAAATAGCCATACGCATTTTCTAAACCACTTTGATAATATTCTTCAATAATGTAGTTATGAAAATTCTTGTCATATGCCATAACTTCCAATCTATAGTTTCCCCAACTCATATGAGTTTTTAAATAAAAGGTTGTATCTTCTGCAATGTATGATGTACTATTATCATAAGCTACGTCAGTTTCTACAATAGTAATAAGATATCCTTTAGCATTATTGCTTTTACTCAATTCAATTTTAAAAGATACATTCTTTTCATCATTTGTCCTCTTAATTACAGCATTGTTTTTTGGAGAGATAATTGTAAAGTTCCCAGGTGTAATTGTTTCACCTCTAATTTTTATTCCATCGTACTCAATCAGTAAAGAATATTTTGTATCAGGCAAAATTGAAATTGTATCAGAATCAATATACTTAAATCCATTGTTGAAACCCCCATATTCATCTTTAACAACAATAAAATTGTGATAGTTTAAGCTATCGCTTTCTATTTGAATATATGCATCTTTAATAAAAAATGGAGCATAACTTTCCATTCTGAAAACTAAAGAATCATATGTGGCAGGTTCACGCTCTTCCTCTAAATCAGCAGTTCTGTAAAGATGAAGTTCTTGCACACTTTTATTTGCAGTTAAATTAAAAATAACACTGCTCTCATTTTCTGCTTTACCAGGTTCGTTATTAAGGGTGCATGAGAACAAAAATGTTGTGGCGGTAAACAATAACACTAATTTAATTTTATTTATAATCATCTTAAAACTCGATAGTTAAACCAACAGTAGGCACTAAATAAGAACCACGAACCGTTTGGATTTTGTTAATAGAATTGTTTTTAATAAAAAAGATTTCATTTGAACTATTATAAACATTTAATACTTGCAAGAAAGGTTTAACAAGTAACGAACCAAAAATAAAAGAACCATTTATACCAATATCTAACCTATGGTAGTCTGGCGCACGAGAGGAGTTTTTTCTCCCAAAAGCAGGATTCCAGTAAAAATGTTTGTCGTAATAATAATCCGTCTCTCTGAATTCCCTATTTCCAATAAATTTCTTGACAGACCGTGTATATGGCAAACCAGTTGCATAAGTCCAAAACATACTTATATGCCAAGTCTCTGATAAACCAAAATCGGCAAGTGCTTTAATTGTATGGGTTCTATCATAGCGTGCATAATAACTATACTTATCATTAGTTTTAACTGCTTGTGCCCAAGTATAACTCATCCAACCAGTAATAAATCCTTTCTCCTTCTTTAGAAAAACATCAATACCTCTACTATATCCATCTTCAAGTTGAAAGGGAACAAATTTATTGTAGGATGAAGCAAGATTTTGTCTCTTTTTGTAGTAGGCTTCTACTTCTAATCGAGTATTCTTAAAAATATTTAGGAAGAAAAAACCAAGCGAAAAATTATCTGATGTTGGAATTTCAGATGCTACTCTTGGTGTAAAATAGACAGAGAAGGGATCAAAAATAGGATTTCCTTGGTCTTTAACAACATACAAATTTTGATAATACTTACCGTAACTAAAGTTGAGTATTAAATTTTCATTAAAAGAGTAATTTACTTTAACAGATGGAGATAGAAATATTCTATCTAAATTTGATAGATAACTTAACCGAGCACCTAATTTTGCAGAGAACTCTTTTGTAAATATTATATCATCCGAAGCATAAGCACTGAACGAGTTAAAATTATTCGTACTTTGGTATGGGTTTTCAGCAAAATCATAAAATGAATTTTCCAACTCAAAACTAAAATCATTAAGTTCGGTTTCTCCAATTTCCCAATTGTAGTCTAATCCTATATTCTTAAGTTCTAAACCAATCTCAAATTTCTGACCAGTAAGTTGAAAGTTGTATTTTATTTTTCCACCAAAATCAGTTATGTTATTATCTAAATATATGAGGTTTGCATAGTTATTAAATATACTTGAGGCATCAGCCCTATTAAAAGAATTAGAATAATATAGGTTTACATCTAATGCACTTTGGGGAGAAAACAGATAAACATAATTAAAATTTAAAACATTATTTCCCCAAACAGGTACCGTCATAATTTTTGGCTGCTCAAACGCTAAGTCGTTAAATACTTCAAACACATCTTTTGAATAAAAATAACTGATTGAAAAAACACTTTTTTTATCTATTGGACGTGTGTATTTAGTGTAGATATCATAAAAATAGTATGGCAAATCTACAGAAATCAGTTTTGTAAGTATATCTAAATAGGTTCTGCGTGCTGAAAAAATAATAGAGCCTTTTCCAATAGGAGCATCAATAAAAAGACTGGAAGATATCATACTAAGTGAAATACTCCCTTTTATTTTATCTCTATTTCCATCTTTTGTAGATATTTCTAAAACGCTCGAAAGGTAATCGCCATATTTTGATGGGTAATTTATTGGATATAATTTCTGGTCACTTACTATTTCTGAAGTGAACATACTAAATATGCCTCCAAGATGATAAGGATTATAGACTGGTGCATTATCAAGTGAAATTAATGTTTCATCAAAATTACCGCCCTTAACAAAAAGTTGAGTTGAAAAATCGTTTATTGATGTAATACCAGGTAATGCTTGCAAAGCCCTTAAAGCATCAGGTTCTCCAAATTGTGGAATTCTCTGCAAATCACCACTTGTTAATTCGTATGTTTTAGTATATTTATTTTTTGAAAATTTATCACCACTAACTGTAACTTCTTCTATTGTAATATCTTTTGGTAGTAACTTGAAAAATAATTTTTTACTCTCTACAAATTCTATTATATCCAATTCTTTTGTTTGTTTTTCGTAACCTAATAACTGAGCAGTTATTTTGTGTTTACCTTTGGGAAGGAAAAATTCAAAATATCCGTTTTCGTTAGATTCTGTCACACCAACTCCATCAATAGAAATCATTACATTCAACAATCTTTCATTTGTTTTGGAGTCTGTTACAAAGCCTAAAATTTTTATCTCTTTTGATTGACTATGCAGAGACATTTGACAAAAGAATAATGCAGCAGTAATTACTATTAAACATGTTTTTTTCATTGTTTTTATAAATCCCATTTAAGCAAGGGTTCTTAAACAAATAGAACCCTTGTTTTATGATAATTTTATCTTTTAGTTCTCGCCTACAGGTACATAAGTTACAGTTTTAATGTCATAACTCATAAAAGTTCCAGATTTTGCCTCACGTTGAAACGCAATGGTGTTAACTTATGAGATGAACTATCATTTTTCGTTCATTTCTCCTACAAGGACCCATTCGGAGACTCCGCTCAATAAACTTATGCGAATACTACTGAATGATTCATAAAATTCAATTTTAATAAGAATGTAAATAACATTATCTTTGCATTGTAGATGTTTTCTAATAATTGGAGCAAAGCGTGGCATATCTAAAACCTTCGAGACAGAAAAAATTATTACCAGAAGATTTGAAGTATATATTTAATCCTGATATTGCAAATGTAGAATTAACAAGTATTCAAAAACCAATTCTATCAATTATTGGTCAAGAGAGAGCAATTAAGGCACTGAGCCTTGGTGTTGAACTTCGCAAACAGGGATACAATATTTTTATAACAGGTCTTTCTGGAACTGGAAAATTTACTACAGTACAAAAAATGCTTGAAACACTTCAGCCAGAATGCTCTATGATGTACGACTATGCATACGTAAATAATTTTGAAGATGAGGATAGACCAATTCTCTTAAAATTTAAAGCGGGAAAGGCAATTAAATTTAAGAAAGATATGTTAAGAAGCATTGAGTTTATTAAGACTCAGGTTGCTAAAACATTTGAGTCAGAGCCATTCTCAAAAAACAAAGAAAAGCTAATTACAAAATATCATACAGTTCAATCGAAGTTAATGGGTGCTTTTGAAGAAAAATTAACAAAGGATAGTTTAACGCTCGCCCAGATACAGGAAGGGGAAACTGTCCATCCGGAAATATTTGCCGTTGTTGGTGAAAAAGCTTTCCCAGTTCAATCATTAAATGAGTTAGTAACAGAAAAAGTATTAACTAAAAAAAGAGTAGAAAATATTAAGAAAAAATATATTGGCTACCAATCGGAACTTAGAAAAGTCTTTAAGGAAGGGTTTAAATTAAATAATCAATTAAAGGATGAGATTGAAACTCTTGAGCAGGGTGCAGTAAAAAAGATAGTTACATTATCTCTTAATGAATTAAAATCCAAATTCCGTGAAAAAGGGGTGAGTGTTTATTTGAATATGGTTGCCAACGATATCCTAAACAATATTGAAATATTTAATGGTGAGAAACCAAGTGAAGAAGAATTAGAGAGCGGATTAATAATTGATTACTTAAAAGAGTATGAAGTGAATATTATTCTTGATAATTCGAAGCAGAAAGATTGTCCAGTAATAGTAGAGACTTCGCCAACTTATCAGAATCTGTTTGGTTCAATAGAAAAATATAGCGATGGTAGTGGTGGTTGGTTTTCCGATTTTACCGGAATAAAAGCCGGCTCACTTTTAAGAGCAAATGGCGGGTATTTAATTTTGAATGCTGCAGATGCATATTCAGAACCAGAAGTTTGGAAAGCCCTTAAGCGAACTTTGTATTATGGCAAAATGGAGATTCAGGATAAGCATAGTTCATATCAAGCATCGCCAAGTGTGATGAAACCTGAACCTATTAAACTTGAAACAAAAGTAATACTACTTGGAAGTAGTTATACCTACTCGGTTTTATCAACCTATGAAGATGATTTTAATAAAATATTCAAAGTAAAAGCAGAGTTCGATTCTGAGATGAAACGAAATGATAGAAATGTTGAAAAATATGTTGAAGTTTTGAAACGGTTAATTATAAAAGAGAAATTGAAGGAATTTGATTCATCTGCAATTGTAAAAGTTTTGGAATATTCTGCTCGGTATGTCGAATCGAAAAATAAATTAACAACAAGATTTTCTTACATAATTGACTTAACTCAAGAAGCGAATTATTGGGCATCGGATGGTGGTGAGGAGTTTGTTACTGCATATCATGTAACGCAAGCCTATGAATCTGCACGTGAAAGACACGGACTTTATGAAACTAAGTTCTCGGAGATGTTTGACGATGGCACAATGATGATTGATGTTTCGGGCAGCAGAGTAGGGCAGATTAATGGTCTTGCAGTTTATGGCGATGATAGATATGCGTTTGGTAAGCCTACACGTATTACAGCTACTGTGGCATTGGGTAACGGAAGTATAATTAATGTTGAACGCGAAGCAGGGCTTAGTGGAAGCTCACACAACAAGGGAGTGCTTGTTATTACCGGATACTTAAAAGGGAAGTTTGGAAAAAACATCCCACTTTCATTCAACGCAAGTTTGGTTTTTGAACAAGGCTACGGATTGATCGATGGTGATAGTGCATCTATAACTGAGATAACTGCACTCCTTTCTGCTATGACAGAGATTCCGATTAAGCAATCTTTTGCAATTACTGGTTCTGTAAATCAGAAGGGAGATATTCAACCAATTGGTGGAGTTAACGAGAAGGTTGAAGGATTTTATGACCTCTGCAAAACTCGTGGTTTAACAGGAAAAGAGGGAGTGATAATCCCAATCCAAAATGTGCAGGATTTAATGTTAAAAGATGAAGTTGTTAAAGCTGTTAAAGAGAAGAAGTTTTCTATATATGCAATATCGAAAGTAGAAGAAGCACTTGAACTACTGATGGGAGTAAAGGCTGGAAAGAAATTAGCAAGTGGGCATTACCAGGCAAATACAATATTTGGTGAAGTTGAAAAACGATTAAAAGAGATGAGACGTAAGGTTACTCCAGCTAAGCAGCTGCAAAATGATGTGCCAAATAGTAAAAGAAAAAATATTAAGAGAAAAAAATAGTTTGAGGAAAAATGGCAATTAATAGAACAAAGACAAAAATTTTAGCAACTCTTGGACCCTCTACTGATAGTGAAGAGATGATACTTCACCTTGTGGATGCTGGGGTAAATGGATTTAGACTTAACTTCTCTCATGGAGATAAAGAGTATTTCAACAATCTTTTTGAAAAAATAAATCTTGTTTGCGAGGCACGAAAACTTCCCATTCCAATTATTCAAGATTTGCAAGGACCTAAAATCCGGATTGGAAAACTTAAAAAAGAAAAGATTAAAATTAAATCTGGGAATAGTATTGAAATTACTATTGATGAGGTTGAAGGTGATGAAAAAATTATTTCTGCCTCATATCAGTCTTTAGTACAAGATGCTAAAATTGGGGAAACAATTTTAATTGATGATGGATTAATAAAATTAGAAGTATCTGAAAAGAGAGAACGTTCACTAATATGTAAAATTATTGAAGGTGGGAGACTAAAACCAAAAAAGGGAATGAACTTACCTGGAATGAAATTAAGCACTCCAGCATTAACAGAGCAGGATAAGGCAAATCTTGAATTCGCATTAAAATACCGAATTGATTACATTGCACTCTCTTTCGTTCGCTCGGCAAAAGATATTGTTGAACTTAGAGATTGGCTTACAGAAAAAGGTTATAAAAAACCAATTATTGCAAAAATTGAAAAGCCTGAAGCTGTTGAGAATTTTGAAGAAATTCTAAAAGTTGCTGATGTGATAATGGTTGCACGTGGAGATTTGGGTGTTGAGATGGAGCCGCAGCTTGTTCCTACAATTCAGAAAAAAATTATTAGACGCTGCAATGAGGTTGGAAAACTTGTAATAACTGCAACGCAAATGTTAGAATCGATGATAACAAATCCAATACCTACAAGGGCTGAAGCCTCTGACGTTGCTAATGCTGTACTTGACGGAACTGATGTAGTTATGCTTAGTGGCGAAACGGCTGCGGGGGAGTATCCAATAAAGACTGTAGAGATGATGCGTGAAATATTATTGTCCATACAATCACAAAGACTGTTTCTTCCGGATGTAAATTGGGAAGTACCTGTAGATAAAATAGAAAATATTTTTGATGCAACAGCTAAAGGGTTTACACAGATTGCAAACCAAGTGAAAGCCGATGCAATAGTGGTCTTTACTCATGCAGGACGTCAAGCAATGCGAATGTCTAAGTACAACCCCAATGCAGATATTTATGCTTTCTCCGATAACTTTGAAGTTTTAAATGCGTTAAATCTACATAAATCAATTACACCATTATATCTCAAGGATATAAATGATGAAAAATATTATATGCGAAGGTCGGTAGAAATATTGAAAGAGAAAGAGTTTGTAAGTGATGGGGACTTGCTCCTTTTTGCTGCTGGTGCTCCGCTTGCAGAAGTGGAAAGAAAAAGTTGGGTGAGATTTAAAGTGGTTTAAAATAGAATTGTTAAATTGTTTCATTGTTTCATTGTTTCATTGTTTCATTGTTTCATTGTTTCATTGTTCTAAGTACTAAAAATAACTGCCATATCTTTCATGTACTAAAAATATTGTTAATAAAAAGCCCAACTTTTATGTATCATTAATAATATTTAGACACAAAAATTCCGAGTTAAAAATTGGCACTATATATAAACCAAAAGTTGGGCTTTTAGTCCGATGCGGTGGATTCAATTTGCAATACTATTTATGTCAGTGCATTCATGTAGGAAACTCAACTTTTTATTATTCTATTATTAAAAATATTTAGCAATAGAAAAAGTGGCAACCAATATTTATTTTTACAACTAATAATACGATATGTTATATCAAGCTAAATGGTGGATTAAAGAAGAGAGTGGAAAATTAAAATGCACACTCTGTCCGCGCTATTGGTATTAGCAGAAGGACAAAAAGGATTCTGTTTCATCAGAGAAAATATTGATGGAACCCTTTATTCTACTGGCTATGGACGACCAACTGGTTTTGCAATTGACCCAATTGAGAAAAAACCACTCTTCCATTTTTATCCAAACACAGAAATACTGAGCTTCGGAACTGCTGGCTGCAACCTTGGATGTAAGTTCTGCCAAAACTGGACAATGAGTAAATCGAAACTTGATGAGATAAATTCTGTTACTGCATCTCCGGAAGATGTAATAAAACTCGCACAGAAGCATAATGTAAAATCTATAGCATATACTTACAACGACCCCACTATTATTGGGGAATATGTTATTGATGTTTCAAAACCCGCACGGGAATTGGGGATTAAGTCAGTAATGGTAACGGCTGGCTATATTGATAAAGAAGCACGCAAAGATGTTTATAAATACATTGATGCAGCAAACATTGATTTAAAAGCATTCACAGAGGATTTCTATCACAACTTAACTTCATCCAAACTTGCACCAGTATTGGATACAATTAAATGGTTGAAGAACGAAACAGATATTTGGATTGAACTTACAACACTAATAATTCCAAATAAAAATGATTCGGATGATGAAATAAAGCTAATGTCTGATTGGATTTTAGAAAACATTGGCGATGAAGTACCACATCATTTTACAGCTTTCCATCCAACATTTAAAATGAATAATCATCAACGTACACCTTCTGCAACATTAGATAGAGTAAGAAACATTGCTATGAATGCAGGATTGAAATACGTCTATGTTGGAAATGTACATAATCCGGAAGCAGAAACAACATACTGCCCCAAATGTAAATCCCCTTTAATAGAAAGGGATTGGCACAGTGTTAACTCAAATAAAATTATTAATGGAAGTTGTTTTAAGTGTAAATCAAAAATTGCTGGTATTTACAATACTTGATTATAATTAGTAGGTTGTGTATCACACACAATGAAGTCTCGTGAAATCATTAAATTGTTAAACAAGATGGATGGTATATTTATAATATTTGAGTGTCCCGCGTCAAGTATGTAATGACATGCAAACCCCTCACCCCAACCCTCTCCCAAAGGGAGAGGGAGTAAAAGCCCCTCTCTTTTTAAGAGAGGGGTTGGGGTGAGTTCAGAGAATGTACTACATTACATAATTGACATGACACTTGGAAGCCATTACCAATTTAAGCATTCAGTGAAAACGGGAAAAGTTACTGTTCCACATCCTAAAAGTGAATTACCCAAAGGGACGGTGAGTAACATTTTAAAACAAGCGAAAATAGATTGGAGGAAATGATGAAATTTCCAATTATAATTCATAAAGACCCTGAATCGGATTATGGAGTAACTGTACCAGATTTACCAGGCTGCTATTCAGCAGGTTCAACATTAGATTGTTGGATTGTTGAGAATTCTAAAAAATAAACCAACTTTTACTTTCACCCACCCCTAAATCCCCTCCGAGGATGGGACTTTTTTGTGACGCCATACCCCTTTGGGGCATGGCAATTATTTTACCTCTTTAGAAAGACATTTTAGAATCCATCTCACTCGAAAGAAATCTTCAAAAAGTCCCCCCCTCTCGAAAGAGATATTTAAAAGTCCCCTCTTGGGAGGGGATTTAGGGGTGGGTAAAAAGAATTCGGTGGAAAAGTAATCCGTCATTAACGTAACACTAATTATTTTACAAACTCAGAAATAACAACAGCCGCTGCGGTGGCTACATTAAGTGATTCAGCTTCGCCAAACTTTGGAATTGAAATAATTGAATCAGCAATTTCAAGAAGTCGTTCAGTAGGTCCATTTGCTTCGTTACTAAATACTAAAACAGAAGATTTTTTTTTCTCCAGAGTATAAATATTTTCCCCATTCATATCAGCACAAAGGATATATTTTCCATTCTGCTTTAAGGCTTTTAGAGTGCCGCAAATGTTTTCTGAAATATGAATGTTAACATGAAACAGCGAACCCATTGTTGAGCGAATAACTTTTGGGTTATAAATATCGGCTGAGTTACTGCTTACTATTATATTTTTTATCCCGAACCAATCGCAAGTACGTATTATTGTTCCCAGGTTGCCTGGGTCAGAAATATTTTCTAAAGCAACAACAGTGTTGTCGCTGGTTTCATCAATATATCTTTGGAGAGGAATTTCCATAATTGCCAAAATACCTTGTGGTGTTTGTGTATCAGCAATATTCTTAAAATCATAATCAGAAATAGTTTGAACTATTGTGCTGTGCTTGTATTCGTTTAATTTGTTGGAATGAGTTTTTGCAAAGCTATCGGAGGCAATAATCAGCTCACAATCAAAATTACTATTTATTGCTTCATCAACTAACTTAACGCCCTCAACAATAAATTTCCGTTCTATCTTTCTATACTTTACTTTGTTTAGTGATGAATAATACTTTAACTCACGTTTGGTAAGCATCTAATTATTATTCTCCGTTTTCACTGTTGCATTAGGTTTCTTTTCAGTTCCCTTTTTACTATGTTCAATTTTTATATCTGCTATGGGAGTATCTATAAATGTTTCTTCCTCAATTCTTTCTAATTCCTTTTTATAAATCTCCACCTTTTCTTTAAAAGTTTTTTCCATTGTTATTAATTGGGAGATGTTAGTTGAACGTTCCTCTTTTTCTAAATCTGCTTTTGATATATTTTCATTTATTTGAATTAATGATAATTCAAGATCATTAATCTTTTCGGAAAGCTTAGAGAGAGTTTTTTCATTATTTTGAATTTCACTAATTAACAATCCATTTTTCTCGTTATATTCAGAATAACTATTGTTACTGCTATCAATTAAAGAATTAAGTTCGTAACTAATACTTGCACGTTTTTTAATTAAACCCTGTATCTCCAAATTATATTGGTTAATAGTTGTCTTTCCATTACTCTCTTTTTCTTTTAGTGAAATAATGCTATCGTTAAGTCTTTCTTTAGTCTTCTTCAAATCACTTACTTGTTTTTCAACCGCCTCTTTCTCTTTACGTAATAACCGTACCATCCCAGTATATTCAGCAAGCTGTGTATTTCTTTCAAGAAAAACTTTTTCTTTTTTATTGAAGTCTCTATCTTTCTCTATAATTAGTTGTTTTAGTGAAGTTAATTTTGTTTTCGATTCATTAATCTCTTCGGTGAATTTTTTAGTAGTCTCTGCAAAACTGCTCTCCAATTGAAGAATATTCTCTTCCACTTTAAATTTCTTTTCCTCAAAATCAGAAATCCCATTTTTTAATTCTGTTAAGTGTTCTTCAAAACTATTTTCTTCCTCTTTCTTTCTAATTAAATTCCGTTCAACATCTTCAACTATACTTTTCCTTTTCTCAATATTTAACTCAATCTCTTTTTTCTGATTATCACAAATCTCAATTCCTTTTTCTAATTCTGAAATAGTCTCTTTTTTATTTTTAATTTCAAAATTCACATTATCTAATTCGTTTCGCTTTTGTGAAATTTCATCAATGAATTTATCTTTTGTTACTGCATATTCTTTAAAAGTTTTCTCCTTTTCGTTCAGTTCCTGTATAAGTTCTGCAATGTTAGTTTGCATGTTGCGTCTTATACTTTCATCATTTTTTAATTGTTCTGAAATGGAAGTATGCTCTTCTTTAGCCTGTTCAATTTTAGATTCAAGATTTGAAACTCCATCCAAAATTATTTTTTTCTTTTCTTCCAAATTTCCCAGTGATTGTTCAATTGCTTCTGTTTCAAATTCCGATTTATAGTGCATTTCATTTGACACCATACTGATTTATGGTATTATTTCTGCATCCTCTTTCCAGAAATCATCCTCTCTCACGAATACTTTTTTAATTAAATTTTGACATGTTTTATCTGTCACTTTTT
>JAKIUC010000049.1 GCA_021647785.1 Melioribacteraceae bacterium
CTTTATTGCAGTTCAATTACTTCGCCAGCCTGAGTAGTATGTTTACAGTTACAAGTGGGCTATTCATTTCACCTAATTTAGGGGGTGGAATAAAATAACTCGGCGAATTAAAAGTTGTATAGTTAACAAAAACAATAAGTTAGAAATTCTAAATCAAGGACTTATTCTATTCCACCCCCTTAGTATTTATGATATATCTTTATCACTTAGCAATCTGTGTCCTTCAAAAATGGTCAATATTTCTATTTTGTTTTTATTGATTAAATATACAATTCTAAAATTTTTATACAAAAGTTCCCTAATATTTGTTTGTGAAAATTCGGGTACAACTCTCCCTCTTGTTGGAAATTCAGCAAGTGTTTCAGCCATATTTATTAACTCATCCACAAAATCGATAGCAATTGAAGGATTATCAGCAGCAATAAACTCCTCAATTTGCAAAAGTTCCTTTTTTGCATTTTGAGTCCAAAAGATTTTCACTTATCTCTTCCAGCTCTTGCTTTAGTTAGCACATTCCTTAACTGCGAAGTTGACAAAACATAACCCTTTTCAGAATCTTTTAATCCTTCAGAAAGAGATGAAAGAAAATCATTAGTATAATTCAGTCGGTCAAACTCGCTCGGTGAAATTAAAACGCCGGCTGGTTTTCCGTTTTGTGTAATAATTAAAGAGTTTCGTTTTGTGTTTATCTCAGTAAGATATTTAGCTAAATCCGTTTTGAATTTACCTACTGGAATAATATCGTTTGCTATTGAAATAGAATTCATACAACACCTTATTTTGTCTATATTACAACCTTAATTTAGCTCTATATTTGGTGTTAGTCAATCTGTTATAAATAATTTATGCTTAGTTCTCCTAAAAGGATGCCCTTGGCATAATTATTACAGCATTATCAATTTGTGTAAAACCACGCAGATTGACCGCTTCACTAATCAATCTACATTACAATATGTTGCATAGATTGACTTGTGCTGGGCATTTTAGTTGCTATCAATTTTGCACAAAATTAATTTCTAGACTATAACCAATTGCTTTCTTGCTTTCCGCACTTTTTTGAAATACTTTTATTTTGGATCAAAAAGCTAGATAATTTAGAAATATGGGTGTTGCAAGACTATTTTTTTCATTTGTTTATCCGCAAATTAAAAAAATGGGTATGTAGCATTTCAGTTCGATAAACTTATTTCGACAAGCATCTCAATACACCGCATTTCGATAAACTCAATACAGCGCATTTCGACAAACATAGCTTCTCAATACACCGCTGTGCAAGGATTTATTGAGTATTATCATAATTTCGTACCTACGGTACTATTGTTTTTTCATTTATTGCTATGACAAAAAAGATACAAGTACCGTAGGTACGTCATTTGTTGCTGAGCCTGGTCGAAGTATGGTAACAAATCAAAAAACTAATAAACAAAACCCCATCGGGGTGAAAGTATGGTAAAAAAATAAAAACCAAAAGTACCATACAGATGACATACAAACTGAGTAGTACCAAATTATTTTGAAAAATCACCTGGGTGTTGCAAAAATGAAAACAGGAGACTATAACCAATTGCTTTTACATAATTCTCTATAGTTGAAAGTTTAGGGGGTGGAATAAAACAAGTCATTGATCTTAAATTGCTAACTTGTTACCACAGTGCGGTACAGGGCATACGCAGAACTGTACAGGTGTTTTTATTGATTGTACAACTTGTAAATCGTCGAGTTATTACACGCTCTTTGCGGTACATGATTATTCCACCCCCTAAGAGAAAACAACTTTTATTTTTTCCCTTTTTTCAAATCTTTTACTATTTCCTTAACGGACATTTTACCAAACACTTCCTTTCTTTCCTCTGTGTAGTTTCCATATCCAGTAGTAAACTGATTGAAAAAACGAATAGTGTTCTCAATACCAAACTCTTTCGTTAAAATATGAATAGCCTTTGTTGTAATTTCATTTAATGGTTTTGTTTGAGTTATCATAACTTTAACTCCTCTATCAGATTTAGTGGGTTTCCCACTTTTATTTTTAAGTTTTTAATTAACAATAATTTTTTTAGAAATTTATCATCACAAGTACAAAAATAATTAGCTTTACCAATTTCGGCAGATGCAAAATGTAGTGCATCAATAGCCTTTATACCTTTTTGTTCTAGTTCAGTAGCTCTTTTCTCAATTTTATCAGAAATCTCAATATTTTTATTAGCTAAATATAAATATTCGTAAGCGTATTCCTTTCGCGTAATATTAGATATTTTAGAAATTTCATAAATCAAAATATCAGAAGAAATTAATTCTATTTTACTTAGTTCACACAAAGCAATAACTCCTAAAATTGCTTCTGCTTCTAACGCTATTCTAATTTGGTTTTTATCATCTAATGGTCTTTGTAATGCACAATTATCTATATTAATTACAGCTTTATATCCTTGATAATAAGCATGAAAATGTGGTGGATTATGTTCCTTCGGAGAAAAATACATTCTAACAATAATTCCATAAAACATTGATATTGTTGGCATTGTAATTTCTCCTTCTTCAGTAAGATAGTAATTAAAATATAGCAAACTATTTAACTAAAAACTTAATAACTCGTCAAACCACCTAATCCATATTATAATATTTATACTCGGCAAACCGGCAAATAAATTCGATGTTTTCAAATGTTAATGTATTCATTGTTTCAACTTTTTTTTTGGCTCATAAAAACATACACTTTCTAAAATAATTAGTTTCATTATCATTTCAAAAACCCAGCGAGAAAGAGTGGTCTTTTAATTCCATCAAATCTATCGCCGTCAGAAAATATTATCGATTTTTTCATATCAATACCTTTGAATTGTTGAATTCCTTTTCCTTTGCCGCCAACTTCAATAATATATTTTGTTCCATTATCATCAACAAGATAATTGGGCGTTTTTTTGCCTTTTTTTGTTTTAAGATAGTTAATTTTGTTTCCACTTATGTAGAAATGTATTTCATCAAGAAAAAAGACTTTGTATTGATAAAATTCATTTAAAGTTTTTACAAGTTCGTATAGGTTTTCTATATCAATAGAATCGATTGAAATGTAAATAGAATCTTTAGTGAGTGCAGATATTTGTTTAAATAGAACTGATTTACCAACTCCCCTTGCACCAATCAATCCAACAAAATGTTTTCCTGTGTCATTTAGTAGTTTATCAGCAATAAATCGTTTTTGAGAATACTTTCTATTCTTTTCAATTGCTTGCTTATGTAACTCTAATATTTTATTAATATTCATGGTTTTACAAATATGGTCATTTTGTCAAATCATTTTGCGAAATAACCGTCATTTTGTCAAATCATTTTACGAAATGATACAATAAGTCTTTTGGCTGCTGCAAAATTCTTATTCACACATTCTTCAAAACTCTACCAACAACCTGATCCATATTATAGTATTTATATTCTGCAAGACGCCCGATAAATTCTACATTTTCCAGTTTATCCGATTCCTTTTTATATTTGTTAAACAACAAACTATTTTCATTATTTGGAATTGGGTAAAATGGGTCGCCATTCATTTGTGGAAATTCTTTACTGATAGTTGTTGAGTTTGCTTTCTGTCCGGTTAAATATTTATGTTCTGTAATGCGTGTATATTTTTTTTTGCTGCTAACAAAATTGTAACTTGCTGCTTTAAGATGCTTTTCAACATTCAAATTTTCCCACTTAAATTTTATTGAGCGATATGGCAATTTTCCAAATTTGTAATCGAAGAAATAATCTATTGGTCCTGTGTAAATCATTTTATCAAATTGGATTTTGTTCACAATATCTTTGTAATCTATATTCAACAATATTTCAATATTTTTATGCTCTAACATTTTTTCAAACATTTTTGTGTAACCATCTTTTGGCATAAACTGGAATTTGTCTGTAAAATAGCGGTCATCCGTGTTTGTGCGTATTGGAATTCTTCCACAGACCGATGGCGAGAGTTTGCTTGGGTCTAACTCCCATTGTTTTTTCGTGTAATGCTTAAAGAATTTTTCATATAAATCTTGCCCTACTTGGTTAACAATAATATCCTCTGAGTTAAGGATTGGATTTCTCTTTTCTCTAACGCTTTCGTAAAACTCTTTTACTTCATTATCTGTTGTAAAATTCTTACTATATAATTTATTAATTGTTGTTCTATTTATTGGTATCGGATAGAGTTTGCCATTTAAGTTTGCCAACACTCTGTGTTCGTATTCTCTCCATTCTGTGAATTGTGAGAGATACTCAAATACTTCCTTATTATTTGTGTGGAGTATGTGCGGTCCATATTTATGGATTAATATTCCATGCTCGTCTAATGCGTCATAAGCATTTCCTCCAATGTGGGAACGCTTTTCGACGAGTAGTATCTTTTTATTATGCTGCGATGCGAGTCGCTCGGCAGCAACAGATCCGGCAAAGCCAGTACCTATTATTAAGTAATCGTATTTCATAATAATTTTGAAACCGCTAAGTCGCAAAGTCGGAAAGAATTTTTAGTTATAACAATCTCAAATATCTGCATTCCTATTTCCCTTGTATCGTTATACTTTTAAAATGTTTGTTAAAAAGAATAAGCACACCAACAAAAACTACAACTTCGGAAAGAAGCGTTGCAAGTGCAGCACCGTTGTACGAGTATTCTGGAATCAGAATTATATTCAAAATAATATTTGCAATAGCACCAAACGTAATTGCAATTGAATATGCTTTCTGTTTTCCCCATACTGTTAGAGGGTTTCCAAAATACACATTTACTGAAATAACTAATAAATTTAGTGCAAGTATCATCAAAGGAATTACAGCATTTGTATATTCAATTCCAAAAATTATTTCTATAGAATATTTAGCTGTAAAAAAAACAAAAGTAGAGATTATAATTCCAGCACCAAACATCATTATGCCATATTTTTTCAGAGTCTCTTTAAGTTTTACAGAATCTTTGATTTTTGAGAGTGCTGGAAGAAATATTTTAACTATTACTCCAAGTGGAATGAGTCCTATCAAAAATATTTTGTACGAAGTATTATATATCCCAACTTCTGCTTGAGTTTTCATATTCCCAAGCATTACCATATCAAGATTATAATAGATTGAAATCATAAATGATGATATGATAAGAGGAAATGATTCAGAGAAAAGAGCTTTTAAAAATTTTCTATCAATTAGCCATTTAAAACTTTCAAAGTATTTATGATATATTTTAAGAAGCCAAATGTTCATAATAAAATTAGCAAATACCGAAATTCCCACAACCCACAATACATCCGAAATAGTTTTTACAAAAAATAAAACCAGCACTAATATTATTATATTTTTTGCAACTACTTTTATAGAAAGATATTTAATCTTTTCAGTTGCTTGGAATACAAACTCTGTTGTAAATGCTTGAACAAATAAGTTTACCCCTGTAATAAGTAGAGCAAATTTGATTATCAGGGTTTCATTGAGAAGAAATATAATTAGTGTTAGAAAAAGAAAAATTAGACTTGCTAATAAAATCCGAAATGAAATAATATTATTTACATATTTTGAAATAATACTTTTGTTATTGGCAATTTTCTTTACACTTATTATATCAAATCCAAAATCGATAAAGAGTAGAAAATATGAAACAAATGCGGTTGTGTAACCAAGTATTCCAAATCCCTCAGGGCTAATAACACGTGCAAGATAAATAGTAGTAATAAAGGCGATACCTTTACTAAGCAGCTCACCGCCAGATAGTGAAATGAAATTTGTTAATATGGTTTTCCAGTTTTGCAAATATTAGCTGCTCATTAAGTGGTTCGTTGTGTGTAATTTATGAATTGTCATTACTCAAAAGGGGATGTTAAAAAATTGCTTTTTAACCAGATTTCAAAAACTGGGTCTAACAACTCAAAACCTTCCTCTGTTTTATTTATCATATCTTTATTTAATAAAACAGTTTTATTTTTCTTTTTTTGAATATCATTAAATACTTTTGCTACAAGGGATGATTTTCCCCAACGCCGAGGGGATATAATCATTGTATTAATTCCACTAATTAAATTGGATGTTAATTTTGCACTATCTTTTTCTCTGTTAGTGAAAGACTTTGTGCTTACAACACTTCCGTAAATAAATGGTGAATTCATTTTTCCAACACTCCGTTTACACCGTACCACTTAGTACCGTACTACTTAGTACCGTTTTCTAAAGGCAATGCTTTCTTCAATAATATGCAATTATGTTCCTATTTTCTTACTAGCCACTTTTGCGGGTCTTTATAATTACGTTCGTCCCATATTTCGAAGTGAACAATATTACCCTCGAGACTTTGATTAACAGTACCAAGCTCAGTACCAGCTTGCACAATATCACCCTCATTAACTTTTATGTTATCTATATGCCCATAGACTGTTCGGTAGTCTCCTTTATGTGTTATAATAATTATACTTCCGAATCCAACAATCCAATCTATAACAGAGATAACACCTTCAGCAACAGCAAAAACTTTTTCATTCGATTTTGATTTTATATCAATTCCATAATTTAGAGTTACTGTTTTTAATTTTTTATTTTTATTCTCACCAAATTTTCTAATAACTTTTCCTGAAGCTACAGGCCAATTCATTTTTCCTCTTAGTTCAGAAAAATTTTCAAATTTTGCATAGTTCACTTTTGGAACAATGGGTTCAATTGATTTATTCTTAAATCTTGCCTCTCTTAGTTTCCTCTCTCTCTCCCTCTCTATTTCTATTAATTTAGCAATTCTCGATTTAATTTCAATTTCGTATCTCCTTTTTTTGTCAATCTCCTTTTCAATATTATTCTGGTTTTTATTGAGTTGTACAATCAGGTTGCTTTTTTCCAATTCCCTTTTGGATAGTCTGTTTTTCTCTTCAACTTTCTCAGCTTCTAACTTCTTTTTCTGGATATTTTTATTTTCCAATTGCAACGATAATTTTTCAAATTCCTTTCTCTTTATCACTAAGTTTGCAAGTCGCTCTTCATTCTTTTCAGTAACATAATTGAAATATTTATAACGAATTACTGCTTGGTTAAATGAATCTGACTTAATTAGAAAATTCCACTTCACCTCTTTCCCATTAACGTATAGCCATTTGATATACTCAGCATAATCTAATTTTAATTCCTTAGTTTCAGTCTCCAAAGAATGGATTTGTTTGGAGAGTTTGTTAATCTTTAATTCAATACTTTTCTCTTCCCTATCTAAATTCTGGATTATTTTATTTACAAGATGTACTTGATGATTTATTTTTTCTAATACTTTTATAGTTTTCTTCTCATTCTCTTCGCTTGCTTTTAGGTCATTCTCCAAATTAATAATTTCAACTTTAATTTTTTCTAACTCGCCGCTCTTCTGTTCAATTTTTTGGTTAGTCTGCCCTAAAGTTATTACTACACCACAAATAAAGAGAATGGATATATTTCTAAATATACTTACCATTCTATCGTTTCAATATCTGTGGGTAAATAGATTGAGAGTGATTTTATTTCTTTATTAACAATAATTTTTTTGTATTCAATATTTATGCTTTCCCCTTTCTCTCTATTTCTGATTAGCAATGCCGAAGGGATTGGGACATCCTCATAATCCTTAAATTTTGAATACTCACCCGAGAGCAACTCTTTTCCACTTAGTGTTGATACTAAATACTCTGTGATTTTTAATTCATCTTTTGTAATTCTATAAATAGATTTTTTATTTATAGCCCTATCAATATAAGTGAGGTTATAAATATCCTCTAATACTTCATAGTCTGTGGGTTCGCTACGTAGTTTAGTTGTTAAGTTAACAGCTCCTGTAAATGAATCTAATAAATCTTCAAATGATAAATCTATTTTAAATAATTTTTGCAGAACATCTTTACTCTTGCTACCAGTAAAGACACGGTTTCTAAGAACATCATAAAAAATAAAACTTTCCCCCGAAAACAAACCATGAGCAACATCAATTCCGAAAGGTCCATAAATTGATATTTTTATGGAGTCAGGTTTCTTTATGAAAATTTCAAAACTGGTTTTCCCAGAAAACTTTTCACTCTTAACACGAATTGTTCCTGTACCTTGAAAAGTTTTTATTTTTCTTCTGTCCCCCTCCATTTTTCGTAGTAATCTATTTGCCGGAATTATCTTTTCTTCTCTCGATTTAATTTCCTTTTCAGCACTACATCCGCTAATTATGAAAATACTAAATAGAATTATTATAATATTTTTTATTTTATTATTCATCCTTTTCTAATCTTTTCTAATTTCTCATTTACTTTTTCTATTGTTGGGTCTATCTCTAAGGCTTTAAGCCAATACTCAATTGCTTTCTCCTTATTATCAATCTTTGCATAAATATCCGCAAGGTGATCCATCAATATTGCATTTGAGTCATCCTCTTCTACCGCCATTTTAATAAACTCAATAGCTTTATCGTAGTTGCCAAGTTTAAAATGAACCCATCCAATAGTATCTAAATAGGAAGCATTTTTAGGTTCCTGCTCAACTGCATATTCCGATAACTCTAATGCTCTGTTCAACCGTATGCCTCTCTCTGATAGGGAATATGCGTAGTTATTAGAGATTAGAACATCGGCTGAATCAATTGCTAAAGCTCTTTCATATAACGAATCACTTATTTCATAATCTTCCATCGAGTCATAAATCATTCCAAGTGTACCAATTACTTGGATGTTATCTGGATTAAGATAAAGTGCTTTATCCAAATAGACCAACGCAGCATCGTTACGTTTTAGCTGGTTAAGCGTAAAGCCATAAGCATGAAGTGCCGTTAAATCGTTAGGGTTTAGGCGTACTGCATGCTCTAAGGCTCGTGCTGCTCCATCAATATCTTTCTGCTGCGAGAGTGAAAGACCAAGAATTAAATTATTAACAAAATCATCCGGAAATTTTAAAATAGCATTTTTCATTTCCGCTACTGCTTCTTCATATCTTTTGGATTCGAAGAGCAGAATACCGACACGATTCCAAAGTTGTGGATTCCACGGAGCAAGTTTTGAAGCATTTTGAAAATATACAATTGCAGCGGAATCATTTCCCTCTTCAACTGATATTTCAGCAAGGAAAGCGTTAACCTGCCAATCTGTTGAATCTTTCTCAATCTCTAACAAAAGATTTTTTGCTATCGGAATTATATTAGAATCTCTTGCTGCTTCTGTAACAAATCCTCCAGCAATATTTTTCTTAACTTCAAACGGAAGTTCCGGACTATGAATTAATTTTTGATATTCAATAGCAGCTTCACCCCATTCATTTTTGTTAGCTTTTACTTTCCCGCGATACTCAATTAAAGTAAGGTCGTCAGGGAACATTGTTAAAGCATCATCAACTAAGAGAAGGGCTTCATCATTTTTATCTTGCTTAAGATAAGATTCAATTAAAAGTTTTTGCAATTTTAAATTGGAAGGATTCAGTTTTAGTAATTTTTCTACCGTATTTATTGTATTATCTACATTTCCCATACGTTCATTTAGTTCAGCAATTTTCACTAACACACTCCATTCTGGTCCAGTTAATTTAAGGAGTTTATCATAGATACCTAATGCTTGCAGTGGTTTTTTTGCTTCATTCAATTGTGCTAAACTATAGTATGCCTGAAAATAGAGACTATCAAGTTTAATAACTTTTTCAAAATATATTTCTGCAGAGTCTGGTAACTGAACAATTCTATAAATATTCCCTAACAAGAAATTATATTCAACATCATCAGACCCTAATTCTACAGCCTTTCGAGAGTGTTTTAATGCTGGAGCTAATTTCTGAAGAATCAAATAATCCTTGCTTAAGGCATAGTGAATACCTGCTTGCTCATCAAGTACTAACGCATCTTGATACTCCAATATAGCTGCATGAAATTCTCCTTTTAAATCATAGAGTGCTCCTTTAATGAAATGGTCTTGTGCAAGTTTTTCGTTTTGATGATTTATAACTTTAGTAGTTTCCGATGTAACTTCGGTTTTAGTTGATGTGGCAGAGCAGCCTAACATCAAAAAGAAAGGGAGTAACAATATATATAGTGTGTTCTTCATAATAACCTAATTTTAACTTAAAAAAATATGATTTAGAGACTTTAATAACAAGCAAAAATGAAGTTTTCAAGATTGCCTGCATTAAACAACCTCACTTGATATTTGTTCATTAATAAAACGAATTAGTACTTAGGAATATCTTCAAGGTTCTCAAGAATATTTAGATAAGAATAGTAGCGTTCTATTGATATTTCTTCTTTCTCCACAGCATCAATAACTGCACAGTTAGGTTCGTGAAGATGGATACACCTGTTAAATTTACAGCCATTAATATATGGAAGTATGTCGATAAAGTAATATCCCAAATCCTCCTTCTTTAATCCAAAGGGTGCAAATTCTCTAATCCCAGGAGAGTCAATGATTATAGTATTATTGTCAACTTTTTTCAAAATGGATGCAACAGTTGTATGCTTCCCTTTGTTTGAAGATTCGCTAACTTCACCAACTTTAAAATCTAATTTTGGATAAAGAGCATTCAAAAGTGATGATTTTCCAACTCCTGATTGCCCACAAAAAAGGTTTGCAGAATTTGAAAGTGACTCCTTTAATTCATAAAGACCAATATTAGAAACCACAGAAGTTACAATCACTTGGTAACCACACGATTCGTAAATCTCTTTCCAATCTGCTATCTCTTCCTCACTACCAATATCACTTTTGTTTATAACTATATTTACATTTATTTGTGAGCTTTCGGCAGCAACAATAATTCTATCGGTAAGTCTATTGTTAAATATAGGTTGGTCAGCAGAAGTAATAATAACTATACTATCTAAATTGGAAGCAAATATTTGTTCAAGTCTTTCACCCTTTCCAGCGGTACCCTTTAGTCTTGGAGCTTTGCGTGAGAAAAAATTATCTCTATCCATAATTTTAATAATCTCACCACGCCCGTCTTTATTGAGTGATATCTTAACTCTATCACCAACCGTAACAATATCAAGAACGTATTGCTTGTTTTGTTTTAAATGGTACTTGTTTTTAAATCGTCCAGGAAGTCTGCAAATAATTGAATTTCCATCTTCATCAATAACGTAATAATCTTTACTCTCTATCTTATAAACTTTACTTAAAATAATTCTTCCATATTTATTTTTCCTTTATTTAAAAATAGAAGAAGATAAAGAGCTTTGCAACTTAAATTGCTAATACATTATTGTTGTAGTAATTAAAATAGTGTGTGATGATATTTCTTGAAACACTCTCGATTGGTTGGTTCCGTAGTTATCGGAGTATGTATCCCAAAATCCATAAGAATACGCAACATCAAACTTGAGTGCATTGCCAGCCATAATTCCGGCTCCGGCTGTAAGATAAACTCTGTCAAAGTTTTGAGGGTCATCTATATATGGAGAGGTATAATACATAATTCCAGCACGTGCTCTAATTTCTGTAAATGGAATTTTTAATTCAGCACCAAGATTATAGTTCAGTACTCCTTTGAAGTAAGAGTTTATCACTCTGTTATTCTCTCTAATTATCGATTGGTCAAGATTCCCAGAAAATTTCATTTGAGAATAATCGATAAATGTTGCCTGAGCATTTATGTGAAAAAGACGTAAATCAATTGATACTCCTAAAGAAAATTCTAAAGGGGTTCTAATCTCATACTCAACCCGGCTATCAGTAGGAAGAATATCAATAAAATAATTTCTATCAAATTGTGAATATGCTTCAAAATAGTAATTCTCTTTTATCCTAAACGTAGTAGGAAGTTTTGTTGAGCCACCAACTCTAATAAAATCAAGCCAATCAATTATAAATCCAAAACGATATTCCCACGCACTCATATTCCATGAAATTTCATCGTTAAAGAAAAAGGTTTGAAAATCAACAGTGTTCGGATCCCCAATATCAGTCTGCTCTTGATAATAATTATTATTATCATCTTCGTAATATTTTCTATCATTCCTATAGTCACCAGATAAATAATTTATGCTGCCTCCAATATAAACGCCTTCTGCAAGCTCTACACCAGCACCAAAACTAAAACGACTTACTCCCCCTTCTTCCAAAATCTCTCCACTCTGTCCTAATCTACCTTTAATAACTGTGGTATCTCCTAAGTATTCTTCATCGTTTAAGAATAGCGGATAACTAAGACCAAGCAGATATGGAACGTCATCATTCTTATCTGTTAAGTCTTGAATCATAGAATTGTTGTTAGGATTAAACCCGTTAAAACTCAATGAAGATGAAAAATCTTTATCCTTCTGATAACCAAAACCATAAACCAAACTACCACGAGTAGTGGGGGCTTTGTATAAATATCCAAGTTGATTTAACTCAGTTGAACTATTTTTATAAGAAGCATTGTTTCCGAAAAAAGTAGATTGATTTTGAAAATATCTGTAATAGAAACTACCCGATAATTGTGAAGTTGTTGAAAGAGCTAAACCAGCAGGATTAAAAAGCATTGCAGAGTAATCTCCACTTCTTGTCATGTTGCTATTACCAAGACCTAAAGAGCGTGCATCTGTTATTATTCCCGGAACAGCTAAGCGTACAGCATCATTTTCATTTTGAGCAAAAAGTGATGAACTTAACACTAATAATACAATTAAATTTGAGATGGTTTTTAATATTTTAATTGAATTGTGAGTCATAGTTATCTTCTCCTACTTGATCTACCTGCTGTACTTCTGGATGAACCCGACGATCTACTTGATGACCTACTAACAGATGATCTTGAAGACGAACTGCTTGTGGAACGGCTAACCGACGAGCGGGAAGCAGAACTTCTCGAAGTGTTTTTTGGCGAACTATAACTACTTGAATTTGAACTGCTACTTCTCGATGGTTTTGATACTTTAGAGCTTTTGTTGCTACTCTTAGGTGGTTTATAATAAGTCCGTGAAGAAGTTCTACCTGAATTTTTACTTTTTGAAATTCTATTAGAAGAATAAACTCGCTTACTTCTTTTGCTTGCAGATTTTTTATTACTACTAACAAATCTTGACTTCTTTGTTACTCTTTGATTCTTTTGTTCATTTGAAAATTTTGACTTTCTTATAACTTCTTTGCTTTTTGATTGATTAGAAATTCTTCTTCTCTCTATGTCAGTAGTTCTTTTAGCTTTAGTTCTACTATTACTATCTCTTGTATATCCAGCAGTTCTTAAACCGCTTTTAGTTGATGACCTACCACTGCTCGCTATTTTGCTTACTTGTAAATCTCTATCTAAATCAAATCCTTTAACAGTTCTTGATTTATCCCTTACATACGTATCTTTATCCCTACCATATGTTTCTTTACCAAGTGTACGACCTCTGTTTACATCTCTGCCACGGGTAACAAGGGCTCTTCCGCCATTGTTTCTTGTACTTGTCCAATGGCTTCTGTTAGTTCTGTAACGTACAGATGAGGGATAATTATAGTATCCGTATCCAGAATAATAATCGCCATAAATGTAAAAATTGCTGCCATAACCATAGTGAGAACCCCAAGGATAATAGTAAGGATTATAATAGGGGTCGTAGAAAGGATCATAATATCCATAAGATGTATAATAGCTTGAGTAGAAAGGTGAGTTATATCCCCATCTCCAATCAGAACCATAGTTGTTGTTTATTACAGTTAATCCTTGATTGAAATCATCATAATAAAATTCTTCTTCAGGATAATATTCTGAAGAGTCTGCATTAAGTGCAACATCCTCAGAATCATAATAGTAATTATCCATTTGTCCGAAAGAATCTTCTTCATAATCTCTTGGTGCAAAACTAGTGTAGCAACCAGTTAATGATATTCCTATCAATGCAACTATCCATTTTATATTTTTCATAACATCCTCCGTAAATAATTTACAGTGGTAAGTACAAAGATTGTACCAGAATTTTTAATATATTGGATTGAGAAAAGTTTTGAATTCATTCAAAAAAAAAAGGAATAAATATGAAAAAGAGTGATGAATTTTATTAAATGTGTAGTGAATTAAGAACAACTGTATAGTGATAAATACAACTATCAGTTTAATAATGAACGTTTCTTAAAATATGCAAAAAGAGCTTTATCAAATGGAGTTGAAGTATCTATTTGATTATACTCAATTTTATTATTTAAACATTCACTTTTTAACTTATCCAAAAATGCTTTCATTGCAAGTTGGTATGATTTCTGTATTTGGTGGGGTTGTGTTGTCATCTCCTCTTTAGTCTCTTTATCAACAAAAATAGCATCACTGCTAAAAGCAAAATCTTTTTCAATTGGGTCAAGAATTTGAAAGACCAAAACTTCATTTTTCTTATACTTGAAATGCTTCAGTGCAGTTAAAATAGGTTCAATATCGTCAAAAAAATCAGAAATGATTATTACAATTCCTCTCTTTTTTATTTTTTCAGCAATTGAATTAAGGCAAAGTGCAGTCTCAGTTTTATTGGATGGTTGAATATTATCAATTGCCTTTAATAATGTTTGCAAATATACTCTGGTCGATTTTGGAGGAAAATAATTCTCTATCCTATCCGAGTAAAGGGAAAGCCCTACAGAATCTTGCTGAGTTATCATTAGGTAACTTAAACTTGCTGCAAGAATTGAAGCATATTCTAACTTTGTAATTTCCCCCTTCTCTTTATAGTCCATTGATGCACTTACATCAAGGAGGATGTTTCCAATTAAATTAGTCTCCTCTTCATACTGCTTTATAAATAATTTGTCACTCTTCCCAAATACTTTCCAATCAATATTTTTGATTGGATCACCTTGCATATATGCTTTATGCTCACTAAACTCAACACTAAAGCCATGATAAGGTGAACGATGCAATCCAACTTTAACACCTTCAACAACAGCTTTTGCCTTTAGCTCAAGAGAATTTAACTTTGAAATTAAAGTTGGGTCTAATCTGGTTATTGGTTTTTTATTATCAACTGCCACAATTTAATTTGCAATTTTATTTTGAAGAATTTCATCAGGCGATAATCCTAAATTTTCAATTTCAGCTTTTGCCGATTCAGCCATTTCAGATTCCGGATACAATTCTAAGAATTTAGAATAAGCAGCTTTTGCCGCTTCGGTATTCATCAGTTCGTTTGCCTGAATAAATCCAATCATAAAAAGTGTTTGCGGAGCTTTAGGATCATCCGAATACTTTTCTTGAAATTCAGTATAAACTTTTACAGCCTTTAATAAAGACTCCTCTTTTGATAAACTTTCATCAACAAGCCCTTGACTTAACTCGCCAGTTTTTAGAAGTGCCATTTTGTAATGTTCACTTTTAGGGAATTCATCAACAATTTTTTGAAAGTTGACTAATGCTTCAGCATATTCCTTTGCATCCATCGATTTTTGTGCAGCCTCAAAATAATCTTTATCGTTATCAGTGCTACAGCCAACTACAAATAATGCAATTGATAAAACTAAAAGAGCAGCATATTTTTTCATTTTTCACTAACCTATATTTTATTTTTAATAATTAACTCAAATATACAAAATCATATTTATTGATTATAGTCAGAAATCTCGAACTCATATAATAAATCAACATCAATAAACTCAAGGGTATCTTTATAAACATTTTGCCCTCTGAAATCATACTTTAATATTGGAATTCTATCAATGAAGTATCTATTTGCAAAATACTCTTTTTTCAATTTACGAAAATTACTCTTTTCAATACTATCTATTTTAACTTTATCCGATTTACTCTCTAAAATCATTTGAGTGTCAAAATAACACTCTTTCATTAAAGCTAAATCCTCATCTGATAAATATTTTTTAGAAGAATCTTGAAGGGCAATTTCTGAGGGTAAAATAATATATTCAGCGCCATTCTTAGTATATCCTTTATAAACCCAAATTGGTAAATATCTTACTCCAGTTATTTTAACACTATTATTTATATTATTTTTCTGAATGGAAAAATTAAGAATAGCTCCACCATCTGAATATCGCCACCTCTGATTTGAAATAAAATTTCCGAGAGAATAAGCAACAAAGCCACTATCTACATTTCCATCCTCAGTTTTAAAATATTCTATTGGCTGTAAAGAGTGTGGATGAGCACCAAGAATTATATCTGCTCCAAAGGAGATAGATTTATTAACAATATCTATTTGATATCTATTTGCTTCTGCTGCATATTCAGTTCCAAAATGAAAAAATATAATTATTAGTTCAGCACCAGCATCTCTATGATTTTTAATGTCGTTTTTAATTAATTCTTCATTTATAAAATTCACTAAATATTCTTTCCCCAATGGAATTTTATATAGATTAACTCCATACGTATAGGATAGGAGTGCAAACTTAATATTATTTTGTTCAAAAATTCTAACAGAATCTCTTTCAGAATTTGAAAGATGCGTTCCAACATTTTTTAAATTATAGTTTTTAATATGCTCTATTGTACTTTTTACTCCCCTTTCTCTGATATCGAAAGCATGGTTATTTGCAGTAGATAAAATATCAAACCCCGCATACTTTAAACCTTCAAGAAAATCTTTGGGAGTATTAAATACTGGATAACCAGCATATTTTAAAGAATCAACTTCAATCACTGTTTCGAGATTTCCAATTACAACATCCGAATTATCTAAATATTTTTTTATTTCTCTATAAACTGGTTTAAAATTGAAGCTATCTTTTGCTACCTCTGCAAATTTAAACTGAGTAGAGTGACACATTATATCGCCAACTACACTAAACTCGAGCGTAGCTGTGGAATCTTCTGAACTGATATTACTATCAGCAATAACTGAAATTGAAGATATGGTAATAAAGAGAAGTGTTTTGAAAATGTTTTGCATAATAGAATCTTTTGAATAACCTATTTTGAAAGTCTGTTTCTATAATAATTTCACTAATATTTGTTACACTCGGGGGGGCGTAGCATCAAAAGCGGAGTATAATTAGCATTTAAATTATTAAGTAAAAATAGAATTCCTTTAACTTCTCGGTTATGCAAAGCCTCCTAATAATAAAAAACCGCCATTTGAACTAAACTCAAATGGCGGTAATTAACATAAAAAACTTAAGTGCTAAGCTTTTCTTTCATTTTTAATATTTTGGATTTCATTTCTCATATCTTGAGATTTCTTTTTAAGTTCACTTAAACCTTTACGAATACGTGTACCAGCAGCTGCTTGACCTTTTTCATAAAATTTTTGAATGTCTGTTTCCATTTCTTTCAAATGACTTAGTAAATCTTGGTATGATTGACTCATGAGTCCTCCACATAGTTTATTATTAAATAAGTTATTTAAGATGTTCTACAATAATTTCAGCAATATCTTTTACTACTACTTCTTCGTTTTTTTCTTCGGCTTTAATACCGTCGTTAATCATTGTCATACAGAACGGACAAGCTGATGCAATTGTTTTAGCTCCAGTCTTTAACAATTCCTTTGTACGTTCTTCATTAATCCGAGTACCAATATCTTCTTCAAGGAACATTCTTCCTCCACCAGCACCACAGCAGAAACCTTCATCTTTAGTCCGTTCAGGTTCTGTTATTTCAATTGTTCCAATACTTTCAAGAGCATTACGAGGTTCATCATAAATTGAATTATACCGTCCGAGATAACAGGAGTCGTGATAAGTCATTTTATGAACAATATCATCTTTTTTTAAAGTAATTTTATTTGTTTTTATTAAGTTATCAATAAACTTGGTATGATGCAAGACCTCATATTTTCCACCAAATTGCGGATATTCATTTTTCATTGAATTGAAACAGTGCGGACAAGCCGTTACTATTTTTTTTACTCCATAATTATTCATCTTTTCAATGTTTTCCTGCATCAATGTTTGAGCTAAATATTCGTTTCCTAACCTACGTGCTGTATCTCCATTGCACTTTTCTTCAGTTCCAAGTATTCTGAAATCGACTCCAGCTTTCTGCATTATTTCAGCAAATGCTTGCGATACCTTCTGATAACGGGTATCGAAAGAGCCTGAGCATCCAACCCAAAATAAAATTTCTCCATCCGAATCTTCAGCCAATGTTTTGATGTCCATTCCTTCCGCCCAATTTGCTCTATCTTGTTGATTAAAAGCCCATGGAGAAAAGTTAGTTTCAAGATTTTTGAAAACTGTATTCATTTCAGCGGGAAACTTTGATTCCATCAAAACTAAATTCTGTCGCATATCTACAATTGTATCAACATGTTCAATAGTTACCGGACATTCATACATACAGGCACCACAAGTTGTGCATGCCCAAAGTTCATCTGGTTTAATAAAATCATGAATTAAAGTTTTATCAGTAATTCCTTCTTTTTCAACTCCTTTTAGAACTAATGGACCCTTCGATTCCATTCGTTTTCTAACATTCACAATTATCTCTCTTGGTGAGAGTGGTTTCCCTGTAATTGCAGCCGGACACACGGATGTACACCTTCCACATTCTGTACAAGCATATCCATCAAGTAATTGTTTCCACGATAAATCCTCAACATCAGCAACACCAAATTGTTCAACTTCTTCATCCTCTAAATCCAATGGTTTAAGCACCATTTTTTCATTTGGTAATTTTGAAAAGAACACATTAGGAATTGAAGTATAAACATGAAAGTGTTTAGAATATGGTAGATAATTCATAAATGAAAAAATTACAAGAATATGCCACCACCAAAATAACTCATAAAAGAATGGAGCACTATTTGTACTGCTTGAATAGAAAAGAGAGCTAAGCCACATTGAAACTGGACGATATTCAAACTCAGCTAATTGGAAATTATTCATTGCAATGTGTGCAGAGTTTTGTCCGAGCATTGTAATAACAACAGTTAAAATCATTAGAAGAATAAAATTTGCATCAAATTTTTCATCCTTCCCTTGTGGTAATCTTTCAACTTTTAGTATATATCTTCTATAAAATGCAAAACCGATTGCCGCAATTACCAGAACTGCAAATAGATCGTGCGATAACGAAACTAACAAATTTAATTTACCTAAAAACATTAAATTAAATTTAGAATAAAAACCTTGTATTATTCCTTCCAATACAGCCAGAGTGAAAAACATAAATCCCCAAAAAATGAAGAAATGTATTAAACCAGCAGCTGGGTCTCTCAGTAATTTTGATTGTCCGAAAACAATTTTAATTATATTAAATACTCGTTCATACTTATTCTCAAAGCGGTTCTCTCTTTTTCCAATTTTAAGTAACGAAAGTTTTTGCTTAAGACTATAAACAAGCAATGAGAATGAGCCAATAAAAATGGCAATAAAAATAAAGTTCTTTAGTTCCATTGAAGATTTCCCATATTAGTAATTACTGTTTGCAAAATGATTATTAAAAAAATCTAATGTCGATTTAAGTACAAAATCGAATTTACTATTTGTTCCTTTAAAAGGATGAACACAACCAAACGTATGTCCAGTATTCTCTATAAGTTTAAATTCTGTAATCTCTTTATCCGACCAACTGTAGAGCTGTTCAGCCTCATTAACTTTAACAGCCAAGTCTTCACTTCCATGAATAATTAAAAGGGGTTTATTTAATTCTTCAACTTTCTTTTTGATATTTAATGTATCACTTTTATTATCTTCTAAATCCTTTAACAGTGTAAGGTTTAGCCTCATCTCTTGTTTTGTTCTCATATTCATTACAGAAAAATATCCTTTTTTACGCCATATTTCTTTTTGCCTTTCCGAATATCTATCAAGGGTTGCAATACTTCCCCAAGTTGATACAACTTTAACATTCTCTAATTTGGATGCAGTAAGTAAAGCAATTGCACCGCCGCGGCTATGCCCAATTAATCCAATACTTGGATTATCTATTATTCCAAATTTATTTTCCTGATACGCTTTTACAACATCCTCAAGTTCAGTTATTTCGCGGGTAAAAGTGTTATCGGCAAATTTTTCAAGTTCTGTAAATTCATATTTATTTTCACCAATTCCATTATGTGAAAAATTAAAAGTAATTACAAAATATCCTTTGTTAGAAAAGTACTCACCCAAGTAAGGGGCATAACCCCAATCTTTAAATCCTTTAAATCCATGAATTAAAATGATGCAGTTTTTCTGAGAAATATTTTCATTCCCAAAAGTTGTGATGGAAATATTTCCACCAAGCGAGGATTTGATAGTATGGTTTTTAGTCATTTACTAAAATTATAATTATGCATAATAATTATCAAAAATTTTATTCAATTATTTTTTCAGAATATGCAAATATTCAGTTGTCTTTTTAGCACTATAATTTCTATTTTCATCTCTATCTGCTTTGAATCTTTGATAGTTTTCAGAAATATCAACTGAGTATTTCCCATATTTAGACATTATATTTTTAATTTGTTCAAAAGGTATTAAACCCTCGTTATTATAACTAAGAAAAATATAATCAAATTTTGAACGTTTAATTAGCTCTTCAAATTCTTCAGCAACATTCCGTTTTACACAATATTTAGACCGCTGATATTCACGCATCCCTGTCTTACCGTATGGAATAAAATTATCGTATAAAGCAATAGTATTTAATAAATGATAGTTTGCCCCATATTGCCTATGATTATAGGGAGGATCAAGATATAAAATATCACCTTCAATTCTATTTATCAGTTTATTAGAATCTTCCATATAAACTTCGTGAGAGTTATCGTTTGTTTCAAAAATAGCTGGGGTAAACTCTAAGGGTTTTAGTGCTGTTCGTTTAAGTTTTTTTAAATAGGCTCCGTAAACAGACGCTGTATTAGCTACCTTATCTGCAGCTTCAAGTAAAGATGCAAGAAGATAGAAATACGAATTCTCATTTATTTTTTTATTATGCTTAAGCTCTTCAATTATAGTTCTAATAGCATCAATTTTTTTTCCATTTTCATCACTGAAATAATTTCTTTCTCCGTGCCCACTTTTACAATAATTTTTGTAGATAAACCCTTTTACTCCTTGCAGTTTATTAAGATTTTGGAAAAATGAATCGAACTTTATTTCTTTGTGGTTACCAATATAATTTCTCAATAAAACATAACTGTAAAATTCAAAATCATTTGCAATAACTTTTCTAACGCGAGTTTTTAGATTGCGGGCTACTATTCCTGTTCCACCAAATATTTCAGCATAAACTTTATTACTTAAATCTCCAACATTTTCAGTAATAGAATTTATGATAAAATCAGTTAATTTATTTTTGGAACCTATATAATTCATTTTTTCTTTTTCTACCTTATAATTATTTATGTATCTTCATTTTATCCCTTTGTAATCCATAATAAACTTGAATAAATTTTGCCATTGCCAAAGTCAAACTCATACAAATTATTTTTAGAAAAGTTATCTATATACAAATCTAACTCTTTTTTTAATGATATTATCTCTGATTTCATTTTCCAGTGTTGATTATTTATATCATACATTATGATGAATAGTCTATTTTCAAGATGTTTTCTACCTTGCTGACTTTGATTATCATATAACCATTGTATTAGCTCTCTTTCATTTTCTCTAGCATATTTATATGGTTGATTAAAACCTTTTGGATAAACAGATGTCTTATGGTCAAATGGAATGTTGTCAATTGTAAAATCAATTAACTTATCGAAAGAGTTTTTATTCGCTATAACATTATTATGAGAAGCAAATATGTTTTCTGCAGCCATAGCAGACCAAAAATTATACCATCTGTTAAGAGCATAATCTCTAAGTTCTTGACTAAAATTATCAGTTTTTCTTAATAGTGATTCAAAACTATAAGTTTGATAAATAAAGTTTGTATCACTATCCCACGAATTAGACTGTTTTCGTCCCCATCTATATGGATATAACAATCTCTTTTTCAACTCTCTTTCTATTCTTGGTAAATTCATAATACCCTTTATATTCTTTGATTAATTAACCAAAGGGAGTCAACATTTGCATCAATTTCTTTCCAATTATTTAGGTCGAAATCATTAAATTTCATTTGTGAAAATACCTATAATTTTATCTAATTTACAATAAATATTTCGCAACTGCTTCGGCACTTCTTTCTCCATCAATAGCAGCAGATATAATACCTCCTGCGTAACCAGCACCTTCACCAGATGGGAATAATCCATTTACACCAATGTGCATAAGGGTCTCCTTATCTCTTGGTATTCTAATTGGAGAACTTGTACGAGTTTCTGCTGCAAGTATTTGGGCTTCGTCTGTATAGTAGCCTTTCATTCGTTTATTAAATTGGAATAAACTTTTTTGTAAACGGGTTACAATTCCACTTGGTAATATTTCATGAAGCGGGCTGCTTATTATTCCAGGTATATAGGATGTATCTGGCAAAGTTTGTGACTCTTTATTATTTACAAAATCTGTAATTCTTTGTGCCGGAGCCGTTTGGTTACCGCCACCATTTGTAAATGCAATTTTCTCAACTTCCTTCTGGAATTCTAATCCAGCAAATATTCCTTTTTCAGAGTGGTGCTGCCAATCATCTTCTGTAACAGTTACAACCAGTCCTGCATTAGCAAAAGGAGAATTGCGTTGAGAAGTTGACATTCCATTTAGAACTAACTCACCTGGCTCTGTTGCTGCTGGAATAATAATTCCACCAGGACACATACAGAATGAATAGACTCCACGATTATCAACTTGGCAGGCTAAACGATACTCTGCCGCTGGAAGATTAGAAGTTTGTTTACTAGAGTTATATTGAATTGAATCAATCAACTGTTGTGGATGTTCAACCCTAACACCCATTGCAAAAGATTTAGCTTCCAATTCTATTTTGTGATTATCGAGCAAGTAGTAAATATCTCTCGCAGAATGTCCAGTTGCAAGAATTACAGAATCGCCAATAAACTCAAGGCTCTCATTCACTATAACACCTTTAATTGTAGAATTATCAACTACAAAATCAGTAACCTTACTATCGAAATGAATCTCACCACCGTGGTTTATTATTGTGTTACGGATTTGCTGAATTATTTTTGGCAAATTATTAGAACCAATATGTGGATGAGCGTCAATTAGTATATCCTCTTTTGCTCCATGCTGGATAAACAAATTCAGAATTCTTTTTACATCGCCCCGCTTGGTTGAACGTGTATATAACTTACCATCGCTATATGTACCAGCACCACCTTCACCAAAACAGTAGTTCGAGTTTGGATTTACAATCCCATCTTGCTGAATTGCTTTTAAATCTTGCCGGCGTTTTTGAACATCAGAACCACGCTCAATTATTATTGGTTTTAATCCTAATTCTAAAAGTTTAAGTGCTGCAAATAATCCTGCAGGACCACTACCAACAATAATTACTCTTTTACCTTTGCTGACATTTTTAAAATTAAATTCATACTTCTCATCAACCGAAAATTCACCAATAAAAACTTTAACTTTTATTTTATAATGCGGATATTTCCCTCGTGCATCAACAGAACGACGAAGGACTTGAAGTGATGTTATCTCAGACTCATTAACTTTAAGATTTTTTGCAGCTAATTTTTTGTAAAGTTTTTTATCTTCCAACTTATTTGGAAAGATCGATATTTCAGTTTCTTTAATCATTGTATTCTCTATTTATGAAGCAATGGTATTAATTTAAGGAATAGAATTGTATTTTTCCGTTCATTTCGACTCCGCTCAATGAACTTGTATTAAACAACTTCACCTTCCTTCATTTCGACTTTGTTCAATGAGCTTGTGCATATTTCCTTAAGTAAACACAATAGACTTATTGTGATATTATAAAAATTAATAAGTTGATTTTATTGCACCACCATCTACTTGAATTGTTGTTCCAGTAATATACCCGGCTTGTTCCGATGCTAAATAAACTATCATTGATGCAATTTCATCGGCACTTGCCAAACGCTTCATCGGAACACTCATTGCCATTTCTGCTAAAACTTCTTCATGCGAAACACCAGTGTTTTTCTCCTTTGCTAAAGCAAGTTCATATAAACGCGAAGTAAGTGTATAACCCGGTGCCACGTTATTTACTGTGATATTATATTTACCAACATCATTACTTAATGTTTTTGCAAACCCAGTAACAGCACCACGAAGTGAGTTCGAGAGCATTAAGTTATCAACTGGTTGCTTTACAGAGAGTGATGTAATGTTAATTATCCTTCCCCAGTTTTTCACTTTCATTCCATCAATAACTTCACGTGTCATACGTACAGCACTTAAGAGAACTTGGTCCATTGCATCTTGCCAATTCAGATCGTTCAAATCATCAAATGTTCCTGGCGTTGGTCCACCACAATTATTTACAAGAATATCTATTTCACCATAATTGCTTTTCGTCATCTTAACAATTTCAGCAATATCATCCGGATTGTTAATATTACAAACACCCCAAAGAGGTTCTATTCCTGTAGTCTGTTTTATATCAGCAGCAGCTTCAATAATGTTCATCTGATTGCTTGAACAAATAATAACTTTACATCCTTCTTTAATAAACAACTCCGCCGTTGCTTTACCTATGCCTTGGCTTGATGCTGTAATTAAAGCAACTTTATTTTTTAATTTCAAATCCACAATACATTCCTTATGATATTTATAGCTACTAATAAGTTCAATTTAAGAGGTATGATTTTTAAGTTTTGAATCTAAATTTGATGGTTATAAATATACACAATTGGTAGTAAATTATTTGAAATGAATGGATAATTAAAAAGTGAAATGGCAAACGTGAAGTATAAAAATAGTGATTAGGAGGCAAAGTGTTTTTAATTCTTAAACAGGTGAACCTGTTGTGTTCACTGTTATGGGCTGAAATTTATTTATATCTTGGCTTTATTATTTTTACCAAGGTTCGTCAATCATTAAATATTTTTGTCTCTCAGCTTTCAATTTTTCCATTGATATTCTATGATGTATCCTTTGGTGATTGAAATTATTATAAACTCCAATTGGGTCAAATTTAGGAGCAACACCTTTATCAAAATATTCTTTACTGAATTCAAGCATAAATTTTTCAAGCTCTAATTTAAGTATCTTGGTAAGATTCAAATGTACAGTTGATGATAATTCATCTAATGTGCTTTTTATCGATGCAGGCATAAATGGGTCATAAGAAATGGCACTTAATTGAGATATAAATTCCGTTAAAGTTTTTGTCTGAAATATTTTGTCTATATCAATTTCCCCATTTTTTAAAATCTCAAATTTCGGAAAGGAGCTAACTTACATTATAGGGAAAAGCATAACTACTTACTCTTTAATACAGAGACTCCATTCCAATCATCAGCGGGGGGATTTAAGATAAAATCTGTAGAACGCTTCAAATAAATTTTGGAAAGTTCATCGTTCGGATTTTCATTCAATGATTTTTGAAAAAGATTTTTTGCATCTTCAAATTCTCTTTCTCTATATTTTTTGTAACCCTCAATATAATTTTCATAAATTCTAAATTTATCAGCAGCTTCATTATTCTTATTAAATCCAAGTAGCTCGTAAACAGTTATTGGTTCTGTTTTACCTACAACTACAATATTATCTATTACCCTTACAAATACTTCATCTTTTACTTTTGCATATGTAGTTTCGCTTATCATTACTGTAGTTCCATACATTTTGTTTGCACTTTCTAATCGTGCTGCAAGGTTTACACCATCACCCATTACCGTATAATCGAAACGCTCTACACCACCAATGTTACCTACTACCACATCAGCACTATTAATTCCAATCCGAGTTCTAACCTTACGTGCAGCCTCAGTGGAAAAAGTGCTTCTTAGTTCATCCATTTTCTTTTGCATTAAAATTGCAGTTTTGCATGCGTGTAATTCTTTATTTTCAACCTCAAGTGGTGCCCCCCAGAATGCCATTAGTGAATCCCCCAAATATTTATCCAATGTTCCTTTTTGCTCCAACACAATGGATGTCATAATTGAAAGATAATTATTAATAAACTCTACTAATTCTTCCGGTTCCATTTTTTCTGAAATTTTTGTAAAACCCTCTATATCACTGAACATAATTGTAATGTTCTTTTTAACTCCACCAAGCGAGAGTTTTTCCGGATTGTTTAAAAGCTCATTTACTAACGATTTGCTTACGTATTGTCCGAACATTCCTTTTATCATAGCATTATGTTTTCTTACTTTTACAACATGATATGCAGTTGTGGAAAAGTAACCTACAATAAGAGTTGCAATAGGACTAATGATTGATATTATATAATTGTGTTCAACAAAAAGATAAATACCGAGAAAATAGAATGCCACAAAGAGCATTGTAAGAATTGAAAGATTAATTACTTCAGCCCAAATTAAATTTATTTTTTTGCTTAGTTTAAAAAATGAAAACATATAAAAAGCAAAAAATGATAATAAAAAGATTAAAAGCACTTCAATAATTTTTGATTCTCTCAATAAAAAATCATTCCAAATTACATTCTGAATAGCATTGGCGTGTATCTCCACACCCCACATTTGGTTATCCCCTTTTCGTTTACCTTGGCTAAAAGAGACTGGATGGAAATCTCTATCCTCCGGAAGTGTTGAACCGATAAGAACAATTTTGTCTTTAAACTTTCCCGATTGCAAAAGACCAGAATGCTCATCATCCCATGTATTTATATCTGTTTCATAATAGAGTTCATCTTTTGTTTGAAAATCTTTATCATCCAAAACATCAGTAAATTTTAGATATTCAAAAGTTCCATTTGGTCCATAATAATTAATAAGCATTGAAGATTTATCGTAACGAGGAATTTTTCTATCAGCAAGCTCAAAGTAGGAATCTGAAATTCTTGAAATGTAGTTTGATTTAAGTCCAAAATATTTATTGAGCAGAGCAAATCCGAATGTTGGCAGAATGGATTCATTAACAGAAGAGATAGCAAGGGGTTCGTAACGGCGGTAAATTCCATCTTCGTCACTACCAATCTGTACAATTCCTACAGAGCTATCAACAGCATAAAATTTATTTCTGTAATTATATGAATCTTGCTTTATTGTGTAGCTCCCTTCCTCCATTAGCAACTCAGCCTCCACATCAAGCATACCTGCAACCACTACGTTTCTCGAATTAAGTATTGCTTTCTTTAAGAGTTCATCATTTATTGGAGAAAACTTATCATCATTAGACATTAGGAGATCAATACCAACAGCTTTTGCTCCTGCAATTTTAAGGTTATTTACAATTTTTGCAAAGTAGGAACGTGGCCAGGGCCACGAATTATAAGGCTCCGGAATTTGGTCATAATCCTCTTGAGAAATACCAAGAATTATCACATCCGCTTTATCTTTGATGTTAATCACATTTTTGTTAGAGAAACGAATATCAAGATATTTCAATTCCAATTCTTGCAACGGGGCAATAGAGATAAAATAATTTTGTGTAATTGATAAGACAAAAATTGCAGAGGTAAATGGCACCAGAAATAATGGTAAAAGAAGTTTAATCTTTCGCCGGTATCTTCGAATATTTCGTAACTTTTGAAAAATTATAAACTCCAAAAAAAAACTAATTTTAGAAATAACCTTTTTAATTTTTTCTATTTTACTTACTTACTAATTATATATAATAATTAGAAGCTATATCTTAAAGTCATTCCAGAGATAGTGTTGGTACCAGTATCAGGCATATTGTAGTAACGCATTTGTGCTCTTAGCCATAAATTCTGAATAACTTGATATGATGCAACTAAATCAACCGCATGTCTGTTAAAGTCGCCAAAACTCGGACTGTAGTTAAAAGATAGTTCCAAATCATCATTCATCAATCTATATCTTCCACCTGCCATAATTGTTACATATTTGTACTGCACAGTAGTTATTTCACTATTGTAATAGATAACACTAAAATTACTCACTAATGTTTTAGTCCAATAACTATTTAAAGTAAATGAAGTTGAAAAATATTTTGAATCATTATTATAATAACTATCATCTTCTCTATTTGAAGTACTGAAACTTAGAGATGAATTGTGGCGTACAGAAAACTTAAAATCATATCCAAAATTCAATGAAAATCTATTTGTAATATCATCTACACTTGAGATTCTATTGAGTGTATCAGTTAGTTCAATTCCATTTCTATTTTGATTTCGGATATAACTAAGAGTTATGTTCGGTATATCTGCTCTCATAAATAATGAAGCAGATGCACGTAAAGTTTGGTAAGTAGTAGTAGCCATTTTTGTACCTTGTAGATTATCATTTAGATTTTCGTAACCAACCGAAAAGAACAATTGGTTATCTAAAGTTCTGAATCTATCAGTAATATTTAAACCGGCAATATCAGTTCTCGTATATTCCTGTCCAAAAGATTTGAACTGACTCCCTCTATAAATATAGGAACCTTTTAAATTATTATTAAAATAATTTAACTCAATTGATCCTTCTGCAGCTAACGAGGATAGCTCTGTAAAATTAAGAGGTTCTATAAACTGATTTACTGTAAAGAAAGGTGATATCATATTCTTAATATTTTTAAAATTTTCAGCATCACTACCAATATCATTTCCAGAGGCAAAGATTGAATCTATCTGCTCATCACTATATGTACCTGAAGTAATATCAGAATTAATAATTGAAACTGCTGTTATACCTTTTATGATAATATTTTGGTCATCAATAGCCCATCTTAAATCGGCACTTGTTACAAGATTCTCCTCTGGTTTAGCACCAAATTCAACAGAGTTTACATCATCTTTTGCATGTAAAAACGAGACCCCAAATTCAAATCCATTTTTACTACCTAATCCAATTCTACCAGAGAGCAAGTCTCTTGAGTAGATACCAAAATCTACTTTTCCAAATGGAGAACCATATTTTATCGAATCAATTCTAACTACATTTGTAAGTAAAGGAGCATCATCTTCTGCATAAGTTTCAAGTAAATTACCTTTCACTTCCCTTCTTACTTGACCGTACGAACCTTGCAGTTGAAAAACACCATAATCAATTTTTCCATCTACACCTCTTACTCTCTTTCCATTCAGTAGTAAATTGTTATAACGCGGGTAGCTATCCCCGCCTCGTAGATTAAGCCAATCGCTCGATACAGAGACTGAATATCTATTTTGCGGTTGTACATCCACATTCTCTTCAGAAGTAATATAACCGTAACCTTTGAACCTCCAATCGCCAACTCTGGCATTTAGAGTTAAAGCTAAATTATTATAAAGCGTATTCTTGCCATTAAACAATTCGTTTCTTACTTCGCCAGCAGCGTTTCCGCTATATCTTAACCCTCTTCCTAAATCCATTGCTACTGCACCGTCAACAGTAACAAAATCTCTTTTCATTGTATGATAGAGAGTGCCATCTTTATCATATACTTCTATCTCTAAACTTTGTTTGCCACTTTCAAGAGAACCCTCAAAATTTTGCGGATAGTAGAGAAGTAGTTCACCAGCAAATAAAACATTTGAAGTTACATCCTCTCCATTCAAAATAATTTTTGTTTTTGAAATATCAACATTATCCGAAGCTTTTACCATCGAAATAGAAATGAATAATTCGCTTAAAGATAATGTTTCATTGCTACTCGGACTTAAGATTAAAACTTCTTCATCCTTTTCACTTTTCGATGATACTGTTAAATCTATTGGCTGTGCTGCTTCAGGTACACCAAGCGGATAAGTTTCGCTATTTCCATCTTTCATTTCAATAATTAAGTAGTATGTTAAAATTGGTGCAGAAACATCTTCTCCAGCAATTTGATATACTGCAATATCTCCGAGTATCTCCATCTCCCTAACTCTAACTTCAGTCTCTTGAAATGATTTATAAACTATTTGCACTCGGGAGACTGATAGTGAGTTAATTAAGGATACTTTTACATCTACTGGATTTCCGTCTGTTATCTCTCCAAAAGTTATTGAAGATACAGTATTACTAGCTTGTGCAAATATTAAAGTTGAACTGCATAAAAAAAGGATAAGAGTAAGTATTATCCTTTTCATAAATTTCCGATTATCAAAAAGCATCTTTTTCACCTAACATTATTTTTATCTGGCATTCACTTTTTTAAATAACAATATACTGGCAAATCGAAATTCAAATTAGTATTTGTGCTTTCGTTTAACCAGCAATCATAGGTATTACATTCAAATAATCCCGCATGGCAAGATAAATTTGAATAGTGTATATAATTTAATCTTCTTCCGGATAGAACTCTAACTCAATTGTTCCATCTTCAGTTTCAATAAATATTTTTTTAACTTTAGTCTTTTTAGTCTTGCTGAACTTATTACTTTGTTCAGAAGAGATAGCTCCTTTCAAGATTTCTCCATCTGGACTTATTGATAAAGCAGCACCACCTTCAATAACAGCTTTTCTCTTATCGCCAATAAGAGATTGAACTTCAATTTTCCCATAATCGCAAACAATTGTGGTTGAGCTATCAGACCCAACTTCTATATATCCTGCTGTACCTCTTATTGCAGCAACAGCAGTTGGGGTAGTAAACTTAAATTCTTCAGCTTCTTGTTTATTAATATCAAACCCAATTAGACCTTTTTCAATAAAAGTATTTTTGTTTATTTTTTTATCTTCTCTATCACCATAAATATACATTATAGAATTTTCTCTAACTCTCAAGAGACCTGTTCCATCAGTAAATAGAACTAAAGCTAACGACTTAAATCCTGTTTTAACTTGCTCGCCACTTTTTAAAGGTACTCCAGTTTTTGCTACTTCCCAATCTTCAGCATCAATTGTTTTATAAGAAACATCCTTAATTATTTTCTTTATCAAAGCAATTGGGGTTTCATTATTATCTTCTATTACAAATCCGATTGAGATAAAAGCGGCTATTATTATTGATACGATAAGCAATCTATTATAATTCATTTTCTCCTCCAACCTAATTTGCTTCATATAAGAGATTAGTTAGTACATCTGGATTTCGTCTTAGATAATCCAAAATTTCCTGGAATTCTGCATAAGTCAATTGTCTTCCCCCTTCAAATTTAATTCGGATATCATTAAAATTAATATTGCCGTTTTGTAGGTCTGAGAGGAGGTTTTGTAACCTTTCTGCTGCTTCCGATTCTCCTTCCCCTTGCTGTTTCATATCATCAATAACTGTAATAATAAGTGTTTCAAAATCTTCAACTCCTTTATCTACAACAGGGCTACCCGAGCTATTAAGATAAAAATTTATAATATCAGAGTATATAATTGTTGGTCCACCTGGTCCTGGAACTACGCCTCTAACTTGAACAACAATTTCTTCTCCGCCCACTAATTCTCTATCTAAAATTTCACGAAGATTTACACTAGTTTTAGTTCCAACACTTGCATTATCAACAATTGGGTTTCCCTTTTGCAAAGCTTCTTCTAACGATTCAAGTTTGCTCGATCTAATATTTGCTTTCACAATAAAATCTGCAACTCCAAGTACATCAGTCCAAGTAAGCAAAATACCTGCAACATCTAATTGATCTTCAGCACTTGGTTGAATAATTGACAAAGTTTGGGCTGGGTTTAAAAAGTCAAGGTCTTCGGTAGCATCACTTTGGAATTCCATATTACTATCAAAGACTTTAATAATTATTTTATAAGTTCCGGTTGGTTTACCTTGTCTTAAATTTTCCTGAAGTAAATCTTCATTTGAATTAGACTCCTCTATTTCTATTCCATCAATCGAAGAGAAATCATCATTATAAAAATTTCGTGAGGTAAATGGTTTTGTAGTATAACTAAGGAGTTCATTAAAAGAACTTTCATCAACTTTTCTCCATAAGATAGAACCTTGAACAATAACCATTCTATCCTGAGGTACCATAATTACTTGTAATATTCGTGGTGTACTCTCTAAAAATGGATTTGTAAGAAAAGCTGCAAATGATACTTCAGGCAAAGGCTGAAATACATTTAGTGTTACAATTACTCTTTCTTGTGCTGATAAATTTATTCCAAAAATAAAAACAAGAGCAAATAATAACTTATTCATAATTCTAATTTTCATGATAACCTCATTCATAACTTATAAATTTGACTTGCTCTAAGTTATAAATATAAACAATAGAATAGTGTGATAGCAATCAATTTTTAGTTTAGTGTAAAAACTAATTAATTTTCTCTTCATTGTTTACATTTGTAAATCCGAACTGCGGATTTGCTTGCCCTTCAATTTTAATCTCACCAAATCTTGATTCAAATTTATCAATATTATCTTGCAAAGCCTTTAATAACATTTTAGCATGTTGCGGTGTAGTTATTATTCTTGAATGAACTTTAGCTTTAGGAACACCTGGTACAACACGTGTAAAATCTATTATAAATTCTGCTGGTGAATGTGTAATAATTGCTAAATTAGAGTATATGCCTTCTGCTTCTTTTTCACCTAATTCTATATTAATTTGTTGTTGTTTCGGATTATTGTTACTCATAATTCTCTCTTTCTTATTTAAAAAATAAAAACCCACAATTCATTTTTCAATGTAAGAAATTGTGGGTTAATAAGATATTAGTTATTTAATTATCTATATAAATCAGCTTTGTCGAAAGCTTCTTGAGATTTATCATTTTCACCTAAGTTAGCATAAACTTTACCAAGGTAATTCCAAATACCAGCATCTTCCGGAAAATCTTTTAAGTATCTTTCTAAAGGAGCAACTGCCATTCCAAATTTTTCTTTATAAGTTAAATCATCAGAGTCAGCTTCAATAGCTTTTTCTTGCAAATCGGCTCCCCATTTTAGATAGCTAACACCTAAGTTATAATATGCACTTGTGTAATCTTCTTTTATTTCTATTGCTTTATTAAATTGTTTTATAGCTGCACTATAGTCTTCGGCACCTAATAAAAGTACGCCATAGTTGTAACGGTAAACTTCATTTGTTGGGTCCTTTTCAATTCCTTTTTGGAAAGTTTCCATTGCAACATCCATTCTATCAGCATCCACATAGGCGTTAGAGAGTTGAGCTAATATTTTTGAATCCTCAGGATAAAGTTCTTGTCCCTCCTCTAAAAGCTCTATTTGTTTATCATACATCGCCATAGCTTTTATACTGTCATCAATATTTTTTGTATCCTTAAATGAATTCATTAAAACAATAGCTTGATTACTATATACTTTACTTAAATCAACATAAGCTTCTGCCGATTTACTTAATTCAATAATTTTTAATAATGGCTTTTCAAGTTCAGTATCTCGTCCACTATTAATTAACGAATAAACCATATTTTGATATGCACCAACAGAATCAGGTTCAATAAGAGTACAATTCTGGAATCTTTCAACTGATTTATTATAGAACATTTTACTACTATCTTTCGAGGTTATTTTTGTACCTCTATTAAAAAGACCAACCCCTTTATTAAAGTTATCTTGCCACTGGAATTTCTTGTAGTCATCAATGTTCTTCTTAAATTTGTTACTAATTGCCAACGATTTATCAAAATTTTCAATCATCGGCTCAAGATTACCTTGTTCACCATTAACATAACCCAATAGATAAAATCCTTCATCACTTTTAGGATTTTTTGTGGTCTCTTTTTCTAGTGCGTCTATTGCTTTAGCAAAGTTTTTTTGCTGCACATACAGTTTTGCACTTGTTAATTCTGTTGATGAACATGCAAATCCAGAAAGCCCTAAAACCATACTAATTACAACTAAAATACTGAGTGCTTTTTTCATCACTTCTCCTATTATGTGTTCAAAAAAAAATAAAAAATTTAATTATTAAAGTACAGTATTTGAGTTCTACAATCAAGATTAAATTTGGTAAAATTATCAATTAACTTATACCATACAGCAATTCAGAGTCAATTTTAAATTCATAAAAAACAATGATTTATGCAGAAAGCAAAAGATATTTTTCTTGTTAAATGGAAAAAGTAAAAAAGAAAGGAAATAGAGTTTTATATTAATTTATCACT